>NZ_JACIXG010000004.1 GCF_014360585.1 Nocardioides sp.
GGCGGGGGGGTGCCCGGGGCCCGCGGTGTGGCCCAAATCTCACCATTTTCGGTGGGGGGTGGGTTGTTTATGCCCCCCCCCCTCGACGCTGATTTCGGTCAGGACGAGCCGACTCGGCAGCTGGGGCGGCGCTCATGCGGCAGCCAGTCGAAGCTCTCGGTCGAGCCCTTGGCGGGCTTGTACTCCAGCCCGACCCAGCCGGCGTACCCGGCGGCCTCCAGCGCGGCGAGCTGCCGCTCGAGCGGGAGATCGCCGGTGCCGGGCTCGTTGCGGCCCGGGGCGTCGGCGATCTGGACGTGAGCGATGCGAGCGGCGTACGCAGCGATCACCTCGTCGACGTCGTCGCCGTTCACGGCGAGGTGGTAGAGGTCGGCGAGCAGGCCGATGTTGGCCTCGCCGGCGCGGTCGATCGCCGCGATCGCGTCGGCGGCAGTGAGCAGCGGGTAGCGGTCGGCACCGCTGACCGGCTCGACCAGCACGGTGCCGCCGATGCGGGCCGCCGCGCGAGCAGCCAGCGCGAGGTTCTCGGCGGCGAGCTCGTCCTGCGCCTCGGCTGCGGCGTCGTCGACGCGGTTGCCGTAGAGCGCGTTGAACGCGGTGCAGCCGAGCCGTTCACCGATGCCGATGGTGGCGTCGATGTTGTCGCGGAACTCCGCCGACCGGGCCGGCCACGAGACCAGGCCGCGGTCACCGGCCGGCATGTCACCGGCGAAGAAGTTGAGGCCGACCAGGCGCACCCCGGCGCCCTCGACGGCGTCGACGAAGGCGTCCACGTCCTTGTCGGACGGCACCGCGTCGGCGAACGGCCACCAGAACTCGACCGCGTCGAAGCCGGCGGCCTTCACCGCCGCGGGGCGCTCGAGCAGCGGGAGCTCGGTGAACAGGATCGAGCAGTTCACCTCGTACCGGAGCTGGTGGGACATCTCACCATTCCTTCCGTAATGCGGAATTTGATTTCTGACATTCGAAATATAAGGATGTGAGCGGAGTCACGTCAACCCCGAGCAGAACTTGGCCGCAAAGTGGTGAAGAAACGACAACGGGCCTCCCGCGTACACGTGCGGGCGTTGTACGTTCCTCCAAGACGCGGCCGAATGGGACCGGTCGACCGGTGGAGGCACCGTGCTACTTGCAGAGCTGTTGAAGACGCCCAGCCTGGGCCTGCGACTCCTGCACGCCCCTGAGAGCGCGCTCGAACGACCTGTCGGGCGCACGATCACGATCGACCTGCTCGAACCCGGTCGCTACCTGAGCGGCGGCGAGCTCGTGCTCACCGGCCTCGTCTGGCGTCGTGGACCCGAGGACAGCGAGACCTTCGTGTCCTCGATCGCGGAGGGTGGGGCGACCTGTCTGCTGGCCGGCGCGGCACTCCTCGGCGCGGTCCCCGACGACCTCGTGGAGGCCTGCCGTCGCCACCGGGTCGCCCTGGTCGAGGTCCCCGGAGACGTCGCGTTCGCCGACGTGACCGAGTACGTCGCGGCCGCCGGCGCCGCCGGCGCGAGCGCCCGGATGTCGGCCAGCCTGGCCCGCCAGCGCCAGCTGCTCTCCGCCATCGCCTCGGGCCGAAGCCTGGACGAGCTGGCTGCCCGGGTGGCCTCCGAGATCGGCCACGCCTGCCGCGTGCTCACCGCGAGCGGCCGACATGTCGTGCCAGGTCCCGGCGATCTGGAGCCGGAGACGGTCGACGCGCTGACCCGTCGCTTCCTGACCGCCGACCTGCTGCCCGCCGTGGCCGAGGTGGGTGACCGCCGCTACTCGCTGTTCCCCATCGGATCGGGCCTGGCCGACCGCCTCACCGGATGGACGGTCGCCGTCGAGGGCGACCACACCACCTGGCCGCGGGAGGACCTCGACATGGTCCACGAGTTCGGCGCCATCACCGCACTGGACCGATCGCGGCGCGACGAGGGCCTTCGGGTCCGGCGACCGCTCGCGGCGGCGACCCTCGCCCGCCTGGAGGCCGGTGCCTCCCCCGCCGAGATCGCAACCGGGCTACGCCAGTCCGGGCTCGATCCCGATCGGCCGCTCGTCCTCGCCGTCGCCGAGCTCGGGCCGGGTGGTCCGCCGGACGCGGTGGCCGCGGTGCTCGAGGACGTGGCCCTCGGGCTGGGGCCGTCCGTGGTCGCGAACGCCCGCGACGGCTGCGCGGTCGCCTTCCTCCCGTCCCGGCCGGACCTCACCGACCAGCTGCGCCGCTCGCTCACCCGGTTGGGGCCGGCGCTGGTCCGCGGTTCGCTGTCGGTCGGCCTGAGCGGCGAGAGCGGCATCGAGGCGCTGGCCGGCGCGCTCGAGGAGGCACGGTTCGCGCACCGGGTCGCCCGCTCCGGCGGGGGCTCGGTGGCGTTGTCCAGCTCCGAGGAGGTGACCTCCCACGTGCTGCTGCTCGCCACGGTTCCCGACGACATCCGCCGCACCTACGCGCAACGCGTCCTCGGCCCGGTCCTCGAGCACGACCAGCGCTCCGGCAGCGATCTCGTGCTCACGCTCGACCGGTTCCTGACGTACGCCGGTTCGTGGGCACGAACCGCGGAGTCGCTCCATCTGCACGTCAACAGCGTGCGCTACCGGATCGCCCGGATCGAGGAACTGACCGGTCGCGACCTGACGACGATGGAGGACCGGGTCGACGTCTTTCTGGCACTCAGATCTCTGTGAGCGGGCCTTGGTCGAGTCGGCCGGGGCCGGCTGTAACACGTCGTTCGTAGGACTACTCGCCTTTTATAACGACCGGATAGACCTACGAACAGCGTGTTACACGCGATCCAGAGCGGTGTTTCACGCCGCCGAAACCGCCCCGATACAGGAAGCACGTCATTCTGGAGCATCACACAAAGGCCGCATCCGCGCAGACCCCATCTTCGGATGATCGGCGGGTGCCACTCGGGGCCAGAAAAGACCAGGCTGTGGTGTACGTCACGCTCACCAACCGCGAGCCCCCGAGAAAGGTGTGAGGCGATGAATGCCAGAGCAGTCCTGAGGTCGTTACGGCCGCAGCGGAAGAGTGGTTCCGGCACCACCCACCCCGTCGACGAGGTGCTCCCGGCGGGCAAGCTCGCCGTCTACGGCCTCCAGCACGTGCTCGCGTTCTACGCCGGTGCGGTGATCGTGCCGATCCTGCTCGCCAACGCGATCGGGTTGAGCCAGGAGGAGCTGATCCACCTGATCAACGCCGACCTGTTCACCTGCGGCATCGCCTCGATCATCCAGTCGGTGGGCTTCTGGAAGGTCGGCGTCCGTCTGCCGCTGCTACAGGGCGTCACCTTCACCGCCGTCTCGCCGATGATCGCGATCGGGATGGCCGCGGGCGGCGGCACCGACGGGCTGCTCGTCATCTACGGCGCGGTGATCGTCGCCGGTCTGGCGACCTTCTTCATCGCCCCCTACTTCAGCCGGCTGATCCGGTTCTTCCCGCCGGTCGTCACCGGTTCGGTGATCACCATCATCGGCATCGCCCTGCTGCCCGTCGCCGCCGCGGACGCGACCGGTGGCGCCGGACCGACCTCAGACCCCACGAGCGGTCGCAACCTGGCGTACGCCCTGGGCACCTTGGCGCTGATCGTGGTCATCCAGCGGGTGTTCAAGGGCTTCATGGCCACCGTCGCCGTGCTCGTCGGACTGGTCGTCGGCACCCTGGTCGCCTGGATCCTCGGCGACGCCCACTTCGACGCGGTCGCCGGCTCCGACTGGGTCGGCGTCACCACGCCGTTCCACTTCGGCTGGCCACAGTTCTCCGCCGCCGCGATCGTGTCGATGATCGTGGTCATGCTGATCACCGCCGTCGAGACCACCGGTGACGTCTTCGCCACCGGCGAGATCGTGGAGAAGCGGGTCGGTCGCACCGACATCGCCCGGGCCCTGCGTGCCGACGGTCTGGCCACCACCATCGGCGGCGTCTTCAACTCCTTCCCCTACACCTGCTTCGCCGAGAACGTCGGCCTCGTCCGGCTGACCCGGGTCAAGAGCCGGTGGGTCGTCGCCGCCGCCGGTGCGATCATGGTGCTGATCGGGCTGCTCCCCAAGGTCGGCGCGATCGTCGCCGGCATCCCGCACCCGGTCCTCGGCGGCGCGGCCCTGGCGATGTTCGCAACGGTCGCCGTCGTCGGCTTCCAGACCCTCAGCAAGGTCGACTTCCACGACCACCGCAACGTCGTCATCGTCGCGACCAGCGTCGGCCTGGCCATGTACGTCACCGCGCAGCCCGAGGTCTCCCAGGCCGTCCCGGGGTGGGCCGAGATCATCTTCGGCAGCGGCATCACCCTCGGCAGCCTCTCGGCGATCCTGCTCAACGTCCTGTTCCACCACGTCGGTCCCGACTTCGGTCCGACCGTCGCCGGCCAGCCCGGCGAGGGCGTCCGGCTCGACCAGGTCAACCAGATGGGACGTACGGAGTTCGTGGAGACGTTCGACGGTCTCTTCCAGGGTCCGCGATGGATGGTCGAGCGGGCCTGGGACCAGCGGCCGTTCACCGACACCCACGCCCTGCGCCGAGCCTTCCAGGACGCCCTCTTCAGCGGCACCGTCGAGGAGCAGCGCGAGCTGATCGAGGCCTACCCCGAGCTGGGTTCGCGCCTGGTCTCGGACGGGGTCGTCGGCGAGGAGTCGCTGCGCGACCAGTCCTCGCGCGGCCTGACGCACCTGGCCGAGCCCGACCAGGAGGCGCTGACTTCGGTCACCGACGCCTATCACGAGCGGTTCGGCTTCCCGCTGGTGATCTCCGTACGCGACACCACCTCGCTCGACCGGATCCTCGCCGAGGGCCGGGACCGCCTCGGCAACTGTGAACGCCAGGAGCACGCCGCCGCGCTGATCGAGATCGCCAAGATCGCCGGCCACCGCTTCGACGACTTCCTGCGCGATGCCAACCCCATCCACAGCGCCCGCACCCGCAACCCGATCCGGAGCCAGTGATGAGCACACCCGCCACCCCAGGTCTCACCGTCAACGGGGACCTGCTGCCCCTGACCGGGGTCGCCGCCCACACCACCGCCCTCGACTGGTTGCGCGGTCGCGGCCTGACCGGCGCCAAGGAGGGCTGCGCCGAGGGCGAGTGCGGCGCCTGCTCCGTGATGGTCGCTCGGCCCGGCACCACCTCGCCGACCGAGTGGACCTCGGTCAACGCCTGCCTGGTGCCGGTCGCCGCGCTCGACGGCCAGGAGGTCGTCACCAGCGAGGGCCTCGGCAGCAGCAGCGACCTCCATCCGGTCCAACAGGAGCTCGCCGTGCGTGGCGGGTCGCAGTGCGGCTACTGCACCCCTGGGTTCGTCTGCAGCCTCGCCGCGGAGTTCTACCGTCCGAGCCGGGTCTCGACAGGCTCGACCACCGGTGGCAGTGCCGAGCCGTGCGACCACGAGCACGGCCCGAACGGCGTCGACCTGCATGCGCTGAGCGGCAACCTGTGCCGCTGCACCGGCTACCGCCCGATCCGGGACGCGGCCTTCGCCCTGGGCTCGCCGGAGGACGGCGACACACTCGCCGCGCGGCAGCAGCAGCCACCGCCCGAGCCGCGGCCGACCCGGATCGCCGTCGACGGCGCCGAGTTCGTACGCCCGGAGACGCTGACCGAGACGCTCGCCCTTCTCACCGAGCGACCGGAGGCGCAGGTCGTGGCCGGCTCGACCGACTGGGGCGTCGAGGTCAACCTCCGCGGCCGCCGGGCGCCTCTGGTCGTCGCGGTGGACCGACTGCCCGAGCTGCGCGAGCTCGCCTTCCGGACCGGCTACGTGGAGATCGGCGCGGCCCTCACGCTGACCGAGATCGAGCGCAAGCTCAACGGCCGGGTCCCGCTCCTGGCCGAGCTCTTCCCGCAGTTCGCCTCGCGTCTGATCCGCAACAGCGCGACGATCGGCGGCAACATCGGCACCGCCTCCCCGATCGGTGACGCCCCACCGGCGCTGCTCGCGCTCGATGCCGACGTCGTCCTGGCCTCGCCGCGCGGCGATCGGGTCGTCGCGCTGGCCGACTACTTCACCGGTTACCGCGAGACGGTCCGGGCCACGGACGAGCTGATCCGCGGCGTACAGCTCCCGCTGCCGCTGGCCCCGCTCGTCGGCTTCCACAAGATCGCCAAGCGCCGCTTCGACGACATCTCCAGCGTGGCTATCGGCTACGCACTCGAGATCGCCGACGGCGCCGTGGTCCGGGCTCGGATCGGTCTGGGTGGCGTCGCCGCCACCCCGCTGCGTGCCGTCGCCACCGAGGACGCCCTCGTCGGGCGGCCCTGGACCGAGGAGTCAGTACGCCGCGCCGCGGCCGTCCTCGCCGAGGAGGGCACCCCGATGGACGACCACCGCGCCAGCGCGTCCTACCGCTCGGCGATGCTCGGCCAGTCGCTGCTGCGCCTGTTCCACGCCCACCCCGGGTCTCGACAAGCTCGACCACCGAAAGCACAGGAGGTGCCGGCATGAGTGACCCGCGGAATGTTCACCGAGGTAACTCGGTGAGCGACCACCTCCTTCGTGGAGTTCCGCGAGGGAACCGCATCCACGCCGAGGTACCTCGGTCAGCATCCGAGGAGGTGCCCGCATGAGCGCCCTGTCCCAACGTCCCGAGAACCCGATCGTCGGGATCCCGCTCCCGCACGAGAGCGCCGCGCTGCACGTCACCGGTGAGGCGCTCTACACCGACGACCTGGTCGGGCGGATCGCCGGCACGCTGCACGCCTGGCCGGTCCAGGCCCCGCACACCCATGCGCTGGTCACCGCGCTCCGCCATGAGAAGGCGTACGCGGTCCCGGGGGTCGTCCGCGTGCTGACCGCCGACGACGTGCCCGGCGTCAACGACGCCGGGGTCAAGCACGACGAGCCGCTCTTCCCCACCGAGGTGATGTTCCACGGCCATGCGGTGTGCTGGGTGCTCGGCGAGACCCAGGAGGCGGCCCGGCTGGGCGCGGCCGCGGTCGAGGTGGACTACGAGCCGCTGCCCTCGCTGGTCACCGTGCAGGAGGCGATCGCTGCGGAGAGCTTCCAGGGCACCCCGCGCCACCTGGAGCGCGGTGACGCCGAGGCCGCGCTGACGGGCGCCGCGCACGTCTTCGAGGGCGAGTTCGAGTTCGCCGGGCAGGAGCACTTCTACCTCGAGACCCACGTCTCGCTGGCCCTGGTCGACGAAGGCGGCCAGGTGCTGGTGCACAGCAGCACCCAGCACCCGTCCGAGACCCAGGAGATCGTCGCTCACGTCCTCGGCGTCCCGAGCCACGAGGTGACCGTCCAGTGCCTGCGGATGGGCGGTGCGTTCGGCGGCAAGGAGATGCAGCCGCACGGCTACGCCGCCATCGCCGCTCTGGGGGCCACCCTCACCGGGCGCCCGGTGCGGCTGCGGCTCAACCGCACCCAGGACATGACGATGTCCGGCAAGCGTCACGGCTTCCACAGCACCTGGCGGGTCGGGTTCGACGACGAGGGTCACATCCTCGGCCTCGAGGCCACCCTCACCGCCGACGGCGGCTGGAGCCTCGACCTCTCCGAGCCGGTGCTGGCCCGCGCGCTGTGCCACATCGACAACGCCTACTGGGTGCCCGACATCCGGGTCGACGGCCGGGTCGCACGCACCAACAAGACCTCGCAGACCGCCTTCCGCGGTTTCGGCGGCCCGCAGGGGATGCTGGTCATGGAGGACCTGCTCGGCCGGTGCGCCCCGCTGCTCGGCATCGACCCGCTCGAGCTGCGCCGCCGCAACCTCTACCAGCAGGACCAGACCACGCCGTACGGCCAGCCGGTGCGGCAGGCGGACCGGCTGACGGCCTGCTGGGACCAGGTCGCCTCGTCCGGCGAGGTGGCCCGCAGGCGAGCCGAGATCGCGGAGTTCAACCACCGCCACCCGCACACCAAGCGCGGCCTGGCGATGACGCCGGTGAAGTTCGGCATCTCCTTCAACCTCACCGCCTTCAACCAGGCCGGCGCCCTCGTGCACGTCTACAAGGACGGCTCGGTGCTGATCAACCACGGCGGCACCGAGATGGGCCAGGGCCTGCACACCAAGATGCTGCAGGTCGCCGCCACCGCGCTCGGCCTGCCGCTGTCCCGCGTACGCCTCGCCCCCACCCGCACCGACAAGGTGCCCAACACCTCGGCGACCGCGGCCAGCTCGGGTGCCGACCTCAACGGGGCGGCCATCAAGAACGCCTGCGAGCAGATCCGCGAGCGGCTCGCCCAGGTCGCCGGCGGCCGTCTCGGGATCAGCCCCAGCGACGTACGTTTCGACGACGGCGTCGTCCGCGGCCTCTCCCCGGCTTCCGGGGAGATCGGCTGGAACGAGCTGGTCAACGCCGCCTACCACCAGCGCGTGCAGCTGTGGGCGGCCGGCTTCTACCGCACCGAGGGCCTGCACTGGGACCCCGCGGTCATGCGGGGCGAGCCGTTCAAGTACTTCGCCAATGGGGTGGCCGCCTCCGAGGTCGAGGTCGACGGCTTCACCGGTGCCTACACGCTGCGGCGCGTCGACATCGTCCACGATGTCGGCGACAGCCTGAGCCCGCTGATCGACATCGGCCAGATCGAGGGCGGCTTCGTGCAGGGCGCCGGCTGGCTGACCCTGGAGGACCTGCGCTGGGACACCTCGGACGGGCCCAACCGCGGACGGCTGGCGACGCAGGCGGCGAGCACCTACAAGCTGCCGAGCTTCTCCGAGATGCCCGAGGACTTCCGGGTGAAGCTGCTCGAGAAGGCCCACGAGGAGGGTGCCGTCTACGGCTCCAAGGCGGTCGGCGAGCCCCCGCTGATGCTCGCCTTCTCCGTACGCGAGGCGCTGCGTGAGGCGGCCGCCGCGTTCGGCCCCGGCGGCGCCAGCGTCGACCTCGGCTGCCCCGCCACCCCGGAGGCCGTCTACTGGGCGCTCGACCGAGCCCGTACGCCGCAGGCCCCCGAGCCTGCACCCAGCGACGCCGGCGCCGAGCCGGCCATGGCCGGACGGAAGGGATGAAATGGAGTGGATGAGAGCCGTCCAGCGGCTACGCGAGCAGCGGGTCCCCGGCGTACTGGTGACCCTGACGTCCGTGCGCGGTCATTCCCCGCGCGAGGCAGGGGCCAAGATGGTCGTCTCTGCCGACCGCACCTGGGCCACCGTCGGTGGCGGCAACCTCGAGGCTGTCGCGATCGAGCGCGCGCGGGCGATGCTGACCGAGGGCCTCGCTGTGCCGGAGGCCCTGAAGGTGTCGCTCTCCGACAAGGCGCCCTACCAGCACGGCGTCCAGTGCTGCGGGGGCGAGGTCGAGCTGCTGCTCGAGCCGCTGCCCCTCGTACCCTCCGTGGCCATCTTCGGGATGGGTCACGTCGGGCTCGAGCTGGCGCGCATCCTCGCTCGTCACGACCTCGAGCTGCACCTGGTCGACTCCCGCGCGACCCAGCTCGAGCCGGAGCAGCTGCGAGGGCTGGACGACGCCGTCGCCGGCATCCACGTCCACCAGGTGCCGGTGCTGCCCGAGCTCGTCATCGGCGAGCTGCCCGAGGGCACCCATGTCCTGGTGATGACCCACGACCACGCCGAGGATGCCGCGCTGTGCGACGCTGCTCTCCGCGCCTCCCATCTGGGATCGATCGGGCTGATCGGCTCGAGCGCCAAGTGGAGCCGGTTCAAGGCCAAGCTCGCCGACGAGGGCCACGCCCCCGAGGCGATCGCCCGCATCACCACGCCCATCGGTCTCCCCGATCTCGGTGGCAAGGCCCCGGCTACGATCGCAGTGAGCGTCGCTGCTCGGCTGCTGCAGCTCTTCTCGGGTGACCCGACCGCTTCTGAACAACACACCAAGGTGAACCCATGACGCTCTACCGAGGGACCTTCCTCGACACCCCTGACGACCCCTTCACCGGCGGTCGGCTCCGCACGGAGCAGGACGGCGCGCTGCTCGTACGCGACGGCGTGATCCGCGCCCGCGGAAGCTACGCCGACCTGCACCGTCAGCACCCCCAGGAGGACGTCGTCGACCTCTCCGGCGGCTTCGTGCTACCCGGGTTCGTCGACACCCACGTGCACTTCCCGCAGGTGCGAGTCATCGGCGGCCTCGGCCTGCCCCTTCTCGACTGGCTCGACCAATGCGCCCTCCCCGAGGAGGCGCGCCTCGCCGACCCGGCCTACGCCGCAGGGGTCGCCACCGACTTCGTCCGCGGCCTGGTCGGCGCAGGCACCACCACGGCGCTGGTCTTCGGCAGCCACTTCGCCCCCGCAGTCGACACTGTCTTCGCCGAGGCCGCCCGGGTCGGGCTACGGATCACCAGCGGCCTCGTGGTCAGCGACCGGCTCATCCGTGAGGACCTGTTCACCGACCCCGACCGGGCCCGTGAGGAGTCGCTCGCGCTCGCCGCCCGCTGGCACGGGGTCGGCCGGGCCCGCTACGCCGTGACGCCAAGGTTCTCGCTGTCCTGCACCGACGACCTGCTCGCGGCCTGCGCCGACGTGCTGAACGCGACGCCAGGCGCCATGTTCACCTCCCACGTCAACGAGAACGTCCGCGAGATCGAGGTCGTCGAGGAGCTCTGCGGCTGCGACTACGTGACCTCCTACGACCGCCATGGCCTGGTCGGCCCAGGCACCGTGCTGGCGCACAACGTGCACCCCACCGACTCCGAGCTCACCCTGCTCGCCGCTCGCGGCGCCTCGGTCGCGCACTGCGCCTCCAGCAACGCCGCGCTCGGCAGCGGCCTCTTCCCGCTCGCCCGCCACCGCGCCCACGGGGTGCGCGTGGCGATGGGCTCCGACGTCGGCGCCGGCACCGGGTTCTCCCTCCTCAAGGAGGGCCTGGCGGCGTACGTCGCCCAGCAGCAGCTCGGCGAGGCCGGCCACCCGCTGACGCCGACCCACCTCCTTCACCTGGCCACCCGAGCCGGCGCCGAGGCCCTCGGGCTAGGAGCCGCGGTCGGCGACTTCTGCGTCGGCCGCCGCTTCGACGCCCAGTGGATCAAGCCCGCCGCCGACACGCCCCTCGACGTCGGCCTCACCCACGCCTCCGACCCCGGCGACGCCCTGGCGAAGATGTTCGCCCTCGGCACCCCCGCCGACGTACGCAGCGTGTGGATCGAGGGCGAGCTCGTCGACGCCCCCGACCCCCACCTCGTCGGCTGACCCCCGCCGAGGCGTCAGGTAGGTCGGCCGAGACGTCACGTACGTCGGTCGAGTGGTCAGCGTCGTGCCTACTCGGCCGGCGGGAGTGACGTCTCGGCAAGGCCACAGGGGAGACGCTCCTGAGCATCCTGGTTGTCGTGAGCGATTTGTCGACATATCTCACGGCGAACACACCGACGCTCACTTCGAAGACAGCACGTAGCCGCTGTGGTGGTGGCGCGGCAGTCACGGTGTGAACGTCGAGGCGGTCACTGAATGGTTCCCGGACCTTTAGCGAAAGGCTCCTGATCACGGATCTTCATGCGGCGTACTCGGCCAGGGCGCGCCTGATCACCTCGGACCTGGACAAGTGCTCTCGTTCAGCCAGTGCGTCCGAAGCTGCGAGCTCGTCGGCAGTGAGCCGGACGGCAACGACCTGCATCGGCTCGGCGCCGCGCCCTGGCCGGCCACGTCCGCGACGCTTCAGTTGCTCGACGTCGTAGCCCCCTTCGGCCTCGTCCGCCCACCGCTGAATCCGCTCGTCAGTACCCACTAGAAAATCGTATGACGAAAATCCGGATGCCTGTAGCACCCGCCCTTCTTCCCAAGGTCGAGTCGGCGCATCCTGACACGAAGTCAGGCCGAGTCGGCTCGTCATGACGAGCCGACTCGTCCTACAGAAACCGGCGGCCTCAGCCGGTCACGACCGCTCGATGTCGTCGTCCAGGCGGTCACCGAGGTTGTCGCGGCGGTCTTCTGAGGCGGCGAAGACCGACGCACCCGGGCGGTTGCCGACGGTGATCTCGTTGAACAACAGGTTGAGCACGACGGCGACCAGGGCGGTGGCGCTGATGCCGGAGTGCATGATCACCCCGAGCCATTCCGGGAAGGCGTCCCAGAAGGTCGGCGCCGCGATGGGCAGGATGCCGACGGCGATCGCGACGGAGACGATCACCATGTTGAGGTTGTCCTCGTAGTCCACGCGCGACAGCGTGCGGATGCCGCTGGCCGCGACCGAGCCGAACAGCACGACGCCGGCGCCACCGAGCACGGGATACGGGATCGCCGCCACGACGGCGCCGACGATCGGCAGCAGGCCGAGCAGCAGGAGCACGAGGCCACCCGTCGCGACGACGTACCGACTCCGCACGCCGGTCAGAGCCACCAACCCGACGTTCTGCGCGAACGCGCTGCACGGGAACGTACCGAACAGCGGGGCGACCGTGGTGGCCGCCATGTCGGCGCGGAGACCGTTGGCGACACGCTTGGCGTCCACGTCGGTCTCCACGATCTCGCCGATGGCCAGGATGTCCGCCGTCGTCTCAGTCATGATCACCAGCACCACGATCGTCATCGAGACGATCGCGCCGACCTCGAACGTCGGACCGCCGAAGTGCAGGATCGGCGGGAGCGCGACCAGGTCGGACTCGCCGACCGAGGAGAAGTCGGACCGGCCGGCGATCGTGGCGACCACGGTCCCGGCGACGATTCCGATGAGGATGGACAGACGCGAGATCGCGCCCTGGAACACCCGGCTGATCACCAAGATGATGAGCAGCGTCAGGCCTGCGTACGCGATGTTGGTCATCGAGCCGTAGTCCGGAGCGGTGGCGTCGTTGCCCATCGCCCACCGGAACGCCACCGGCATCAGCGACAGCCCGATGACCGTGATGATCGTGCCGGTGACGACGGCGGGGAACAGCCGGACCAGCTGGGCGAAGAACGACGACAGGACCAGCCCGATCACCCCGGCGACGATGATCGCGCCGAAGACCGGGCGCAGCCCGTCCTCGCTGGCGATGGTGACCATCGTCGACACGCTGGCGAACGAGATGCCCTGCACGATCGGCAGCCGGCTGCCGAAGGGGCCGATGCCGAGAGTCTGCAGCAGCGTCGCGAAGCCCGAGACGAAGAGTCCGGCGGTCACCAGCAGCGCGAGGTCCGTGCCCGACAGGCCCGCAGCACCCCCGACGATGAGCGGCGGCGCGATCACGCCGCCGTACATCGTCAGGATGTGCTGGGTGCCGTAGGCGAGGAGCTGGCCAGGCGGATGCCGCTCGTCCTCTGGTCGGGTCGTGGTCGGCGCGGTGGCCTGCCTCCTGCGACCTAACATGGCCGGTCCTCAGCAGAATCCGGGGATGGCGTGCCAGGCGTTGCCGGCATCAGGGGCCTCGTCGCGTACGACCGAGGCTTCGATCAGGCCGTAGGGCCGGTCGGCGGCATGGAAGACCTCGCCGGGGTTCTCCAGACCGAAGGGAGAGAGGTCGGAGAGGAAGTGGTGCTTGTTGGGCGCGGAGAACTTGATCTCGGCGACATCGCCGTGCTGCTCGAGCACCGAGGTGCCCATCCCGTTCAGGGTCTGCTGCAGGGCGAGACTGTGGATCTCCGCGAACCGCTGCAGCAGCAGGGCCCGGATCGAGTCGTACGACTTGTCCCAGTCGACCTCCGTGCCGACGTAGCGCCAGCGGGCGACGAGCGAGGTCGCCAGGATCCGGTCGGTGGTCTCCTGCAGGGTGGTGTACTCGTCCTTGAGGAAGCCATGGAACTCCGAGCCGGTCGACTTGAGCACGACCAGGTCCTTGATGCCGGAGACCACATGGGCGACCCGGTCCTCACCGCGGCCGTCGACGTTCACCACCGTGGTGCGTACGCCGCCACCTGAGCGGACGAAGGAGTGGTCATGACCCTCGCCGTCGACCTGGATGCGGTCCCAGGCGTACTCATCGACCTCGACCCGCGCTCCCTTGGCGGCCGGGCAGGCCTCGAGGTAGCGGTCGGCGAGAGCGAGCGCGAACTCCTCGATCGAGGCGACGCCGACCTTCTTCGCGTAGGCGAAGACGGTGTTCTTCTGGGTGTCCGTCGGCAGCACGTCCTGCTGGTCGCCGCTGGTGTGGGCCTCGGCGAAGCTGCCGCGCAGTGCGGTGGAGACGTTGAGGTCGCGGATCTGGTGGCGAGGGGTGTCGCGGTAGATGCGTACGACGCGGTTCTCGGCCTTGCCGTACTGGTTCGATCCAAGGTGGATGGGCATGTCAGCTCCCTCGGTAGGTGGAGTAGGCGAACGGGCTCAGCAGGAGTGGCACGTGGTGGTGCCGCCGGTCGGTGACCGCGAAGGTGACGGTGACCTGCGGGAAGAAGCACTCCTGACCGGTCGCCGCGTAGTAGGCGGCGGTGCCGAATCGGAGCTGGTAGGTGCCGGCCGGGACCTGATCCGGTCCCAGGCCGGTCGCCCGGCCGTCGTCGTCGGTGACGGCATCGGCGAGGACGACGATGTTGTCGGGGTCTCGAGGGTCGATCCGGCTGAGCCGAACCGGGACACCGGCGGCCGGGCGGCCGAGCGCGGTGTCGAGCACGTGGGTGGTGATGGCACTGGTGCTGTTCTGACTGGTCATGCGGAGACCTCCTCGGTCAGGAGCCGCTCGAGACGCAGCAGCGCGATCTTGCGGAGCTCGTCGGCGACCACGGCCGCCTCGGTGTCCGGCGCGTTGGCGAGCCGGTCGCGCAGCGAGGCGAGGACCTCGTCGGCCGAGAGGCCCGAGGCGCAGATCAGGAAGACCCGGCCGAAGCGCTCCTCGTAGGCCCGGTTGCCCTCGGCGAGAGCCTGCGCCGTGGCCTGGTCGGTGCCGACTGCCGCCTGCTCGCGCCTCGACCAGGCGGCCTCGGCGTGCTCGCCCTCGGCGCGCTCCCCGATCCGGGGGTGGGCGGCGAGCGCCTGGTCGACGTCGACCGCGGTGAACTGCCGGGCAGCCTCGTCGGCGACGCGGGCGACGTCGTCCGTGTCGGCGTAGGGGCGACCGTCCATGACGGCGGTGACCCAGGCCGGTGCGGCGCAGCAGGCCTGCAGGACGGGACGTACCTCGTCCGGGGAAGCGGTGTTGAAAGTTTGGAGATCCATAGTCCTTGCTCTCTCACGATGCGGAAAAGCATTTCCGCATAACCACAGTGACATGTGTCGTACGTCACCGTCAACAGTTTGTTGAAAACCTTGGGTTAAACAGTGAGAGCGCAGGTGACAGGGAGGTTTCGAACTAGTCTCGGTCGCGGTTCAGGTAGTTGTAGACGGTGAACCGGGTGACGCCGAGCGCTGCGGCCACGATCTCGGCGCTCTTGCGGAAGTCGAAGGCACCTCGCTCCTCCAGCAGCCGGACAGCACGCTGCTTCCCCTGCCGGTCCAACGTCCGCAGGTCGCCACCGAGCTCGTCGGCGACCTCGGCGAGCAGCGCCTCCAACCCGGAGGCCGTACGCCGCGGCGCGCTGTGACCCTCGACCCGCACCTGGAAGGTGATCTGGTCGGCGCCGTGGTCCAGACCTGCGGCCACCACGGCGGCAAGCGTGGCCAGCACCGTGTCTCGTTCGCCGCGCACCGACGTGCCCAGCGGCCCGAAGTCACATTCCAGGCCGGCCTCGCGGGCCGCCTCGAGCGCCGCCGTCGCATGCTCGGGCGGCTCGCCCTCGCCCCGGAACGGTTCGGTGGTGAACTCGGCTTCGACGCGCATGACGGCAGGCTATCCAGCCTGCCGCCGCGCGGTGTGCGTCAGCCGATCCGTCGGCGCGCGAGCCCCGCCAGCTCGGCCCGGTCGATCCCGGCCAGCCGCTCGACCTCGTCGGCCGCGACCGCCCCGCACTCCACTCCGCGCAGGACGAACGCGGCGAGCGCGGCAGCGGTCGCGGGCTCGTCGAGATAGCTGGACTCGCCGCCGTGGACGTACGCCCGCAGGCGGGCCGAGGCGACATCGAGCCCGTCACGGAAGAACGCGTAGGTCGCGATGTAGCGACTCGGGAGCTGAGCCGGATGCAGGTCCCAGCCCTGGTAGATCCCGCGAGCCAGCGACCGGCTCACCAGGCGGGAATGGAGCCGCCAGGCCGAGCGTACGGCCTCGCGGTCACCGACCGGGAGCACATTGGTCGAGCCGTCCGAGACGAAGACGCCGGTGCCGGCCGCGGCCACTTGCATCACGTCCTTCGCGTGGTCGGCGACCGGGTGCTCCATGCTCTGATAGGCGGCCGCGACCCCGAGCGATGCGGAGTAGTCGTAGGTCCCGTAGTGCAGGCCGGTGACCCGTCCGCCCCCGGCCGCGATCATCCGGGCGACCAGCGCCGTGCCGTCGGAACCCAGGATCGCCTGCGGCGTCTCGACCTGGATCTCGAACCGCAGGCTCCCCGCGGCGATCCCGTGGGCTGCCTCGAGCGCGTCCAGCGCGGTGACCATCGCGGCGACCTGCTCCACGGAGGTCACCTTGGGCAGCGTGATGACGAAGCCGTCGGTCAGCCCGCCCTCCCCGGCGACCTCCTCCAGGAAGAGGTCCAGCGTACGCAGGCCACGATGCCGCGTCGGAGCCTCGAAGGACTTGATCCGGATGCCGTGGAACGGTGGCGCGGCGCCGTCGCGCACGGTGGCGGCGAGCGCTCGGGCGGCGGCCGTCACGGCGGCGTCCTCGTCCGCGTCGGGGCGGGCTCCGTAGCCGTCCTCGAAGTCGATCCGGAGATCCTCGATCGCCTCGGCGGCCAGCTTGGCCCGCACCCGGTCGTAGACGGCATCGGCCAGTTCCGGGCTCAGGTCGAACGCCTCGGCGATCTCAGCAGCCGAGCCCGCATGCTCGGCCAGCGCCCGACCGGACTCGGCTGCCCACTGAGCGACCGTCTTCTCGTCGTAGCTGTCGCCCGGGACATAGACCGTGTGCACCGGCTGACGTACGCCCCGGTCCCCCGGATAGCTCGCGGCCAGCGCCGCGTCGGCGCCGGCGAGCGCGCGGTCCAGCCTGCCGACGAGGTCTTCGAGCTCGCTCATGCGCCGACCACCAGGTCGTAGGCCGGCAGGGTCAGGAAGTCGAGGTAGTCGTCGGCGAGCGCGACCTCCTCGAAGATGGTTCGAGCCTGCTCCAGGCGGTGCTCGATCCCGTCGGCGGCCGTGAGCAGCTTCGCCATCTCCTCGTCCAGGATGCGGCGTACCAGCTCTTCGGTCACCGGGGTCCCGTCGTCGAGCCTCGACTCGTTGTGCACCCACTGCCAGATCTGCGAGCGGGAGATCTCGACCGTGGCGGCGTCCTCCATCAGGTTGTGGATGGCGACGGCGCCGGAGCCGCGGAGCCAGGAGTCGAGGTAGACGAGGGAGACCTCGACGTTGTCGCGCAGCCCCTCGAGGGTGATCACGCCACCCGCCGAGGCGACGTCGAGCAGGTCCTCGGCGCGCACCTCGACATCGTCACGCTGCCGGTCGACCTGGTTCGGCCGGTCGCCCAGGACGCTGTCGAAGGTCCCCCGGCAGATCGGGACGAGGTCGGGGTGGGCCACCCAGGAGCCGTCGAAGCCGTCGCCGGCCTCCCGCTCCTTGTCCTCACGGACCTTGGCGAAGGCGACGGCGTTGACCTCCTGGTCCCGGCGACTCGGGATGAAGGCGGCCATGCCGCCGATGGCATGGGCGTTGCGCCGGTGACAGGTCTTGACCAGCAGCTGGGCGTAGGCGCGCATGAACGGCGAGGCCATCCCGACGGTCGCCCGGTCGGGAAGCACGAACGAGGGTCCGGCGTCGCGGAAGTACTTGATCAGGCTGAACAGGTAGTCCCAGCGGCCGGCGTTGAGCCCCGAGGCGTGGTCGCGCAGCTCGTAGAGGATCTCGTCCATCTCGAACGCAGCCGGGATGGTCTCGATGAGCACGGTCGCACGCACGGTGCCGTGCGGGATCCCGAGCTCTGCTTGAGCGAAGGTGAACACGTCGTTCCACAGCCGCGCCTCGAGGTGGCTCTCCAGCTTGGGGAGATAGAAGTACGGTCCGCTCCCCTGCTCCACCAGCTCGCGGGCGTTGTGGAAGAAGTAGAGCCCGAAGTCGACCAGGGCGCCGACGACCGGCTCGCCGTCGACCAGCACGTGCCGGTCGTCGAAGTGCAACCCGCGCGGGCGCATCACGATCGTAGCCAGCCGATGGTCCGACTTGAGCTCGTAGAGCTTGCCCTGCGGCGACATCGCCGAGATCTGCCGTCGCACGGCGTCGTACAGGTTCACCTGGCCGTCGACGACGTTGCTCCAGTGGGGCGTGCTGGCGTCCTCCATATCGGCCAACCAGACCCGCGCCCCGGAGTTGAGGGCGTTGATCGTCATCTTCCGGTCGGTCGGGCCGGTGATCTCGACCCGGCGGTCCTGGAGATCCTCGGGCGCCGGCGCCACGGTCCAGTCGGCGGCGCGTACCTCTGCGGTCTCCGGCAGGAAGTCGAGCCGGCCGGTGCGCGCGACCTCCTCACGCCGCACCCGGCGGGCGGCCAGCAGCTCGTCGCGGCGTGGCCCGAAGCGACGCTGCAGCTCGGCGAGGAACTCGAGGGCTTCAGGGGTGAGGATCTCGGCTCCTCGCTCGACGTCGCCACCGGTGATCTGAATGTTCACGAGCTCCACCCTCTCAGGGCCACAGTTTTCCTTTGAATGGATTCTTCTTTCCGCATTGCGGATATTAATCTCCCCTGACAAGGGACGCAACCGACAGGTTTTCCTCTACCCGACGCTAGACTTCCGTCATTCGGAAGTCAGCACCCATCAGATCGTGGCCGGAAGATAGGGGAGCCTGTGAGCGAGAACGAGAAGGCGCCGAAGGCGCGCGCCGGTGCCGTGCAGTCGATCGAGCGGGCCTTCGGCCTGCTGGAGACGATGGCCGATGCCGGCGGGACCATGGGGCTCTCCCAGCTCGCCGCCACCTCCGGGCTGCCGCTGCCGACCATCCACCGGCTGGTGCGCACCCTCGTCGACCTGGGCTACCTCCGCCAGGAGGCCAACCGGCAGTACGTCCTCGGCCCCAAACTGATCCGGCTGGGCGAGAGCTCCTCCCGCATGCTCAGCACCTGGGCCCGCCCCCACCTCGCACGACTCGTCGACGAGGTCGGCGAGTCGGCCAACCTGGCGATGCTCGACGGCGACCAGATCGTCTACGTCGCCCACACCGAGTCGCGCCAGTCGATGCGCATGTTCACCGAGGTCGGCCGCCGCGTCTCTCCGCACTGCACCGCCGTCGGCAAGGCCATCCTCGCCGACATGGCGCCCGACCACGTCCGCGACATCCTCCGGCGCACCGAGATGGTCCCCTACACCTCCACCACGATCACCTCGCGCGACGACTATCTCGACCAGCTCGAACAGGTCCGCGAGCGCCGCTACGCCATCGACGAGGGCGAGCAGGAGGCAGGCGTACGCTGCGTCGCCGTCGCAGTCGCCGACTACGCCCCGCGCCTGGCGATCTCGATCAGCGGCCCCACCGGACGGATGAGCGACGAGCTCATCGAGCGCGCCGTCCCGCTGCTCACCGAGGCAGGCAAGCAGCTCGCCACCGACCTGGCCTGACGCGGCGCCGATGGCGGCTGCTCGACCGCAGTTCGTGGTACGTATTGAGGTCCACGGGTCGCATCTCGACCCGATAGATCTCGGGAGATCTGACCATGAAACGCACCGACGTCGGGCTGGACCGTCGAGCCCTGCTCCAGGGAGCCGCCGCCATCGCGGGGCTCACCGCCCTCTCCTCGTCCGCGGCCGCCTCCTCGACCTCCACCAGCGCCCCGAACACCGTCCCGCACTCAGCCCCGCATCCCACACCGCACCAGAGCCCCATCCGCATCTACCGGGGCGGCACCCAGCAGGCGCACTTGCCCGCCCTGCACGTCCACTATCCTCACGACGCGACCGTCACGATGAAGTACGTCCGCGAGGACGCCGACGAGCCCGACGGCTGCACCGTCCGCGGCGACGAGGAGACCGTACGCGCCGAGCTCTCGCCCGGCGCCGGGTCGCTCGAGATGGGTGGTGTGACGTACGGCCTGGCGCAGTTCCACTGGCACACCCCGAGCGAGCATCTGCTCTCCGCCCGGGACTACCCGATCGAGATGCACTTCGTGCACCAGGACGATGCCGGCCACACCCTGGTCGTCGGCGTCTGGGTCCGCCCGGGCCTCACCAACCGGGCCCTCGGCCGCCTCTACGACCATCTGGTCTCCGAGTGCTCGACCGCCGACCACGTCAGCCACATCGACGTCGGCGCCCTCCTGCCGCGCCGGCACACGTCCTACCGCTACGACGGCTCCCTCACGACCGCGCCCTACACCGAGCACGTCCAGTGGGTCATGCTCACCGAACCCATCACCGCCTCGCCCCGCCAGATCGACCGGTTCCGCACCATGTTCCCGACCGGCAACCGCCGCGATGTCCAGGACATCACCGACCGCGTGGTCCTCACCGACCGCGGGCCCCGCTGAGGCTGGATCAGCTGACCCGGACGCCGAGGTTCTGGGCGAGGTTCTGGGCGAAGAAGATGCCAAGTCGCTCGACGGCCGTCCCGACGTAGGGCTCCCGGTCGTACAGGTCCACGTGGCTCGCGCCCTCGACCCAGAAGACCTCCTTCGGCCCGACCGCCGCGCTCACCACCCCGACGGACGGGTGTTGCCGAGCACGCGGGTCACGGAGATCTCGATGACCACGCGCTCCGGGTTGGGCCGGGGCTGCTTGTAGCGCTCGGCGTAGCGTCGCTCGGCCTCGGCCACCGACTCGGCGTCGTCCTTCACAACCGCCGCGCCCTCGAGGGTGCACCACCGCCGCCCATCCACCTGGCTGACCGCGACCTGGGCCCCGGACCCGGCCGCGCGTACGTTGCGCACCTTCTTGCTACCCGCGCTGCTGATGACCCGCGCGATGCCGGCCACCGGATCGAAGGTGACCCCGACCGGGACCAGGTGGGGGCTGCCGTCGGGTCGGCTCGTGGTCAAGAAGCAGATCCGGCGCTCCCGCCAGAACTCGTCGTTCTCCGCGGGCGATGATGCGTCGACTGTCATGGTGCTCCTTCAGGTGACCAGCGAGGCACCCCGATGATCTGGGTCTGTGCTGGGCATCGGGGCGCTTTCCCAGAGGTGGCCGATTCAACCACCCCGACCCGTCCTCACAGCGAACGACTCGGCCCGCGTCGACCGAGCGGCATCAGACCAGTGCCCAGGCAAACGCCTTCTCGATTGTGTTCGACGCCCCAGCGCCAGTAGCCATAGGAAAGAACGGCGAAGCCGACGCCGAACGTGTGTGTCAGCGCTGATTCCACCAAGGTCCGACTCCTGCCTCGGGCGCGCCGGCCCTGAACCTATGAGGTCATTCGTTGACCTGCAGGCAAACACCGGACGAAGGTAGCGAGCATCGGAGACTGTCAGCGATCGTCGCCGCTTCCACCTATTGTGCGCCCCGCTGCTGACGGTCGGCGAGCTTCTTGATGTTGAGCTCCGCAACGTCCGCGAGCGGGAGCCCGAAGTGGTCAGCGAGGACCGCTAGGTACCAAAGTGTGTCGCCCAGTTCCTTGGCGAGATCATCGAGGTCCCACTGGTCGAAGTCGCCGTCATGGTCACGCACGATCTTCTTCGCCTTCTCAGCGATCTCGCCCGTCTCCCCGACCAGACCCAGCAACAGGTGGAACACCTCGTTGGGTTTGTCCTTGGTCGCCGCGGTGCGCAGCGCCGCCTGCTGGTAGGCGTTCAGATCCATGACCGGAACATATCGCGCCACTTGGCTCGTCTCCGGTGCAAGAGCGGCAGCTGGACAAGGCGTGGGTTGGTCGCTGTTCCACCTACTCGATCGTCACATGTGCGCGACACCGTCGACGATGAGGAGGAGGCCGAAGATCGCGAACAGTGCGGCTGCGCCGTATTTGATGACCTTCTCTGGAAGCTGACGCCCCAGGAGCGCGCCGACGCCGATCGCGAGAGCATCGGCCGCGACCATGCCGAGGGTCGACCCGATCCAGGTGCCCAGCCAACCTTCCTGGGTTGCCAAGGTGATCGTCGCGAGCATCGTCTTGTCGCCGAGCTCGGCGAGGAAGAACGCAACCCCGACGGCCAGGAGGGCCATGCCACGGCTGTTGCGGGCTTTGCTGGCCTCGTCCTCCGTGAGTTCATCTCCACGCAGGGTCCAGGCGGCGAACAGCAGGAACGCGACCCCCGCAACGAGGGTGATGTATTGCTGATAGTCGGCAAAGGCATCACCGATGAGGGCGCCGATGCCGACCGATGCCAGGTGGACGATCGCAGTTGCGGCGGTGATCCCGAGGATCACGTCGCGAGCCCGATAGCGGGTGGCGAACGTCATCGCCATGAGTTGGCTCTTGTCACCGAGCTCGGCGACGAAGATCACTGCTGTCGAAAGCAGGAAGGCGTACACAGGGTTTCCTCTCCGGCACACTGGCCGGAGGAGCCCGCGTAGACGTGGACTTCCCTTCGACCAGGCACGTCACGTTGATACGGGTGTCTGATCGAAGGTCTCGTCCGCCGGTTTGCGAGCGATGCTCGCGTCGTGGCCTGTTGCGCCGGGCCGGTGAGGCCAGTGTGTCGACGCAACTGTTGAGGACTACTCCCCTTCGAGGACGAGCCTAGGGCACGGTCCAGGAGCATTCCCAGCGGGGCGACTGTTGATCTTGGTCACTCGCCGTTCGAGCAATGGGTAACCCGCCGGGGACGTGAACATCTGCTGAAAGCGAGCTACGGCTGGACACGGCCGGACAAGCGAAACACCCCGGTGTGGCAGATGAAGGATTCGAACCTTCGAAGGTAAAAGCCGACGAACTTACAGAGCGTCGGTCACACCAACCCTGACCTGCCTGAACACTCATTACGCCGTGGGCGCGGACGCGCCCCGGACGTACGGACCTCACCAGGAGCACGCAGGCCTGCCACAGGTGGCCCTCGGCCCGGAGCTGCGCCCCGACGCTGCCGAAGCCTTCCACGGCGCTGCGGCCCTGCTCAGGCTGGTCGAGGACTCCGTCGCCGCCGAGGACAAGCTGAGCACCTGCTGTCGGTCGATCGACGACTTCGCCGCCACGACCCGGGACATGCGCAGGCAGACCAAGGAGGAGCTCTTCGCCGCCGGCAGCCTCGTCGTCGTGCTCCGCCGGATGCTGACGTCGGTCACTCCGGTGCGGGACTCCGACTGACCCTCAGCGGATGTCCCGAAGCCGCTCGAAGTCGCCGGGCTTGACCCGCACCACTCCCTCGTTCCAGTCGATCGCGTCGATGTCGTCCCACTCGACATAGAACGCGTGCCGGTGCAGCCAGCGCACGAACCTGCGCAGCACCCACGGTCCGTGGGTGCGGTTGCGGTCGTAGCCGAGCAGCGAGCCGGTCCCCCGCTGGGCCACGATGATCCCGGCAAGCCGGTAGCCGTGCTGGTTGTCCTCGCGACGCTCGAAACGGACGTCGCCGACGTACCCGGCCGACTGGCCCGTGTGGTCCTCCACCGGCATGTGCAACAGGTCACCGAGCCGGTGTCGCTCGTGCTGCGTCGTCATTTCGCCCCCGGGATTCGAGTGATCACGTGTTCCCGCATCCAGACCTCGAACCCCTCCACGTCGACGTCGGACCGGGGGATCTTGAGGTGCACGGCGTTGTCGATGTGGTCGACATCCTCGATCCGGATCCGGTCCGGCTCACCAGTGGTGGATCCGGACAGGCGCTCCCACACCGCCTTCATGTAGAAGCCGATCAGTCCGCCGGTACGTGGGCCCAGTGCCCCGGGACCCACCAGCAGCTCGGTGACCCGCCAGGTGCCGTCCGATTGCCGCTCGATCGTCACGTCGTCGACCTTGCCGACCATCCGGGTGTCGCTTGCGATGATCTGCCGGTCGAGGAGCTGCAGCGCAGCGTCGTAGGTCTCCTTCATCACTGTCCCATCTTGGTCCAGACCATCAACGGCAGTGCCGCCACCGACGCCACCACGACGATCACCATGTAGACGCTGCCGAAGAAGTTCGCCAGCACGCCGTTCGTGTGCTTGCCCATGTAGTCCTCGTCGTTGGCGACGATCAGGATCGGGAGATAGGTCAACGGGAGCGCCACGGCGGAGAAGACCACGGAGAACTCGGTCACCATGATTGGGTCGATCGTGGTCAGCAGCACGACTGCCGCCAGGACCGCAGAGAGCAGCATCATCGCGTGGAAGCGGGAGGCCTGGGTGGGGGTGACGTACTTGCCCCACTGCCAGCCGAAGTACTGCGAGATGCTGTAGCCCACCGACAATCCCGTCTCGCAGGCGGCACCGAAGGTGGCTCCGAAGAAGCCCACCAGGGCGACTGCCAGCCCGATCTTTCCGAGCTCGGTGGCCACCGGAAGGCCGACCTGCGAAAGGGAGCTGACGTCCACGCCCAGCGGACCCAACGTGAGCGCGGCCGCTCCGGCGATGCCCAGGGACAGCAGGCCGCCGAGCGGGAAGCCGATGAAGACGTTGGCCCGCATGACCGGGATGTCCCGCTCGGACCACCCTTCCTCGACTCCTCCGGAGGAGAAGAAGAAGACCTCGTAGGGCGTCATCGCGGCCCCGAACAACGCCACGCCGTAGTAGGCGTACGTCGACCAGTCCTCGTCGCCGGGCTTGGCGAAGGTGGCCGCCTGCTCGGCGAGGTGACCCCAGTCCGGTCCCATCTGCCAGAAGGCGACCGCGAAGGCGATCAGGCCCAGCCCGAGCAGACCGAAGGCGTTCTCTATGATGGAGAACTTCACCCGCCACAGCACCAGCCACACCAGGGCTGCCACGATCGGGATCCACAAGAACCGCTGGACGCTGGTGGCGAGCTCGAGCGCCAGCGCGATACCGCCGATCTCGGCGATGAAGGTCAGCCCGGTCACTCCCATCGACGCGGTCAGGTTGGCGAGGCCGAGCCGCGGCCCCAGGCGCTCCCGGACCAGGTCGAACGTGGAGCGCCCACTCGCGGCTGCCACCCGCCCGGACATCTCGGCGAAGACCATGATCCCGAGGATCCCGACCACGGTGACCCACGCGAGCGACAGCCCGAAGCGGGCACCGACCTGGGCGCTGGTGACCAGGTCCCCGATGTCGACGAAGCCGCCGATGGCGGTCAGCACGCCCAGGGTGAGCGCGAAGATCTTCTTCATCGGGCGCGCACCTCCTCCAGCTTGCGGTGCAGGTCCTTCGCGAGCTTCGAGAGCTGCTTCTCCAGCTTCGCGAAGTCCCCGGCGCTATCTCGTGACACCGCGATCCGGGTGTCGGTGACCGCACTCGACGCGTCCGACATCAGTGTCGAGGTCGAGGAATAGAGCTGGTCCAGCTGCCTGGGCGGGTTCAGCGCGTCATATCCACCACTCGCGGCGGACAGGGAGTCCTGGGCGTCGTGGACGGCGATCTCCGCATAGTTCGTCAACATGTCTTCGCGCATCAGCAGCCGCAGCACCAGGAGCGTCGACTCCACCGCCGAGACGGTCTGCTCGATCGCGAGCTCGCTCCGGTCCCGGAAGGTGTCCTGGTCCGGGGACTGCGGGACGCAACCGGCAAGCAGCAGGGCGGCCACGACGATGAGGGGGCTGCGTGTCAGGTCTCGGCGCATCAACGGCCCGCCCGAAGCAGGAACCAGCACAGGCCCACGATGGCGGCCAACAGCAACAACCACCCGGTGGTCAGGGCCATCGTGTGAGTCATCGCGGCGTCCTCCTCGGACAGCGTTCGTTGAGCGGACAGACCAGGGGTACCCCCACGACTGGGAAATATGCTGGGACCCGGCATCACAGTCGAGGCACGGGGCGAAGCGATGGTCGATTCTCCCAACGACGAGCGCGGTCGACTCCTGTCCCAGTTGGCCGCACTCTGACGGCCCTTCCGGAGGACCAGCCCCAGACCTGGCGGCTGTGCGAGGTCGTGCGCCGGATCCTCGGCGCCGACGGAGCCGTCATCACAGTCGAGTACCTCGCTCACGCGAGCGCCGGTCGGCGCGACCGACGATATCGCCGGCGCACTCGAGGACATCCAGGTGGTCGGGAGGTCCAGGCTTCGACGCTGCCCGGTCCCAAGAGGGTCGTGACCGCCGATCTGCGGACCGCCTCCGACCATTGGCCGAGCTCGCGCAGTCGCTCGAGCACCATGCCTACGCACTGGCGACAGACACCGCGGAGGCCGCCCGACAGGTGGTCGATCGCGAGATCAACTAGGAGTCGAGGGCCGACATCGCGGACGCGTATCGGACGTGAACACCGTCAGTCAGTGGGCTATGGCCGGACACAGCCAGACAAGCGAAACACCCCGGTGGCCAACGTTTCCGCTGGCCACCGGGGTGTTCTCCCAGTGTGGCAGATGAAGGATTCGAACCTTCGAAGGCATAAGCCGACGGATTTACAGTCCGCTCCCATTGGCCGCTCGGGCAATCTGCCTGGGTTGTACGCGTGCCCCTGCGAAGGGGATCGCGACAGCAATAAACGATAGCGCAGGGGCTGGCGGCGCACGAAAACGGCACGAGGTTCTAGGGTGAAGGCACCACAGACCTGGTCAGAAGCTAGAGGAGAAGAGTCATGGCTGACTCATCGTTCGACATCGTGAGCAAGATCGACCGTCAGGAGGTCGACAACGCGCTGAGCCAGACCGCGCGCGAGGTCGCGACGCGGTTCGACTTCAAGGGGACCAACGCGACCATCGAGTGGAGCGGTGATCAGGCGATCGAGATCTCCGCCTCCGCGGACGACCGCGCGAGCGCGGTGCTCTCGGTCTTCCAGGACAAGCTGATCAAGCGCCAGCAGTCGCTGAAGATCCTCGACGCGAGCGAGCCGCGCCAGTCGGGGCAGCTGTCGAAGATCTCGATCACGCTCAAGGAGGGCATCTCCTCCGAGGACGCGAAGAAGATCTCCAAGCTGATCCGCGACGAGGGGCCCAAGGGGGTCAAGGCGCAGATCCAGGGCGACGAGCTCCGTGTCTCCTCAAAGAAGCGCGACGACCTGCAGACCGTGATCTCGCTGGTCAAGGGGCAGGACTACGACTTCGCGGTGCAGTTCATCAACTACCGCTGAGCCGGTGGCCTACGAGCACCCGAAGGCCACCGCCGAGATCGATGCCCCGATCGAGGTGGTCTGGCGGGTGATGGTCGACACCGAGGCGTACGCCGCATGGAACCCTTTCGTCGTCCGGGCCGAGACCGCTCAGCCGGCTGCGGTGGGCAATCCGATCGTCCTGCATGTGGCCTGGGCCAACGGCGCCCGCGCGCGCTCACCGGAGCGGATCTCGGCGCTCGAGGCACCGGTCGTCGGCGAGGGCGGGGTCGTGGAGGCGTACCTCGCCTATGTCTACGAGGGCTGGCCCGCGCGGCTCGGCCTGGTCCGCGGCGTACGACACCAACGACTGGCCCAGCGAACCGACGGCCCGACGCGTTATGAGACCGTCGAGGAGTTCTCCGGTCCGCTGGTCGGGCTGGCTGGTCCGGAGCGCGTCGCGGACGGATTCCGGCGGCACGCGGACGCCCTCAAGAGGCGCGCAGAGGCCCTCGCGAGTGAAAGTGGACTTGACCACTAGATTGAGCGAAATTCTGCATTCATCTGCAAGAATGTGGCCGTGCGAGTATCTGCCAAGTCCGATTACGCTCTCCGCGCCCTCATCGAGATGGCCGCGCGTGAGGACGGAAAAGCTGTCAGCGCCGAGGAGCTCGGCCGCGCCCAGGACATCCCCCACGGCTTCCTGCAGGCGATCCTCGCCGACCTCCGCAAGGCCGGTGTCGTCATCTCGCAACGGGGCCAGTCAGGCGGCTGGCGGCTGGCTCGTAAGGCCTCGGACGTCTCCGTCGCCGACGTGATCCGCGCGGTCGACGGCCCGCTGGTCTCGGTCTACGGGCTCCGCCCGGAGGCGGTCACCTACAACGAGCGCGCCGACGTCCTCCAGCACGTCTGGATCGCCGCGCGCGACTCGCTGCGCGAGGTCTTCGAGAAGGTCTCGATCGCCGAGCTCGCCACCCGCGAGCTGCCCGACGAGGTCACCACCCGCACCGCCCGCGACGATGCCTGGCTGCCTCACTGAGGTTCTCGCGCGGTGTTTCGCCGAGGCGGGGGTGGGTTCCGGCCCGATCTAGGCGCCGGTAGTGCTCAGCGGAGCGACACTCGCCCGCAGCACCTTGCGGCGGTGATGGACAGCCTCGACGCTGAAGATGATCAGCGCGACCCAGACGATCGCGAAGCCGGCCCAGCGCCCGGGAGGCATCGCCTCATGGGCGATGAAGACGCCGACGGCGAACTGCAGGATGGGCGCGAGGTACTGGAGCAGCCCGATCGTCACCATCGGCACCCGGATCGCGGCCGCGCCGAAGCAGGCCAGCGGCACCACGGTGGCGACTCCTAGGCTGATCAGGAGGACGACGTGGAGCAGGCCGTTCCCGGAGAGCGTGCCGTTCCCGGTGGCCTGGAGGGCGACGACGAGAGCGAGCGCGAACAGAGCCGTCACGGCGGTCTCGACGGCCAGCGACTCGAACGGACCGACCCCTGCGCTCTTCTTCAGCAGCCCGTAGGTGCCGAAGGAGAACGCCAGCACGAGCGCCACCCACGGCAGCCGCCCGTAGTCGAAGGTGAGGACGAGGACCGCGGTGAAGGCGATCCCCAGCGCCACCCACTGCAGCTTCCGCATCCGCTCCCGCAGGATGATCACGCCCATCAACATCGTGACCAGCGGGTTGGTGAAGTAGCCCAGGCTCGTCTCCACGATCCGCCCGTTGTTCACGCCCCAGATGTACGTCACCCAGTTGATCGAGATCACCGCGGCCGCAGCCGCCAGCAGCACCAGCTTGCGCCGGTCGCGCAGGATCGCCGCCACCTGCTTGCGGCGCCCCACGATGAGCACCAGCGCTCCGGCCACGACGAGCGACCACAGGATCCGGTGCCCCAGGATCTCCCACGCGCCGGCGGGCTCCAGGAGCGGGAAATAGAGCGGGAACGCACCCCACATGATGTACGCCGCGGCGCCGAACATCACTCCACGCCGCTGCTCGTTCACGTCGCAACGGTACTGCCAGGGCCGGGAATCCCTTTACCGAATATCGCGCTGCGGAACTTCGCCCGCCGAGCCCCTGCCTCGGCGGTCAGGCTGAGCGGACCGCGACCACGTCGGCGAACGCCTCGAGAGCCGCGCGCACAGGTCCTTCGGGGAGAGGAGCGAGGGCCGCCTTGGCCTCCTCTGCGCGGGCCTGGACGTAGGCACGCGCTTCAGCCAGCGCCGGGTGAGCACGGAGCAGGCCGACGCACTCGGCCAGTGTCGCGTCGTCGGTGAGGTCGCTGTCGAGCAGCTCCAGGAGCCGGGCGTCGCCGGCGTCGGTGGATCGACGGGCCAGCAGCACCGGGAGCGTGGGAACGCCCTCACGGAGGTCCGTCCCCGGCGTCTTGCCCGACTTGTCGGAGTCGGAGGCGATGTCGAGGATGTCGTCGGAGAGCTGGAAGGCGACGCCGACGATGTCGCCGTATGCCAGCAGGGCCTTCTGGATCTCCTTGTCGGCACCGGCGAAGAGCGCACCGTAGAGGGCCGAGGTGGCGATCAGGACACCGGTCTTCCCGGCCAGCACCTCGAGGTGATGATCGACCGGGTCGACACCCTCGGGCGGCTCGACACCCTCGAGGATCTGACCCTCGACGAGCTTGGCGAAGGTGGCCGCCTGGATGCGTACGGCCTCCGGGCCCAGCTGGGCGGTCAGCTCCGAGGAGCGGGCGAAGAGGAAGTCGCCGGTCAGGATCGCGATGTGGTTGTCGAAGCGGGCGTTGGCGGAGTCCTCGCCGCGGCGTACGAGCGCTTCGTCCATGACGTCGTCGTGGTAGAGCGAGGCGAGGTGGGTGAGCTCGACGACGCAGGCGGCGGTGATGACCTCGTCGGCGAGCTTGTCCGGGCCGCACTCGGCGGCCAGCAGCACCAGCAACGGCCGGAACCGCTTGCCTCCGGCCTGCATGAGGTGGGTGGCCGCCTCCGTGACGAACGGGGAGCGGCTCCGCGTGTAACCGCCCAGCCGTTCCTCAACGTCCACCAGCCGAGCGCGCAACCGCTGCTCGAGCTCGGGATCGGTGATCGGGAGGGCGAGTTCAGGGGCTCGATCGGTGGGTGCGCTGGTGCTCACCCGATGAATCCTCCCGCATCCACCAACAGGCTGAGAACAGGGCCCGGAATTACACCCAACAGGACGGTGGCGACAGCGCTCAGTGCGATCACCACGGTGGTGGCGTAGGACGGTGTGACGACGACGGCTGCATCGTCGTGCGCGTCGGTGAAGAACATCAGCATGATCACGCGTACGTAGAAGAAGACCGCGATGACGCTCGAGCCGATCGCGACGGCGACGACGGGCCACTGACCGGCGCCCAGCGCGACCGCGAAGACGCCCCACTTGCCGATGAAACCGCCGGTCAGCGGCAGCCCGGCCATCGAGAGCAGGAAGACGGCGAAGGTCCCTGCGACCCACGGGTTGGTACGCCCCATGCCGGCCCAACGGTCCAGCGAGCCGGCCTCACCGTTGGGTCCTCGCACCATCGAGACGATCGCGAAGGCGCCGAGCGTCGCGAACCCGTAGGCGGTCAGGTAGAAGAGCACCGCCTGGGTCGACCCGAACGAGTCGTTCTGCACGCCGAGGAGCCCGGTGAGCAGGAAGCCGGTGTGGGCCACCGCGGAGTAGCCGAGCATGCGCTTCACATCGGTCTGGACCACCGCGAAGGAGGCGCCCAGCAGCATCGTCAGCACCGCGACGACACCGATGGCCGGACGCCAGATGTCGCCCTCGGCCCCGAAGGCGACGTAGAAGAGCCGCAGCATCGCGGCGAACGCGGCGATCTTGGTGGCCGCGCTCATCCACGCGGTGACCGGCGTCGGGGCGCCCTGGTAGACGTCGGGCGTCCAGGAGTGGAACGGCACCGCGCCGGTCTTGAAGAGCAGCCCGACGGCCATCAGGCCGATGCCGAGCAGCAGCAGCGGGCTGGAGCCGTCCTCGGCCACCGCCGCACCGATCTCCGAGAGCGACATCGATCCGGCGAAGCCGTAGACCAGCGCGAGACCGTAGAGGAAGATGCCGGAGGAGAACGCACCGAGCAGGAAGTACTTCAGCGCCGCCTCCTGCGACAGCAGCCGGCGACGGCGCGCCAGGCCGGTGAGCAGGTAGAGCGGGAGCGATAGCACCTCGAGCGCAACGAATAGCATCAGCAGGTCGCCGGAGACGCAGAAGAGCATCATCCCGCCGACCGCGAACATCATCAGCGGATAGACCTCGGTGTGCTCCAGCCCGCGCTGGGAGGCCGTACGCTCGGCGGGCGTGCCCGGCAGCGCCGCTGCCTGACCCGCGAAGGCGCTCACGCCGTTGTCGAGACGGCGCTCGGCGAAGAGCGCGACGCCACCGAGCGAGACCAGCAGCACCAGCCCCTGGGAGAAGACTCCGGGTCCGTCGACGATGAGGGCACCCTCGCCGGTCGCGACGCCCAGGTGCGGCCCGGCACCGACGATCGCGGTCCCCGCGAGGGCGGCGGCGAGCCCGACCAGCGCCAAGGAGACCTGTGTGTTGAACCGCGCGGCGCGCGGCGCGAAGGCCTCAACCACGACACCGATGCAGGCCGCGCCGAGCACCAGCAGGACGGGCCACAGGGTGGCGTACGAAATTCCGGGAGACTCGAACATCGCGTCACTCACCTGCCTGGATCACGTTGACGAGGGGATCAACCACGGGTTTGGCCGCTGAGATCAGCGGGCCGGGGACGAACCCGAAGAAGAGCAGAGCCACCAGCAGCGGCGTGATCACGCCGATCTCCCGCCGATCCAGATCGGCGACCGGCTTCTTGGAGACCTGAGGCGGTCCGGTGAAGATCCGCTGGTAGGCCCACAGGACATAGATCGCAGCGAGCACGATCGCGGAGACCGCGATGACGCCGACCAGCCAGTGGTAGTCGAAGGCGCTGATCAGGACCAGGATCTCGGAGACGAACTGGGAGAGCCCGGGTAGACCGGCGGTGGCCAGACCGGCGATGAGGAACGTGCCGGCGAGCACCGGTGTCGCCTTCTCGAGCCCGCGCATCGACGAGATCGACGCGGTGCCCTTGCGGGTGATCAGGAACCCGGCGATCAGGAACATCGCCGCGGTCGCGACACCGTGGTTGACCATGTAGAGGATCGACCCGACCAGGCCCTCGCGGGTGGCCGCGAAGATGCCGAGCGTGATCAGCCCGAAGTGGCTCAGCGAGGTGAGACCGATCAGGCGGAGCAGGTCGTCCTGCCCGATCGCCAGGACCGCGCCGTAGACGATCGAGATCAGCGCCAGCACCACGACGACCGGGGTCGCCCAGGCGGACGCCTCCGGGACCAGGCCCAGGCAGAGCCGGATCATGGCGAAGGTGCCGATCTTGTCGAGGATGCACACCAGGAGCACCGACGTCGCCGGGGTCGCATGCTCGGTCGTGTCCGCCAGCCAGGTGTGCACCGGGAACAGCGGCGCCTTGACCGCGAACGCGATGAACATCGCCACGAAGATCCAGCGTTCCGCCGTGGTGCCGATGTCGAGCTGGGCGAGGTCGCTGATCAGGTAGGACGGCGGGCCGGCCTGCGAGGAGACGACGTAGAAGCCGATCAGCGCACCGAGCAGCACCAGGCCGCCACCGAGCTGGAACATCAGGAACTTGACCGCGGCCTTGGCCCGACCGGGTCCGCCGTTCTGGCCGATCATGAAGTACGCCGGGATAAGCGTGGCCTCGAAGGCGATGTAGAAGAGGAACAGGTCACCGGCGAGGAAGGTGAGCAGGGCGAAGGCCTCCAGGGCCAGCGCCCAGGCGTACCACCGCTTGTCGTGGTCCTTGACCGCCGCCACCATCACCAGCGGCACCAGGACGACGGTCAGCAGCACCATCAGCTTGCCGAAGCCGTCCATCTCGAGCGCCCAGTGGACGCCGAGCGGCTCCATCCAGACGCGGTCGGCGTCGGGGGCCGTGAACATCGTCACGATGCCGGCGATCAGGGTCGCGACCGCGAAGCCGAAGGCCCACATCTTGGGCCGGGCCGGCATCACCGCAGTGACCAGCGCACCCGCGAAGGGAATGAGGACGAGGATTGTCAGCATCAGTTGACCACCAGGATCGCGAGGGCCACCAGCACAGTGCCGCCGAGGACGGAGAGGGCGTAGGAGCGTACGTAACCGGTCTGTGCCTTGCGGAGCTCACCGGCGATCGCCGCGAGGGCGACCGGGCCACCGCTCATCAGGCCGTCGACCACGTACTTGTCGGTCGCGAGGGCACCGCGGGTGAGCGCCATCCCGGGCGGCACCACGACGTCCTCGACGTGCGGGACGTGCAGGTAGGGGGTCGGTTCGGTCGTGGTCGGGCGGCGGCCGAAGACGAACCCGGCGGCCGCGACCCCGATCGCGACGACGAGCACCGCGAGCACCGAGGTCGCCCAGACCGGGAGCGGTCCGTGGTGTCCGCCGTGGCCGATGGCGACGACCGGCTCGAGCCAGTGCTCGATCCAGCCACCCAGGGCGAAGACTCCGCCGAGGACCGACAGCGCGGCCAGGACCACCAGCGGACCGGTCATGATCCGCGGCGACTCGTGCGGGTGTACGCCCTCGGGCCAGCGCTTGCGCCCGAAGAAGGCGAGCATCATCAGACGGGTCATGTAGAACGCGGTCACGCCGGCGGCCAGGAGGGCGAGGATGCCCACCAGCCAGCTCTCTGCGAAGGCGACCTCGAGGATCTTGTCCTTCGACCAGAAGCCGGCGAAGCCGGGGAACCCGATGATCGCCAGATAGCCCATCGCGAAGGTCACGAACGTCACCGGGAGGGCCCGGCTCAGGGCGCCGTAGTGCTTGAGGTTCACGTCGTCGTTCATGCCGTGCATCAGTGACCCGGCCCCGAGGAACATGTTGGCCTTGAAGAAGCCGTGGGTGAGCAGGTGGAAGATCGCGAACGCGTAGCCCGGGCCGCCCAGCCCGGCGGCCAGCATCATGTAGCCGATCTGGCTCATCGTCGAGCCGGCCAGGACCTTCTTGATGTCGTCCTTCACGCAGCTGATCGCCGCACCCCAGATGATCGTGACCAGGGCGACGACCACGACGGCGGTCGAGGCTGCCTCGGCGGCGTCGAAGACCACCGAGGACCGGACGATGAGGTAGACGCCCGCGGTCACCATCGTCGCGGCGTGGATCAGCGCGGAGACCGGCGTCGGGCCCTCCATGGCGTCCAGCAGCCAGCCCTGCAGCGGCACCTGGGCGGACTTTCCGCAGGCTCCGACGAGCAGCAGGATGCCGAGCCAGTTGAGGGTGGTCGTGCTGGTCTCGCTGATGTCGATCGCCGAGAACGACGTCGACCCGAAGGTGACGAAGCAGAGCGCGATCGCCAGCGAGAGCCCCATGTCGCCGACCCGGTTCATCACGAACGCCTTCTTGGCGGCAGCAGCCGCCGACGGCTTGTGCTGCCAGAAGCCGATCAGCAGGTAGGACGCCAGGCCGACGCCCTCCCAGCCGAGGAAGAGGCCGACGTAGTTCTCCGCCAGCACCAGCATCAGCATCGCGGCGAGGAACAGGTTGAGGTAGCCGAAGAACCGGGTGCGCCGCTCGTCGTCGGCCATGTAGCCGACCGAGTAGACGTGGATCAGCGTGCCGACACCGGTGATGAGCAGCAGGAACAGGCTGGAGAGCTGGTCGTAGAGGAGGTCCATCCCGACGCTGAGGTCGCCAGTGTCGAACCAGGTGTAGAGGTGCTGGACGACCTGCCTGCTCTCCTCGTCGCGACCGAGGGTGGCGATGAAGAGGACGAGCGACAGCACGAAGGACGCACCCGCGAGCCCGACCGCGAGCCAGTGCCCGATCCGGTCGAAGAGCGCCGGCGCCAGCGGGCGCCCGATCAGGATCAGGGTCGCACCGGCCAGGGGCAGCGCGATGACCAGCCAGATCAGCGAGAAGACCCCGTCAGCCTCGATGGGGTTGGCGAGTGCAGCAGTTACCACTTGAGCATCCTTGGCTCGTCGACCGAAGCCGTGTTTCTGGTGCGGAAGATGGTCATGATGATCGCCAGCCCGACGACCACCTCAGCGGCAGCGACGACCATCACGAAGAACGCGGTCACCTGCCCGTCGAGGTTGCCGTGCTGCCGGCTGAACGCCACCAGGGCCAGGTTCGCCGCGTTGAGCATCAGCTCGACGCACATGAAGACGACGATCGCGTTGCGCCTGGTCAGCACCCCGATGGTGCCGATCGTGAAGAGGATGGCGGACAAGATGACGTACGCCGTGGTGTTGTCCGTCATTCGTCCTCTCCTTCATCTGTGCGTCCGCCGGCGAGGATGGCCGGCACCGACTTCGTGCTCTGCGACCCGTCCGGCAGGAGCGCCGGGGTGTCGTTGCTGTTGTGCCGCGCGAAGGTGCCCGGTGGGGGCAGCGGGCCGAGGTGCTTGCCGCTCTTCGCGTAGTCGGCGACGCGGCCCTGGGCCAGGTCGGTCTGGGTCTGCTTCGGGTCGATCCGCTCCCGGTGGGCCAGCACCATCGCGCCGATCGCGGCGGTGATCAGCAGCGCGCTGGTCGCCTCGAAGGCGATCACGTAGCGGGAGAAGAGGAGGTCGGCGAGGCGCTGTACGTTGCCGCCCTCGTTGGCGCTGGACAGCCCGCGCATCGTGCCGATGCTCGCCTGGCCGACGCCCGTGATCAGGATCGCTCCGAGCCCCGTGCCGAGGACGATCGCGAGCACCTTCTGCCCCGCGATCGTCTCCTTCAGGGTGTCGGAGGTGTCGACCCCGACGAGCATGATCACGAACAGGAACAGCATCAGGATCGCGCCGGTGTAGACCACGATCTGCACCGCGAACAGGAACGGCGCCTCGAGCATCGCGTAGATCATCGCGAGCCCGATCATGACGACCGCCAACGAGAGCGCGGCGTGCACGGGCTTGCGCGCGAACAGGAGCCCCAACGCCGCGATCACCATGACCGAGGCGAGGATCACGAAGCTCATCGACGTCCCCCGTCGGTTGAGCCGCCGGAGCCGCTAGGCGTAGGCGTGTCGAAACCAACACGGTCCCCTGCCGCGCTCGATCCGACTGTGTTGGTCTCGACACGCTCGGCCGCAGGCGGCCGAGGGTCTGAACGAAGTGGCCCTCGACCAGCGGACGGCTCCGGCGCGTAGTAAGACGTGTCGTCGTCGCCAAGGAACATCGGGTGCGGAGGCGCTTCCATCCCGTCCTCGAGCGGCGCGAGCAGATCCTGCTTCTCGTAGATCAGGCTCTCGCGCGAGGTGTCGGCGAGCTCGTACTCGTTCGTCATCGTCAGCGCTCGGGTCGGGCAGGCCTCGATGCAGAGCCCGCACAGGATGCAGCGCAGGTAGTTGATCTGGTACACGCGGCCGTAGCGCTCCCCCGGCGAGTAGCGCTCCTCCTCGGTGTTCTCCGCGCCCTCGACGTAGATGGCGTCGGCGGGGCAGGCCCACGCGCACAGCTCGCACCCGACGCACTTCTCCAGGCCGTCGGCGTGGCGGTTGAGCTGGTGTCGACCGTGGAAGCGCTCCTCGGTCGGCTCCTTCTGCTGCGGGTACTGCTCGGTGACCGGCTTCCTGAACTGTGTCTGGAAGGTCACCGCGAACCCGCTGACCGGGTCCCAGAACCGCTCCTTGAACGTGCGGTCGTCCTTGCTCACTTTGCCTCCTCAGGCAGTGCATCCTCAGGAGAGGGAAGAATGCGTACGCCACTTCTCGTCGGCTCCACGGCGCTCGGTCCGAACACCAGCGGCTGGGCGGCGCCGCGCACGGCCCCACCCTGCGGCAGCGCGGGGATGGGGTAGCCGCCGGGCGCCTCTGCGGCCTGGGGCTCCTTCTCCGGAAGCCGGTTCATGAAGCCGAGCACGACCACCACGGTGATGGCCAGGCCGAAACCGAAGAGGATCCAGTTGGGGCTGAAGTCGCCCTGGATCGCGGCCATCTTGATCACTGCGACGATGATGATCCAGGCGAGGCTCGCGGGAAGGAGGACCTTCCAGCCGAGCGCCATGAACTGGTCGTAGCGCAGCCGCGGCAGGGTGCCGCGCAGCCAGATGAAGACCCAGATGAAGAAGAACATCTTCAGGAAGAACCAGAGCACCGGCCAGTAGCCCTCGTTGGCGCCGGCCCAGACGGTGCCGAGGCCGAGCGGTGCCCGCCAACCGCCCAGGAAGAGCGTGGTGGCGAGCGCGCAGACGGTGGCCATGTTGATGTACTCGGCCAGGAAGAAGAGCGCGAACTTCAGGCTGGAGTACTCGGTGTGGAAACCACCGACCAGCTCACCCTCGGCCTCGGGCAGGTCGAACGGCGCGCGGTTGGTCTCGCCGACCATCGAGATGCAGTAGATCAGGAACGACGGCAGCAGCAGGGCGCCGAACCACCAGTCCTTCTGCGCCTCGACGATCTGGCTCGTGGACAGGCTCCCGGCCATCAGGAAGACGGTGACGAGCGCCAGACCCATCGAGACCTCGTAGGAGATCATCTGGGCACTGCTTCGCAGGCCACCGAGCAGGGAGTACGTCGAGCCCGAGGCCCAGCCACCGAGCACGATCCCGTAGATGCCGATGCTGGCGATCGCCATCACGAACAGCACCGCGACCGGCATGTCGGTCAGCTGCAGCGGCGTCTGTACGCCGAAGAGGTTGACCTCGGGGCCGAACGGGATCACCGAGAACGTCACGAAGGCCGGCACCGTGGCCAGGATCGGCGCGGTGATGAAGACGATCTTGTCGGCCTTCTCCGGGGTCAGGTCCTCCTTCAGCGCCAGCTTCACACCGTCGGCGAGTGACTGGAGCAGACCGAAGGGTCCGTGCCGGTTGGGGCCGATGCGGTTCTGCATCCGCGCCACGACCTTGCGCTCCCACCAGATGTTGAACAGCGTCAGCACGACGCAGACGACGAAGACCAGCAGGACCTTGATCGCGATGATCCACCAGGGGTCCTGGCCGAACTGCTCCAGCCCGTTCACTTGGTCCCCTCCACGCTCACGGTCGACCCCGGCGAAGCCAGATCAGCCCATACGCCGCGCCCGAACGAGTCGGTCGGCACCCAGATCGTGCCCTCGGCCAGCTCCCCCGGAAGTGCCGGAAGCGTCCAGCTCCCCCGGTCACCGGTGATCGTCACGACGTCACCGAGCTGCTCGTGGAGCGCCGCCGGGATCCGTACGCACGCCGGGCGCGCGGTCGCGGCCAGCGCCTTGTCGCCGCTCTGCAGCGTCCCGTTGTCGAGCATCAGGCGCCAGGTCGCGAGACGGAAACCACTCCCGTCGGTCGAGCCGCCGGAGCCGCTAGGCGACCGAGTGAGGTCGGCCGGCGAGCTTGCTCGTCCGGACGCGCCGAACGAGGGAGCCCCCTCGCGAAGCGAGGGCGGCGGAGGCGTGTCGAGACCAACACGGTCCCCTGCCGCGCTCGATGCGACTGTGTTGGTTTCGACACCGCTCGCTGCGCTCGCGGGCTCAACCAGCGAGGTCGCGATGTGTCCGAGGACCTCGGCGTCGGAGTAGGCGGCCGGCTTGTCGAAGACCTTCTCGAACGGACGGCGGCGGCCCTCCCAGGTGACGAAGGTGCCGGCCTTCTCCGAGGCGGCAGCGACAGGGAGTACGACGTCGGCGCGCTCGGTCACCGCGGTGACCCGCTGCTCGAGGCTGACCACGAAGCCGGCCTGGTCGAGAGCGGCCAGGAAGGCGGCGGGGTCGGCGGTGTCGTCGGGGTCGACCCCGGCGATCAGCAGCGCGTCGAGACCACCGCGGACGATGGCCTCGGCGTCGAGACCGCCTTCGCCGGGAAGCAGGCCCGCCTCGACCGCACCTCGGTCGCCGGCGCGACGCGGCACCCAGGCGAGCCTGGCACCGGTGCGATCAGCGAGCTCGGCAGCGGCGGTGTAGGCGCCGGGACTGGTCGCCAATCGCTCGCCGACCAGGATCACCGAAGTCTCGGTAACGTCGCTGACCTGCGACAACGCTTCCGACTCAGCACCGGGAGCGGTCAGGACGACCGTGGCTCCGAGCTTGCGGGAGCCCTCCGATGCGTACGGGCTCAGGGTGGTGATCCGCAGGCCCTGCTGGTTGGCCTTGCGCAGCCGCAGGAAGAGGGTGCCGGCCTCGTCCTCGGGCTCGAGCCCGACGAGGATCACGTGGTCGGCTGCGTCGAGGTCGGCGTAGGTGAGCGAGGTGCCGGCCACGCGTGAGCGCAGGAACCCGGTCTCCTCCTCCGAGAGCGGACGCGAGCGGAAGTCGATGTGCGGGGTGCGAAGCGTCTCGCGGGCGAAGGTGGCGTACGCCTTCGCGTCCTCCAGCGTCAGACGGCCACCCGGCAGCACGCCCACCGAGCCGGCGGCGGCCAGACCCTGGGCGGCGACCGCGACGGCCTCCAGCCAGGACGCCGGCCGGAGCTCACCGTCCTCACGGACCATCGGCGAGGTGAGCCGGTCGCGGACCGCGTAGCGGAAACCGAAGCGGTCCTTGTCGGAGATCCACTCCTCGTTGACCTCGGGGTCGTTGCCGGCGAGGCGGCGCATGACCTTGCCCCGGCGGTGGTCGATCCGGATCGCGGCGCCACAGGCGTCGTGCTCGGCGACGCTCGGTGTGGAGACCAGGTCGAACGGACGTGCGCGGAAGCGGTAGTCCTCGCTGGTGAGCGCTCCTACCGGGCAGATCTGGATCACGTTGCCGGAGAAGTAGGACGAGAACGGCTTGTCGTCGGCGATGCCGATCTGCTGCTGCGCGCCACGCTGGATCAGCGCGATCCCCGGGTCGCCCGGGATCTCCTCGGCGAAGCGGGTGCAGCGCTGGCAGACGATGCAGCGCTCCCGGTCGAGCAGGACGTTGGGGCTCAGGTTGATGGGCTTGGGGAACGTACGCTTCGTCCCGTCGAACCGGGTCTCCCCCTGGCCGTGGGACATGGCCTGGTTCTGCAGCGGACACTCGCCGCCCTTGTCGCACACCGGGCAGTCCAACGGGTGGTTGACCAGCAGGAACTCCATGATCCCGTGCTGCGCCTTGACGGCTGTGGAGTTCTGCGTCTCCACCACCATGCCCTCGGCGACCGGGATCGTGCAGGATGCCTGCGGCTTCGGGAATCCGCGGCCGTTGCCGGCGTCGGGGATGTCGACGAGACACTGCCGGCAAGCGCCGACGGGCGCGAGCAGCGGGTGGTCGCAGAACCGCGGGATCTCGATCCCGACCTGCTCGGCGGCCCGGATCACCAGCGTGCCCTCGGGCACGGTCACGTCGTGGCCGTCGATCTTCACGGTGACGTCAGTCATTGGGCGATGCCTCCTCGCGGGTGGTCTCGACAGGCTCGACCACCGATTCCGCCCATGCGGTCGACTTCTTGGGATCGAAGGGACAACCACCCTGTTCCAGGTGGGCCAGGTATTCGTCCCGGAAGTATTGGATCGAGCTCGTGATCGGGCTCGTCGCGCCATCACCCAGCGCGCAGAACGAGCGGCCGAGGATGTTGTCGCACTGGTCGAGCAGCAGGTCGAGGTCCTCCGGCTTGCCGTCGCCCTTCTCCAGCCGCTCCAGCACCTGCACCAGCCACCAGGTGCCCTCTCGGCACGGGGTGCACTTGCCGCAGGACTCGTGCTTGTAGAACTCCGTCCACCGCAGCACCGCCCGGACCACGCACACGGAGTCGTCGAAGATCTGCAGCGCGCGGGTGCCGAGCATCGAGCCGGCCGCCTGCACGCCTTCGAAGTCCAGCGTCACGTCGAGGTGCTCCTGGGTGAACAACGGGGTCGAGGAGCCACCCGGGGTCCAGAACTTCAGCTCGTGACCCTCGCGTACGCCGCCGGCCAGCTCGATCAGCTTGCGCAGCGTGATGCCGAGCGGAGCCTCGTACTGGCCCGGCTTCTTGACGTGGCCCGAGAGCGAGAAGATGCCGACACCGGCGGACTTCTCGGTGCCCATGCCGGCGAACCAGTCGGCACCGTTCTTCACGATCGCGGGCACCGAGGCGATCGACTCGGCGTTGTTGATCACGGTCGGGCTCGCGTAGAGACCGGCCACGGCCGGGAACGGCGGGCGCAGCCTGGGCTGGCCACGGCGTCCCTCGAGCGAGTCGAGCAGCGCGGTCTCCTCGCCACAGATGTAGGCCCCGGCGCCGGCGTGCACGACCAGCTCGAGGTCGTAGCCGGAGCCGTGGATGTTCTTGCCGAGGTGGCCGGCGGCGTAGGCCTCACGGACCGCCGCCTGCAGCCGCCGGATCACGTGCAGCACCTCACCGCGTACGTAGATGAAGGCCCGCTCCGCCCGGATGGCGTAGGAGGAGATGATCACGCCCTCCACGAGGGTGTGCGGGCTCGCCATCATCAGCGGGATGTCCTTGCACGTGCCCGGCTCGGACTCGTCGGCGTTGACCACCAGGTAGCGCGGCTTGGGGTTCTCGGGGTCGGCCGGCGGCAGGAAGCCCCACTTCACCCCGGTCGGGAAGCCGGCGCCACCGCGGCCGCGGAGCCCGGAGTCCTTGACCATCGTCTGCACGTCCTCGGGAGCCAACCCGAGAGCGAAGTCGAGCGCGTCGTAGCCGCCCTGCTGAGCGTAGGCGGGCAGCGTCCAGGCCCGCTCGTCGCCCCAGTTGCTGGTCAGCACCGGGGTGAGAGTGTCAGTCATCGGACGCCTCCTCGGCGATCGTCTCCGACTCGGCACGACGGGTGTCGGCCTCCTCGACGGCCTCGGGCATCTCCTCGGTCACGTCGGCGGAGCCGTGCGCGTGAACAGGTGCGGCCCAGCCGCGCTCACGGGCGAGCTCGAGGCCGACCAGCGACTCCGGACCAGCAGCGGGCCCCTCGTCGACGAGCCCGTCCTCGAAGCCGGCCAGGACCCGCTCGGCCTCGCGCCAGCTCGTGATCCTGGCTCCGCGCGAGGCCACGACCTCGCGGCCCTCGCGCAGGTCGTCGACCAGCTGTGAGGCCGACTCCGGGGTCTGGTTGTCGAAGAACTCCCAGTTGACCATCACCACCGGCGCGTAGTCGCACGCCGCGTTGCACTCGATGTGCTCGAGCGTGATCGCGCCATCGGCCGTGGTCTCGTCGTTGCCCACCTCGAGCTTCTCGCGAAGGCAGGCGAAGATCTCGTCGCCGCCCATGACCGCGCACAGCGTGTTGGTGCAGACGCCGACGTGGTGGGTGCCGACGGGATGGCGCTTGTACATCGTGTAGAAGGTCGCCACCCCGCTCACCTCGGCCGGGGTCAGACCCAGGACATCGGCGCAGGCCTGGATGCCCTCGGGAGTGACCCGGCCCTCGACCGACTGCACCAGGTGGAGCATCGGCAGCAGCCCGGAACGCGCCTGGGGGTAGCGGGCCGCGATCTCGCGCAGCTCGTCGAAGGTCTCTGCAGCAAGCGTCATCGGGGTCCCCGATCGATTGTTCGGCGGAGGAGCGAAGCGGGGGAGGCGAAGAATCGAGTGGGGTGGTTCATCGGTCGACGCCTCCCATCACCGGGTCGATGGACGCGATCGCCACGATCACGTCGGCGACCATGCCGCCCTCGGACATGACGCTCGTGGCCTGAAGATTCGTGAACGACGGGTCTCGGAAGTGGACCCGGTAAGGCTTGGTGCCGCCGTCGCTGACCACATGGGCGGCGAGCTCTCCGCGCGGCGACTCGATCGCGACGTACGCCTGGCCTGCCGGCACCCGGAAGCCCTCGGTCACCAGCTTGAAGTGGTGGATCAGCGCCTCCATCGACTCGCCCATGATGTGGCGGATGTGGTCGAGGGAGTTGCCTTGGCCGTCGGCGCCGACGGAGAGCTGCGAGGGCCAGGCGATCTTCTTGTCGGCCACCATGACGGGCGCGCCGTCGAGATCCTTCAGCCGCTTGAGGGCCTGCTCCATGATCCGCAGCGACTCCCACATCTCGGCCAGCCGGATCCGGAACCGACCGTAGGAGTCGCAGGTGTCCCAGGTGATGACCTCGAAGTCATAGTCCTCATACCCGCAGTAGGGCTGGGTCTTGCGCAGGTCCCACGGGTAGCCGGTCGAGCGCAGGACCGGGCCGGTGAGGCCGAGCGCGAGACAGCCCTCGAGGTCGAGGTAGCCGACCTGCTCCAGGCGACCCTTGAAGATCGGGTTGGCGTTGCAGAGCGCGGCGAGCTCCGGCAGCCGCTTCTTCATCAGCTCGATGAACTCGCTCACCCGCGCGACGGTGTCTTCCGGCACGTCCTGGGCGATGCCGCCCGGACGGATGTAGGCGTGGTTCATCCGCAGGCCGGTGATGAACTCGAACAGGTCCAGGCACAGCTCGCGCTCGCGGAAGCCGATCGTCATCACGGTCAGCGCGCCGAGCTCCATGCCACCGGTCGCGATCGCTACCAGATGCGAGGAGATCCGGTTGAGCTCCATGAGCAGGACCCGGATGACGTCGGCCTTCTCCGGCACCTCGGCGCCGATGCCGAGCAGCTTCTCCACCCCGAGGACGTACGCCGTCTCGTTGAAGATCGGCGAGAGATAGTCCATCCGGGTGACGAAGGTCGTGCCCTGGGTCCAGGGGCGGAACTCCAGGTTCTTCTCGATGCCCGTGTGGAGGTAGCCGATCCCGGCACGCGCCTCGGTGACGGTCTCGCCCTCGAGCTCGAGGATCAGCCGGAGCACCCCGTGGGTCGAGGGGTGCTGCGGACCCATGTTGACGATGATCCGCTCGTCCTTGACGTCCTTGAGGGCGTCGGTCAGGTCGTCCCAGTCCTGGCCGGTGACGGTGAACGTGCGCGCGTCGTCAGCGTCTGTCGCGGTCATGAGTAGCTCCTGCGAGTGTCCGGCGGCGGGATGGTCGCGCCCTTGTATTCCACGGGGATCCCACCGAGCGGGTAGTCCTTGCGCTGCGGGTGGCCGGGCCAGTCGTCGGGCATCAGGATCCTGGTCAGACCCGGGTGGCCGTCGAAGACGATCCCGAACATGTCGTAGGTCTCCCGCTCGTGCCAGTCGAGCGTCGGGTAGATGGCCACCGCGCTCGGCACGTGCGGGTCAGCATCGGGAGCGGAGGTCTCGATGCGCACCCGGCGGTTGTAGGTCATCGAGAGCAGGTGGTAGACCGCGTGCAGCTCTTTGCCCTGGTCAGCGGGGTAGTGCACCCCGGAGACCCCGGAGCAGAGCTCGAAGCGCAGCTCGTCGCGGAGCACCTGCAGGGCCTCGAGCAGCCGCTCGCGGCGTACGTGGAAGGTCAGCTCTCCACGGTGGATGACCGCCTCCGCCTCGGTGAAGGCGAGGGCGTCGGCGAGCTCCTTGAACCAGCCGCCGTAGGGCTGCACCCCGACATCGCTGGTGCGGCTCGGCGTCGCCTGCTGGCGGGTGAGACCGCCGTAACCGCTGGTGTCGCCGGTGTCCTCCACGCCGAACATGCCGCTGTTCTGGCCGATGTTCTGGTCGTTCACCGCAGAAGTCCCGTCTGGTCGATCAGCGGCAGCTGGCGCAGCGCGGCGGTCTCGTTGGCGACCTCCTCGCGCTCGGCGTTGACGCCCAGCGAGCCGCCCTGGATGTTGTCGTGGAGCTTGAGGATCGCGTCGATCAGCATCTCGGGCCGCGGCGGGCAGCCGGGGAGATACATGTCGACGGGAACGATGTGGTCGACGCCCTGGACGATCGCGTAGTTGTTGAACATCCCGCCGCTGCTGGCGCAGACGCCCATCGCGAGCACCCACTTCGGCTCGGGCATCTGGTCGTAGATCTGGCGCAGGACCGGCGCCATCTTCTGGCTCACCCGGCCCGCCACGATCATCAGGTCGGCCTGCCGCGGGCTCGCGCGGAAGACCTCCATGCCGTATCGGGCCAGGTCGTACTTCGGCCCGCCGCTCGTCATCATCTCGATGGCGCAGCAGGCCAGCCCGAACGTCGCCGGCCACAGGCTCGCCTTGCGGAAGTAGCCGGCCATGCCTTCGACCGTGGTCAGAAGTACGCCGGAGGGGAGCTTTTCTTCGATACCCACGTCAGTCCCAGTCCAATCCGCCGCGGCGCCACACATAGGCGTACGCCACGAACACCGTCAGCAGGAAGAGGCCCATCTCCGCGAGGCCGAACCATCCCATCGCGTCGAACCTGACGGCCCACGGGTAGAGAAAGATGATCTCGATGTCGAAGATGATGAAGAGCATCGCGGTGATGTAGTACTTCACCGGGAAGCGACCACCCAGCGCCTGTGGAGTGGCCTCGATCCCACACTCGTAGGGATCCGCCTTGGCCTGGTTGACGCGTCTCGGTCCGACGACCGAGCTCATGATCAACGAACCGACCGCGAAGAGCGTCGCCAGTCCCGCCAACGCGAGCACCGGCACGTAGAGCTCCATCTCGCCTCCTACCCTGAGCGACCCACCCCTTCTTGAGACTTTGTGAATGGAATCACAATGTGGGCCAACTCACATCCTGCCACTCCTGTGGCGGAATGCAAGTCGGTTGCCGAAATGGCGCGCGGCACTTTCCCGCCATGGCAGGAAGGTGCATCGGCATACGGGCGCAAACGCTGGCAGAACCACGCCAGCGCGGAGTTGTGAACGGTCAGGAAGCGGTGCTGGCTGCAGGTTTCGGCGTGTCGAGGAAGGCTCGGGGGATCACGATGATCCGCTTGTCGACGTTGGCTGGTGTGGCTGGCCTTCCGTCTGGGCCGACCTGCACCATCTCGTACGTCACGGTGTGCTTGGTCAGCCGGCGTAGCTTCAGCCATCCCGGGGGCCAGGCAACGCTTCCCCACGGCCCCTGGACCTCGAGCCACTCACCCGCCGAACCGGTGACGGTGGCACCGACCGAATACATCCCGGACATCCGGCCCTCGCCGGTGAGCATCCAGGCGAACGGACCCAGCACCGTCAGCACAGTTATGAAGATCGCCATCCTGTAGGAGTCACTGGCAAGCCAGAATGCGATGTTGAAGCCGAACATGGCCGGGTACAACCACGTCGAAACGCCGAACTGCGCCCGAAGCCACGCCCGGACGAGCCGCAACCGCAAGCTCCGATCGACGACGACCGGCTCCCCCGCGGTCGGGGTCCCCACAGGCTCCCGGCTCGCTCCCCTCGCCAGCTCGCGTCTGATCTCCGGACCGATGAGCTGGGCCGGAAAGTCGACCGACCGCGCCACCTCATCGGGCCCGGTCGGAAGATACGCCGGTACGGCCAGCGTCTTCGCACCATCCTGCCGACACCGCACGAGCACCGGCCCGGCATCGGTCAGCGTCAGCCGCGACCAGGGATAGAAGGTGAGTCGCCTGAGCGTACGCATGCCCAACCCGCTCTCCGTCGCCCATGCGACGAGAGTGGCCCCAACAGGAAACTCGCGCTCCACGCGGCGAGAGACTGTCCACAGCGGAATCGTCAGCGTGAACGTGAGACAGACGCCTCCGAGGATCAAGAGCATCGCGAGCGCGACCCTGCCGAAGGTTCCCAGACCGAAGTCATGCGTGCCGAACCAGAACGATCCGGTCAACAACACCGGCGGAACCAGCCCTTGGGCCCAATAGGCCACGCTCCGCAACCGCAGACTCACCATGGCCCGTATGAGCCGACGCTGATCGTCGATCGTGACGGTCCAGCTTGTCACCGATCCCGGCACCACATCCACGTCCACGAGCAGCTCCCCTCAGCGTCCCCGCAGCCCAAAGTCGCCGCAGCGTAACGGATACCCAGGAGGGAATATGCCGAGTCGGCCCGTCCTCACCCGAAATCTCGCCGAGTCGGCTCGTTATGACGAGCCGACTCGACCTGCTTGCGCGTCAGGATGCGCCGACTCGGCGATGGTCAGTCGGGATCGGGGCGGATCCAGCCCTTGGCGAGCCCCGCACGGACGAGTGCGTCGGTGGCGGAACCGAGGGTGGTCGAGGCGGCGACGACGCCGGCCTCGCGGGCACGGACCCGGGACTCGGTCGCGCCGGGCATGCCCCAGGTTCCGCCGCGGTTGAGCCAGTTGAGGAGCATCGGCTCGAGGCGGTCCATGGCCTTGCAGAAGCGCGCCTCGGGGGTCTGGGCGGCCTCGAACTCGTCCCACAGGGCACGGATCTCACCCGCCTGGTCCGGCGGCAGCATCGTGAAGAGCCGATCGGCTGCGGCGATCTCGCGCTCGACCTGGTCAACGACCGAGGCAGCATCGAAGACCGGGCTGTCGCCGGCGTAGATCTCGACCATGTCGTGAATGATCACCAGCTTGATCGCATGCCCCACGTCGATGGGCTCGTCGGCGTACTCCGCCAGCAGCAGCACCATCAGCGCCAGATGCCAGGAGTGCTCGGCGTCGTTCTCCCGCCGATCCGCCGCTGCCAGCGGCGAGGCCCGCAGGATCGTCTTCAGCTTGTCCGCCTCGGCGATGAACTCCAGCTGAGCCCGCAGCCTCCCACCGATCTCGTCCGGGAGCGGGTTCAGGTCGATGATCAGATCCTCGTGAGCGTCAGCCATGGGACGACCCTCGCATGCTTGCGTACGTGAGGTCCCGACAGGATCGCCCACCGGTGTCTGCCTCAGCGGGTGGGGAGAGCGGGGGCGGCGCGCCTGGAGCGGCTCACGTAGGTCGAGCCCTCCGGGGCGACGACGGCGTAGGAGTCGCCCAGGCGGGAGTTGTACTCCAGGTGGGCGCGGCCCCAGAACATGCCGATCCGGATGCCGCCGTACATCCCCGGAGCGGTGAACCAGGCTTCGTCGGGGCCGCCCTCCTCGGAGATGAGCCGAACGTCGAACGTACGCAGCTGGTGCTCGCCACGGAACTCGGCGGTCAGCTCGGCGAGCGTCGTGTTCACGTGAAGGTTGACGTTCTCGAGATTGTCACCGAGCGGGGTGCCGGGGCGGAAGTACGGGTCGAGCATGTCGAGCAGGTGGTCGTGACCGCGGCGCTGGGCGAGCTGGTAGGGCGTCTCACCATGGGCGGTGGGCAGAGACCTGACGCCACCCAGCGAGAGCAGCTCCTGGACCGTCTCCCGCGGCGCACCGAGGTAGGCGGCGTGGTGCAGCGGCGTGAACATCGACTCGCCGCCGATCTTCCAGGTGTTCACGCCGACGGTGTAGTCGTTGCGTACCTGCGAGAGCGCGCGGCGCCAGTCTCCCTGCGCGGCAGCATCGGTGAGCGAGTCCCTGGCCTTGACCGCCGCGGGGCCGTAGGCCTCGCGAGGCATCAAGATGCCGTCCCATGGCAACGTCGTGGTCATAGTCGAACTTTCGCAGAGATCAAGCGGTTGCGTGATGAAGAGCGACGATCCCGGCTGAGAGATTCGTCCACGTCGGCGACTGCCAGCCCGCTGAGGACAGCATGTCGGCGAGACCTGCCTGGTCGGGCCACGCCCGGATCGACTCAGCGAGATAGACGTACGCGTCCGGGGAGGACGATACCGCCCGCGCGACCGGCGGGAGCGCCTTCATCAAGTATTCGACGTAGACCGTCCGGAACGGCTTCCAGGTCGGGTGCGAGAACTCGCAGACCACGATCCGACCGCCAGGCCGGGTGACCCGGCGCAGCTCACGCAGGCCGGCTTCGGGGTCGACGATGTTGCGCAGACCGAACGAGATCGTCACCGCGTCGAAGGTCCCGTCGCGGTAAGGCAGCTTGGTACCGTCGCCGGCCGTGAACGGCAGGTGCGGCTTGGTCTCCTTGCCGACCTTGAGCATGCCGATCGAGAAGTCGGTCGGGACCACCTCGGCTCCGGCGTCCAGGAACGGCTGGGACGAGGTGCCGGTCCCGGCGGCGAGGTCGAGCACGAGCTCGCCCGGCTTCGGGGCGACGGCCTTGATGACCTCGCGTCGCCAGCGGCGGTCCTGGCCGAGCGAAAGTACGTCGTTGGTGAGGTCGTAGCGCTTGGCCACCGCGTCGAACATGCGACGGACCTCGCCGGGCTGCTTGTCCAGATCTGCTCGGGTCACGGGCTGATTCTGTCTCGGGTCTCCGTCAGACCCGAACTCAGGCCAGCTTCTCGAAGATCTCGTCGGCGTACTTCGCCGCGTCCTTCTTCGAGGCGGCGGTCGCCTGGACGGTCAGATTCTTGGAGGCGTGCGAGCAGGTCGCCTGGCTCTGACCGGTCTGCTGGTCGGCGCTGGCGTAGCAGACGTTGTCGCCCACCTTGGAGACCTCGCCACCGCCGTAGTAAGCGCTGCCGTCGCCGGCGAAGGCACGGATCATCACGGACTTCTGCATGTCCTTGGTGATGTACGTGCGCGAGGCCATCGAGAACCCGAGAGCGTCGGAGACATTGCGGTCCTCGGTCTTCGAGCTGGCGGCGTTCTGCTTGATGAACACGTCCAGCTGCTCCTCGGACGCGCCCTGCTTCTTGATCACGTCGAGGTCGTAGGAAGACTTCTTGTCAGCTGGCTTGTAGCCGCCCGACAGAGTCTCCGGAAGCGTGATCTTCACACCGGAGTGGGATTCGGAGTCGCCAACCCACCGTGGCAGGCCAACGCCCAGCACGACGAAGAGGGCCAAGGCGATGATGCCGAGGGTGATGCCGTTCTCTGCGATGAACGACTGCTCTTTGTTGGTACTCACGCCAGCGCACGCTACAACCCATCTGGTGATGGATGACAAATGGGGCGACCATGCCACATACATCACTTCGACTCGTCGCCGCCGACACCACGCCGATACGCTGGGTGCGTGAGTGAGTCGGAGCAGCAGTCCCTGGTAGCCACCACCGTGGCCCTCGACGCCGGGTCGGAGACGCTCGAAGACCTGCTCGCGCTGCTTCCTGCGCGCCGGCGCGTGCTGTCCTGGGTCCGCCACGGCGAGGGCCTGGTCGGCTGGGGCACCGCCGCCGAGATCCGTACGTCGGGACCCGAGCGGTTCGCGCACGCCACCAAGTGGTTCGACGAGCTCGCCGCCGTCTCCACGGTGTCTGACGCCGTCGGCGAGCCCGGCACCGGGCTCGTCGGGTTCGGCTCCTTCGCCTTCGCGGACCTTCCGGGATTCTCCGTCCTCAAGATCCCTTCGGTCATCGTCGGCAAGCGCGGTGACGTCGCCTGGGTCACCACCGTCGGCCCGGCCGCCACGCCGCCTCCCCCGCTGGCTCCGATGCCGCCGCCGGAAGCCCCACGCGACGTCGTCTTCGCCGACGCGTACGTCGACGGCGAGCACTGGATGCGGATCGTCGCCGACGCCGTCTCCCGGCTCCAGGACGGGGACCTCGACAAGGTCGTCCTCGCCCGCGACCTGCTGGCCGCGGCCAGCGCGCCGATCGACATCCGGGCGGTGCTGCGGCGGCTGGCCGCGGCGTACCCGACCTGCTGGACGTTCCACGTCGACGACCTCTTCGGCGCGACCCCCGAGCTGCTCGTCCGCCGCGAGCGTGGCCTGGTCACCTCCCGCGTGCTCGCGGGCACGATCTGGCCCACCGGCGAGGAGGCCCATTCAACGGGATCCAGCGACCACGCTCTCGCCGCCTCGCTGGCCGCGTCGTCGAAGAACCTCGAGGAACACGAGTACGCCGCCAGGTCGGTCGCCGACGCGCTGGAGCCGCACTGCTCCTCGATGAACGTGCCCGAGGCGCCCTTCGTGCTCAAGCTTCCGAACGTGATGCACCTGGCCACCGACATCACCGGCGTCGCCAGCGACGGGGTGAGCTCGCTCGATCTGGCCGCCGCGCTGCACCCCTCGGCCGCGGTCGGCGGCACCCCGCGCAAGGAAGCCGTCGCGCTCATCGCCGAGATCGAGTCGATGGAACGCGCCCGCTACGCCGGGCCCGTCGGCTGGATGGACGCCTCCGGAGACGGCGAGTGGGGCATCGCGCTGCGTTCGGCCGAGATGATCGACGACCGCACCGCCCGCCTCTTCGCCGGCTGCGGGATCGTGGCCAGCTCCGACCCGGAGACCGAGCTGGCCGAGACCCAGGCAAAGTTCGTCCCCATCCGCGACGCCCTCTCCTGAGCGGCCCCGTCCGAGAGGGCGCCAGGCGGGTGGGACGCCCGCGATAGATTCGGCGACATGAGGATCACGAAGTTCGGCCATGCCTGTGTCCGGATCGAGCACGACGGGGCGGTGGTGGTGGTCGACCCCGGTGTGTTCTCCCAGCCCGAGGCGCTGGACGGCGCGACGGCGGTGCTGATCACCCACGAGCACCCAGACCACTACAACCCGGACCTCCTGGAGGGCAGCGACGCACCGGTCTACACCATCGGCGCAGTCGCGGCGCAGATCCTGAAGAGCGCTCCGGCGGTCCACGAGCGGACCACCGTGGTGAAGCCTGGCGAGTCGTTCGACGTCGGTCTCCCTGTCACCGCGGTCAACGAGAAGCACGCGGTGATCCACGCCGACCTGCCCCACTTCGACAACTCGGGCTACCTGATCCAGGCCGGGGACACGAAGCTCTTCCACCCGGGCGACGCACTCGACGGCCCGGGTGAGGCTGTCGACGTACTCTTCCTGCCCGTCTCCGCCCCATGGGCCCGCTCCTCCGAGCTGATCGACTTCGCCCGCGAGGTCGGCGCCTCCCGCACAGTCGCGATCCACGACCGGGTCTACTCCGAGTTCGGCTCCGGCGTCTTCGACACCCAGGCCGCCAACCTCATCCCAGCCGAGCACGGCTACGTACGCCTCACAGACGGAGCTGACCTCTGATGGCCCTCATCGCAGTCCTCTACACCTACAACGACCTCCCCGACGTACGCGCCGAGCACCTCGACGCCCACCGGGAGTTCCTCGCCGGCCGGCCCGACCTGGTGCTCGCCGGCCCCACCTCCGACGGCTCCGGCCTCCTCCTCTTCGAGGGCGTGGTCGCAACTGTCGAGACGGCCGTGGACGACGACCCGTTCCTTGCGGCCGGACTGATCAAGGAGCGCCGGGTCTTCGAGTGGACGCCGGTGCTTGGGTCCTGGAAGGGCCAGTTGGGGCTTTAGGACTTCGTCGATCGCGGGGATTGGGTCGGTTGCTGGCCGTGTCACGTCGGGCTGGGGCCGCCGACCCGTTATGGATGGTGTTCACGCCGGACCCCGGAGTCAAGGACGGCCTTCGGCCGCCGGCTTCGCCGGCCGCTTCGCGGTCCTTGACACCGTGATCCGTCGAGAATTTTGGCTGGCTATCGGGTCGGCGGCGGGGTATGGCGCAGCGAGTTTGGGTCGCGTACGGGCTTGGGGACCGGGGTGGTCGGTCCTGGCAGGTGAGGTCTGCGCGGGCGCTGTACTAGCCGATGACACCTTGTGAATCGTTCACAAGGGGCGCTCCCGTGTCTTGTCGGAGGCCACTAGGTCGTCGGCTATGACAGAGGGTCCGAGTTCGTGAAACCCTTCACAAGGTCGACCCGGTAGACCGGGGAGGCCGCAGCGCGGTCAGACGCGGCGGGTGAACCGGATCCGTCCGTCCGGGAGGCGTTCATGGTCGTAGTTCGGGTCATGAATCCGGCGATGGTCACTGGGGCACAACAAGACCATGTTGGCGAGATCGGTTCGGCCGCCTGCCGACCAGGGTTTCAGATGATGTGCCTCGGTCCACGCGGCTGGTGCGTCACAGTCTTCTGCTTGGCAGCACTTGTCTCGTAACCGCAGCGCACGGTGTTGGACCGGGTGGGCCAGGCGGATGCTGCGGCCGAAGTCGAGGATCTCAGAGCCTGTGCCCAGGACGACGGGGATGAGGTCGGCGTTGCAGGCCATCCGACGCGCCTCCGCGGCGGTGATCTGCTCCCCATCGAACCCCAACGCTGCGGTGCCGAGGTCGTTGCGGAGGTCCTCGACACTCATCGTGATGAACACCGTGGTGGCGTGGCCACCATGCCGAGGGAGCTGGTCGACGTCGTAGGTCTCGATGACCCGGGCGAAGGCCTGGCCCAGCAGCCGGTCATAGGGGGCTTTACGGCCCCGGTCTTCTGCGGAGAGCTTCCTCGGCTGCGCCAGGGAGTCCAGGATGGTCCGGAGTCGGTGACCGACCGCGTTCGAAACGCGGGCGTGGATGTCCACGGTCCCGTCGCCGTTGGCGCGAGAGGTGAAGAACGTACGCCGCTGGGCGCGTTCTTCCTCCCGCTGGAGGGCTTTGGCTTCGGCGGCCTCGAACCGTTCGGGATCGACCTCGGCCAGGATCCGTTTCCCGATGATCTCGAGCTTGGTCGCGGTCATCTCGGTGGCGTACTCGACCAGCAGCTTCTCCGCGAGCACCAGGTTCTCGGTGCTGGCTTCGGGGTCGGCCTCGACCGCCTCGAGGGCCTTGACGATCACCCGGGCCTTGTCTGGGGACACGACACCTTCAGCCAGGCCGGCGGCGACGAGCTCGTACTTCGCGAGTCCGGCGGCCAGCTTCACCTCGGAACGTCCGACCTTCTTGTCGACCAGCAGCTCGGTCCACATCCACCCCGAGACATCTCTCGCGCCGGTCTCCTCGGCAATGTCACCCGAGACAGCGAGGACCCGCAGCTTCAACGCGGCGTGCTTGGCCTGGATGATCTCCAGACGCTTCAACCGGTCTTTCTTCTGGCCGGTGCGCCAGTAGGCAGGGTCCCTGGTGAGCAGGGTGTCGAGGGAGGATTCCAGGGCGGCGAGCTCTGCGTCGATCGGGTCCTGAGGGTTGGTTCCCCAGTGGTTGATCTCGGGTTCGAGACTCATCGCCGCCCCCTCCTCTCCGAGTGTTCAGAGGCGTGTTGTGATGGGTCTGATTCTACCCTTCAACAAGCATCTAGGCCACCTATCTCCGCAGGTCAACCGTTGTTTTCGCGGTGAGCGAAACGGCCCCGTACTTGTGGATGGTAAGTGGCCCGAAGGGCCACCCTCGCACCCCACGCGCATCACCGTTTCGAGCAATGATTCCTCCGCGCCACACCCGGGCCGCCGCCCCGATAGCCAGCCATATCTTTTCTCGACATGGTCCGGTGTCAAGGACCGCGATAGCGGCCGGCGTAGCCGGCGGCCGAAGGCCGTCCTTGACGCCGGGGCATGTCGAGAACACCCTCGAAGAAGGGTCGGCGGCCCAGGTCGGCCTTCGGGTGGGACGTTCCGGCAGGGAGGTCTCGACAGGCTCGACCACCGGGGGCCGGTCGTTCCGGCAGGGGACCGTGTTGGTCTCGACACGCCTCCGCCTAGCGGCTCCGGCGGCTCGACCAGCGGGGGCGGGGTCTCGACAAACTCGACCAGCGGGGATGAGGGTCTCGACAAACTCGACCAGCGGGGACGAGGTCCCGACCAGCGGAGCGGGTCGAAAGCTCGACCACCAGGGACGGGGCCGAGGAGGCCACTGGCCAACCTCGACCCCGGAGGCGAAACAGATCACCCCAGAGCAAGCGCCCGAAGCCGCTCCAGCGACCCGTTGAACGTGTTCTGATCCAACGGCGAAGAGGTGTACTGCCAGAAGGTGTAGTAGTTCCAACCCGCCGGCAGCGTGCCCGGCGTAGAGGCGTAGCGGGCGATCCACAACGGATGAGCAGCCGAGAACTGCGAGGTGTTACCGGTGCAGGTCGTCCACCAGTCGGTGGTCGTGTAGATGACCGCGTCGCGGCCGGTGCGGGCGCGGTAGCGACTCAGGAAGGCCGAGATCCACGAGCGCATCGAGGCTTGCGACAGGCCGTAGCAGGTGCCCCCGCCGTAGGGGTTGTACTCGATGTCGAGCACCCCGGGCAGGGTCTTGCCGTCGGCCGACCAACCGCCGCCGTTGTTGACGAAGTAGTCGGCCTGGGCGGCGCCGCCGGAGTCGGACGGGTTGGCGAAGTGATAGGCGCCGCGGATGAAGCCCTGGTTGTAGGAGCCGTTGTACTGCTGCGGGAAGTAGGTGCTGTTGCGGTAGTAGGTGCCCTCGGTCGCCTTGATGTAGGCGAACCGTTTGCCCTGGCCCCACCAGTAGGCCCAGTCGACGTTGCCCTGGTGACCAGAGACGTCCATGCCGCTCACCGTCGCCTGCGCGGTGATCGGGGTGTCGCTGGGGGAACCGCCCTTGGCGTGCGAACCGGGCGTCGACCAGCCGACGTACGCCCCGTGCTTCAGCGTGACGCCGTGGGACTTCGCCTTCTGGGTGAGCTGGCGATCGTCCTTCTCGGCGGCGACGGCGGACTGGGTCGGAGAGAGGGAGAAAGCAAGGAGGAGACCGGCGGCTACGGCGGTCACTCTCATGGATCTGCGGCGCGAAGGACTCATGGGGGTAGGCCTTTCCCGAGGAGGAGAGTGCATCGACAGACATCAGCCCGAACGAAGTGTCCGGCCACAACATGGTCCCGCAACCGATGTCCCCCGCGGGCTATTTTCCGGTAAGCAAGTTACTCAACCGAACGGTTGACGAACTGCGGATCGCCGCCTAGGCTCATTGTCAACCAAGTGGTTGAGAAATAGCAGGAGATGAGCGGCGCATGAGCGAGGACAGACTGTCCCGAGTCTTTGCAGCACTGGCCGACCCGACCCGGCGCGACCTCGTCGCCCGGCTCTCGTCAGCCGACGCGACGGTCGGCGAGCTCGCGGCGCCCTACGACGTCAGCCTCCAGGCTGTCTCCAAGCACCTCAAGGTGCTCGAGGAGGCCGGCCTGGTCAGCCGCGAGTCGCGCCGTGCCCCCGTACGTCTCGAAGCGGAGGTGTTCGACCTCATGACGAAGTGGATCGACCGATACCAACAGCAGGCCGAGGAGCGCTACCGCCGACTGGACGCGCTGCTCGAGGAGATGCAGGAAAGCACACCACGAGAAGCATCACGAGAACAGGACGCATCATGACCACCACGAAACACGAGACCACGATCGAGGCCTCCAAGGAGACCCCGACGATCACCATCGTCCGCGAGTTCGACGCTCCTCCGGAGCTCGTCTTCCGCGCCCACGCCGAGAAAGAGCTGTACGCCAAGTGGGTCGGCCCGCGCGACATCGGCATGAACATCACCCAGTGGGACTTCCGCACCGGCGGCTCGTGGGCCTACTCGGCCGAGCGTGACGGTGACGAGTTCACCCAGTTCTTCGGCAGTTTCCACGAGGTGCGCGAGAACGAGCGCATCGTCCAGACCTTCACCTGGCGCGGCGCGCCCGACGGCGCCTCGCTGGAATACCTCACCCTCGAACCGCTCCCCGGCGACCGCACCCGGTTGACCGGCCTCAGCGTCGTCGAGTCCTTCGAGACCCAGGCCGCGATCATGGCCAGCGGCATGGACACGGGCGTGACCCAGGGCTACGAGCAGCTCGACGAGCTCCTCGCGGAGCTGTCGTGAGCGCCGCCGACCTGAGTCCGGGCGAGCAGCACGCGTACGACGCGGCCCGGTTCGCCGAGATCGTCGACTTCGTCCCATCCGCCGAGGACTGGGCCCGCCCCAGCCCTGTCGCAGCATGGACGGCGCTGGACGTGGTCTCGCACCTGGTCGAGTGGTCACGCGGCTTCATCCAGGGTTCGGCCGGCGTGGAGCTGGCGCCGCTCGACGTCGCGGATGACCCGGCCGCCGCCTGGAAGACCCACACGGCCGACGTACAGGCCCTCTTCGACGACCCCGCGGGCCGCATCGTCTCCAACCCGCACATGGGCGACAAGCCGCTCGACGTGGCGCTCTCGGAGATCTACACCCCCGACATCTGGATGCACTCCTGGGACCTCTCCCGCGCCCTCGGCCGCGACTTCGACCTCGGCACCGAGCGCGCCGCCGGGATGCTCGCCGGCGCGGCTGCCATGGAAGACGCGATGCGCGCCTCCGGCCAGTTCGGCCCGAGGTTCGAGGTCCCCGGGGACGCCCCTCCCCAGGAGCAGCTCCTCGGCTTCATCGGCCGGGACCCGGGCTGGACCCCGTGACTCCTGCCGAGTCGGCTCGTCATGACGAGCCGACTCGCGCTCTGATTCGGTCAGGATGCGCCGACTCGGCACAACGGGGCGCGGACATGCCTCGGCGACCTCCTCCAGATCGAGGAAAGCTGAGTCAGGAGAGGGTCAGGTAGCCAACACCGTCGGCGAATCGGCACTGATAGTTGAGCACGATCGCTTCTTCGCCGGGCGGAAGCAGGATCGAGGCCGCCCGCGAGCCAAGATCCTGCGACAGCTGCCCGCCAGACTGCCCGCCTTCACAACGCGCAGCCACATGGCAGGGACGGTCGGCCGGGATCTCGAAGCTCACCTGGCCCCAGTAGACCCAGTAGTCACGCCCGTCGATGGAGACGATCGGCGGCATCTTGGAGAGGTACTCGGTCTTCGCAGTGCTGCTCATGAACAGCGTCAGCAGGCGTTTCGGGCCTTGATGGACGTCGACGTACGGCACCACGCTCGGCCACTGCTGCTCATCGGTCACGGACACACTGTGCCATTCCTTGCCCGGGCTGCGGCTCAGGAACGAGCCAGGCCGCGGATCGCGAGGTCGAGGTCCCGACGGCCGGCCCGGGAGACCACGGCCTCGACGACCTCGATGCCGCCGTTGGGCGAGGCGAGGGCGGCCTCGAGCTCGGGAACGGATGTCACCGCGAGGTGCGGGATCCGATGGGCGGCGCAGAGGGACTCCAGCGAGGTCCCGTGCGGGGTGCCGAAGAGCCGCTCGAAGCTGTCCGCGTAATCGTCGGCGCCCTGTTCGAGCGAGGCGAAGATCGAGCCGCCGTCGTCGTTGGCGACCACGATGGTGAGGTCGGGGCGGACCTCGTCGGGGCCGAGCAGGAGGCCTCCGGAGTCGTGCAGGAAGGTCACGTCACCCATCAGCGCGAGCGCACGCGTCGAGGAACGCCCGGCAGCAGCGCCGATCGCCGTGGAGACGATGCCGTCGATGCCGGCCAGGCCACGGTTGGCCAGCACCTTCCGTCGCCCGCCGACCCGGTTGGGTCGCATCATCAGATCCAGGTCGCGTACGGGATTGGAGGGGCCCAGCATCAGCAGGCCACCGTCGGGAAGGGCGCGGGCGACGCAGGCAGAGACGTCGTACGCCGTCATCTCCGGCTGCTCGTGGAGCAGCCTGTCCACCTGGCGGCTGATGGTGCGGTCGGCCTCCTGCCACTCCTCCAGCCACGCCGGATCAGGCTCACCCTCGACATGGAGCCTGTTGCGGATCGTGCGGTCGACCCGGAACGGGCGCGCGGGCCAGACCCCATCGACCGGGGCCGCGATGATCTCGACGTCGCCACGTGCGAGCAGGTCGGTGACGGGCCGGGAGAGGGTCGGGTGGCCGTAGACGACGACGCGCTCGACCCGTTCGGCGAGCGGTGACTCCAGCAGCAGCCGGTAGGAGCGCAGGGCGTTGTCGCCCGTGCGGGCACCCGAGGAGGGCTCGGCGAGCAGCGGCCAGCCGCCGTCCTGGGCGAGGATGCGAGACGGCGGACCGGCGTCGTCACCGGCCACGACGACCGTGCGTGGCGTGCCGGCGCCGGTCGGGATCGACTCGTGGATCATCAGCTCCGGACGTACCGGCTCCGGACGCACCTCGACCTCCGGCGGCTCCCACCGGTCGGTCGGGGTCAGCGGGACGTCGAGCTGAACGTTCCAGTGGACGGGGCCGCGTGCGGCGTCGAGCGCGGCCAGGTCGGCCTCGGCGGGCGCCTCGGCCAGGTCGAGCGTCTCCACGAGTCGGCCGAAGATGCCGACGTGGTCGGTGACCTGGTTGGCGCCGGTCTCGCGGAGCCGCGCCGGGCGATCGGCCGTGACGACGACCAGGGGCACGCCCGCGTGAGCGGCCTCGAGCACCGACGGGTGCAGGTTGGCGACCGCGGTGCCGGAGGTGCACATCACTGCCGCGCGCGAGCCGACCTTGGTCAGGCCGAGCGCGAAGAAGCCGGCGGACCGCTCGTCGATCCGGGTGTGCAGGCGCACCAGCCCCGCTCGCGCCGCGTCGAAGACGGCGAACGACAGCGGCGCGTTGCGTGATCCCGGGGCGATCACGATGTCGGTGACCCGCGCCTCGAGGAGCGTGGTGACGACCGTCCGGGCAAGCTCAGTTGCAGTGGCCATGCGTGCTCCGTTCATCGGGCCAGGCGGGGCGGCAGACATGGCTCAGTTCCCCGCCATAGCGGGAAGGTGTCGCGCTCATCGCAGGCTCTCCCGGTAGGCGAGGACATCGGCCAGGCGCCGGCGCCAGAACTCCGTACGCTCCGGAGAAGCCCGCAGCCCCGGGTCAGCGAGCAGGCGCTCGGGCACGGGCGAGACCGGGAGCACGGGCAGCACCCCGCCGGACGGAAGGAGCGGGGTGGCCGCGATCTCCTCGGTGAACATCGAGACCGTGCCGAGCCCGCAGGCGTAGGGAAGCTCCGGCAGCGCCGCCGCGAGCGCGATCCCCGCCGCCATGCCGACCGAGGTCTCCAGCGCCGAGGAGACCACGCACGGCAGCCCGATGTCCTCGGCGATCCGCAGGCAGGCACGTACGCCGCCCAGCGGCTGCACCTTCAGCACGGCCACGTCGGCGGCCTCGAGGTCGCGTACGCGATAGGGGTCCGCGGCTCGGCGGATCGACTCGTCGGCGGCGATCGGGACGTCCACCTTGCGGCGTACCTCGGCCAGCTCCTCGACCGTGAGACAGGGCTGCTCGACGTACTCCAGGCCACCGGCGGCACTCTCCAGCACCCTGATCCCGGCGATCGCCTCGTCGACCGCCCAGAGCCCGTTGACGTCGATCCGCACCTTGCCGGCAGGGCCAAGCGCGTCCCGGACCGCCTCGACGCGGGCGATGTCGTCGGACAGGCTCTGCCCCGGATCGGCGACCTTCACCTTGGCGGTCGCGCACCCGGAGCGGGTCACGATCTCGTGGGCGCGCTCCGGTCCGACGGCCGGAACGGTCGCGTTGACCGGCACGGTGTCACGGACCGGCGCGGGCCAGTCCCCCGCGGCCGCCTCCTCGGCGCAGCGCAGCCAGGGCTCGATCTCGGGGGTGTCGTAGTCGAGGAACGGCGACCACTCGGCCCATCCCCCGGCGCCTTCGAAGACGAGGCCCTCGCGCTCGGTGATCCCGCGGAACCGGGTGGTCATCGGAAGGGAGAAGACGTGCAGCTGGTCGTTCATCGGGCCGCCTCGTTGTTCGCGGCCAGTGCGAGCAGGGCCTGCCGGTCGGGTTTTCCGTTGTCGAGCAGCGGGATCTCGTCGAGCATGACGACCTCCCGCGGGGCCCAGGAGCGAGGGTGCTCCGCGGCGACCCAGTCCCGGGCGGCGCTGGCGTCGATGTCGCCGACCACGAAGGCGACCAGCCGCTGGCCCCACTCCTCGTCGGGAGTGCCGAGCGCCTCCGCGGCCGTGACCGCCGGGTGCTCGCGGAGCCGCCTGGCGACGAGCGCCGCCGGCACCTTCACCCCACCGGTGATCACCATGTCGTCGACCCGACCGAGGATCCGGAGCCGACCGTCCTCGTCCAAGGTGCCGGCGTCGGAGGTGAGGAACCAGCCGTCCACCAGGGCGTTCGCGGTCTGCTCGGGGTCGTCCTGGTAGCCGTCGAAGAGCGTCGGCCCGCTGATCCGGACCCGTCCGTCGGTGCCGATCGCGATCCCGACCCCGTCCAGCGGCATCGCGTCGTAGACGCAGCCACCGCAGGTCTCGGCAGATCCGTAGGTGGCGACGACGTCGACCCCGGCCTCTTCGGCGCGGGCGCGCAACGACGGGTCGATCGGGCCGCCGCCGAGCAGCAGAGTGTGGAAGCCGGCCAGCGCGGCGAGGTCGTCACCGCCCGACTCGAGGATCCGGTGCAGCTGGGTCGGGACCATCGAGACGAAGCGCGGCCCGGCCGCCATCGCCGCCGCGGCGTCGGCGAACGACCTGTGGGCCGCGGCGATCACCGGCTCGTGGCCGGCCAACAGCGACCTGGCGATCACGTTGGCCCCGGCGACGTACGATTCAGGGAGCGTCAGCAGCCACTGCCCGCTCGCCCCGACGCGGCGCGCCGACGCCGCTGCGGACGCCTTCACGGCTTCCCGCGACAACATCACCCGCTTGGGCCTGCCCGTCGACCCCGAGGTCTCCACGACCCAGTGCTCCGGGCCGCCTCCCCGGAGCCATTCAGCCATCGCAGCGACGGTGCTCTGAGCCCGTTCCACCGCGTCGTTCATGAGGCAAACGCTATCCCCTGCCGGGTGGGGGTTCGCGGTGGGCCGGTGGGGCCCGCGGGCTGTAACACGCTGTTCGTAGGTCTATCCGGTCGTTATAACGGGCGAGTAGTCCTACGAACGACGTGTTACACGTGGATCAGGCGCCGCTACTGGCCGCGGATCTTGTAGTCCGCCACCAGGCCGTGGTGGTCGGACTCCAGCCTGAACGTGGCATGGCGAGTGGCGGCGGCGGTCGCCCTCGATCCGAGGAGCCAGTCGATGGTGCCACCGCCGTCGTGGGTCGCCCAGCCCTGCGGGGGCGCGCCGAGGGTCTCGAAGGAGGAGGTCATCCCGGCCTTGGTCATCAGCGGTTTCGGCCCCCACGGATCCCCGTCGCCACCGCTGCGGGGGTAGGGAGAGTTGAGGTCACCGGCGACGAGCACAGGGCCGTACTTCTGCAGCCCCTGCGCCAGCCCGGCGAGCTTCGCGAAGCCGCGCTGGGCCTCGTCCCTACGCGCCTGGGGGCTCTTGGCGGGCGAGGTCATCGCATGGGTCGAGATGACCGAGATACGGCCGGAGCCGTCGCTGCTCGCCAGGACCACCCAGGTGGCGTACCGGCTGTCGTTCTTGACCCCCGTGACCGGCTTGGTGAGCTGGACGACGCCCTTGTCGACCGCCACCCAACGGTCGGTCCGCCACATGACCACAGGGCTGAGGGCCTGGCTGCGAGCGCCGTACTCGTCCGCCGAGGCTCGGTAGGAGCCGTAGCCCCGCACCGAGATGTCCGAGACCGAGCGCGACTGGGCCTCGTTCAAGGAGACGAAGTCGGGCCCGTGCTTCAAGACCCTCGCCAGGTCGGAGCGGTATCGCGAGCGGGACAGCGAGACCTTGATGTTGGCCTGCGCGATGCGCACCTGCGGGCCGGAGACGGCGGCCGGGGCGGCGGCAGGCTGGCCCGCGCGCGGTCCCACGCCGGGCAGCCCCGCGACCTGCTTGGTCGCCTCGAGGGTCTTGCCGATGTTCTTCTTCAGCCACGCCGCGGGGTCGACCTGGTCCTGCAGATAGCCGCCACCGTGCGGGTGCACCTCGAAGTGGAGGTGGCAGCCGGTCGAGTTGCCCTCGCTGCCGACCTGTCCGATGACCTGTCCGGCCTTCACGCGCTGGCCCGGGCTGACCGAGAGCGACTGCATGTGGCCGTACCAGGTGGTCAGGTTGCCCGGCGCCGTCTGCACCTTCACCAGCCAGCGACCCGACCAGCCCCAGCCGCCGCCGGACTCGATCACGATGGTGCCGCCGTGGGCGGCCTGCACGGGCGTGCCGCACGGCGAGGAGTAGTCGTTGCCGGTGTGCATGTTGGCCCAGTTGGAGCCGCCGTTGCCGTAGTTGTTGTTGTCGAGCGCGAGGCCGGCCTGGATGGGACGTACGACGGAGGTGCTGATCCCGGCCATGCCGATCGTGCAGGACACGTCGGTCGCGGTGGCCGTCAGGTCGGCGGCCGAGACCCCGTCGGCGAGCGCGGCGACGAGGGCACGCGCCTCGTCCTCGTGCTGGGCGTACGCGAGCGGGAAGGCGGATCGCTGCACCGCCTGGGCGGCCGCGGTGACCTGCATCTTGCGCCAGCCCGCGATGTCCAGGAGACCGGTGTTGCCCGTGTGGGCGGCCACGCCGTAGAACGCCTGGGCGGACTTGACCGGGTTCATGATGTCGGCGATCGACCCCCAGCCGGAGATCGGACGCTGCTGGAAGAGGCCCACCGAGTCGCGGTCGCCGTAGTTGATGTTGCGCAGGGTGCTCTCCTGCATCGCGGTCGCGAGCGCGATCACCCATCCGTACGCCGGGACGCCGGCCTGCTTGCCGACCGCCACGATCGTGCGGGCGTTCTGGACCTGCTCGGTGGTGAACCCGGAGACGCTGCCCTCCGCCTCCTCACCGTCGACACCGACCCCGCCGCCGGTGGGGATCGCGTTGGTCCCGCCGATGCAGCCCGACTCGGCCTGGTCCTGGTTGCTCTGCTCAGTGCTCGCCAAGCCCCCAATCAGGATCACCAAGGCACCCGTGACCACCAGGACCAACGTGACCGCGGCGGCCACGAGCCCCCAGATGAGACGCGCTTTGGCGATCAGCATGGCAGGCACGGTCTAACCTCCCGGGAGGATGTTGGCGACGTACCAGACGTTGCCGATCAGGGTCAGATAGACGATGACCTTCGGGCCGTCGGTGGCGACCTCGACGCGAGCCTCGGAGTCGTTCTGCTCCAGCACCTTCGGCGGGCCGACGACCTTCGTGGCCGGCACCGTGGCGGGATCGGTGGGGCCCAGCGCCTGGGCCAGCGACTCGTCAGGGTTGGCAGCGTTGATCCCGGCCCACCACTGTTCGCTGGTCAGGTCGGGGCGCGCCCAGGCGGTGACGAACTTGGTCGCGGCGGCACCCGGGTCCGGCACCGGCGCGACGGACGCACCGGCGGATCCGCTGGCGCCCGCCGAGGCCGAGGCGGAGGCCCCGCGTCCCGGCTGCGCGGCCGGATCCGCCTCGGGAGCGTCGCTCCACTGGGCGATGACCCAGATGACGAAAACGATGCCGACAGCCACCGAGAAGAACCGGAACGGCGACCTCATGGGCCACCTCAGCAGCGGGGCGATGACCTCCCACAGCACACCCCGCGTCGTTGTCGACCGCACTACCGGGACCCTCCTTCACTTGGCCGCCAGCTCGAACCGTTGTCGACGGGCACCGAGCGGTTCCCGTTCGGCGAGTAGATGACGAAGACCGGGTTGCCGTCCGAGTCGTAGTCCACGTTGGCCTCCGCCACGGGAGACTGTCGTGGCGGCTCCGGCTCGCGGTCGGCGTAGGAAGCGGAGGTGTAGTCGACGGGGCTCGGCGCCTCGGGGCGGTCCTGGGTGTAGACCTGCCCGGCGCGGCCACGGGGCGCCTCGTCGCGGGAGTGCGGCTCGTCGCGCTCGGCGGAGCGCGAGTCCATCCACTGGGTGGCCACCTGCTCACCGTCCCTGTCGCCCGCCGAGGACCCCAGGGCGTACGCCGCGGGGACGCTCGCGCTCGACCCGGCGCCCAGCGCTCCGGCGGCCGTCACCGGTGCCTGGCCCGGCACCTGCTGGGCGACCATCGTCGGCCGGCTGCCGGTCAGCTCATGCCCGGGCATGTAGACCCCGCCCGGGCTCGTGACGGACCCGGTCCCGCCGCCGGCGGGCTGCGGGTCGGAGGTCGCGTCGCGGACCCCGGCCTCGGTGCCCGTCCGGGCGCCGACGTACGAGGACAGCATCGAGCTCAGTCGGCCCATGCCCGGGATCGGGATCCCGTACGCAGCAGGGCGGGTGAGTCGCCAGGCCAGCATGGTCAGCACCGCGATCAGCCCCAGCTTGAGCACGAACCACATGTCGGTGGTCAAGATCGCCGAGTCGAACCGCAGCAGGAGCAGCGCGACCAGGAAGTAGATCGGGCCCATCACCAGCGGACCCACCACCCGTTTGAGCATCGCCACCGCGGCGTCTCGGGTGTGGTCGAGCATGAACAGCACCCCGGCTGCCGGCGCGAACGGCACGATCAACCTGATCAGCGCGAACGAGAGCAGGATCGCCAACCCCGCGACCAGCAGGAACCCGCACACGACCACGACCACCGCGAGGTTCACCAACGCCGTCGTCGCCCGCTGGGACCAGTGCTCGCCCTTGAAGTACTCATACGCCACCGGGTCGGACTCCTTGACCGCCTCGGCATGCTTCTTGAACGCGTCCTGCTTGGCCTCCAGGACCTTCTTGCCGTCCCCGTTGGGGTCCTTGCGGTAGGTGTCGTACTCCTGCCAGGAGAAGTGCGTGGACCGGAACACCCGCGGCCCGTACTGCTTCGCCGTGGCCGAGTCCGGGTCGCCGAACGCGCCCGCCAGCCAGGTGCGGTACTGCGTCGAGCGCACCACGTCGTCCATCTGGCTGTCGATGGCCTTGACCGCGTCGGTCTCGCCGAACTTGTCGTCGTTGACCCCCGGCACCGTACGGCCGTCGTTGAACCCGGTCGCGATCATCCCCGTCGCCGACCGCACGCCGTCGTCGACCAGCCGGGTCGACTCCACCGGATACTGGATCAACCACGAGGTCACCACCAGCACGCCAAGAGCCCAGCCCGCAGCGGTCACCGCCCGCGAGAACCGGCCATCACGCGCACGGATCATCACCGTCGCCGCCACCAGCAGCAGCACGACGCTCACCCAAGGCGCCCACACCCCGTCGGTGACCGCCTTGGACGCCGCCACGATCGGACCGTCGAGAGTCTTGAGGAAGGAGTTCTCCCCGATCACCGCGTTCAACAGCGCGTGGGACCAGTTCGGCAGGATCCCGGAGATCTCCAGCAGGATGTTGCCCAGCGAGGTGCCGGCCCCGGCGATGAACTGCCCGGTGCACCCGTTGTCATAGGTCCACCACTGCGGCGAGGTCCCGTACGCCGACTCCAAGGAGACCTCGTCCTTGTTGCGGAACGGGTCCAGCTCGTCGTCGATCTTCTTCGGGTCGTTCAGCTCCGTGCCAGCCCTCGACGCCGCCCCCAGCGCCGTCATCCGGACGATGAAACTGCCGTCGCCGTAAGGAGAGGCCGGCATCGGCGCATCCAGGTTGTTGCACGCATCGCTCACACCCGAGAGCCCACCCGTCGGGTCGAACGGGATCGGGATGTCGATCCCCTTCGGCCCTGCAGCCGCCGGCCCGGCGACGGACAGAAGAGCGACCACGAGTACGACCAGAGCAGCCGCCCTACGGCGCCACCCGCCTCCGTTGGTTGAGCCGCGAGCGCCAGCGAGCGTGTCGAAACCAACACAGTCCTCCCGGCGCTCGACGAGACCGTGTTGGTCTCGAACCGGATTCGCTCGTTCCTCACGAATCCGGCTCGACCAGCGTTGACGGGGGCGCGGTGGCATCAGCCGATCCCGTCCCCGGAAAGATCGGTGTCGGCGTGATCGGCCGGCCCGCCGCTGATGGCCCGGCTGACGCGGCGCGTGGGGTCGGCGGTGGTGTTGAGCGCCTCCTGCAGACCCGGGTGGTGGTTGAGGGTGACCTTGATGATCTCCATACCGCCGTGGCCCGTGTCGCCACCGAGACCGTCGCGGTAGATGAACTCCCGGTAGCCCAGCTGCTCGTCGCCGCGCCTGGTGCGCGGCGAGAGCCGTGCCAGGATCGACTCGTACCCCAGGCCCTCGGGCTTGCCGAGGAGCTTGAGCGCGTCACGCTGGGCGGTCTCGTCCTGCGTACGTCCCACGAAGGCTGCCCCGACGAAGTTGTTGATGTCGGAGCCCAGGATCGCGGAGGCGTTCTGGGTGGAGACCAGCGCGGCACAGTTGTTCTTGCGGGAGTCGCTGGAGAGCTTGTGTACGAGGGCGCGACCCGTTCCTCCCGAGGCCTGGGTGACCTCGTGGGCCTCGTCCAGCGCGAACAGCTTCCGATCGTTGGGGTCGCTGCGGTAGATCAGGTGCAGCGCGGACCAGGCCGCGAGGGTCATGATCGGGCGCGCCATCTGCTCTTCTGCGCTCCACTCCTCGCGAGAGACGTGCTCGGGCGGGGTGTTGAGGCCCTTGAGGTTGTAGAAGGTGAACGGCGTGCCCTTCAGCTCCTCGTCGGACTGGAGGAAGTCGTTGCCGAAGAAGAGGCGGCCGAGCTCGCGCTCGCGGGCGGCAGCGAGCTCGCGAGCGATCTCGTGGTCGCCGTTGTCGCCCTCGAAGAGCATCTTCACGATCGTCGAGGTGTCGGCGCCGCGGTCGGCCTGCGCCTCCATGACGCGGGCGCGGATGCGCTTGAGCACCTCTTCGTTGTTGGACAGCCCGACCGGGAGGCAGGAGCGGAGCACGGAGACGGTCAGGTCGCGGCGCTGCTGCACGGCGGCCGAGCGCTCCCGGTGGAGCCGCTCGGCGAACTCGTGGTCCGACATCGCCTCGGCCCGGATCAGCTCCGGGTTGGGGTCGGGCACGACCGCGTACGGCGAGAGCGACCCCGGGCGTCCGCCCAGGACGTCCACGCTGCGGGCGCGCGATCGCAGCTGCTGGCCGTTGAACAGGCCGCCGCCGATCTCGGGCAGCGTCATCAGCCGCTGCAGCCGGCCCGCCGGGTCCATCGCGACGCCGTGGATGCCGGACAGGATCGACATGTAGATGACGACACCCATCAGGGTCGACTTGCCCGAACCGGGCGTGCCGATGAGCGGGATCAGGCCGGCCTGCTCCATCACCTCGGTCAGGTACCACGGGTCCATCAGCACCGCTCGCGACGCCATCGCCGAGGTCTCGCCGAGATAGAAACCACGCTTGTCGCCGACCTCCGCGGTCACCGCTGGGAGCCCGGCTGCGACCTTGAGCACCGGGAACTTCCGGGCATGGGCGGTCGAGGCGAGCGGCTCGCCCGGGACGAACTCGCGAGCCAGGTGGTACTGCCCCAGCTGGCGCGTGATCTTGATCTGCGGCCGGTAGAGGTCGACCACCTTCTGGGCCTTGTCGAGCGCCTCGGACTCCGTGCGGCCGGTGACGGCGATCCGGTACCAGCCCCTGGTCCGGGTGGACAGGCCCGTGAACTCCGAGCGCATCTCGTCCTCGACGTCTGCGGCGCGCCCCGCCTGGCGGGTGAGCTGCTTGGGAGGCCGCTTGCCGTGGTCGTCGGACCAGTGGCTGACCTGGCCGTCGATGCGACGGGTCAGGGAGGCCATCTCGCGGGAGACGTCCTCCGGCGAGCGAGGCTCGACCCGGAAGGACCACTCCACGGGGAAGCCGAGCGCATCGGTCTTCGCCATCCACGGCGCGTGGGTCTCCGGAACCTCGATGTCGCCGATCCGCGAGACCGTCAGCACGCAGACGTGGCTGGTCTCCTGGCGGCCCCCGATGCTGCTGGTGACCTGCACCGTCGGCGCCAACGGCTCGGCCGACCACGCCACCGACTCGAACCACTCGGCCATGTCGTCGGTGTCGAGAAAGTTCTGCTGGGCCTCGCCCGGCTCCGGCACGGGGATCTTGGCACCCAGTGAGAGCGAACGGGCGATCATCCACTCCATGTCGTGGCCGACCGCCGGACGTGCCGAGAAACCCGGTCGCGACATCACCCGGTTGACGGTGTCGAGGCGCTCGCTGATCGCGGCCATCTCACGCTCGGCGGCCCCGGCGGAGAACTTCGCCAACGTCCGCACCGTCGCGTCGCGACGGCCGAGGTCGACGCCGTAGTAGACCAGCTTGTCGGCCTGGCTGTGGGCGGCCATGTGGGCCTGGTTGCGCGCCATCATCTCCTCGAACCCTGGCTGCGGGTCGGGAGCGTTCGCGAACGCGGCATGCGCCCAGTGACGTACGGGGTAGGGGCGGGTGGTGACTCGGCCGTGGACGGTGTTGCCGACCAGGTCTGCCAGCTGGCTGGCCTGGTCGGTGATCAGCGCCTCGAGGTCGGCGTGGGCACGGAACGACCAGGTCTGTGGCTCGGCGAGATACCAGGCGATGATGCGGTCGGCGGTGAAGGTCAGGTGACCACGCACCTCCTCCAGCGCCCATTTGTCCCCTCGGGGCGGATGGACGCCCTTCGAGTCGTCGCCGCCCCGGCCGAAGACGCCTCTGCGTCCCGGCTTGGGCTTCTCGAAGCCAGGCCCGTAGGCCCGCTCCGTTCGCGGCCGCCTCATGCGGTTCCTCCGTCGTTGGGTGCGTCGCCGTCGAGGCGCTTGCGGTAGTCGTCCGTGCTCTGCGGGTGCTCGTCGGGCGAGGCCTGCTCGTCCTGAGTGTCTCTGGGTCGGGTGCGGCCCGCGGGTTCATCGTCGAACTCGTCGAACCCTGGCTCCGGCGCGATCACCACGGCCGGCCTGATCGCGTGCGACAGCGACAGTCGGGCGGGCTTCTGCACGGGGTTCGGGGCAGACTCCTTGGACTCCTTCGACCTCTGGGCCGGTGGCGGTGGCGGTGGCGGTGGCGGTGAAGCCGGGCCAGATCGCGGGGCCGGCGCGGCGGGCTGCGGCGGGGCGGGCTGCGGCGGGGCGGGCTGAGGGGTGGCCGGCGGGGTCACTGGCGGCGCCGGCGGCGCAGCGGGGGCGGGAGGCTCCGCTGCCGGCGCCTGTTGCGCTGAAGGAGCGGCAGGCGTGATCGGCGCTTCGGTCTCTGGCTCGGGGGCCTGGGGCTGCTGCGTAGGCGTGGCGGGCTGCTCCTGCTCCTGCCGGGCCTGCCACGGCGCGCCACCCTTCCACGGCACGTCGCGGGGCTCTCGCGGCGACGAGGACGGTCGGCTCGACCAGCCGCCCTTCGCCGGACGTACGCCGGTCACCTGCTGCCGCGTCGAGGACTGGGCCTCGGGCTGGACCCTGAGCTTGGCCGGAAGCGGCTCCTCGACGATCTTCGCCTCGATCACCGGTCGCACCGGTGCGGCCTTGCCACGCACCGGTCGCGACGGGGCACCCGGTGCCGAGGCGACGACCGTCGCCTGCAGCAGTCGAGGCGAGGCGGGGGCGCCGGGCTGCTGCGCGAACCGGCGGCCGGGTCGGCGCATGGCCTTCGCCCAGCCGCCCCGCGGGCTCGTGACGTGCCTGAAGGCGACCGCTGCGCCTCCTGCGTACTGTGCGCCTGTCTCCAGGCGTGGCGTGGTCAGCTCGTGCCAGAAGGTCATCAGCCAGGCGCCGGCGGAGCTCTCCGCGCTGATGTAGTCGGAGGCCTTCATCGAGAGGTAGGACGCGCCGAGCAGCCACAGACCCATGCTGAGCAGCGTCACCGGCATGCCGAGCTTGCGGAGCAGCACAAGCGTCAATGGTGCGATCACCAGGAAGAGGAAGATGGTTCGATAACGCATCTCCCCGATGTAGCGACGAGGAGGACCGAGATAGGTCTGGTCGACCTCGTACAGCTCGTCGTCGTCAGGCAGCCTCATCCCCGAGATCCCTCCCTGGGTTAGCTAACGGGACCGGGTTCACCCCTTGAAGAGACCAGCCATCCACTGACCGAGGTCCGTGGCGTTGTTGCCCACGGCAAGGCCGAGGACGCCGAGGCCGATGATCAGGCCGCCGACGATCGTGACGGCCTTGGAGATGTTGCCACTGCGGGCAGCCCACAGGACCGTGACGCCGAGGATCAGGACGACAAGCGTGATGATGTTGTCGGTGATCCACTCGGCCAGGCCGCCGGTGCCATACTCGGCGGCTTGCGTCGTACTTTGAATCAGCTGGTGCGGTGCCATTGTTCTGCTCCCTTTCCCGAGGTGAGGTGTGGTTGCCGGACACGTCCGGAAGTATTCGGTTGTCCCGTCCGGCGCAGCCCCATGCGGCACCGGTGGGTGGAGGCGCCCCTGCCCCTCCCGCGCACTGACGCAAACTCCCGGGCATCGGCATTCTGGACAAACGCCACCGCCATGTGAGACAGAGCGTAGTCGCCAGACCGCCTCCGCGCACCTCGTTCCACCTGACGACACGTGCCCACGGCGCTTGCAGCCGGCCTGCGGCTCCCCGGGCTTTGCTCGGTTCATGCCACCCACCGGACCACTGAGCGACACGCCGTCCCGCTCAGTGGTCTCCTTGACCGTATTCTTGCGGGGGGAGGCCTACTTCGGGGAATCTATATCCCGGTGCATCCTCGCGAATTTCGCGCGCTTGCGTCCGGGTTCGCGAATTCACATCAATTTCAATCGGATTTCTCGGGAGGACGAGCTCACATGGACAAGAAGAAGATCTTCATCGTCATCGGCGTTCTGTTCGTCGGATTCTGGCTGTTCACCGATCCGCAAGGGCTGACCAGCACGATCTCGGCTATCGCCAGCGGCATCTGGGGCGTCACCACCGACGTCTTCGGCGGCGTGATCGGCACCATCGAGGGCTCTACTCGCTGACCTGGGCCGCGACCTACGCCGACGCGCGGGCGTCGGCGCGATGGACTCCTTTTTCCTAGCCGCCGGTTTGGGGACCGATCGGCAGGGATAACTGTTTGACGTCGGACCAAGCGATGACCAGACTTCGCTTGTCTCGATGTCAAGATAGTTTGGAGTCGCCTTGTCCGCTGGCATCATCCGGTTGAGGGACAAGGTCCTCTCAGACGACCCGCTCATCCGGGCGATGTCGTACCAGTCGGTGCTCTCGGCCTTCGCCGAAGGCACCTTTCTCACCGGTTCGGCGGTCTTCTTCACTCAGATCGTCGGCCTCTCCGCCGCACAGGTCGGCCTCGGTCTCACGATCGCGGGCGTCGCAACCTTCTTGTTCGCCGTCCCCCTGGGCCGACTCGCGGATCGTCTGGGCACCCGGTTCAGCTGGATCGCGGGTGCCATCCTCCAGGCGCTGTTGTTCGGCGCCTGGGTGCTGGTCGGCAACTTCGCCGCGTACGTCGCCGTCGAGGTGCTTCTCGCTCTCGCCTCCTCCTGGCAGAAGTCAGGACGCGACGCCTACCGGATCTCGGTCTTCCCCGCGGCGACCCGGGTGCGCGGGTTCGCCTACATGCGCGCCGCCCGCAACGTCGGATACACACTCGGCGCACTGGCCAGCGGCCTCGCCCTGGCGGCCGACTCCAACACCCTGATCAAGGCCGTGCCGCTGATGACCGCGGTGGTGCTCCTGGTCAACGCCTACTGGATCTCCCGGCTCCCCCGCCTCGCCACCGCTGCCTCGCCCGGCGACCTGAAGAGGGACGTACGCGACCGCCTCGGCGCCCTGCGCAACCGGGCGTTCCTCGCCACGACGTTCTTCAACGGGGTCCTCGGCAGCCACCAGATCCTGCTCAACGTCGTCATCCCGCTGTGGCTGGTGCAAGAGACCGACGCGCCGCGCGTCCTGCTGGCCTGGCTGTTCGGCACGAACACCGTCATGGCCGTCGGGCTTCAGGTGATCGCCGCCCGCGGGGTGACCGACGTGACGACGTCGCTGAAGGCCCAGCGCCGAGGCGCGCTCTGCTTCCTCGTCTCCTGCGCCATCATCGCGGTCACCCACGACACCGTCGGCCTGATCACGATCGCCCTGGTCTGGGTCGGCCACGTGACCGTCACGGGTGCGGAGCTCTTCCAGTCCGCCGGCGAATGGGGTCTGATCGCCGACCTCTCCGACCCCGAGCACCGCGGCGACTACCAGGGCGCCGCCCAGGTCGGCCACACCCTCGGCACCGTATGGGCCCCCGCCGCGTACACGTTCCTGGCGATGGAGCTCGGCCACCTCGGCTGGGCCATCATCGCGGGCATCATCGTCATCGCCGCGATCGGCGTCCACCCCTCCGCCCGCGCCGCCGAGCGCTACCTCGCGAGGCGGGCGCAGCCTGTCGCTCCGGGCGGGCCCGTTCCGGTGTAACACGTCGTTCGTAGGACTACTCGCCCGTTATAACGACCGGACAGACCTACGAACGACGTGTTACACCCCCGTGAGCCCCGCAGATCACAGCCACCACGGGCCAACTGCCATCCACAGTGCTCATCCGGGCCGGGGTTATCCACAAGGCAGCATCACGCCTCGACGCGATGTCGGTGGGCTCTCGCAGGCTGGCCCCATGAACCCACGCATTCAGGCGACCATGGCGTCGAACCACGGCCTCATCACCCGCCAACAGGCAATTCTCTGCGGCCTCGACGCCGACACCATCTACCGCTATCTCAGGAGTGGGAGATGGCGGGTCATACGCCGCGGCGTGTATGCCGAACGTGCATATGTCGAGAGCATCACCCTGCCCACCGACAGACAGCGGCTTCGTGACCGGGCCGCGTGCGCCGCGATCACCGTCCCGTTCGTGCGAAGTCACGACACCACTGCGCTCGAGCTCGACATGGGCATCCTCCTGCCACGGAAGCCTCAGACTCACGTCACTCGCCATCCCGTCGTCGGCGCCCACAACAAGTGGGGCGTGAAGCATCACCTGGCGCCCTACCTCGATAGCCAGCTGACGGAGGCGAACGGATTCGAGGTCCTCGGGCCAGCCCGTACGGCCGTCGACATCGCCCGCGAGCACGGCCGCCCCTACGGCGTGGTCGCGATGGACTCCGCTCGACAGATGGGAGCCTCGGTCAGCGAGCTCCACGAGGTCCTCGAGAACATGCAGCACTGGCCGAACCGTCGACAGGTGCAGGCGGCCATCGAACTCTCCGACGCGGGAGCCGAGTCGGTCGGCGAGTCCCTCACCCGCGACGTACTCGAAGAGATGGGGCTGACAGGCATCGAGACCCAGTTCGAGATCACAGACGGTGTGCGCACCGCTCGGTTCGACCTCAGAGTGGGCCGTCACGTCTTCGAGTTCGACGGCCGCGGCAAGTACTTGCCTGCCGCGGACGGCGGTCTCGCGCTCCGCTCGGTCGACGACATCCTCGCCGACGAGAAGACGCGGCAGGACTGGGCGCACGGCTTCCATCTCGGCATGTCACGGGTGGAGTGGACGGATCTGTTCGGCCGCAACCGCATCTATCTCAAGGATCGCCTGGACCGCGAGTACCGGACGACGTGCCGCGCCTTCGGCACCGACATCTCAGATCTCAAACGGTTCCGCGTCCGACGCTCGCAGGCGGCTTGATGCCGTGCACCGACCATGTAACACGTCGTTCGTAGGACTACTCGCCCGTTATAACGACCGGATAGACCTACGAACAGCGTGTTACATCCCCTGTCGGCCGACCTCAGACGAACAGCAAAGGTACGCCGACGAGCAGCCCCCACACCAAGGTGGCCAGTCCCGTCTGTTGGAGGACGGGGATCAGACGCGGGCCGAGGTTGGCGCGGTCGAGGACGGTACGGACGCCCTGAGCGGCGACGACGAGGAAGCCGAGACCGAGCAGCGCCCACCAGGACGTCGCCAGAGCCACGAGCACGACGGAGACGGCGGCGAGGGCCACGAGCGCGACGTAGAGCCAACGGGTCCGCGCGTCACCGAGGCGGACGGCGAGGGTGATCTTCCCGGACTCGGTGTCGCCGGGGATGTCGCGGAGGTTGTTGGCGACTAGGAGCGCGGAGGTGATGGCGCCGATGCCGACGCCGGCCCACAGCGCGCCCCACTCCCAGGTCTGCGTCTGCACGAAGGTGGTGCCGATGACGGCGACGAGCCCGAAGAAGACGAAGACCATGACCTCGCCGAGGCCGGCGTAGCCGTAGGGGCGTGAGCCGCCGGTGTAGTACCAGGCCGCGACCATGCAGACCAGGCCCACCACGACCAGCCACCACGCGGAGGTCACCGCAAGCACGAGCCCGGCCACCGCGGCGATCCCGAACGCGATGAAAGCCGCACGCTTGACCGATGAGGGAGTCGCGAGACCGGAGCCGGTCAGCCGGAGCGGACCCACGCGCTCGTCGTCGGTGCCGCGGATCCCGTCGGAGTAGTCGTTGGCGTAGTTGACCGCGACCTGCAGCGCGAGGGCCACGACGAGGGCGAGCAGCGCCTTCCACCAGACCAACCCACCGGCGTACGCAGCCACCCCTGTCCCGGCGATGACCGGCGCGAGTGCCGCGGGGAGTGTGCGGGGACGGGCTCCCTGGAGCCACTGAGCGGAAGTTGCCACCCCGCTATTCAACACCGGCGGCTCATGGCGGGTGTCGCGGGGATGTAACACGTCGTTCGTAGGACTACTCGCCCGTTATAACGACCGGATAGACCTACGAACAGCGTGTTACACGAGCCCACGCCCGCCCCGAGAACCCAGCGACCCCTGCCCGGGGGGTGGCAGGGGTCGCGGGGTGGGGGTAAGGGATGGATCAGGTCTTCGGCGGATCGTCGGAGTCGACGCTCAGCTCCGCCTCCATGGCCTCGATCTCCTCGGCCAGCTTGTCCGGCGGCGGAGCGCTGGGCTCGGCGGCCTCGGCACCGGCCCCACCGGACCCGGCGGTGCGACGCTTGTTCCACACGTCGAACGCGACGGCGAGCAGGAGCACCAGGCCCTTGATCGCCTGCTGCCAGTCGATGGAGACACCGAGCAGCGACATGCCGTTGTTGAGGATACCCATGACGAGACCACCGATGATCGCGCCGATGACGGTGCCGACACCGCCGGTGACGGCAGCGCCACCGATGAAGGCGGCGGCGATCGCGTCGAGCTCGAAGTTGACGCCGGCCTTGGGGTTCGCGGCGGTCAGGCGGGCAGTCGTGACCAGACCGGCCAGACCGGCGAGCAGACCCATGTTCGTCATGACCAGGAAGTCGACACGCTTGGTGTTGACACCGGACATCGTGGCCGCGTCGACGTTGCCGCCGATAGCGTAGACGTGCCGACCGAAGACGGTCTTGTTCATGATGAACGTGTAGATCACGATCAGCCCCGCCAGGATCAGGCCGACGATCGGCAGGCCGCGCGCATCGGCGAGCAGGTAGGCGAAGTACATGATCACGATCGACAGCAGCGCCAGCTTCACCACGAAGAGCGGGAAGGACAGGACCTCGAAGTTGTAGGCCGTCTGGGCGTTGCGACGACGGACCTCGAGGAAGATCAGCACACCGACGGCGGCCACCGCGATGAGAAGCGTCAGGTTGTGGAACCCGGTGTCCGGCCCGATCTCGGGCAGGAAGCCGTTGCCGATCGCCTTGAACTCCTCGGGCAGACCACCGACGGTCGCGCCCTTGAGCACGACCAGGGTCAGACCGCGGAAGAGCAGCATCGAGGCCAGCGTGACGATGAACGCCGGGATCCCGACGTACGCCACCCAGAACCCGTGCCAGGCGCCGATGGCGGCACCGATCAGCAGGCCGAGGAAGACGGCCAGCCACCACGGGAAGTCGTACTGGGTCATCATGATCGCCGAGGCAGCGCCGACGAAAGCGGCCACGGAGCCGACCGAGAGGTCGATGTGGCGCGCCACGATCACGATCACCATGCCGATGGCCAGGATCAGGATCTGGGCGTTCTGGACGACAAGGTTCGACACGTTGAGCGGCTTGAGCAGCACGCCGTCGGTGGTGATCTGGAAGAGGATGACGATCGCCGCCAGAGCGATGATCATCCCGTACTGGCGGACGTTCCCGCGCAGCGTGTTGAGCAGGGCATTCATCGGGTGCTACTTCCTCGCGTCCGCGGTCATATAGCGCATCAGGGACTCCTGGGTGGCCTCTGAGCGGTCGAACTCATGGGTGATCACGCCCTCGGCGAGCGTGTAGATGCGATCACACAGACCGAGCAGCTCGGGCAGCTCGGAGGAGATCACCAGTACGCCGCGACCGCTGCGGGCGAGCTCCTGGATGATCCCGTAGATCTCGTACTTGGCGCCGACGTCGATGCCTCGGGTCGGCTCGTCGAGGATCAGCAGCTTCGGGTCGGTGTACATCCACTTGGACAGCACCACCTTCTGCTGGTTGCCGCCGGAGAGCTTGCCGACGCCGGCGGTGATCGAGGGCGCCTTGATGTTGAGGTTCTTGCGGTAGCCCTCGGCGACCACGACCTCCTTGTGCTCGTCGACGACGAGCCCGGAGCGCAGCTTCTTCAGCGCGGCCGCGGTGACCGAGGTCTTGATGTCGTCGATGAGGTTGAGCCCGAGGCCCTTGCGGTCCTCACTGACGTACGCGATGCCGGCATCGATCGCCTGGGTGACCGTGCTTAGGTGCAGCTCCTCGCCGTCCAGCACCAGCGTGCCCGAGGTCCGCGAGCCGTAGGAGCGGCCGAAGATCGATCGAGCCAGCTCCGTACGTCCCGCACCCATCATCCCGGCGACGCCGACGATCTCGCCGGCTCGCACGGACAGGTTGGCCTGGCGGATGACCTCACGGTGACTGTCCTGCGGATGCATGACGGTCCAGTCGCGCACCTGGAAGAGGATGTCGCCGATGGAGGGTGTGTGGTCGGGGAACCGGTTCTCGAGGTCGCGGCCGACCATCCCCCGGATGATCCGGTCCTCGTCCACGCCACCGTTGGCGACGGATAGGGTCTCGATGCTCTGGCCATCGCGGATGATCGTGATCTCGTCGGCGATCTGCTCGATCTCGTTCAGCTTGTGGCTGATCATGATCGAGGTGATCCCCTTCTCCTTCAGCCCCTTCAGGAGCGCGAGGAGGTGCTGGGAGTCGTCGTCGTTCAGGGCGGCGGTCGGCTCGTCGAGGATGAGGAGCTTGACCTCCTTGCTCAGCGCCTTGGCGATCTCGACCAGCTGCTGCTTGCCGATGCCGAGGTTCTTCACCGGCGTCAGCGGGTTCTCCCGCAGGCCGACCCGCGCGAGCAGGTCGATCGCCTCACGGTTGGCGCGACCCCAGTCGATGACGCCGCGCTTGGCGGTCTCGTTGCCGAGGAATATGTTCTCGGCGATCGAGAGCTCGGGGATGAGTGCGAGCTCCTGATGGATGATCACGATGCCGGCGGATTCGCTCTGCCGGATGTTGCCGAACTTCGCGGTCTCGCCCTCGAAGACGATGTCGCCGCTGTAGGTGCCGTGCGGGTAGACCCCGCTGAGCACCTTCATCAGGGTGCTCTTGCCGGCGCCGTTCTCACCGCAGATCGCGTGGATGTCACCGCGGTTGACGACGAGGTTGACGTCGGCGAGCGCCTTGACGCCCGGGAACTCCTTGGTGATGCCGCGCATCTCCAGGATCGGTGAGGCGATGTCCTGAGCCTGTCGAAGGGTCATGTCGTTCCTGACTTTCGGCCCGTGAGGCTGACCTGGCGCTCGCGGGAGGGCCCGACAGGCTGAGCCCGGCGCAGTCGCCGGGCCCAGCCGCGCGGACGCTACTTGATCTCGTCGGCGGTGTAGTAGTCGGAGTCGACGAGCACCTTGGTGACGTCCTCCTTGGTGACCACGACCGGCTCCAGGAGGTAGGACGGAACGACCTTCTTGCCGTTGTCGTAGGTCTCGGTGTCGTTGACCTCGGGCTCCTCGCCCGCGCCGACGGCGACGATCATGTCGACGGTCACCTCGGCGAGCTCGCGGGTGTCCTTGAAGATCGTGGAGTACTGCTCACCGGCGTTGATCGACTTGACCGACTGCACCTCGGCGTCCTGACCGGTCACGACCGGCAGGTCGGCGGTGGCGTAGCCGTTGCCCTTGAGGGCGGCGATGATGCCGAGCGAGAGGCCGTCGTAGGGCGAGAGCACGCCCTGGACCTTCTTGGAGGCGTACGTCTTGGTGAGGATGTCCTCCATGCGCTTCTGCGCCGTGGCGGGGTCCCAGCGCAGGATCGCGGCCTGCTTGAAGTCGGTCTGGCCGGAGGGGATGACGATCTCGCCCGACTTGATCAGCGGCTCGAGCACCGACATGGCGCCCTCCCAGAAGAAGGTGGCGTTGTTGTCGTCAGGCGATCCACCGAAGACCTCGACGTTGTAGGGGCCCTCGCCCTTGGCCTTCAGGCCGTCGACGAGCGAGGTCGCCTGCTGCACACCGACCTCGAAGTTGTCGAAGGTCGAGTAGTAGTCCACGGCCTCGGTGTCGCGGATGAGGCGGTCGTAGCTGATGATCGGGATGTCCTGCGACTCGGCGGTCTCGAGGACCTCGCCGAGCGCCGTGCCGTCGATGGCGGCGACCACCAGGACGTCTACGCCCTTGGTGACCATGTTCTCGACCTGCGAGACCTGGGTCGGGATGTCGTCCTCGGCGTACTGCAGGTCGACCTTGTAACCCTCGGCCTCGAGCTGCTTCTTGATGTTGTTGCCGTCGGCGATCCAGCGCTCCGAGGACTTGGTCGGCATGGCCACACCGACGGTGCCCTTGTCGCCGCCCTCGCCGCCGCCGTCGCCGCCGCATGCCGCCAGGCCGAGCGCAAGCGCCGCCGCGGTGATCGTGGTGAGTACCTTGCGCACTGACCTGCTCCATTTCATCTACGGCCACGTCGGTAGATCCACGCGCCGCTGTCGGGGGGTGCCGGAGACCGGCGCATGGGCCGGGTTCCAGGTGGGCCACATCACAGATGTGAACGCTCACATCGACACAGGTTGCCTCTTGAAGTCCGAATGCGTCAAGTGCAGGACGAGGATGTTTCCGACTCGTGACTTACGGGAGACCCCGTTGATCATCTGCACTCGCACAGGGGGCTCACAGACAAGCCCAGCCAGCAGCTGTCGAGATCGCGCCACGTGAGCGCGATCGCCGGTTCACAGGTGACGTACGCCGACCAACGACCCGGCCCCGCCCGGCCAGGCGACCTCGATCGACTCGGCACCGTCGGCCTGGGTGCCGTCGACGACGCGCTTCACCACGACCACGAAGCCGCCCGCCTCGAGGTGGGGGTCGGCGCCGTGGGACCGGATCGTGACGCCGTCGAGGTGCGGCACCGCGTCGGGCTCCCAGGAGCCGGTGCCGGCGGCGGTGACGACGGTGTCGCGGCGCTCCACCAGGCGGCCCTGGTCGTAGATGTCCATCGGCTCCTGGGCCGCGCCGGTGAGGGCGGCCGCCAGCAGCGCCCGGACGGCGACCGGGTCGGCGCAGGCGTCGTAGACGTAGCGCTTCCCCAGCGCGGAGTGGTCGGTGGTCGCCATCAGGAAGTCGGCGGCGCCGTCGAGGGGGGCCTCGCGGTAGGAGACCGGCAGATGGACGACGGTCTCGCCGACCTCGAGGAGCACGCACTCGATCCCGACGCGTCCGGCCGGGTCGTCGAACCGGTAGGAGCCGATCGTGCGGGTCAGGTCACCCTCGCACCACGGCTGGGTGGCGAGCCAGGCGCCGAAGATCTCCTGCTTGTTCGGGGTGAGAGTGGCCTTGTGAACGATCGACATGACCGTTGTCTAACAGGTCAGGACACCTTGTGGCTATCGCCTTCTCCGTTGGAGGTCTTGCCGGTGTCGGCGTCGGTGTCGGCGTCGGTCTCGGTGTCGATCTCCGAGTCCTCCTTGGCACGGGCAGCCTCGACCGCCCTCGCCGCCCGGGCCTCGACCTTCTCGGCGAACGCCCGCCGCTGCGGGTCGAGCACGAAGAAGGAGAGGATCCCGCTGATCACGAAGGCCACGATCACCGAGAGGAAGATGTCGACCTCGCCGGCGACCAGCGACCAGACGCCCGCCACGATGCCGAAGGTGGCGACCAGCGACAGCAGCCGCAGGCCGGTGTAGATCAAGAACTCTTTCATCGTGAGGCTCCCTCGGAGATGGTGAGCTCGACGACCGCCGGAGCAGCGGGGGCAGCGTACGAATGCTGCGAGGTCGAGGAGAAGTAGTTGATGCCGATGAAGTTGAACCACAGCGTGGCCAACCCGATCAGCGCCACGATCGCCGCCTTCTTGCCCTTCCACCCGGCGGTCGCGCGGGCGTGCAGGTAGCCGGCGTAGACGACCCAGGTGATGAACGCCCAGACCTCCTTGGGGTCCCAGTTCCAGTAGGAGCCCCAGGCCTCGTGCGCCCAGATCGGACCGGAGATCAGCACGCCGAAGGTCCACACCGGGAACGCGAACGCGTGGATCCGGTAGGAGACCCGGTCGAGCGCCGCCAGCTCGGGCACCCGCGCCAGCAGCGCAGCGTCGGGGAAGCGGTTCTTGAGAAGGTACGCCAACGAGGCGATGCCGCCGAGCGTGAACCCACCCGTGGCGATGATCGCGGCGATGACGTGGATGACGAGCCAGTAGGAGTTGAGCGCCTCGGTCAGCGGTGCGACCGGCTCGTAGAGCGCGACGACAGCCAGCATCAGCACCACGACGGTGAACCCGAGCACCCACGGCGCCATCCAGGCCAGCTTCAGGCGACGGTAGAGGACGACGTACGCAGCGGCCACCACGAACGAGCCAGAGATCGTGAACTCGTACATGTTGCCCCACGGCACCCGGTTGGGATCTGCGGCCATCCCGCGGGCGATCAGAGCAGCGAGGTGGCAGACCACCGCGATCGCGGTCAGCATCAGGCTGAGGCGCCCGAAGAGGGCGGCCCGATACTCGGTCACCTCGCTGATCGAGCCGCCGGAGCCGCTAGGCGGAGGCGTGTCGAGATCAACACGGTCCCCATCGGCGCTCGATTCGACCGTGTTGGTCTCGACACGCTCGCTCTCCCTCGGGGTCTGAACGGAGTGGCCCCGACCAGCGGGAACGAGCTCCTTCGCCGCGACCGCGGCCTTGGCACGCGAGAGCCAGGCCGACCATTCGACCAGCGCGCAGAGCAGCGCCAGGAAGTAGACGACCCCAGCAGCCGTGATGGCCTGGTTGCTGAGAACGCCCCAGGTGTGGTCAGACATCCTTTTCCTCCTGTGTTCGCGCGCCTCGTAGGTTCTCGACCAGGCCGGTGACAACGGATGCGGTGTCTCCACCGCCGGAGCGGTCGAGGGCGGCGACCTCGACCAGTGTGCGCCCATCGACTCGGCGGGCGCGAACCCACACCCGTCGCGGACGGATGAAGAGGGACCCGAGCAGCCCCACCAGAGCGAGGGAGACGCCGAGAAGCGCCCACTCCTTGCCGGGCGACTTCGAGATCTGCACCCGGTTCCACTGCTGGACGTCGTCGAAGGAGACCGAGCCCAGCCCGTCGGGCAGCTCGGCCGTCTCGCCGAGGCGCAGGTTGAACGCCTTGCCGGTCTCGTCGGGCGACATCATGTGGGCCTTGGAGGTGTCGAGCGCGTAGACAGACTGCGGACCGGCGTCGAGGTTGAGGTCGCCGCGGAAGCCCTGCAGCGAGAGCATCGCGTTCGAGCCGTCGCCGATGTCGCCCATCAGGTTGACCGGCTCGCCGTCGACGGTGCCCTGGAACGGGTAGAGCAGCCCCTGGAAGCCGATCTGCTCGGGCGAGGCGTACGGCGCCTTCACGACGCCGAAGGAGAGCAGGTTCTGGCTCTGCGGGAGGAAGATCGTCGGGCCGGAGTAGGCCACGTTGCCCTCGCCGTCGCGCACCGTGATCACCGGCGCGTAGCCGTGGGCGAGCAGGAAGATGTCGGTGCCGCCGACGGTCAGCGGGTGGTTGACCTTGAGGTCGTACTTCTTCTCGTCGCTCGCACCCGCGGTGTAGCGGAGGTTCGACTCGAACCCGCGCGCGGTCCCGGCGCCCGGTCCCGTGGTCAGCCACTCGGCCTTGAAGTCGTCGATCTTGAAGGAGAAGTCGTCGAGGTCCTCGGGGGTGAAGAGCGAGCCGGGCTTGAAGTCGTCGTACTGCGACAGCTCGTTGGCGAAGCCGTACTCCTCCCCCACCAGCACGATCACGCCGCCCTTGTAGCCGAACAGGCTCCCGAACGCGAACGCGACCAGGACGATGATCAGCGACATGTGGAAGACCAGGTTTCCGGCCTCGCGCAGGTAGCCCTTCTCCGCCGAGACGGAGTCGTCTGACCCCCCGTCCTTCCGGATCCGGTAGCCGCGCAGCTCCTTCCGCGCCGCGGCGAGCACCTCCTCGGGCTCCTCGTCGGTGACGTACGTCGCGGAGTCAGGCAGCCTCGTCAGCTTCGCCGGCGTCGCCGGCGGCTGAGCCCGCATGGCGCGCGCGTAGACCAGGCACCGTGGGATGATGCAGCCCACCAACGAGACCATCAGCAGCAGATAGATGGCCGCGAACCAGGGCGCGGAGTAGACGTTGAAGAGGCCGAGCCTCTCGTAGATCGGGGTGAGCGTCGTGTGCGCGGCGCGCCACTGGTCGGCCTTGAGCGAGTCGACCCCGTCCTGCGGGACCAGCGAGCCCGGGACGGCGGCCAGCGCGAGCAGCAGGAGCAGGATCAGCGCCGTACGCATCGAGGTCAGCTGGCGCCAGCCCCACCGTGCCAGCTCGCGGACGTTCAGCTCGCCCGGGCGGCGTACGTCCTGCTTCTCCTGGCCGGAGGGGCCTTTGTCGGTCGTCGGGGTGCTCACAGCGCAATGCCCTCCCAGCGTTGCACGACCTGGACCTGGAGCCATTGCATGCCGTTGTCCCACCAGCCGGTGAGCATGGCGATCCCGATCAGGATCATCACGACGCCGCCGATGATCGTGATCGCGCGGGTGTGGCGGCGGAACCAGCCCAGCGCGACGGTGGCCTGGCGCCACATCACCGCGACCAGCACGAACGGGATGCCGAGCCCGAGCGCGTAGACCGCGAGCAGGAGACCGCCGCGCGCGGCGGTGCCCTGGTCCCAGGCGAGCCCGGCGATGACGCCGAGCGTCGGCCCGGTGCACGGGGTCCAGGCGAGCCCGAAGAGGAAGCCGAGCAGCGGCGCCGCGGCCAGCCCGACAGCCGGCACCTTGTGGAACTTGAGGTCCCGCTGGAGCAGCGGGATGAAGCCCATGAACGCGATCCCCATGATGATCGAGAGCACCCCGAGGATCTTGGTGCCGGTCTCCTGGAACGCGAGCAGCTTGTAGGCGATCCCGCCCACGGTGACGCCCAACAGCACGAAGACCACCGAGAAGCCGGCGACGAAGAGGAGAGCTCCCGCGAGCATGCGGCCGCGGCGTACGTCGCCGGAGGCGAGGTCGGTGCCGGACAGGCCGGTGGCGTAGGAGAGGTAACCCGGGAGCATCGGCAGCGTGCAGGGCGAGATGAACGAGAGGAACCCGGCCAGCAGCGCGATCGGCACCGCCAGCATCAGCGACCCGCTCCCGGCGGTGCTCGCGAACCAGTCAGTCATTCTTTGCCCGCCGAGGTGATCAGCTCGTCGAGCGTACGTGCGGAGGGGATCTCGCCGCGGATCAGCGCGGCCACGCGCCCCTCGGGGTCGAGGATCGCGGTCGCCGGGATGGCGCGGGGCGCCAGGGAACCCTTCAGCGCGAGGACGGCGGCGCCGTCGGGCGAGTAGACCGACGGGTACTCCACGCCGTAATGCCGCTCGAAGGCCTGCCCTTGCGCGGCCGAGGCGTCGCGGGTGTTGATCCCGACGAAGGCGACCTCGTCGCCCAGCTCCTCGTAGGCGGCCTGGAGCATCGGCATCTCCTTGCGGCACGGCGCGCAGCCGGTCCACCACACGTTGAGCACGGTGACCTTGCCACGCGTGACGGCGAGGTCGAAGGGCTTGCCGTCGAGGGTCTCACCGACCAGCTCGATCGGCTCGCTTCGTTCGGCGACCGGGATCTCCTGGGTGCGGCCGTCACCTGAGATGTAGCCGGCCTCGTTGGTGCCCGTCTGTCCGCACGCGGCCAGCAGCCCCACCATCATCACCGTGAGGAGGAGGCCACCCAACTTCTTGCGCACACGCAGGATCGTTCCTGACAAACCTGAGAGCCTCGTTAATCTTCCGCGTCTTCCGCGTCGCCGGCCGAGAACGGCGCGTATTTGTCCTTGGCGGGCAGCATGTCGCCGGCCGGCTCGCTGTAGGAGAGCGCGACGAACTCGTCGTCGACGAAGTGGAGCGAGGTCAGCGAGCACAGCGCGCACTGGCGGCGGCGCGGGTCGTGCAGGAAGCTGCGGCCCTCGACGTGCAGCCGGGTGGTCCAGATCGGCAGCTGGTGGGAGACGATGACCACCTCGTGGCCACGGGCCAGGTCCCGCGCGTCGTGGATCGCGGCCATCATCCTGGCCACGATCTCCAGGTAGGGCTCACCCCACGACGGCTTGAACGGGTTGATCAGCTTCGGCCAGACCTTGGGATCCTTCAGCGGACCCAGGCCGTCCTTGAAGCTCTTGCCGACGAAGAGGTTCTCCGACTCGAGCACCCGCTCGTCGAGCGAGATGTCGACGCCGAGCGCCTTCGCCAGCGGGCCGGCGGTCTGCTGCGCCCGCTCGAGCGGGCTGGAGATGACGTGGGTGATGTCCTGCCCGGCGATCCGGTCGGCGACCCGTTCCGCCATCTGCAGGCCGAGCTCGGAGAGGTTGTAGCCGGCTCGGCGCCCGTAGAGGATGCCCTCCGGGTTGTGCACCTCACCATGGCGCAACAGGTGGACCGTGGTCTCCATACTCATTCCCCTCCGGTGGGCGTGCCTGTCGAGATGACCGCCTTTGCAGCGACATCAGCAGCGTACGGAAGCGCCTCGACGATCTGGGAGACGGCTCGCTCGTCGTGCGCAGATGAGAGGAACCAGGCCTCGTACGCGCTCGGCGGCAGGTAGATGCCCTGGTCGAGCATCGCGTGGAAGAAGGCCTTGTACGCCGCCTCGTCGGTGGTCTTGGCCTCGTCGAAGTTGCGCACCGGCCTGTCGGTGAAGAAGACCGAGAACATCGTGCCGGTGGACTGGATGACGTGCGGGAGACCGGCCTTGGTGAAGCTCTCCTCGATCGCGGCCTTCACGATGTCAGCGGCCTTGGTGATGTGGTCGTAGACCTCGTCGGTGGCCAGCCGCAGCGTGGTCAGGCCGGCGGTGGTCGCGACCGGGTTCCCCGAGAGCGTCCCGGCCTGGTAGACCGGCCCGTCGGGGCTCAGCGAGGCCATCACGTCGGCGCGGCCGCCGAACGCCGCTGCCGGGAAGCCACCGCCCATCACCTTGCCGAAGGTGACCAGGTCGGGCGTCCAGCCCTCGCGCTTGCCGTCCAGGCCCCACTGGCCCTGGTTGCTCGCCCGGAACCCGGTCATCACCTCGTCGGAGATGAACAGGGCGCCGTTGCGTGTGCAGGTCTCGCTCAGGAACTGGTTGAAGCCGGGCTCCGGCGGGACGACGCCCATGTTGCCGGGAGCGGCCTCGGTGATCAGGCAGGCCACCCGGCCGGCGTACTCCTCGAAGGCCGCCGTGACCGCGGCACGGTCGTTGTAGGGCAGCACGACGGTGAGCTCGGTGCTGCTCTCGGGTACGCCGGGGGTGCCGGGGATCGCGTGGGTGACCAGCCCGGAGCCGGCGCTGGCCAGCAGCGAGTCCACGTGGCCGTGGTAGTTGCCGGCGAACTTCAGGATCACGTCGCGGCCGGTGAACCCTCTCGCCAGGCGAATGGCCGACATCGTCGCCTCGGTGCCGCTGCTGACGAACCGCACCTTCTCGACCGGCGCCCTGCGCACGATCTCCTCCGCGAGCTCGACCTCAGGGGTCGTCGGCGTCCCGTAGGACGTGCCCCGCGTGACCGCCTCCAGGACCGCCGCCTGGACCTCCGGATGGGCGTGGCCCAGCAGCATCGGGCCCCAGGAGCAGATCAGGTCGACGTACTCGTTCCCGTCGACGTCGGTCAGCCACGCTCCCTTCGCCTCCCGGATGAACCGCGGTGTCCCGCCCACCGCGTTGAAGGCGCGCACGGGCGAGTTCACACCACCCGGCGTCACCGCCTTCGCGCGGGCGAAGAGCGCTTCGGATGCCGCTGCGGACAGAGGTGAGATGTCGTGAGGCACTCACGCATTCTCTCTGAGGTCGCCCCGAAACCCCATTTCGGCCTCAGCCGACGGGAGTCGCAGCCCCAGGTGGCAGCCCGGCGTCGGCGTTGTAGATGTCGTTCGCGCTGAGCGCACCGGCGTACTGCCACACGCCCTTCACGTCAGCGGCAAGCGACGCCTCAGGGCCCGCGAGATCGAGCGTCGTCGTCCCGTTCCCGACCTCGAACCCGCCCCGAGCGGTCCACGGCGTGGCGAACGATGCCTCCGGCATCTGGCCTTCGGAACTGCCGTCTCCGAGCTCGGGAGAGAAGCCGTTGAGATAGATCTCGATCCGGCGGAGCTCAGCGTCGTAGACGCCGACCACGACGTTGACATCCTCGGGTGTCCAGACGTCCGCGCGCACCTCCGCGACCGTGGCATCGGCGCTGTCGCCGCCGGCCATCTGGAAGTACACCTGCCCGCCGGAGCCATCGCTCTTGACGCGGTAGCCGAGCGTCCAGGCCGCCGCGTTCTCACCGGACTGTTGAACGATCACCCCTCCCTGCGTCGGGTCGGTCAGACGGAGCGACGCAGCCACCGAGAACGACGCGGCCGAATCCGTCACCGGATGGTCCAGGGTGATGCTCTGACCGGCCGTGCCCGGCAACGCCAGAGAACCGCCCGGAAGGTACTGGTCGCCCGCGCCCGCGACCTGCAGCTGGGCACCGAAGGAGCGATCGGTCAGCACCCCGGACTCGACGGTGTCGGTGCTGACGCCGAGGTTCCACTCCGCAGCCATGCTGGTCGCGTACCCGGTCTCGTCGGCCAGGCTCACGCGTTTGGCGATGTCGGGAGCGGTGGCGCGGTTGTCCCAGAGGCCGACCTCGTCGACCGTCGCAACGCCACAGCCGGGATCCGGCAACGCCGGGTTGCCGCACCCGAGCTGCCAGGTGGCTCCGTCCGAAACCTCGCCGCTGTAGACGATGGTGCTTTCGGCCTTGCCGTTGACCCACAAGGTGAGCTCGTTGGCCGATGAGGAGTACGTCGCTGCCAGGTGCGCCCAGACCCCGCGGATCCCCGGCGCCGAGGCCAGCTCCGCACTCGTAGCGGATCGTCGGCCGGCGAGCCAGGTGCCGTCGGTCGCGTCGTACCCGATCTCGAACGCGTTGCCCTCGTCTGCAGGAACCGAGACCAGGGTCGCAGATTCGGCTGTGTCGACGTGCGCCCACAGGGCGACGGAGAAGTCCTGACCGGTCGAGACCCCGGTGTTCGTGGCGGTCGCGGGTGCGCCTCCGCGGAACTGGAGGCCCGTGCCGCTACGGCCCACCGAAGACGTCACCGCGCCACCGAGGTCGAGCGTGCCCGCGGCCGGGTCGGCTCCGGAGTTCGCTCCAGGGTTGGAAGGATCGGTGAACGACCACTCGGTCACCACCTCGTTCGCAGGGACGTAGAAGCTGTAGGACGCGGTGGAGCCCCACACGCCCGCCTTGTCGCGCGCCTGCACCTGCACCTTGCGGAGGCCTGTCTTCTGCGACGTGAACGAGAAGGACCGCGCCCGCCCCGCCTTCGTGAGGATCGGCTCGCTCAGTCCCGATGGCTCTCCCTCCGCGGGACCGATGATCGACCAGCGGTACGCGTCGACGTCGGTGTCGCCCTTGGCCGCTTCCACCTCGAAGGTGCCCTCGACGCCGACCCGCGTTCCGTTGTGCGGGCACACGGTCGAACACTCCGGGAAAGACGTACTCGATACGGCCGGTGCGAGCGGCGCGGCGTCAACGTTCGCGCTGATCGGTCGAACAGCAGTCGGCGGGGCTGCCCCGGCAGGCTGCGGCACGAACGAGAGGGAGGCTGCGGCGAGCGCCACACCCATACCGGCGACAAGGCGCGACGACACATAAGCCATACAAGACTCCAGACACGAGAAGACCGAGGAAGCACGATCCGGGACCCGAGTCGGAGCGGCAGCCGTCACCCTGCCACCACGAAGACCCTCGATCTCCGCAATGGGTCGGTCGTTCCGTAACTGTGGATTTCCGCTTACCCTGGCCGGTATGGAGGCGCGGCTTGGAGCGGACGCCACGGTTCAACGTCATGAACCGCATGCCCCCGCGTCTCATCAGCGTCTCGTTAACTGGAACGCAATGTTCCACTAAAACGTGACGTGCGTAACTTTGACGTGAGACGGTTCGTTTAGAACGTTGCGAATGGGGAGCAAGACCCGGGCCTTTCAGGTCCGGGGATTGAAAGGGAGATTCGATGTCCGCTACGCGCTACAGCCGCCTTCAGAAGGCGACCGCGCTCGTTCCGCTCGCGCTGCTGAGCGCGGCCTGGACGGTCAACGTCACCGGTCTGACGCAGTCGAGTGCCACAGCTTCTGGTCCGGCCAGCTATGACGACGCCTTCAGCCTGCCTGACGGCACCTCGGTTCCGTCCGAGGCGATCGAGGCGCCGGCCAGCGTGTCCGCCTCGACCAACAAGGGCGACAAGTCGCTGCCCGGGACGGCGAGCACAGCCGGCATCCCCTCGGCCGCGCTCGCCGCGTATCAGCGCGCAGCCACGGTCATCAACGCCGCGGACCCGGCCTGCAAGATCGACTGGCCGTTGATCGCCGCGATCGGGCGGGTCGAGTCCAACCACGGGCGCGCCAACGACAACCGTCTCACCGCCGAGGGTGTCTCCACCCCCGGCATCTTCGGGGTGCCACTCAACGGCAAGGGCAACGTCTCCCAGATCACCGACACCGACGGTGGGCAGTACGACGGCGACACCACCTACGACCGTGCGGTCGGCCCGATGCAGTTCATCCCCTCCACCTGGGCGATGGTCGGCGTGGATGCCGACGGCGACGGCAAGCGCAACCCCCAGGACATCAACGACTCCGCGCTCGCCTCTGCCGTCTACCTCTGCTCCGGCAACGACGATCTCTCCACCGACCAGGGCGCGCGGGCAGCGGTCTTCCGCTACAACCACAGCCAGTCGTACGTCACGACGGTGCTCGGTGTCGCCGAGGCCTACCGTTCCGGCGACTTCACCTCGATCCCGAACAGCACGGTCCCGGTCGACTACGCGATCCCGCGGATGGATGCTCCCAAGCCTTCGAAGCAGAAGGACCGCGAGTTCCGGGCCCGCGGCAAGCAGCAGGCCGGGCCGCGCGGCGGCTCCTCACAGGGTCCTTCCAGCCCCTCCACGGAGACACCGGCCGGTCAGACACCGGGCGGCGGTAGCGGCGGCGGCACCGGAGGCGGCACCGGCGGTGACGGCGGCACCGTCGACCCCGCGAAGCCCCTGGCGCCGGTGACCAAGCCGGTCGAGGACCTCACCGCTTCCACCGACGAGCTGCTCAAGATCTGCACCGACGCCTTCGCCAAGAAGTACCCGGGTCTTCTCGGGAAGCTCGGCGGGCCGATCCAGACCTGCGTCAGCCAGCTCGCCGGAAAGACCGTCCCCGAGGCCCTCGGCGCCGTCGGTGGCGTCATCGGCGGCCTCCTCACCGTGATCACCCAGATCCTCGGCAGCCTCGTCGGCATCAAGCCGAACTGATCCTGAACCACGAAGGGCCCCGCCATCTGGCGGGGCCCTTCGCATGTCCGGGGCCGCTCAGCCGACGTGTAACACGCTGTTCGTAGGACTATCCGGTCGTTATAAAAGGCGAGTAGTCCTACGAACGACGTGTTACAGCTGCTCGGCGGCGCGAGACAGCCCCATCGAGCAGCGGGTCGGACGGCCGATCAGGCGGCTGGTTCGTCGCCCGCGTACTCGGTGACGAAGTCGCGGCCGGCCTCGCGGACCGCGGCCAGGGCGGACACGTCGGTCAGCAGAGAGTTGAGGTGGTAGTCGGCGACCGACTCCGCGATGGCGTGGCTGCTGGTCGTCGGCTTCTCGTCCTCACGGCGGCCGTGCCACAGCCGGTGCTGGGCGCCCTCGTTGAGCGAGAGCAGCATCAGCGCGGTCGCTGCGGGGTCGGTCCGGCGCAGCTCACCACTGTCGACGCCGAGCTCGAGGAGCCGGGCCGCCGCGGCGCACAGCTTGTCGCCGTCCTCCTCGAAACCCTCGAAGACAGCGGGCTGCGCCAGGGCGGCGATCTCCAGCTCGTAGAAGTCGAGCGGGGCGGTGCACAGCTGGCGGACATCGGTGTAGAGGAACGCGTAGAGCCTGGGCGCGACCGGGCCGTCCTCCTCGAGAAGCTTCTCCGCGAGCGTGAGCGACTCGCGGTTCTTCTCCATCAAGGCGGAGAGGATCCCCTCCTTGGACTTGTAGTAGTAGTACATCGAGGACTGCCGCAGCCCTACGCTCTCCGCGATCTGGCTGATCGTCGTCGCCGCGACCCCTTGGGCAGTGAAAAGCCGGGACGCCTCTTTGAGGATCTCTTCCCGGGGATTCGCCGAATCACGCCCGCTGTTGCGCGGCCGTCCGGTGCGCTTCGGGCTGCCCAACTCTCGATTGGTCACGATCTCGAGTCTACTCTCAGGAGGTGTTCCACGTCACAGAGCTGCTCGGGCTGATCGGGCGAAGAAATCAGCCTCGCAACCAGCCGGCTGCCTCGGTGGCCCAGTAGGTCAGGATGGCGTCCGCGCCCGCCCTCTTGAAGGCGGTGAGTGTCTCCAGGATCGCCGGTTCGCGGTCGATCCAGCCGTTCGCAGCAGCAGCCTCCAACATCGCGTACTCCCCCGAGATGTTGTACGCCGCCACGGGAACATCGACAGACTCACGCACTCGCTGGAGCACGTCGAGATACGGAAGTCCGGGCTTGACCATCACGATATCGGCGCCCTCGGCCACGTCAAGGAGCGCCTCGCGGACGCCCTCGAGCGCATTGGCCGGATCCTGCTGATAGGTGCGCCGGTCGCCCTTGAGCGCGGAGTCGACCGCCTCTCGGAACGGGCCGTAGAAGGCCGAGGCGTACTTCGCCGAGTAGGCGAGGATCGAGACGTCGGTGTAGCCGGCGCCGTCGAGAGCAGCACGGGTCACCGCGACCTGACCGTCCATCATCCCGGACGGCCCGACCATGTGGACGCCGGCCTCGGCGTGGGCGATCGCCATCTGGGCGTAGAGCTCCAGGGTGGCGTCGTTGTCGACGGAGCCGTCCTCGGCCAGCACGCCACAGTGGCCGTGGTCGGTGAACTCGTCCAGGCACAGGTCGCTCATCACCGTGAGCGCGTCGCCGACCTCGGAGACCACGTCGGCGATCGCCACGTTGAGGATGCCGTCCGGGTCCAGCGCGCCCGAGCCCACGGCGTCCTTCGTCTCCGGGACACCGAAGAGCATGATTCCGCCGATACCGGCGGAGGCGGCCTCGGCCGCGGCCTTCCGCAGCGACTCCCGGCTGTGCTGGACGACCCCGGGCATGGTCGAGATCGGGACGGGCTCGTCGATCCCCTCGCGCACGAACGCGGGCAGGATCAGGTTGGCCGGGCGTACGGCCGTCTCAGCGACCATCCGGCGCATGATCGGCGTGCGGCGCAGCCGACGGGGACGGATCACGGGCTTCTCGATGTTCATCAGATCTCCAGAGTACGCCGCTGGTCGAGCCCACCGCTGGTCGAGCCGCCGGAGCCGCTAGGCGAAGGCGTGTCGAGACCAACACATTCCCCTACGCGCTTAGGGACTGTGTTGGTCTCGACACCGCTCGCTGGCGCTCGCGGGCTCGACCAACGGGTGCTGATCGACCAGCGTGGTGTCAGCTCGTGCGCGAACGACGGCGCGAGGCGGGACGCCGGTCGGACGGCTTGGTGACCGGGAGGCCCTGCTCGACCAGCGCGGCGCGACGCGCTGCGCCGAAGTCGGCGAGCGCCTCGGTGAGCGCCTCGATCGACGGCTCGGGCGACATCACGTCGACCCGCAGGCCGTGCTCCTCGGCGGTCTTGGCGGTGGCCGGACCGATCGCCGCGATCACCGTGGAGGTGTGCGGCTTGCCCGCGATGCCGACCAGGTTGCGGACCGTGGACGAGGAGGTGAAGACCACCGCGTCGAACTTGCCCGTCTTGATCGCGTCGCGGGTCGGCGCGGGCGGCGGGGCCGCCCGGACCGTGCGGTAGGCGGTCACGTCGTCGCACTCCCAGCCGAGGTCGACCAGGCCGGCGATGAGGTTCTCGGTGGCGATGTCGGCACGCGGGAGGAAGACCCGGTTGATCGGGTCGAGGTCCGCGTCGTACTCCGGCCACACCTCGAGCAGACCGGCGGCCGACTGGTTGTCGGTGTTCGGCACCAGGTCGGGGCGCAGACCCCAGGCCTCGAGCGCCTGCCCGGTCTTCTCGCCGACCGCGGCGATCTTGAGACCGGAGAAGGCACGGCAGTCCAGGCCGTACTCGTCGAACTTCTCGCGCACTGCGCGCACCGCGTTGATCGAGGTGAAGGCGATCCAGTTGTAGCGGCCCTCGACCAGACCGCGTACGGCCTTGTCCATCTGCTGCGGGTTGCGCGGCGGCTCCACGGAGATCGTCGGGACCTCCTCGGGCACGGCGCCATAGCCCTTCAGCTTCAGCGACAGCGCCGGCGCCTGCTCCTTGGTGCGCGGCACGAGGACGCGCCACCCGAAGAGCGGCTTCGTCTCGAACCACGAGAGCGTCTCACGCAGATTGACCACCTTGCCGATCACCACGATCGCCGGCGGCGCCATCCGTGCGGCACGAGCGTCGACGGCGATGTTCTCCAGGGTCGACTCTATCGTCGACTGCTCGGTCGTGGTGCCGACGCGGGTGATCGCGACTGGCGTCTTGGCCGAGCGGCCCGACGCGACGAGCTCCTTGGCGATGTCGCCGATCATGCCGACACCGGAGAGGAGCACGAGCGTGCGGTTGTCCGCGTACTGGCTCCAGTCGATCTTCTCGTTGCAGGTCACGACGGCGACCTCGTGGTGGTCCTTGGTCGTCAGCGGGATGCCGGCGTAGGCGGGGACCGCCGACACCGACGAGACGCCAGGGACGATCTCGAAGCCGATGCCCGCCTTGGCGCAGGACTGCGCCTCCTCGGGGCCCGAGGCGTAGAGGAAGGGGTCGCCGGTCATCAGGCGCACGACGCGCTTGCCCAGCTTGGCCTGCTTGACGACGGCCTTGGCACGGGCGGCGTTGGCCAGGGGCTGGCCGTCCACGCCGAACCCGCCGTCGATGAACTCGGGTCCGACCGGTTCTGGGCTCTCCTCACCCTCGGCCGGCTCGACCGGCTCGGGGATGCCGAGTACGCCGCGCACCAGTGATGCGTGCTCGGGGGCCTCGGTCACGACGACATCGGCCTGCTTCAACAGGTCGATCGCCCGTACCGTCAGCAGCTCAGGGTCACCGGGACCGCTGCCGACGAAGGACACCCAGCCCAGTGGGGTGGTCGAGCTGTGCTCGGCCGTCTGCTCGGTGGTCTTTGCTCGGGTCATGCGTTGCGCACCTTGTCCTGCTCGGGAGCGGTCTGGGGGGAACCGCCCGTGTCCATGACAGCCTGGCCTGGGTCCGCGGGATCGTCGGTCAGGTCTGCTGCACCCTCGGCGAGCATCTCCTCGGCGAGCCGGCGCCCGACGCCTGCGGCGTCGTCGACCGGACCGGATGCGGAGAGTCGAACCGAGAGCGAGCCGTCGAGTGAGAGCGCGACTGCCCGCACCCACAGCTCTGGTCCTTCCTCACCCTCAACCACGTCGGCGAGGGTCCCGATGGGCGCAGCACAGCCACCTTCGAGGGTGGCGAGCACCGCGCGTTCCGCCTCGACGGCCGCTCGGGTGGGCGAGTCGTCGAGTGAGGTCAGAATCTTGCGTACGTCGGCGTCGGCGTCACCTGCACGGCACTCGATCGCCAGAGCCCCCTGACCGGGAGCGGGCAGCACCTGGATCGGGTCGAGGACCTCGGTGACCTCGTCGAGCCGGCCGATACGGGCCAGGCCGGCGCGCGCGAGGACGACCGCGTCGAACTCGCCCGAGCGGACCTTGCCGATGCGGGTGTCCACGTTGCCGCGGATGCCGGCCAGCTCCAGGCCGAGGCCGAGGGCCTTGATCTGGGCGACCCGCCGGGGCGAACCGGTGCCGACCCGCGAGCCCGGCGGGAGCTCACCGAGGGTCAGGCCGTCGCGGGCGACGATCACGTCGCGCGGGTCCTCGCGCGACGGGACCGCGACCAGCTCGATGCCCTCTTCGGGGTAGGTCGGCAGATCCTTGAGCGAGTGGACCGCGAGGTCGATCTCCTTGGCGTGGAGCGCGTCGCGCAGCGCGCTGACGAAGACGCCGGTCGAGCTCGCGCTCGTCAGCGGGGTGTTCGCCGCCTGGGTGCGGTCGCCGTCGGAGACGATCTCGACCAGCTCGACGGTGTGGCCCTGGGCGCGGAGCATCTCCGCGACGAGGGTCGACTGGGTGACGGCGAGCCGGGAACGGCGGGTGCCGAGACGAAGGGTTCTCATGAGGGGTCTCCTGGGACGTCGGCCCGGGTCACCGCGGAGACGGCCTCGGGGTCGAGCGCGAAGAGCTCGGCGAGCGCCGCGGCGTAGGACACCACGCCGGACTCGTTGGCGAGCTCCTTGACCCGGACGGTCGGCTCGTGGAGGAGCTTGTCGGCCACGCGGCGTACGGTCCGGAGGACCTCGGCACGAGTCGCCTCGTCGAGGTCGGGCAGCTTGTTGTCGAGACGTTCCATCTCGGTGTCGACGACGCCGGTGGCCATGCTTCGCAGGGCGACCACCGTCGGCGTGACCGCCGACTGGCGCCGAGCGCTCAGGAAGGCCGCGACCTCCTGGGTGACGATGTCGCGGACCGCGAGCACCTCCTTGCCGGCGGGCGAGGCGTGCAGCTCGTCGGCGAGGGCGGCCAGGTCGATCAGGGTCACGCCCGGGAGCGAGCCCGCGCCGGGGTCGATGTCGTGGGGCAGCGCCAGGTCGATCAGCGCGACTGGGTGGCTGCTGCGGTCACCGACCATGTCGGCCGGCACGAGCAGCCCGTTGGCGCCCGCACAGGTGATGACGATGTCGGCGGCCGCGATCTCGTCGGCCAGCTCCTCGAGGGAGGCCGAGCGCGCGGCGTACTCGCTGGCGAGGCGCTCGGCGTTGGCCGTGGTGCGGTTGACCACGACCACGTCGGCCGCCTCCATCCGCGACACCGTCGCGGTGGCCAGCCCGGCCATCGCACCGGCTCCGACGACGGCGACCCGCTTTCCGCGTACGTCGCCCACGGCTCGTGCGGCACGGCCCAGCGATGCGGTGACCAGTGACGGTGCGGCCCGATCGATGTCGGTCTCCGCACGCGAGCGCTTGCCGACCCGCAACGCCTGCTGGAACAGGCTGTTGAGCGCCGGTCCGACGGTGCCCATCTCCTGGCCGAGCTGCAGGGCGGCACGTGCCTGGCCGAGGATCTGCCCCTCGCCCACGGCCATCGAGTCGAGCCCGGCGGCCACCTTGAACAGGTGGGAGACGGCACCGTCGTCGTAGTGGACGTAGAGGTGCGGCAGCATCGTCTCGAGCGTCTGGCCGGCGCCCTCGATGATGCGCCGCGAGAGCTCCTCGACGGAGCCGTGGAACCGCTCGACCTCGGTGTAGATCTCGAGACGGTTGCAGGTCGCGATCACCGCTGCCTCGCTGACGTGTTCACAACCAGCCACGTCAGTGAGGAGCTTCTGCAGCCCTTCGGTGTCCACCGAGGCCGCCTCGAGCATCGAGACCGGCGCAGAGTTGTGCGAGATTCCGACTACAAGAACGCTCATGCCGTGATCCCTTCCCCGGAACCATTGTCCACCGTCGCGGCTGCCTCGGCAGACTCCGCAGCCTTGCGCGACTCGTGATAGGCGAGGATCTGCAGCTCGATGGAGAGGTCGACCTTGCGTACGTCGACACCCGGCGGCACGCTCAGCACGGCGGGCGCGAAGTTGAGGATGCTGGTGATGCCGGCCGCGACGATCGCGTCGGCGACGTCCTGGGCGGCGGTCGCCGGCACCGAGATGACCCCGATCGAGACCTGCTCGGCCGCGACGATCCGGGCCAGGTCTGCGAACGGACGGACCTCGAGCCCGGCGACCTCCTGGCCCTGCATCTGCGTGGCCGCGTCCAAGAGCGCGACGGTGCGGAAGCCACGGCTGCTGAAGCCGGAGAAGTTGGCCAGCGCCTGGCCGAGGTTTCCGATACCGACGATGATGACCGGCCAGTCGTGGGTCACGCCGATCTCGCGGGCGATCTGGTAGCTCAGGTAGTCGACGTCGTAGCCGACCCCACGAGTGCCGTAGGAGCCCAGGTAGGAGAGGTCCTTGCGCAGCTTGGCGGAGTTGACGCCGGCGGCCGTCGCGAGCTCCTCGGAGGAGCAGGAGGCGATGCTGCGCTCGGCGAGCGAGGTCAGGGCCCGGAGGTAGACCGGGAGCCGGGCGACAGTCGCCTCGGGGATGTCCCGGTGGGGGTCGTGAGCACCGCTGCCCTCGCCCGTGTTCGTGCTCCGTGCCGTCACGCTCTGCTCTTTCAATGCCGGCGCCACAGGCGGGGGCTTTTTAGCCCGGGATCGCCGTGCGGCTCCGCCACCATACGGAGTTTGTGACCGCGAGAACAAACTCGCAGGCCGTTGGCTAGCACACGTGCTTGGGGAGTTGGCAGAGGGGGGTTGTTCGGGGTAATGGGCCGATCGACAGTTATTCTGGTGAGCGCGCCAGCGCTGACCTCAGCCGCTCCTCGGAGACACGCCAGAAGTCGTGCTGCCTCCCATCGACGTACGTCACCGGGACCTCGTTCGTGAAGCGCTCGCGCAGCTCCTCGTCGGTGTCGATGTCGACCTCGGTGTAGCCGTCGCCGACCACCCGCTCGACCACGAGCCGAGCCTCGTCGCACAGATGGCAGCCCTGACGGGAGTAGAAGGTCACACGCGGTTCCACCCGACCATCTTGGCACCTGACCCCCATTGAGGTGCCATGACCATTACTGTTGGCGAAATGAGCAGCGCCAGCGACCGCCGCCGCGCCGAGCTGCGGCGAAAAGACCTCAAACGCCGCTCGGCTCTCGCCGGCGAGGCCTCGGCCGCAGCCGCGGAGATCGAGGCCTGGCTCTATCCGACGGGTGGAGACCCGTCGGCGGCAGCGTTCTTCGACGTGGACAACACGATCATGCAGGGCGCGACCATCTTCCATCTGGCCCGTGGCATGCATCGGCGCAAGTTCTTCCGTACGCGGGACATCGCCTCGGCTGCGTACAAGCAGGCGTACTTCCGCGTGGCCGGGGTCGAGGATCCCGCTCACATGGAGTCGGCGCGCTCCTCTGCCCTGTCGTTCATCCGCGGCCACCGCGCCGACGAGGTCGAGAGCCTGATGGAGGAGATCTTCGACGAGGGCATGGCCCACCGGATCTGGCCCGGCACCAGGGCTCTCGCGCAGACCCACATCGACCAGGGCCAGCGCGTGTGGCTGGTGACCGCGGCACCTGTCGAGGCGGCTCGGGTCATCGCCCGCCGGCTCGGGCTGACCGGCGCGCTCGGGACGGTGGCAGCCACCGAGGACGGCGTCTACACCGGCGCGCTCGTCGGCGAGATGCTCCACGGGCCGGCCAAGGCCGAGGCCGTCAAGGCGATCGCCGCCCGGGAGAGCCTCGACCTGTCGCGCTGTGCGGCCTACTCGGACTCCTACAACGACCTGCCCATGCTCTCCTTGGTCGGGCATCCGTGTGCGATCAACCCGGACACGCGCCTGCGCGCCCACGCGCGCGCGAAGGGCTGGCCGATCCGCGATTACCGCACCGGTCGCAAGGCCGCTCGGGCCGGCGTGATGACGGCTGCGCTGGGCGGCGCGGCCACCGGGGCGATCGCGGTGGCGATCGCTCTGAGGGGCAAACGGCAGTGATCCACCCGGTCGTTAACGAAATTGCCACCACACGCCGACAGAAGTTCGGCTCTGGACCTGACATCCGGAGCCGCTAACCCGTAAGGTGGCTCTCGCTCAGGGGGAGTCTTCGGGAGGGACCCACATGTCGCGCCGCACCAATGACGTCCGTCGTCGCTTGGATGCGCTGCGCGCTGCGGTCGAGCTCTTGATGAACGAGGGCTATGAACCGGCCTACGCCGGGGTCGCCGGTGCCACGGGCCCGTTCTCCGAGCCCGAGCCGCACGGCTCAGGTGGCACGCAGGAGATCAAGCCCCAATCCGACAACGAGCCCGACGACGACACCGAGCTCGCCACGTCCTCGGAGGAGAGCGAGGCCGACCGCACCCGCCTGATCGCGCTGGTCGAGCTGGCTCGCAAGGGCGACAAGGATGCCTTCGGCCTCCTCTACGACCACTACCACGGCGCGGTCTACCGGTTCCTCTTCTACCGGACCCGCTCGACCCAGGTCGCCGAGGACCTCACCTCGGAGACGTTCTTCCGGGCGCTGCGCTCGATGACCGGCTTCCGCTGGCAGGGCAAGGACTTCGGCGCCTGGCTGATGACCATCGCCCGCAACCTGGCCACCGACCACTTCAAGGCGGGGCGTACGCGCCTGGAGATGACCACCGAGGACATGGGTCTGCACGACTCCTCGGCCGATGGCCCGGAGAAGATCGTGATGGCGGGCGTCACCAACGAGATGCTGCTCGGCGCCCTCTCCAAGCTTCCCGACGAACAACGCGACTGCATCATCATGCGTTTCCTCCAGGGGCTGTCCATCGCCGAGACAGCCGCTATCCTCGGACGCAGCGACGGAGCCGTGAAACAGCTCCAGCTGCGCGGGATCCGCAACCTCGCCAAGCAGATGCCTGACGGGATCCGCTGATGACTGTGTTCCGCACCACCTTGAATGCTCGACCGGTTGCCGTAACCCGCGGCCGGGGCGACTCGTTGTCTGACATGGCTGCACCTTGCGCGCAGCTGTTTCGACGAATCCCTCACTGCCGATACCGAGTAGGAACCCTTCGATGAGCCCGGCATTCCCGGCGCGAAAGCGTGCCGACGAGTTCGACCGAATGGTCGCGGCCTGTGCCGCGACGGATCGGCGTGCCTCGCAGTCTGCCGATGAGCTTCGCGATCTGGCAGTCTTCGCTTCGTCGCTCTCGACTCTCAGCGACTCGACTGTGCCCAGTCGCGACTTCTCCGTCTCGCTGCGAGAGCGCCTGATGGAGGCCGCCGACACCGAGCTCGTGCCGGCGCCGCGGACCGAGAAGACCGTCGAGCGCAAGCTCACCGTCAGCCCGGTGAGGCCCCGCCGCCAGCGCAAGCTGGCCGTCGCCTTCGCCGCGATGGCGATCGTCGGTGGCACCGCAGGCGCCGCAGCCGCGTCCCAGACCGCCCTTCCGGGCGACTCGCTCTACCCGGTGAAGCGCGCCGTTGAGAACGTCTCGGCCGGCTTCACCGTCAGCACCCAGGCCCGTGGCATCCGGATCCTCGAGGACGCCGGCACCCGCCTTCGTGAGGCCGAGTCGTTGGTCGCCGACGCACCGATGACCGACACCGAGCAGGTGACCTCGACGCTCGAGACTTTCTCGCGCCAGGCCGCCCGCGGCTCCGACCTGCTGATCAGCGACTTCGAGCAGTCCCAGGACAACGAATCGCTCGCCCAGCTGCGTACGTTCGCAGCCGATGGCGTCGAGAAGCTTGCCGCCCTGGGTCCGAACGTTCCGGAGCGGGCAGAGCCCGCGGTCTCCGACGCCGCCCAGACGCTCGTGCTGATCGACCAGGCCGCAGCGCAGCTCTGCCCCACCTGTGGTGGCGGCATCACCGAGCTCCCGGCGACGCTGGTCTCCAGTCTCACCTCCGACATCGACGGCCTGCTTCCGGCCGACACCGTCGTCGAGGCCGAGGCGCTGCCGCCGCTCACCCAGGACAAGAACGCCCTCGACCTTCCCTCCATCGACCCCGACAAGATCGGTCCCGGATCGGTGACCGACCCTAAGGGTGAGAAGAAGGACCCGGAGCAACCCTCCGAGGCCCCCGACGACGCCGGCAGCATCCTGCCGACCCCGAACCCCTCCGAGGACGGTCCCATCGAGGACCCGACGCCTCAGCCCGACACCGGCACCGTGACGGGCCCCGTCACCGGCCTGGTCACCGGCGTCACCGGACTGGTGGGCGACGTTCTCGCCGGCGCCACCGGTCTGCTCCTCCCCTGACCAACCGCCCGCCGAGAGGTCAGTTTCTGACGTTTCGGCGAGTTGGGTCAGCCGAAGACGGAAGCCCGCTCGCCCAGGAGGCGGTAGAGGGTCTGCTGGATAGTCTCGCGCGCTTGGTCGGTGACGTTGAAGACCAGCATCGGGTCGTCGGCCTCTGCCGCGTCGTAGGCATCGGTGCGGATCGGCTCGCCGAACTCGATGAGCCACTTCGACGGGAGCGGGATGAGACCGAGCGGCCCGAGAAGCGGGAAGAAGGGCGTGATCGGCAGGTAGGGGACGCCGAGGACCTTGGCTAGGGCCGGGATGTTGCCGACCAGCGGGTAGATCTCCTCGGCACCGACGACGGAGAGCGGCACGATCGGGACGCCGGTGCGCAGCGCGGAGGAGACGAACCCGCCACGCCCGAAGCGCTGTAGCTTGTAGCGCTCGCTGTAAGGCTTGCCGATGCCCTTGAAGCCCTCGGGCCATACGCCGACGAGCTCGCCGCCGCGCAGCATGCGCTCGGCGTCCTCGCTGCAGGCCAGGGTCGCCCCCGCCTTGCGGGCGATGTTGCCGATGATCGGCATCCGGAAGACCAGATCGGCTCCGAGCGGGCGCAGGTCACGGCCGAGCTCGTCATTGATCGAGACCATCGTCATCAGGCCATCCATCGGGATCGTGCCCGAGTGGTTGGAGACGATCAGCGCGCCACCGTCGGTCGGGATGTTCTCGATCCCGCGCACCTCGACCCGGAACCACTTCTCCTTGATCGGGCGCAGCACGGCAAGCATGAAGCGTTGAGTGAGCTCACGGTCGAACCCGTATTCGTCGACCGAGTACTGGCCCGAGATCCGGCGCCGCAGGAACACGATGAACCGAGCGAGCTGCGCTTCCCACTCGGGGCCGAAGACCTCTTTGGCGGCGCTCTCCAGGGCCGCGGCCCAGTCGGACGCCGGGATCGCCCGCAGCGGGTGGCGATCGCGTGTCGTGGTGCCGGTGAAACCTTGGGCGGCGGACTCGGTCACCGAGGCACTCCTGTCAGTCGGCTCTCCAACGAAGCGAGGGCACGGTCGGTACGACTGACGGTCGGCCTCACGCTGTCGGCGAAGTCCCGGACCGTGTCCGCGGTGGTGAACCGCGGTTCGAAGCCCAACAGGGAGCGCATCCTCGTCGTGTCGACGCCTCGGCCATAGGTCAGCAGCGCTCTCAGCTCGGCGGGGTACTCACCACCACCGAACCTCGTCATGCCGAAGACCGGCTCAGGGATCGGCACGGTCATCCGTTGCAGCCGCCTGGCGACCTGAGAATGGGTCAGCACGCCGTCGCCGGCGACGTTGAACGTCCCTGGGACTCCGGTGCGTACGGCATGCTCGAGGACGCCGTAGAGATCCTGCTCGTGCAGGAACTGCAGGCGCGGGTCGTAGCCGAGCACGTTGGGCACGACGGCGCGCCGGAAGTGGGACGCGATCGGGCTGTGCACGTTCGGCCCGAGGAGGTTGGCACAACGCAGCACCGTGACGGCCACGTCCGGGCGTCGACGGGCGAAGCCGCGTACGTAGGACTCGATGTCGGCCACGTCGCGGGCATAGCCGGAGGACGGGGTGCGCCGCGGCTCCATCGACTCGGTGAACATCGCCGGGTCGCGGCTGCTCGCACCGTAGACCTGCGTCGTCGACTTGACCACGACCTGGCGCAGGGACGGCGCGGTCTGGCAGGCCGCGAGGAGCTGCATCGTCCCGATGACGTTGAGCTCCTTCATCGTCGAACGACCCCCGGTGGTGCCGGGGGTCGCGATGACGCTGAGGTGGACGACGGTGTCGACCTCCTCCTTGGCGATCACCTTGGCGATCACCGGGTTGCGGATGTCGGCGCGGACGAATCCGACCTTGCCGATGTCCCCGCGAGGCGGGGCGACATCGACGCCGATCACTCGCTCGACGTTGGGGTGGCGGGCGGCAGCGCGCGCAAAGCGGCGACCGAGGTCACGCGAGACCCCGGTGACCAGAAGGACCCGGCCGGGTCCGGTGCGTTCCGCCACCTACGCCACGTACGTCACTTGCCGAGCTTGCGGCGCTGGACGCGAGTCTTCTTGAGCAGCTTGCGGTGCTTCTTCTTCGCCATGCGCTTGCGACGCTTCTTGATGACAGAACCCACGGGGAACCCTTCACGATCGTTGCAGAGATTGCCGGCCCGGTGCCGACGCGGCCACTCGCCGCAGCGAGCGGCAAACAGACCTAGGGGGTAAGACTAACGAAGCCAGGGCGCCCAGAGAGAATCGGTGACCTGATGGGACGGGGTGTTGCCCCCGCGCCCATCATGCCTGGGCGCGGGGTCCGACAACTAGCCCGCGTTGTAGAACGAGCTCTTGAGGTACTCGTTCGCGTCGTCCTCCCGAACCCGGAAGGAGCGACCGACGCGCACCGCAGGCAGCTCGCCCGAGTGAACCAACCGGTAGACCGTCATCTTGGAGACGCGCATCATCGACGCAACCTCGGCAACGGTCAGGAACTTGCTGTCAGAGATGTCTCCAGAAGGAGTAACCATCTGCTTCCACCGTTCTCTCTCGAGTGACCGCGACGCCAGAGGCTTCCCCACCTCTGGTCCAAAAACGCGATCCCAAAGTGAGAATAGAGCCTGATGTGACTCGTGGGGAAGAGGACACCCCTATCAATCTCACATACTACCGGCGTGTCGAGTTGCTTTTGGGCGCGACGAGCCGACCGTTTCTAGGCCGTCTAGAAACGGGGGACTAAGGCATCGGGTCGAGCCCGTGCAGCGGGAACACCGCTGTGCGAGTCGCGTGGACCTGCCGGTCCAGCCACGTGCCGGGGTCGTATCCGCTCCCCCAGTCGCGGTAGGCCGGCTCACGCCCGTCCGTCATGCGCAACGGTGCGACCCTCCCGAGGCGCGTCCGCACGTGCTCGCGCCAGCCACCTGGCACGTCGAGCGTCGGCTCCAAGGGATTACCAGACACTAGCGCAAGAAGATGCGTCCACGCGCGGGGCACGACGTCGACCACCGCATAACCGCCGCCGCCGAACGCGACCCACTTGCCAGCAGACACCTCGTGGGCGAGGTCGTGAAGGGCGACGTACGTCGCACGCTGCCCGTCCACGCTGAGGGCCAGGTCGGCGAGGGGGTCGTCGGTGTGCGAGTCGCAGCCCTGCTGGGTCACCAGGATCTCCGGCTGGAACTCGCGGATCAGGTCGGGCACGACGGCGTGGAAAGCCCGCAGCCAGCCGTGGTCAGCGGTGCCGGGCGGGAGCGCGACGTTGACGGCGCTGCCCTCGGCGCCCGGCCCGCCGACCTCCTCGGCGAAGCCGGTGCCGGGGAAGAGCAGCTGGCCGGTCTCGTGGAGGGAGATCGTCAGGACGCGCGGGTCGTTCCAGAAGGCCCGCTCGACGCCGTCGCCGTGGTGCACGTCCACGTCTACGTAGGCGACCTTCTTCACGCCTTGGTCGAGGAGCCACTGGATGCCGGCGGCGACGTCGTTGTAGATGCAGAATCCGGCGGCGCGGCCGCGCATCGCATGGTGCAGGCCACCCATGAGGTTGGCACTGTGCAGGCTCTCTCCGGAGTAGACCTGACGACAGGCCTCGATGCTCGCGCCGACGATGTGGGCGCTGGCGTCGTGGATGTGCGGGAAGACCGGGTCGTCCTCCGTGCCGAGACCGTGAGCGATATCCGCGTCACCGCTGCGGCCCGCCTTGATCACCGCCTCGATGTAGCTCTCGTCGTGGATGGTGAGCAGCTGCTCCGGAGTGCCCATCGGCGCCTCGACGACCTTCAGACGGTCGAGGATGCCGAGCTCGTCGGCCAGTCGCATCGTCAGGTCGACCCGGATCGGCGCCATCGGGTGGGTCGGGCCGAAGTCGTAGTCGGCCAGGCTGTCATCGAAGACGACCGTCGAGTGGCCCTGGCAGGTGTTCGGCCATGTGGTCGGCGAAGTCGTCATGGGCCACACGGTATCCGTGGGATGTGCGACACTGGAGGGGTGTTCAGCATTCGTTCAGCTCAGTGGTGGTCCGCCTCCTAGGCGGTCCACCCGATTGTTGAGCACTCACATCAGGCCGCCCGCGGGCGGCCTTTCTGATTGTGATCGTCGCTGACCCGTGGGCCTCACCACCCGAAAGGTCCACCATGACCAGGCGACTCTCCCTCATCACTCCCTCCGGCCGGCTCACGCTCGGCAACCATCTCGGCGCGCTGCGGCCGATGGCGGCCTCGGCCGACTCGGACGCCTTCTACGGGCTCTCCGACCTGCACGCACTGACGCTGCCGCACGAACCGTCGGTGCTGCGTACGCGGACGGAGGAGATGGCCCTCCTCCTGATGGCATCAGGGCTCGAACCGGCCGCGTTGTTCATCCAGTCCCACGTCCCGGCACACCGGTCGCTCAGCTATCTGCTGGAGTGCGTCGCGCACACCGGTGAGCTGGGACGGATGATCCAGTTCAAGGAGAAGTCGCGCCGAGTCGGAGCATCGGTGCGCGCCTCGCTGTTCACCTATCCGGTGCTGATGGCGGCCGACATCCTGCTCTACGGCGCGACCGAGGTGCCGGTCGGTGACGACCAGCGCCAGCACGTCGAGCTCGCCCGCGACATCGCGGTGCGGTTCAACACGACGTACGGCCGGGTCTTCTCGGTCCCTCAGGCGGTGCATCCGGAGGCCGGGGCCCGCGTCATGGACCTGGCCGATCCCACTCGCAAGATGTCGAAGTCGGCCGGGGACGCGCATCCCGGCTCGATCTTCCTGCTCGACGAGCCCGATGTCGTACGCCGCAAGGTGGCCCGTGCGGTCACCGACTCGGCCGGGGACGTCTCCCGGGACGAGGAGCGGCCGGGGGTCACCAACCTGATCGACATCCTCGAGGCCTGCGGCGGGTCAGCTGCGGGGTTGTCGACCTATGGCGACCTGAAGGCCGCGGTCACCGACGCGGTCGTCGCCGAGCTCGAGCCGATCCAGAAGCGCTACCGCGAGCTCGCCGCCGACCGGACGTACGTGACCGAGGTGTACGCCGCCGGAGCAGCCAGGTGCCGAGAGGTGACCGCCCCGGTCCTGGCCGCCGCGGAGGCGGCGATCGGCCTGGCCTGAGGACAGCTGCGCCCGCTGTAACACGCTGTTACAGCGGCGGGGGGCGGCTCAGATGCGCACCTCGGCCAGCTCACCGACCCGCGCACGCTGCGGGCGCAGATAGACGGTGAAGGTGACCAACGCGCAGACGGCATAGAAGACCGTGAAGACGATGAACGCCGACTTGGTGGCGTCGAGGGGGTTGGAGACCCAGGGACTGTTGAAGGCGATCGGGATGAGGAACCCGCCGATCGCGCCGACCGCGCCGATGATCCCGACCGCGGCCGACGACTTCTTGGTGGCGCCGACCAGCGCGGCCTCGCGCTCGGCGGTGCCGGGCGTGGTGGCCAGCTCGGCCTCGCGGCGGAAGATCGACGGGATCATCTTGTAGGTCGACCCGTTGCCGATGCCGGTGGCGGCAAAGACCAGCATGAAGAAGCCCAGGAAGGCCGGGAACCACGACTGGTTGTCGAACGCGATCGCGGGAGTGGCGTCCGGGTTCGGGGTGAGCTGCATCAGGGTCCACAGCACCGCGAGGGTGAACACGACCATCCCGATGAACGCACCGAGCGTGACCTTCGCGCCGCCCCAGCGGTCGGCCAGCCAGCCACCCAGCGGCCGGGTCGCGGAGCCGATCAGCGCACCGAGGAAGGCGAAGTAGGCGAAGTAGATACCGGTGCCCAGCGGCGCGGGCTCGGGCACCCAGAAGTTGAGCTTGATCAGCAGCGGCATCGCGGCGGAGTAGCCGATGAAGGACCCGAAGGTGCCGATGTAGAGGAACGCCATGATCCAGGTCTGCTTCGACTTCACGACCGAGAGCTGCTCCTTCGGGGAGGACTTGGCGTCAGTGATGTTGTCCATGAAGAAGTACGCCGCGATCACACCCAGGATGGCCAGGCCGGCGTAGACGAGGGCGGCCCGCTCGAGGTGGATGCCACCCTCGGAGGCCTTCACCAGCCCGAAGATTCCGGCACCGCCGACGATCACCGGCAGCAGGAACTGGATGAGCGCGACGCCGACGTTGCCGCCGGCTGCGTTGAGCCCGAGCGCCGCGCCCTTCTTGGCGGAGGGGTAGAAGAAGTTGATGTTCGCCATCGAGGAGGCGAAGTTTCCGCCGCCGAGGCCCGCGGTGGCAGCGATCACGCAGAAGACCCAGTAGGGCGTGGACGGCTGGGTGACGGCGTACGCGAAGCCGAGGGTCGGCACCAGCAGCAGGCCGGCCGAGATCATCGTCCAGTTGCGCCCGCCGAACTTCGGCACCGCAAGGGTGTAGGGCACCCGCAGCAGCGAGCCGACCAGGTTCGGGATTGCGATCAGGAAGAAGAGCTGGCCCGGGGTGAAGTCGAATCCCTGGGCGACCAAAAAGGCCGAGGACACCGACCAGATCAGCCAGACCGAGAATCCGAGGTGCTCGGAGAAGATCGACCAGATCAGGTTGCGGCGGGCGGTCTTCGCCCCGGTCTCCTCCCAGAAGGTGGCGTCCTCCGGACGCCAGTCGTCGATCCAGTGGCGGCGGCTCATGGCGGGCTCCTCAGGTGCGGCAGTCAGCGAGATACCGACCACGATCGCCAGCCCAGGTTTCAACGGCCGCCGATCCTCGCGTGCGAGCCCGTCAACTTCCGCTCACGGCCTCACAGGGCTCACGACCTCACCGCCACCACCGAAAACGGCGTTACCCAACCAGGCTATGGTGTTCAGTATTTCTTGTCGTTCAACTATCCTGAACAAGGAGAAATACTGAACGGACGTAACGATGACCCTCGACCCTGACACTGCGGTGAAACGCCTGAGCGAGCTCGGCCTGGCCCTCGAGCTGGAGTCGCCCGCGGACCACAACGGTTACGTCTTCTGCAGGGCCACACTGAGCCGCGGCAGAACGACCACATCGTACGCATTCATGGGCGCCCGGAGAGTCCGGCTGGCCGACGCTCGAGGCGCGCTGGTCCTCGCCGGCGGCCTACCGCTGCTCGTCTGGGCTCACCACGTCCCACCCAAGACCGCGGACGCCCTTGGTCGTGCCGGCATCCAGTACGCAGATGGGGCAGGCAATGCCCATATCGAGTTCGGCGATGTCTTGGTGGATGTCCGCGGACGCAGACCGAGGGGTCCCGCACCACAGTCGCCGACGACCACGGGCACCAACCTGTTCAGCACCAGCCGTTCTCAGGTTGTCTTCGCACTACTCGCCTGGCCGGCGCTCTGGCGCGCCTCCCAACGCGAGATCGCCCAAGCCTCAGGCGTATCGGTGGGACTGGTGAACGACACGCTGCGGCTGCTCCGCGCGTCGGGCTACGATCTGCCGGTATCCGGGACCCGGAACGGCGACCTCCTCGACCACTGGGCAGCAGCGTTCCCCGGCGGGCTCGCACCTCGGCTTCGACTTGCCGACTTCCATGGAGACATCGACGTCGAGAAGCTCCGCGGCACGTCGATCCACATCAGCGGCGAGAGCGCCGTACGCGACTCGATCCGTCCTGCGACGCTGACCCTCTACGTCGACGAGCTCGCGCAGCCCGACGGACCAAGCCTGCCGATCTTGAACCGCTGGCGCACCGACGGCACCATGAACGTCTTCGTACGAAGGAAGTTCTGGCGCGATCCTGACGGTGAAGACGAACACCCAGCGGGGTCGCCTCGACTCAGTCCATGGCCACTTGTCTACGCCGACCTTCTGGCGACCGGAGATCCGCGCCTAGGCGCCATCGCCCGTGATCTGCGTGACCATGCAGCTTGATCTCGCCCGCGTACCGGCTGGAACGCTCGACCCGCTAAGAGCCGTCGTCGATGCAGCCCTGAGTGCCGCTACGAACCTCCGTCCTGACGACGTCATGCTCGTCGGCGCCCACGCCCGCGATCTATGGCACGTCTCGCTCGGGCATGAGACCAACACAAGACCCACCCATGACATCGATCTCGCGGTTGCCTTGGCCTCCTGGGACTCGTACAGGGATCTCACCAGCGCTTTCGCACCGACCGGCAGCAACCAGATCCGGTACCGCATCGCAGGTATCGACGTTGACCTCCTCGCATTCGGCGGGGTCGAGCAACCTGCCGGCGTCGTCACCCCACCACCTCGCAAGGAAGCCGTCAGCGTGTGGGCTTTCGATGAGATCTACGACGCCGCGGTGCCGCTCGACTTGGGGCTCACCGAACCCATCCGTCTGCCTTCCCCGTCCGGGTACGCGGCGGCCAAGCTCGCCGCCTGGCTTGATCGTTCCGCCTACGGCGAGTTCAAGGACGCCCAAGACATCGGCGTCGTGCTGTCCTGGTACTTCGACTCCTCAAAGGTGAGCGATTCCCTCTACCAAAGCGAAGAGGGCAACAGTGTCTTGGCCGCCGAAGAGTACGACTCGGACCTTGCCGCCGCACATTGGCTCGGTCGTGACGTCGCGCTCCTCATCGGCGCCGTGCGGGCCACCGAACTCCTCGAACGGTGACCCGGCGACAAGGCGAACCTGAGCGCGTATCTCGGCCTCGCCTTCGCTCCATCCTCTTCACCTGAACATCGACGGCGGCTGGAGCACGTCGCGGCCCTCTCGAGAGGGATCGAGCACACACTGAGCTGAGTCGAGGGCGGCTCCGGCTGCCCGAAGCACGCGGCGGGCGGCTCGAGCCGGCCGCCGCGTACTTCTTCCTGATCCGCCTCAGCCGAGGTAGCGCTCCCACGGGCCGGTGATGGCCAGGGTGTAGCCAGGGTCCTGCATGTTGACGAAGAGGACCTTGCCGTCGGGCGAGAAGCAGGGGCCGCAGAACTCGGAGTCGTTGAGGTCGTTGCGGGCGATGGCGTAGGCCGGACCGCCCGGGAACGCGCCGAGCACGTGCGAGGCGCCGCTGCCGTCCTCGGCGAGGACCAGCGAGCCCCACGGCGTGACGGTGACGTTGTCGGGGCCGTCGAAGGTGAGGTCACTGAATCGAGGGGCCGGGGCGTCGTCCTCGGACTGGGTCTGGTGAGGGAAGTACGTCACCAGCTGGATCGTCTCGGCCTTGTAGTCGTAGAACCAGACCATGCCGTCGTGCGGCGACGCATCGGCCGGCATGTCGCCGTCCTCCCACGCGTAGGAGTTGACCACGTAGACACCCTCGTCGGTGCCCCACACACCCTCGAACTTGCGGCCCCGGGTGACCTCGCCGTCGGCGAACTGCTCGCGGCACGGAGTCTGCTGGGCGTCGCGCTCGGGGACGGTCTTCCACTTCACTGGGAAGGGCTGGCCCATCTGCGCGGAGGTCAGGTAGGCAACGTCCGGCAGCACCGAGCCGTCGGGGAGGATGATCTGCATCGCGGCGAGCGTGCCGGCGTCGTCAGCCAGCTCGGTGAGTACGCCCGGGCCGAGCTTCACGCCCGCCGGAGCGGTCCAGCGGTAGAAGAGCCCGTTCGGCTCGTCGGCGTCCTCGGACAGGTAGACCCGGGTCAGGGTCTTGTCGATCGCGAGCGCCTCGTGGTCGTAGCGGCCGAACGCCTTGATCGGGCGCGGGTCGGCGGAGCCGTCGGCCCAGACCTCGAAGACGTAGCCGTGGTCCTTCTCGTAGACGCCCTTGGTCCCGTCCTCGCCCTCCCACTCCTCGCCGGCGTCGTTGACCGTCTCCTCGCACGTCAGCCAGGTCCCCCACGGCGTCGGGCCGCCGGCGCAGTTGGTGGAGGTGCCGGAGATCGCGACGAACTCACCGAAGTTGGCGCCGCCCGCGTCGGTGGTGATCACGGTGCAGCCACCCGACGGTGCGCCCGGGTCATAGACCGTCCCCTCGACCAGGGGCACCGGGATCCCCTCGCCGGGCTCGATCTCGTGGTTCTGGATCAGCGTGTAGCGCCCGCGCCTGCCTCCGAGCACCATCATCCCGTCGTGGTTGGACGGTGTCTTCTCCCCCGTCGTCAGGGTGGTCTCCCCGGCCGAGGTGACGATGGCGTACGCGAACCCCTCGGCCAGCGCGAGGATCCCCTTGGGGTCGTCCACGAGCGGCGGGAACGGCTCGCGGGCGCGCTTGCGACCGAGGGTGCCGGGCTTGGCGGGCTTCACCTCGGCCAGAGCGGGAACGGCACCGGCGACGGCCAGGCCGACCCCGGCCGCGGCTCCTCCGGTGAGCAGGGAGCGTCGAGTTGCGGACATGGGTGGTACTCCTCGGAGCTTGGTAGGGGATCCCGAGACAGGTTTCAGCCCTCTACCCAAGCCAGTCCGCAATACCTGCACGCCTGCACGTGGTGAACCTCAGGCGACAGCGGCGTGAAACGTACGCCGGTGGCTCAGGTCGCAGCCGTCGGTCGGACGCTGCACGCGACGAGGACGAGAATCCCCACCGTGGCGGCGCCGAACATGCCGGCCAAGCCGGCACCCCGGGTGGAGCCGGAGCCCCCGCCTTCCCACGCGAACCCACACCTGCAGCACATCAGTTGCCGGCGGCCCCCCGCCGCACGCGAGAGAACCCGGATCTCCTCGTCTTCGGTGCACATGGCACACATAGCCGAAGCCATCGAGTGAACTCCTCGCACTTCTAGATGAACAGAATCTGTACAACGCCGTCCAGAATGACACAGGCACAGGCCCGTCCCCCAGTTGAGCACGACCTGTGTCTGAACTGTGAAGATGCTATTGACCAGCAGAAACATCGTCCGTGTTGGCGACGCCGTAGGGGATGTGCACCCCGGCGATCGACCCGACCGCGGGGTCCAGGTGGGTCGTCTGGTCGTCGAAGAAGATCAGCGGGCGCAGCACCTCGAGCACACGCACTTTCTCCACCCCACCCAGGAAGAAGGCCTCGTTGACGTAGACGTCCCAGGACTGCAGCGACCGGATCGCCCGCTCGTGAGCCGGGGCGCCGCGGGCGGTGACCAGCGCGATCCGCAGCCGCGGCTCGTAGTCCGGATCCTCCAGGCGGCGCTGCTCCTCGATCTGCTGGATCCGGTTGAGATCACGCAGCAGTGGCTGCAGCGGTCCGGGCTCGAGCGGCTCGGCCTTGCGGCTCGTCTCGTGGGCCCGGTACCTCTCCATCCCCTCCTCGCGGTAGACCCGCTCGGAGCGGTCGTCGGCGAGCACACCGTCGAAGTCGAAGGCGACGACGACGGAACGGTCGGTCTCGTCGTACGTCGCGGCCGACGGCAGCACCTGACCGGCCGGGAAGCCCTCCTGGATCGCGGCGATCACATCCGACTGGTTGCCGCTGAGGAACAGCGACATGTCGAGCGCGCCGATGTAACGGTGGGGAGAGCGCCCCTGGGTGAAGATCGCGCGGGTCATCGGCAGGTCGTGGTGCTCGATCGAGCGCATCACCCGCAGCCCGGTGTTGGGGTCGTTGCGGGAGACCACGATCACCTCGACGAGACCGTCGTCGGCGTCGGCGGCCAGGTCGTTGAGGCTCAGCAGTCGCTTGATGAACGGAAACGCGACACCGGGCCGAAGCGGCTCATCGATGCGTTCGTCCTGGTAGCGGCGGTAGGCCTCCTCGCCGTGCTCGCGGAAGTACGCATCCGACTCGGTCAGGTCGAAGAGCGCGCTCGACGCGATCCCGACGACCAACCGGTCTCTCAGCTCATATCCCACGCTCGGCAACCTACCGCTCTTCGCCGGAACGGGGTCGTTGCCAGATCAACTCGCTTCCGCCATAGTTCCGGCCAGCGTCCTCGTGGCACCGGCCACATCTCGGGGAGGACGCTGCTGCATTTTCCTTCGATCCCCCTCATTTCTCTGGAGGAGAAGTAAGTCTCATGAGCATCAAACGAAGCCTGGGTCTCGCCGCCGGATCCGCTGCTCTGGCAGCGCTGACCGCCACCACCGTCCCGGCGATCCCGGCGGCCGCGAGCGGGCCCGAGCCCGCACTGGGCGCACCGAACGTGGTCGCCGACGGTCTCGCCAACCCCTACTCGCTCGCCTGGGGAGCCCACGACAGGCTGTGGCTCACCGAGAAGAGCGGCAAGTCCGTCCTCAGCGTGGACCCCGCGACCGGCGCGAAGAGCACGCTTCTGGACCTCTCGGCCCAGGCCGTCTCCAGCGGCCAGGACGGGGTGCTGGGACTTGCCGTGGAGCCGTCGGTCGTCCACAAGGGCAGAGGTTCTGCGTACGTCTCGTTCAGCTATGACTCCGGCAAGGCCGAGGAGTCCACGGGCGAGACCCGCCGCACCAAGATCGTGCGCTACAGCTACGACGACGCCAGGAAGAAGCTGGTCAACCCGACCACGATCATCGCCGGGCTGCCGGGCAGCATCGACCACCAGGGTGGCCGGCTGCTGATCGGACCCGACGGGAAGCTCTACTACGCGATCGGCGACCAGGGCACCAACCAGTACTCCCTGGCCTGCCGCCAGAACCAGGCCCAGACCCTCCCGACCGCGGCCGAGGTCGCGGCGAAGGACTGGTTCGCCTACCAGGGCAAGACGCTGCGGCTGAACCGCGACGGCTCCATCCCGACCGACAACCCGACGATCGACGGCGTACGCAGCCACATCTGGACCTACGGACACCGCAACCCGCAGGGCTTCGCCTTCACCCCCTCCGGCCAGCTCCTCGAGGCCGAGCACGGCCCGAAGACCGACGACGAGCTCAACCTGCTCCGCCCCGGCGGCAACTACGGCTGGCCGAACGTCGCCGGCTACCAGGACGACGACTCCGCCTACGTCTACGGCGACTGGAGCGCCTCCTCCCCGACGCCGTGCGCGGAGCTGACGCACTCCGACTTCGAGATCCACGAGGACGTCCCGACGTCGAAGGAGTCGGAGTTCACGGCGCGCTCCCACGAGCCGCTGGACACCTTCGGCACCTCGGTCACCTGGGACCACGACTTCACCGGCGCCCCGTGCGACGAGTCCGGTCTCTACTACATCTGCTACCCGACCATCGCCCCGTCCAGCCTGACCTACTACAAGCCGGCCGTCGGCCGGGCGATGCCGGGCTGGGAGAACTCGGTGATCATGACCAGCCTCAAGGACGGCACGATCTACCGCCTGGCACTCAACTCGATCGAGACCGACGTGGTCGCGGTCGAGCCGCTCCACACCGACCAGGACCGGTTCCGCGACACGATCGTCAGCCCTGACGGCAAGACGATCTACGCGATCACCGACACCGCGGGCCTCGTCCGCGGCGAGGGTGACGCCCCGACCACCGACCTCACCCACCCGGGCTCGCTGCTCGCGTTCCCGGTCAGCAACTGACGTAGGTCCCCGCTCTCCGGACCCCGGGTGTGCGCCGATAAATGGTGTGCGCCCGGGGTCCGGGCATGTCTACGGTTGATGTCATGCAGCAGCGACCGCGCCCGTGAACGCACGCACGGGTTGTGGGGAAGCGGCTATCCCTCCTGGGTTGGGTCCAGGCGATCGCGGGTTCGAGTCCCGCCAACCCGACGGTGACGTCAGTCCGCGTTGGTGACGCGGAGGAACTCCTGGACGTCGAAGACGGCACGGAAGAGGCCGGCCCCCTTGGGGAGCATGGGTGCGACCTCGGCGTAGGGGACGATCCGCGGGTCGGTGACGCGGTGGTCGACACCGTCGTAGACGATCGTGGCCGAGTTGGCGGCCAGGACGTTCTGGGCCCAGTCGACCTTCGAGGTGTAGGGAAGATTGATGACGAAGCCGTCGGGGGTCGGGAACGGCGTGACCGGGGTGGCGTACTCCCGACCGCTCGTGCGACCGACGTGGAGGACGACGCCGTTGGTGGCGCCTTCGCCGCCGGCGGTCTTCAGCGCCTCGGAGGCGAACCGCTTGGAGAAAGCACGGATGCGGTCCTGCAGCCACGGCGACTTGTTGCGCATGCCGATCACGAAGGCGGCACCCGCACCAGCCGCACCGACGGCCAGAAGGCCCGGGATCACTCGACTCAATCGCATGCCGCAAACCTACCTGGCGCCCCAGCGCTGGCCTGGGTGACAGATACCGTGGGCGCCGTCACACTGGAACTCTCGGATCTCGACAGAGTTGACGGACCAGACAGGCTCGACCACCGAGGAGGGGCGGATGCGGCGCTGGAAGCGTGCTCATCTGGGCACAGAGGCCGACCGGGCGACCTTCCGCACCCTCCACAACGCGTCCTTGGCGACCCCGGCCCTGCGTGGCGGTCTGACCGTGGACAGCGCCGAGCGCGCCGCCCCTCATCTCCAGGCGCTTCTGGCCGCTCCTGCGCTCGCGATCACCGACACCGACGGCCTGCTCGCCTGGGAGGGCATCGGCACCCATCACCAGGAGCAGGTGACCAAGCTGGCCGAGGGGACGCTGGACCACGGCGCGACCCGGTTCTACGACCGGGTCGACCTGGAGTGCGGTCAGGCCGGCTGCCCGCTGCACACCGCCGTGGTCAGTCCGCTGGTCGTCGAGGACCACCTCGTCGGCACGTTGCAGGTCTACGCCCCGAACACCTCCGCGATGATGGTTCGCGCCGCCGACGAGGTGGCGACCTGGGTCTCCGGCCAGCTCGAGCTCGCCGAGCTCGACGCGTCGCGGCGGCGGTTGATGGAGGCCGAGGTGCGCGCGCTGCGCGCCCAGATCAGCCCCCACTTCATCTACAACTCCCTGGGTGCGATCGCCAGCTTCGTACGCACCGATCCCGAGCGCGCTCGGGAGCTGCTGCTCGAGTTCGCCGACTTCACCCGCTACTCCTTCCGCACCCACGGCGAATACACGACGCTGTCGGAGGAGCTGCGGTCCGTGGAGCGCTATCTGCTCCTCGAGCAGGCCCGTTTCGGCGACCGCCTCAGCGTGCGGCTCTCCGTCGCGCCCGAGGTGCTGCCGATCGCGGTCCCCTTCCTCAGCCTCCAGCCCCTGGTCGAGAACGCCGTACGCCACGGCCTCGCCGACGCCGAGACGGGTCACATCTCCATCAAGGCCGCCGACCGAGGCTCCGAGTGCCTGATCGAGGTCGAGGACGACGGCGCGGGCGAGGACCCCGAGAAGGTACGCCGCGCCCTGGCCGGCATCTCGACAGGAACCAGCGGCAGCAACGACTCGATCGGGCTCGGCAACGTCGACGCCCGGCTCCGCAACGCCTACGGCGACGACTACGGTCTCGTTGTCGAGACCGCCCCCGGCGCCGGCACGAAGGTCGTGCTGCGGATCCCGAAGTTCGCCCCAGGAGTGCACCCATGAGCGAGCGCAAGCGAGCGGCCATCAAAGTCGTCATGTCGCCGGGTCCGTACTCTCGCGCTTGCGCTACGGAGGTGGCGACATGACCGCGTCGTCGAGCAGCCGTACGGCGTACACCCCCAATCAGCGCCGCCAAGGCGCACCCGGCGGGTGGCTGCGCGTGCTCGTCGTCGACGACGAGCCGCCGGCGGCCGACGAGCTCTCCTACCTGCTGCGGCAGGACCCCCGCGTCGCTGACGTACGCACCTGCCTCTCCGCCACCGATGGGCTGCAGCAGCTGCAGGAGTCGACCGTCGACGCGGTCTTCCTCGACATCCAGATGCCTGGCCTCAACGGTCTCGAGCTGGCCGGGCTGCTGGCGCGCTTCAAGACACCGCCCGCGGTCGTCTTCGTGACCGCCCACGAGGAGCACGCGCTGGAGGCCTTCGACCTGCGCGCCGTCGACTACGTGCTCAAGCCGGTGCGCGCCGAGCGCCTGGCCGAGACGGTCACCCGCCTGGAGGGCAGCGTGCCCGAGGAGGAGCCCAGTGGCGACCTGCAGATTCCGGTGGAGCTCGGTGGCGTGACCCGGTTCGTCTGGCGCAGCCAGATCAGCCACGTGGAGGCTCAGGGCGACTATGCGCGCCTGCACACCGGCGAGGGGTCCCACCTGGTCCGGGTCCCGCTGACGCAGCTCGAGCAGGAGTGGGCGCCCGCGAAGTTCGTACGCATCCACCGCTCTCTCCTCGTCAACCTCGCCCACGTGACAGAGGTGCGGTCCGAGGCAGGGCGGTGCTCGGTCGTCGTCGGCGGCGCCGCCCGGGGCACCGAGCTGCAGGTCAGTCGTCGGCACACCCGCCAGTTGAAGGATCTCCTCGCCCGACGCTCGAGCGAGTGAGCGAGTGAGCGAGCAGCAACGCGTACGCGTCACCGGACCGCCCCGCCGACGCCGGATCCCCCGTGGCCAGTCGCCCGGCGAATCCGACCGGCTCGGGGAGATCTACCTCGGGTCGCTGATGCGCGACCAGCTCGTCTCGGCCGCCATCACCCTGGTGCTGCTCACCCTCGGGATCGGGTCGCTGCCGCTGGTCTTCTGGCTCTTTCCCGGTCTGGCGAGCATCGCTCCGCTGGGCGTCCCGCTGCCGTGGATCCTGCTCGGCGTGCTGGTCTACCCGTTCCTCGTCCTCCTCGGCTGGCTCTACGTTCGTCGCGCCGAGCGCAGCGAGGCGGCGTTCGCCGAGCTGAACCACAAGCACGATCAGGCATATCCCGAGGACGACGAATGAGCCTCGACTCCGCTCCGGCGATCATCGCGGTCGTGCTGGTCTCGCTGGCGACCCTGACGATCGGCACCTGGGGCCTGCGGTTCAGCCGGACCACGAGCGACTTCTACGTCGCCTCGCGCACGGTCCGGCCGGGGCTGAACGCCAGCGCCATCGGCGGGGAGTACCTCTCCGCGGCATCGTTCCTCGGCATCGCCGGGCTGGTGCTCGTCGAGGGTGCCGAGATGCTCTGGTACCCGATCGGCTGGACGGCCGGCTACCTCGTCTTGCTGGTGCTGGTGGCCGCGCCGCTGCGGCGCTCGGGGGCGTACACCCTCCCGGACTTCGCCGAGGCGCGGCTGGGCTCACGGCAGGTGCGGGCCATGTGCGCGCTGCTCGTGGTCGCGATCGGGTGGCTCTACCTGCTCCCGCAGCTGCAGGGCGCCGGGATCACCCTTCGGCTCATCGCCGATGCGCCGCAGTGGGTCGGTCCGGTCCTGGTGGGCGGGGTCGTACTGGTCAACGTCTTCGCCGGTGGGATGCGGTCGATCACCTTCGTGCAGGCGTTCCAGTACTGGCTCAAGCTCACCGCCCTGCTGATCCCGGCAGCCGTGCTGCTGGTGGTCTGGGGCAACGACGGCGCGCCCCGCACCGTCCGGCCGATCGAGTGGTCGCTCCCACTCGGCACCGGCGGCGTGGAGGGCCTCTACCTCACCTACTCGCTGATCCTGGCCACCTTCCTCGGCACCATGGGGCTGCCCCACGTGGGCGTGCGGTTCTACACCAACCCCGACGGGCGCGCGGCGCGGCGTACGACGCTCTCGGTTCTGGTGCTGCTCGGCATCTTCTACCTGCTGCCGCCGATCTACGGGGCCCTGGGAAGTGTCTACGGCGCCACCCCGAAGCACGCCGACACGCTCGTGCTCGTGCTGCCACGGTTGATGGTCGACGGGATCGCGGGCGAGCTGCTCACCGGACTCCTGTGCGCCGGGGCGTTCGCCGCCTTCCTGTCGACCTCCTCAGGCCTCGCGATCGCGGTCTCCGGCGTGGTCAGCCAGGACGTGGTCACGCCGTTGCTGCGCCGCTACGGCCACGGGATCGGCGGGGTGGCCGCGTTCCGGATCGCGTCGGTGATCGCGGTCGCGATCCCGTGCGCGGTCGCGCTGCTCACGCCGGGGGTCGGGGTGGCCAGAGGCGTGGCGCTCGCGTTCGCGATGGCTGCCTCGACCTTCTGCCCCCTCCTGATCCTCGGCATCTGGTGGCGCCGGCTCACCGCGCCGGGGGCGACCGCCGGGCTCACCGTCGGCTTCCTCGGCACCACGGTCGCGGTCGTGTGGACGCTGGCCGGCTGGGAGAGCGGAAGCTGGTGGGACGCGGCTCTGGCACGGCCGGCTGCCTGGTCGGTGCCGCTGGCCTTCGCGACGATGATCCTCGTCAGCCTCTCGACCGGCGACCGCGTCCCGGCGCACACGACCCGCCTTCTCGTACGCCTGCACACCCCGGAGCCCACCAGCTCGGGCGTGCGCTGATCACTCCGGCGGCGGAAGATACAACCGGTACGCCGCCAGCGCAGCGAGCACGCCACCGGTGAAGACGAGCACCAGACCCGGCCCCGGCATCCAGCCACCGAATCCGACGAGCCGGAGCAGGTGGACGAGCTGCCACACCGGTAGCGCGAGCGCGACAGCCGCCATGATCGCGGCCTGGACGGCGCAGACCCGACGCCACTTCAGCACCAGGGCGGCGACACCGAGCATGCCGCCGTAGAAGGTCCACAGCCCTGCGCCCTGAGCACCGGAGACACTGCCGACCGGGGTGTAGACCCATGGCACGAACGATCCGAGCAGGACGAAGACGACCGCAAGCCCGAGCCGGCGCTTGGCAGGCTCGGCACGACGCCTGGTCGACACTGCGGTGGGGGTGGCGGGGCTCATGCCACCTGACGATAGAGGTCCGGCGGCGATCGCGGGAGGTGGATCAGCCGCCACCCATCCCTGAACGCGCGCGACGAACGGTCCGTCCGGCACGACGAACGGTCACTGATCCACCGATATTCGGTGTGACACATGTCACTGACCGCCCTCACGACCGCTTATCGAGAGATGCCCGCCGCTGGCCGCAAAGTGCCCCCGGACCACCGATAGCGCCTTGCGGGCCCACCCCGGAAGTTGCCAATCTCAGCGTGATCGGCGTCACCCCCACAGACGCCTGGACCACTACTGGAGGATCCGCATGGATGAGAATGCGCGCCGGGCCTACTGGCGCCACAATCTAAGACTCATGGCCGTACTACTGGTCATCTGGGCACTGGTGTCGTTCGGGGCCGGCATCTTCTTCGCCGATGCCCTCAACAACATCGTCATCGCCGGCTTCCCGCTCGGATTCTGGTTCGCCAACCAGGGCTCGATCATCGTCTTCGTGATTCTCATCGCCGTCTACGTGTGGCGCATGGACAAGCTGGACAAGAAGTACGGCATCGACGAGTACGAGGAGGAGGTCCACCACTCATGAACGACATCCAGCTCTGGACCACGATCTTCGTCGTCGGCACCTTCGCCGTCTACATCTACGTCGCCTACGTCAGCCGCGTCAGCGACACCGCGGGCTTCTACGTCGCCGGCGGCGGTATCCCCGCCCCGGCCAACGGAGCCGCGATCGCCGCCGACTGGATGAGCGCGGCGTCGTTCATCTCGATGGCAGGCATCATCGCGCTGGCCGGCAACGGCTACGGCGGCACGGCCTACCTCATGGGCTGGACCGGCGGCTACGTGCTGCTGGCGATGCTCCTCGCTCCGTACCTGCGAAAGTTCGGCAAATACACCGTCCCCGACTTCGTCGGTGACCGCTACAACGAGACCGCCCGGATGGTCGCCGTGGTCTGCGCGATCGTCGTCTCGCTGACATACGTCACCGGGCAGATGGCCGGTGTCGGCGTCGTCTTCAGCCGCTTCCTCGAGGTGGACACCCGCATCGGCGTCCTGATCGGTATGGCGATCGTCTTCTTCTACGCCGTGCTCGGCGGCATGAAGGGCATCACCTGGACCCAGGTGTGCCAGTACTCCGTGCTGATCGTCGCCTACCTCATCCCGGCGTTCGCCGTCTCGCAGAAGCTCACCGGTATCCCGGTGCCGCAGATCGGCTTCGGCCAGATCCTCGGCGAGCTCGAGGCCCTGCAGGCAGAGCTCGGGTTCAGCTCGTACCTGGACGCCTTGGTCGGCTCCTCGCAGATGAACTTGTTCCTGCTGACCGCGACGCTGATGTTCGGCACCGCGGGCCTTCCCCACGTGATCGTCCGCTTCTACACCGCGAAGAGCGTACGAGCCGCGCGAGTGTCGGCACTGTGGGCGCTCTTCTTCATCGCCCTGCTCTACACGACCGCTCCGACCGTGGCAGCCTTCGCGAAGTTCAACATCCTCGGCTCGTCCCAGGCCGGCACCCTCGCCGACCAGAACTGGTTCGAGAAGTGGGCTTCGGTCGGCCTGATCACCGGCGCCGACGGGGGCGCGATCACCGACGTCAACGGGAACGGCGCCATCGACTTCATGGGGTCGGCGGCCAACGAGGTGCTGATCAACAACGACATCCTCGTGCTCGCCTCACCCGAGATCGGCGGCCTCCCCGCTCCGATCGTCGGCCTGGTGGCAGCGGGCGGTCTGGCCGCGGCGCTCTCCACCGCGTCCGGTCTGCTGCTGGTGATCTCCTCCTCGGTCGCCAACGACGTCTACGCCAAGCGGATCCGTCCGCAGGCGACGGAGAAGCAGCAGCTGCAGGTCGCCCGCATCGCGATGGGTGTCGCCGTCCTGTTCGCCGGTTACCTCGGCATCAACCCGCCCGGATTCGCCGCGCAGGTCGTCGCTCTCGCGTTCGGCTTCGGAGCCGCGACATTCTTCCCGATCCTGGTGCTCGGCATCTTCTGGAAGAAGTGCACGGCCGCCGGCGCGGCCTCCGGCATGCTGGTCGGTCTGATCGTCACCGCGGCGTACTTCATCTGGACGCTTCCGGCGGAGTCGGCCTGGTTCTTCCTCGGTAAGGACCCGATCCTCGACATCGCTCCGGTGGGCTTCGGCTTCGTCGGCATGATGCTCAACTTCATCGTGACCATCGCGGTCTCGCAGTTCACGAAGAAGCCCTCCGCGATCATGCAGGAGCTGGTCGAGGAGATCCGCTACCCCGGGCGTACCGACCTGGTCGCCAAGCACGCCGAGGAGTAGCTCCCCTGCGCGCGGCGGCCCTGACCCCCTGCCGGGTCGCCGTGCCCATCCCCACGCCACACTGGAGCCCTAGGTTCTAGTGTGGCGTGGGCCACGTTCAGCCTCATCTCAACCTCAGCTCAGACCCTTGAAGGAGCAACCGTGAGCGACGAGACACTCTCCAACCTGCTGCACGAGAAGCGTCGATTCGAGCCGCCTGCCGAGCTCGCCGCCAACGCCAACGTCAAGGCCGATGCGTACGATTCCGCGGCCGCGGACCGCGATGCCTTCTGGGCGGCCGCCGCGGAGCGGCTCACTTGGTCGAAGCCGTTCGATCGTGTCCTGAACTGGGACAACCCGCCCTTCGCGAAGTGGTTCGAGGGCGGCGAGATCAACGTGGCCTACAACGCCGTCGACCGTCACGTCGAGGCCGGCCTCGGTGACCGGGTCGCGATCCACTGGGTCGGCGAGCCGGCCGACGACAAGCGAACCATCACCTATGCCGAACTGAAGGACGAGGTCTCCCGGGCCGCGAACGCCTTCGAGGCGCTGGGCGTCGGCAAGGGCGACCGGGTGGCGATCTACATGCCGATGATCCCCGAGGCCGTCTTCGCGATGCTGGCCTGTGCTCGGATCGGAGCGATCCACACCGTCATCTTCGGTGGCTTCTCCGCCGACGCGCTCGCCACTCGCGTCGTCGACTGCGGCGCGAAGCTGATCGTCACCTCGGACGGCGGCTATCGCCGTGGCGCCCCCTCGGCGCTCAAGCCCGCCGTGGACGAGGCGGTCACGAAGGTCGAGGGGACTCAGCCCGGCCTGGTCGAGAACGTACTCGTGGTCAAGCGCACCGGCCAGGACGTCGACTGGAACGAGTCGGTCGACAAGTGGTGGGGCGACGTCGTCTCGACCGCGTCGACCGAGCACACCCCGGTGGGCCACGACGCCGAGCACCCGCTCTTCGTGATGTACACGTCCGGCACCACCGGGAAGCCGAAGGGCATCCTGCACACCACCGGCGGCTACCTCACCCAGGCGGCCTTCACGCACTGGGAGGTCTTCGACCTCAAGCCGGAGACCGACGTCTACTGGTGCACCGCCGACATCGGCTGGATCACCGGCCACTCCTACATCGTCTACGGCCCGCTGGCCAACGGCGCCACCCAGGTGCTCTACGAAGGCACCCCGGACTTCCCGGAGAAGGGCCGCTGGTGGCAGATCATCGAGGAGTACGGCGTCACCATCTTCTACACGGCGCCGACCGCGATCCGGACGTTCATGAAGCAGGGCCGCGCCATCCCGGACACCCGCGACCTCTCCTCGGTCCGTCTGCTCGGATCCGTCGGTGAGCCGATCAACCCCGAGGCCTACGTCTGGTACCGCGACGTCATCGGCGGGTCCTCGGTCCCGGTGGTCGACACCTGGTGGCAGACCGAGACCGGCGCGATCATGATCTCGCCGCTTCCCGGGGTCACCCACGGCAAGCCGGGCTCGGCGATGAAGGCCCTGCCGGGCGTGGGCGCCGACGTGGTCGACGACGACGGCGTCTCCGTGCCGAACGGCGGCGGGGGCTATCTGGTGCTGACCCAGCCGTGGCCGTCGATGCTCCGTACGATCTGGGGCGACGACCAGCGCTACATCGACACCTACTGGTCGCGGTTCAAGAACCAGGGCCCGGAGAACGAGCACTGGTACTTCGCCGGCGACGGCGCGAAGAAGGACGAGGACGGCGACGTCTGGGTCCTGGGCCGCGTCGACGACGTGATGAACGTGTCCGGTCACCGGCTCTCCACGACCGAGATCGAGTCGGCCCTGGTCTCGCACCACTACGTCGCCGAGGCGGCGGTCGTGGGTGCGACCGACCCCGACACCGGGCAGGCCGTGGTGGCGTACGTCATCCTGCGCGACGGGTCGCCCGAGGACTGCCACAAGGAGCTCTCCGACCACGTCCGCAAGGAGATCGGCCCGATCGCCAAGCCACGGCAGATCATGATCGTGCCCGAGCTGCCCAAGACCCGCTCGGGGAAGATCATGCGGCGGTTGCTGCGTGACCTCGCCGAGGGTCGCGGCGTCGGGGACACCACGACGCTCGCCGATCAGACGATCATGGATCTGATCGCCGCCGGGAAGACCACCGCGACCGAGTGACCCTGTGCCGAGTCGGCGCATCTGACCCCGTGTCTCGCGAAGCGAAGCGCGGAGCAGGCGGGTCGGATGCGCCGACTCGGCGGTCCAGCAGCAAAAAGTCGCACCGCTTTTCGATTGTTTAGTTATATTTGAACCTGTTTAATAATCTCACGAGGCGAGGTCTCGACCCCATCGCGACCACTTCGCGGACCATGACATGGGCGCTTGCTAGGGTCGAGATCAGGTGTGCCGGGAAGTCTGGTCGGCGTGACTTTCTCGACCCCTTGAGCCTCTGGAGGCCCATCCGTGTCCGACACCCGCAACCGCCTGTTCACCCGAGGCTCGTGGCTGGAGACCTCGCGTACGGCCGAGATCCTGCGCGCCGAGACGACCGGTGGCGTGCTCCTCATCATCGCCGCGATCATCGCGGTCGGCCTCGCCAACAGCCCCTTGCAGGAGACGTACGAGGCGGTCCGCGACTACCGCATCGGACCGCACGCCCTCCACCTCGATCTGACCATCGGGGCCTGGGCGGCCGACGGCCTGCTGGCGATCTTCTTCTTCGTCGTCGGCCTGGAGCTCAAGCGCGAGTTCGTCTCGGGAGACCTGCGTGACCCGCGACGGGCCGCCCTGCCGATCGTCGCTGCGATCGGCGGCATGGTGGTGCCGGCTCTGGTCTACCTGATCGTCAACCTGATCGGCAACGGGTCGCTGGCCGGCTGGGCGACCCCGGTGGCCACCGACATCGCCTTCGCGGTCGCGATCCTGGCAGTCATCTCCACCCACCTGCCGGCGGGGCTGCGTACGTTCCTGCTGACTCTCGCCGTCGTCGACGACCTGCTCGGCATCATCATCATCGCGGTCTTCTTCACCTCCGAGCTCCACATCGGCTACCTGCTGCTGGCGTTCGTCCCGATCGGGCTCTTCGCGCTGCTCGTTCAGCGCCGTATCCGCAGCCCCTGGCTGCTCCTGCCGCTCGCGGCGGTCGCCTGGGCTCTCGTGCACGCCAGCGGCGTCCACGCCACCGTCGCGGGCGTGCTGCTCGGGTTCACCGTTCCGGTGATCGCCCGCGACCCGGAGGCCAAGCACGGCCTCGCCGAGCATTTCGAGCACCTGGTCCGGCCAGTCTCGGCCGGCATCGCGGTGCCGGTCTTCGCGTTCTTCGCCGCCGGCGTGGCGATCGGCGGATGGGACGGGGTGACCAGCGCGATGCGCGACCCCATCACGCTCGGCATCATCCTCGGCCTGGTCGTCGGCAAGACCATCGGCATCGCGGGCTCGACATGGCTGCTGGCCCGGTTCACCAAGGCGTCGCTCGACGACGACCTCGCCTGGTGGGACGTGATCGGATTGTCGATGCTGGCAGGCATCGGGTTCACGGTGTCGCTGCTGATCGGCGAGCTGGCCTTCCACGCCGATCCTGGCGCCCACGACCACATGAAGGTGGGCGTGCTCTTCGGGTCCGTCCTGGCCGCCGCGCTGGCCACGGTGGTGCTGCGTGCCCGCAACCGGGCCTACTGCCGCATCGAGGAGCTGGAGAAGATCGACGCCAACAAGGACGGCGTGCCGGACGTGTTCGAGGGTGATGAGGGTCGGGACCGGTAAGGTCGGAAAAGTCCTCAACACACGTTTCAGCGAAGGGTTCCCATGGCAGTCGACATCGTGAAGTCCCCGGGTGACGAGGACCCGACGATCGGAAAGCTCGTCGTCGACGCCACCCGCGACATCTCCGAGCTCGTCAACAAGGAGATCACGCTCGCCAAGCAGGAGCTCAAGATCTCGGCGACCAACGCCGGTGTCGGCATCGGTCTCTTCGCCGCCGCCGCGTTCCTGCTGGTCCTCGCGGTGATCATGCTCTCCGTCTCGGCGGCCTACTTCATCCACCTCGCCGGCCTCGGCCTCCACTGGGCCTTCCTGATCGTCTTCGCCTTCTACGTCCTGATCGCCGCCCTGCTCGGCTTCATCGGCGTACGCAAGGTGAAGAAGGTCAAGGCCCCCGAGAAGGCCATCGCCCAGGGCAAGGAGATCCCCCGGGCTCTCAAGGGCCAGCACTGACCCTCCCCGCCGAGACGTCACCCGCGTCGGCCGAGGCGTCACTCCGGACGGCCGAAGCGTCACCGTGACGGGCCAGTTTCCGTCCACAGTCCGGGTTGAGTCGCGAGTTATCCACAACCTCTGCGTAAGTGGATGATTTTCGTACGCAACCTGGCGCACGCTGCGGCCATGAATCTCTCACTCGTCACTCCCGACGGCAAGCTGCCCGAGCGTCCCTTCACCACCACTGACATCGAGTCGGTCGCGACCAATCGGTACGCACTCTCCCAAGCAATCAGCCATGGCGACGTGCGTCGCCCCTTCAGAGGCGTCTATCTCGCCGCCCAGGCGGAGGATGACCCGGTGAAGCGCGCCGAGGCGCTCGCCCAAGTGGTGTCCGAGCATCAGGTGATCAGTGACCGATCCGCCGCCTGGGTGCACGGCATCAACACCTTCTCGCGAACGGAGGTGGCACAGCTCCCGGCTGTGGAGACATGCGCTGTCCGTGGCCACACCCGCACACGGCGCCCGGGCACCGACGGGCGCTCGCGCGACCTCCTTCCCGACGACATCACTGTCATCGGTGGCGTACGGGTGACCACACCGCTACGAACCGCGCTCGATCTCGGTTGCAATCTGAACCGGCGCGAGGCGATGGCTGCGCTCAACGAGTTCGCGAGACGTCATGGCATCACTCGAAGCTCTCTCGATGAGCAGCTGCCGCGCTTTCGCGGGCGTCGTGGTGTCGTCCAGCTCCGCGAACTGGTCCCGCTCCTGAACCGCCGCCTGGAGTCTCAGCGTGAGTCGTGGACCCTACTCGCGATCAGCGACGCTGGTCTCCCGCTTCCCGAGACCCAGGTCTGGGTCGATGTCGATGGGATTCCGACCTACCGCCTCGACTTCGCCTATCGACTTGCCAAGGTCGCGATCGAGTACGACGGCGAAGACCACGACGACCCCGATCAACGAATCTATGACGAAGAGCGTCGAGGGTGGCTGATCGATCACGGCTGGACCATCATCATCGTGCGGAAAGGTGACTTCACCGGCGACCGACTCGACGCCTGGCTCCGCGAGATCAAGGACGCCCTCACCCCGACGTACTCCTCCCGCCGCTTCTGATCGAAGCGTTGGGGTCTCGCCGAGACGTCACCAGCGCACGTCGAAGCGTCACTCCCGTCCGGCCGGGGGGGGACGAGTAGGCCCCCCAGCCCACCGGGGG
>NZ_JACIXG010000040.1 GCF_014360585.1 Nocardioides sp.
ACCGACATCCCGCCATAGCCCGAGCTCGCCTGCCGGAAGCCTCGCATGCGGAACAGCTGCAGAGCGGCGGTGAACAGCGGCGGCATCTTCGACAGCACAGCCAGCGGCCTGGCCGCCTTCGGCGGGTAGTTGTCGAAGGCCTCGCACGCCACCAGCGCCAGCCGCGCGATGCGGTCGGTGCGGTCGGCGTTGATGAGGAACTGGCCACCGCCCCAGTCGTTGAGGACCAGGGTGACGTCGTGGAGGTCGAGCTCGTCGAGGAAGTCGCCGAGGATGCTCGCCACACCCTGCTGGCTGAGGTCCGCGTCGGGGTTCATCGGCTTGCGATGGCCTCCGAGCGGCAGCGTCGGGCGGAGGACCCGAAACCCGTCGAGATGAGGCATCGCGCGACGCCACAGACGGCCGTCCATCGGCACTCCGTGGAGGAGCACGAGGACAGGGCCGTCACCGCCGGTATCCTCGAAATCGATCGGACCGGCCGACAGCTGGACGCTGGGCATTCAGTGGGCTCCTCGAAGCAATGACGTGGGGTGCCCACACCTTGCCCCGCCGGCAACACCCGTGCAACGGGAATCGCCCAATTCCCCACGCATCCGGGTCTATCGCAGGTCTTTGGTCCCTGAAGCCCAGGGTCTTCCGATACGACCTGGGGTTTCTCGTGTCAGCTGCCGGGCTGCCGGCCTCAGAGTCCGACCGGCAGGTCCTCGGCGGCGGCGAACGCCTCGATCGTCCTGGCCGGGCCCCGCTCGTCGATCATCTCGACGAGGTCGGCGAGGTCGTCGCGGCGGTCTCGTGAGACCAGCCAGGCCATCAGCCGCTGGCCACGGGGGACGGTGGTCTCCTCGAAGGGGACGCCGGCGTCGTACCAGAACTCGAGGACAGCCTCGCGGAGCAGCGACCAGTAGCGGTCGGGGTCCTCGGTGGCGGGGTCCACTGCAGCCCGGAAGTGCTCCCACATGTCGATCGGGAGGATCTCGGTGCGCAGCGTCCGCATCAGCTCCGCGGAGCCGGTGGCCGCCACCAGCTCCACGGTCTGGCGCTTGGTGGCGATCCGCTCGACCAGGTTGGCGATCTGCGCGCGCTTCTGGGTGGCGGAGGACAGGTCGTTCCGGACCCGCCAGTCGTAGACGACGTCGGTGAGGACGTCGAAGCTCCGGGCGGCCAGGAACGCCTGCGTCAGCGCGACCTGGTCCTGGTAGCGGGTGCGCTCGGGGAAGGTGATGTCGTTGTCGGTCCAGAAGGAGCGCCGGAAGATCTTGTTCCAGACGAACACGTCCGCGAGCATCAGCGGCGCATCCTCGATCCGGCACTTGAGGCGCGTCCGGGAGTGGTTGCGGCGCATCAGCGGGGTGACGTACCTCCGCTCCTCGCCGTCGACGACGCTCACCCGCTCGGCGGCGCCGACCGCGAAGTCGGAGCCCGTACGCCGCAGCGTCCTCAGCATCGTGGTCCAGGCGTCGCGGGGCAGGATGTCGTCGGGGTCGACGAAGGTGAGCAGTTCACCGGAGGCGGCCTCGATCCCGGCGCGACGGGCGATGGAGACGCCGGAGTTGGGCTGGATGATCAGCTTGACCCGGGGGTCCTTCGCGGCGATGTCCTTGACGATCTCGGCGGACCCGTCGGTCGAGCCGTCGTCGACGACGACGACCTCGATGGCGCAGACCTCACGCAGGGGCTGGCGCAGGATGCTGTCGAGGCTGTCGGCGACGTAGTCGGCCACGTTGTAGACCGGTACGACGACGCTGAGCAGCCTCGGCTTGTCCTTCCTCCTGAATACCCCCACGTAAACGGAGTCTAAAGGGGTGCACATCACCGCACCGCCGCCATCGTGAGCGTGTCGACCCTGCAGCTGGCCGGGGCGATGACCTCGAACACGGCGCGCCAGGAAGGGGCCGTCGAGGTCGGGCCAATGTGGGGGCAATCGGTCACGGGAGGATCAACGCACATTCAGACGTGACGTTAGGCCGATCGCGGTGTCTCCGGGGTGAACTGGTGGTGATCGTTCGTCACACTGCGGCATGGTGAGCGTACGACGCGGCCATTTGTGCCCCGAAGGCTGCGTTGTCCCGCACCAGCGCGATGTTGGTCGCCAGCGAGTCGCCGCCGGTCAGCTCGACGATCCGGGCCAGCAGGAACGGGGTGATCTCCTTGCCGTGGACGTCACGTTCGTCGGCATCCGCGAGGGCCTGATCGATGTGTGCCCCGATCACCTCGGCCGGGATCTCGTCGCCGACCGGAACCGGGTTGGCGATGACCAGGCCGCTGGGGAGGCCGAGGTCCCAGGTGGCCTTCATGACCGCGGCGGCCTCGGCGGGTCCGTCGATCCGCAACGGCGCCGCGAAACCGGAGCTGCGGGAGTAGAAGGCCGGGAACTCGTCACTGCCGTTGACCAGGACCGGCACCCCGTAGGTCTCCAGGGTCTCCAACGTCAGGCCGATGTCGAGGATCGACTTCACGCCGGCACTCACCACCGCGACCTGGGTGCGGGCGAGCTCGGTCAGGTCGGCGGAGATGTCGAAGGACGTCGCGGCGCCGCGGTGCACGCCGCCGAGTCCACCGGTCACGAACGTCCTGATCCCGGCCATGGCCGCCAGGCGCATGGTGGCCGCGACCGTCGTTGCGCCGTGGAGACCGCGGGCGACGACGTACGGGAGGTCTCGGAGGCTGACCTTGGTCACCTCGGGGTCGGAGGCGAGGAGCTCCAGGTCATCCGGGGTCAGGCCGGCGCGCGGGATGCCGTCGAGGAGCGCGATCGTGGCCGGGACGGCGCCGTTGTCACGCACGACCTGCTCGACCTCGGTGGCCATCTTCACGTTGTCGGGGTAGGGCATGCCGTGGCTGATGATCGTCGACTCCAGCGCGACGACCGGGCGGCCCTCGGCGAGCGCGGTCTCGACCTCCTCGGTGAGCCGGACCTTCACGCCAGCTCCTCAGAGATTGCGCGGACAGGGCCGCCTGCTGCGCGTCGCGATACGGGCGCGCTGGCTGCGTTGTCGCCTCTCGACGGTGCAACCAGACCGCCTTCGAGGCTCCGCCTTGCCATCACACCCGTCTCGCGACGCTCGCGACGGCGCCCCCGCCCGCGCAATCTCTGACGAGGCTTTCGCTGAGGTCCATCCTGACGGTGTCGTTGGTGCCGCAGGTGAGCGCTGCCGCAGCGTGGCCGAACCGCGCAGCCTGGACGAGGTCGATGTCGCGGAGGATCTCGTGGGTGAACGCGGCGAGCATCGCGTCGCCGGCGCCGGTGACGTCGATGACGTCTGTCGGCACGGAGGGAAGCTCCTGGTAGACGTCGTTGTAGCTGATCACCGAGCCGCGGGCACCCAGGCGGACCCAGACGACGCCGACGCCGCGATCGTGCAGGGAGTGGACGGCCTTTTCGATCTCCGCATCGCTGTCGGCAGGCAGGTCGGTCAGCGCGGCCAGCTCGGCCTGGTTGGGCGTGACCAGATAGAGCTCGCGATCGGCGCGGATCAGCTCACGCGCCCGCTTCGCCTTCTGCACCGACACCGGGTCGAAGCCGACCGGCACGTCGAACTCGCGGGCGAGGTCGATCGCCATGTCGGCCGTGCGGACCGGGATGTTGCCCTCGACGAGCACACCGCGAGCGCCCTTGATCAGGTCGCGGGCCGCCTCCACGACCAGCGGGGAGAACTCGTCGGTCGCCGCCATGTCGGCCACCGCGACCACCAGCTCGCCGGAGGAGTCGAGCACGGCGTTGTAGGTGCCGGTGCGTACGTCTGCCCGACGTCGGACGTAGGTGCAGTCGACGCCTACGTCCTCGGTGTAGCTGATCACCTCGTCGCCGATCGGGTCGTCGCCGACGACCGAGACGAGCGCCACCGAGTCGCCGAGCCGGGCGAGGTTCTCCGCAACGTTGCGGCCGACACCGCCGGGCGAGATCCCCGCGGATCCGGACATGCTCGAACCCATCACCACCTGCTCGTTCGCACGAGCGTGGAGATCCATGTTGGAGCCGCCGATCACGACGATGTCTGGCGGTGCTTGCAGGTTCATCACTTGCATCGTAAGTGGGGTGCTCGGATCGCGCCCCCTCATAAAGTATGAACTTGGTTGTGCGCTTGGGTTTCCTTCAGCCGAGGAGCTCGCGGCCGACCTCGTCGACCGAGCGGCAGCCGACCAGGCCGAGGGAGAGGTCGAGCTCGGCGATCATGTGCTCGATGACTGCCTGGACACCGGCGGCGCCGGCGAGCGCGAGACCGTAGACGTAGGGACGGCCGAGGAGGACGGCGTCAGCACCCAGGGCAAGCGCTTTGAGGATGTCGGCGCCGGAGCGGATGCCGGAGTCGAAGAGCACCGGGATCCGGCCGTCGATCTCGTCGACGATGCTCGGCAGGGCGTCGATGGAGGCGATGGCGCCGTCGACCTGCCGGCCGCCGTGGTTGGAGACGATGATCCCCTCGACGCCGTGCTCGAGCGCGCGCCGCGCATCCGAGGGCGCCTGGATCCCCTTCAGCACGATCGGCAGGTCGGTCATCTCGCGCAGCCGGTCCAGGTCGTCCCAGATCAGGTCGGATCGGGAGAAGACGTCGAGGAAGGTCTCGACCGCCGCCCGGGCGTGGCCGGAGCGAAGGTTGTCGACGAGCCTGCCGGGGTGATGCTGGGCCATCGAGGCGACCGCCGACAGTGCCGAGGGGAGCTCGCGCAGTCCCGGCCGCACGCTCGTCCCGGGACCCGACGCGATCCCCTGCTCGACGAGCGCCCGGAACGCCGGGTCGGAGGTGTACTGAGCGATCCCGAGGCCGCGTGCGAAGGGCAGGTAGCCCAGATCGAGGTCGCGCGTACGCCACCCCAGCATGTGCGTGTCGAGCGTGACGACAAGCGCGTCCGAGCCGATGGCCTCGGCGCGGCGTACGAAGGACTCGACGATCGCCTCGTCCTTCGACCAGTAGAGCTGGTAGAGCCGAGGGGTGTCACCGAGATCCTCGGCGACCTCCTCCATCGGGACGGACGCCTGGGTGGAGATCATCATCGGGATGCCGGTCGCGCGAGCGGCGGCAGCGACCTCGTGCTCGGCGCGGGGATGGGCGAGCTCGAGCACGCCGACCGGCCCCAGCATCATCGGCGCCGGCATGTCCACCCCGAACAGGGTGGTGCGCAGGTCGCGGTCCTCGACGTTGGCGAGCATGCGAGGCACGAGCCGGAAGTGGTCGAAGGCCGCCGTGTTGGCGGCGACGGTGCGCTGCTGACCGGCCCCGCCGGCGACGTAGGCCCAGGCCTCTTCGCTCATCGCCTTCTGGGCCGCCTCGGCGAGTGCCGACGGCTCGGTCGGCACCACCGGCCGGTGGCCGAAAAGGCCCTTGCGGAAGATCGCGGACTGCAGGTCTCTGCCGATACTCACGCGGCGAAGGTTACTCGCCGGGCGGGATGTACGACGGCGAGCTCTGCAAGGGCTTACGCGCCGGTAACCCCTGCGGACCTTCCCCGTCGTACCCGGTCGCGCCTCAGCCGGCGCCGAGATCCACCATCAGGTGCGCGGGCAGTGCGGCCCCGGAGAGCGCCGCGATCAGTCGATGACACCGCTCCGTCATCTGAGTCGGCGTCACCTCCGGGTGGTCGAGCCACCAGGTGATCAGCGCGTCGACAGCGCTCATCCAGACGGCGGTCAACGCGGAGGCGTCGAGAGGATCGTCGTCGCCCACGAGCCTCATCAGCTCACCCACCCCCTCGACGGCGAGACGGGTGATCCGGTCGGTGTAGACGGCGCGGGCGGCCGCGACCTCGCCGTCGTCAGGCGCTGACGGATCGAAGAGGAGCCGCCACAACCACGGCTGCGGCTCGAGCGTACGGAAGAGACCGTCGAGCGTGCGCAGGCCCCGCTCCAGACCGACCGAGTCGTCGGCGGCGACCCGCTCCATCTCGGCGGCGAGGGTCTCGGCGCCGTAGTTGAAGCTGGCCAGGAAGAGACCCTCCTTGGAGCCGAAGTACTGATAGACCAGCGGCTTCGAGATGCCGGCATCGGCGGCGATCCCGGCGACGGACGCCTTGGCGAACCCCACGGTGCCGAAGACCTCGCAGGCGGCTCGGACGATCTGCAGCTCGCGGTCGGCGCGTGGGACACCCTTGGTTCCTGCGTTGGCCCGTGACATGCCCAGAAGTCTAGCGACGGCATATGACCCTGAGGTAACTTACTCCAAGGTCATATCTCAGGAGGTCCCCCATGAACGACATTCTCGACCCGCTGAAGAACCCGTTGACGTACGCGATCCCGTTCTTCGTGATCGCGATCCTCATCGAGCTGGCTGCGCTGAGATGGCTCGACCACGACGACAACCTGGCCGGTTACGTCTTCAAGGACGCCCGCACCTCGATCCTGATGGGCTTCGGTTCGATCGTGTCGATGACCGTGTTCAAGGTGCTGACCTTCGGGATCTATGCGGCGATCTTCGCCTACGCCTCGCTGTGGCAGATGCCGAGCACGTGGTGGGGCCTGGCGATCTCGGTCCTGGTCGTCGACCTCGCCTACTACTGGAACCATCGGTTCGTGCACCGGACCAGGGTCGGCTGGGCGGCCCACCAGGCGCACCACTCGAGCGAGTACATGACCTTCGCGACCGCGCTGCGACAGAAGTGGAACCCATGGTTCGAGTTCTTCTTCTTCCTGCCGCTGCCCTTCGTCGGCATCTCCCCGGCGGCGATCTACATCGCCTTCTCGATCAACCTGGTCTACCAGTTCTTCGTGCACACCGAGACGATCGGCAAGCTCTGGCGGCCGCTGGAGCTCGTGCTCAACACGCCCTCGCATCACCGCGTCCACCACGGCTCCGACCCGGAATACCTGGACAAGAACTACGCCGGGATCCTGATCGTCTGGGACCGTCTCTTCGGCACCTTCCAGCCGGAGCGCCAGCGCCCGACGTACGGCCTGACCTACAAGGTCGACACCTACAACCTGATCCGCCTCGAGTACGGAGCGTTCCGCGAGCTCTGGAACGACGTACGCAGCGCCGCCGGCTGGCGCCTCAAGCTGAGCTACGCCTTCCGGCCTCCGGGGTGGACGCCCGAGGAGACTATGCGGTCTTCCGCCGCCCCAGAATCTGCACGATGAGGAGGCCGAGGAGGCCGACGCCGACGAGCACGAAGCCCGGTGCGGCCACCTTGACGAGCTGCTGACCCTCAGGGGACGCGGGCTCGCTGAAGCTCACCTGCTGAGGCTCGGGGGCGATCACCTCGGGGAACTCCTTGGCGATCTCCGCCTGGAGCTTGTCGGTGTACTCCTGGACGCGCGGCTGGGTCCCGGCGGCGAGGATCGTGTCGCCCTTCTTCTGCACGAAGAAGTAGTAGTCCTCGTCGTCGGTCAGCGACTTCTTCTGGCAGACACCGGGGTTGAGCGTGACCTGGAGATTGCTGCCGCCGGCGACACCCTTGATCGGCTTGACGACGGTCACCGGGTAGACCACCGGGCCGCCCCTCTTGGTGGCCTTGCCGGGGCCGTTCACCCGCGCGTGGAAGACCATCGGCTCCTTGACCGCGTCGCTGAGCACGAACGCGGGGCACTTCGCGGGGGCAGTGACAGGCTCTGCCGTCGCGGGGGCAGGGCTCATCGTGACGATCGCCAGGGCGACCATTGCGACGGCTGCGAGGTACGGGGGGACGCGGCGCATGGCGACGATCAAACCAGTCACAGGCCGAAGACTCCAGCCAGGACCCGCGCGACACCGTCATCCTCGTGCCCGGGAGCGACGTGGGAGGCGCACGCGGTGACGCTCGGGTGGGCGTCCGCCATGGCGTACGACGTCCCGGCCCAGGTCAGCATCGGCAGGTCGTTGGGCATGTCACCGAAGGCGATCACGTCGGCGGCGGAGATGCCGAGCTCGGTGCAGACCAGCTCCAGGGTGGAAGCCTTGGTGACCCCAGGAGCGCTGATCTCGAGCAGCGGGAACGACGAGTGGGTCACGTTGACCCGCTCACCGACGACGGCCATCGCGGCCGCCAGCAGCTCGTCGGCGTCATCGTCGTCGTGACGGCGGCCGAGCAGCTTGATCAGCGGCTCGTCGGAGAGCTCCTCGATCGGGGCGACCCGCCTGGCGGGCCGGAGCGCGTCAGAGAAATGGGACGTGAACGCGGGCTCGCACGACCACCCCTCGAGCGACTCGGTCGCGAAGACGAGCCCGGGTACGTTCTCCTTCAGCGTCGCCGCCACCTCGGCGGTCAGGGTGGGCTCGATCAGCCGGGTGAGCCGGGGCTGATCGGTGGCGACGTCCCAGACCAGGGCGCCGTTGGACACGATCGCCAGCCCGACGCTGCCGATGTGCTCGAAGAGCACGCGGGTCCAGCGCAGCGGCCGGCCGGTCACGAAGATGACCGGTACGCCGATCTCCTCGAGCTTCACGAGGACATCGCGGGTGAAGTCAGAGACCGAGCCGTCTGCTCTGACCAGGGTCCCGTCCAGGTCGGTGGCGACGAGCTTCGGCGTACTCATTCTTCCATTCTGCCACCGGGCACCGGCCTGGCCATCACCAGATGCCCGTCCTCGTCGGCGCCACGGAGGTCGATGAAACCGCACTTGGCGAGCACCCGGAGGCTGGCGGCGTTGGCGGGCTCGACCGAGGCCCGGATGCGTACGCCCTCCTCGTCCGCGCATGCCAGCAGACCCTTGAGCGCCTCGGTCGCGAATCCCCAGCCACGCGCCTCTTCGACCAGGCCGTAGCCGACCTCGGCCTCCGGTTTTCCGTCCGGGGCGGCTTCAGGTGGCCCGAAGAAGCCGATCGAGCCGAGCACGGTGCTGTTGCGCACGATGTAGCGGGCGCTCCACAGGTCGCCCTCCACCCACATCGTCGCCGCGTCCCGGTCGTCCTCGCGCGGGAACTGCGGGTGCCAGCCCTGCGGCCGGCCGAGCCCGCCGTTCGGATCGCGGATGGCCTCGACGTCGGTGCGGGTCCACAACGGCAGCGTGAGCCGCTCGGTGGTGATGGTGGTGGGAAGGGTCACGAGCGCCAAGACTCTCAGAACAGCACTCTCAGAACCAGCGGGAGAGTTCCAGCGCCGCGCCGTCGTCGGCGACATGGGCCGTCACGGCGTCGGCCACCATCTGGACCTCCTCGGGGGCGTTGCCCATGGCCACGCCGCGACCGGCCCACTCGAGCATCTCGATGTCGTTGCGGCCATCACCGATGGCGAGCACGTCGGTCGGCTCGAGGTCGAGCTGGTCGCACACGTAGGAGAGGCCCGAGGCCTTGGAGACCCCTACCGGGGTGAGGTCGAGCCAGGCGGTGTAACCGACCACGTAGTCGATCCCGTGCAGGCCGAGCTCGCGCCCGAGGGCGATGAAGTCCTCGGGACTCGCGTCGGGGTCCCGGATGATCACTCGAGAGACCGGCTCGGCGACCATCTCGTCGATCGGCGCGATCAGGTGATCACCGTCGAGCTCACCCTCGGGGAACGGCCGGTTGAACCGGTAGCCCAGTCCACGGTTCTCGACCGCGACCAGCACGTTCGGACGCCTCTCCAGGATCTTCTCCAGCGCAGGACGGGCGTCGAAGGTCTCCTCGTGCACGACGTCGACGGGCGGATAGCGAAGCACCACCGCGCCGTTGGAGGCGACGATCCACAACCGCTCCGCGGCCTCCTCAGGAATCCCGAGGAGGTCGGCGATCCCGGTCATCGAATGGGCCGAACGGCCGGAGGAGAGCACGACGTGGGCACCGGCTTCGTACGCCCGGCGAACCGCGTCGCGCACCTTGTCCGAGAGCGCCTCGGACGGCGTGCCCCTGTCCTCGACCCAGCGCAGCAGAGTGCCGTCGATGTCGAGCGCGACAAGCTTGGGCTCCCAGGCGGACTCGCCGGGCCAGGCGGTGGTGCTCTCGGTCGAACTCACTTCTGGATCGGCTCCAGGACCTCGCGCCCGAGCCATTTCTGCAGGGCCTTCGGCACCCGCACCGAGCCGTCGGGCTGCTGATGGGTCTCCAGGACGGCGACGATGGCGCGGGTGACCGCGGTCAGCGTGCCGTTGAGCGTGGCGACCGGGGTCGTGCCTGCCCCAGAATCCGGCGCAGCCGCCCGCGCGCGAATGTCGAGGCGACGTGCCTGGAAGGTGGTGCAGTTGGATGCCGAGGTGAGCTCGCGGTACTTCCCCTGGGTGGGGATCCACGCCTCGCAGTCGAACTTCCGCAGCGCGCTCGGACCGAGGTCGCCCGCGGCGACGTCGATGACCTGGTAGGCGAGCTCGAGCTTGTCCAGGAACGCCTTCTCCCACTCGAGGAGACGCTGGTGCTCTGCGTACGAATCCTCGACGGTGGTGTAGACGAACATCTCCACCTTCTCGAACTGGTGGACCCGGATGATGCCCTTGGTGTCCTTGCCCGCCGAGCCGGCCTCCTTGCGGAAGCACGACGAGAAGGCGGCGTAGCGCAGCGGGAGCGTCTCGGGGTCGAGGATCTCGTCGGAGTGGTAGGCCGCCATCGGCACCTCCGAGGTGCCGACGAGGTAGAGGTCGTCGTCCTCGATCTTGTAGACGCCGTCGTCGACCTGGTCCAGGAAGCCGGTGCCGGCCATGGCCTCCGGGCGGACCAGCGCGGGGGCGATGACCTGGGTGAAGCCGGCCTCACGAGCCTGCTCCATCGCCAGGTTGATCAGCGCGAACTCGAGCTCCGCGCCGACCCCGGTCAGGAAGTAGAAGCGGCTTCCGGAGACCTTCGCGCCACGCTCGAGGTCGATCGCGCCGAGCATCTTGCCGAGCTCGACGTGGTCACGCGGCTCGAAGCCCTCGGCCTCGAAGTCACGGGGCTTGCCGACCTTCTCGATCAGGACGAAGTCGTCCTCGCCACCGGGCGGAGCGTCGTCGGCGATGTTGGGGATGGCCTTGAGGGCCGCCTTCCACTCCTCCTCGGCGACGCCCTGCGCCGCCTCGGCCTCCTTGACGGCGGCCGCGAGGTCCTTCACCTCGGCCAGCAGCTGCTGCTTCTCCTCGCCCTTGGCCTGGGCGACCTTCTTGCCCATCTGCTTCTGCTCGGCCCGCTTGGCCTCGAAGTCGGCGATCGCCGCGCGCCGGGCGCTGTCCGCAGACAGCGCCCGGTCCACCACGTCAGAGGACGCGCCGCGGCGCTGCTGCGAGGCACGTACGCGGTCGGGGTCTTCGCGGAGGATGCGCGGGTCGATCATGCGGCAAGGCTAGTCGACCGGCCACCAGATCTCACTTCAGTAACGGACTGTCACCAGTAGACCGGGCTGGTCTTGCCGCACGGGCGCAGGAACGAGCGGTAGACCGTCCGGTTGGGGAAGTCGTAGCGGTAGGAGTCGTTGGTGTAGTAGGTGCCGCTGGTGTAGGTGATGTACGCGGCCGAGGTCCCGTACGTCTTCGGGAAGCCCGAGGTGTTCGACGCCGTCGAACGCGATCGCTTGCTGGAGATCCAGCCGTGGATCACCGGGTTCGCCAGGGAGCCGCTGGTGGTGATCGTCGCCTGCCTCCAGCCGGTGCTGCGCTTGTTGGTCACCGTGTAGCGGATCGACTGGCCGCCCCGGACGATGACGCAGGCGTACCAGTTCGCGGTCGCGGTCGCGGAGATGATCGTGCCGCTGCCGGACATGCCCGCCTTGATCTTCGACCACGTACGCGACCCGACGATGCCATCGGCCGCCAGACCCTTGGCCTTCTGGTAGTCCTTCACCCGGGCGGTCGTCGCCGAACCGAACGAACCGTCCGGCTTGAGCCCGCCGAGCACCTTCTGGAGCAGCTTCACGCAGCTGCCGGTGTTGCCGGGACGTACGGTCTTCGGGCTGCTGATCGTGCAGCTGACCGCTGCCTCCGCGGGCGCCGTGCCCGCGTCCAGGCCGACCAGTCCGCTCGTCGCCACGGCCGCCGCAGCGACCAGGCCGCCAATGCGCAGTCGCATCGATGTCTTCACTTGGATGGAGCTCCCTCTGGATCGGTTCGCATGCTTCAGCACGCCAGGCGCATTCTCGCGATCCGCGGCGACGCCCGAACCCGTACCTTTCCCGTAGTCACGGGCCGGCTCCGGCGACTAGGGGATACGCACCCGCCGCTCGACCGAGACCGAGCTGTCCCGTCCGGTGCCACCGTCGCCGTAGTCGCGACCGGATCCGCCGAGCAACCGATCGTTGCCGGCGTTTCCGTAGAGCGAGTCGTTACCCGATCCACCCTCGAGCCGGTCGGATCCACCGAGGCCGATCAGCTTGTTGGCACCGCCGTTCCCCCGCAGGACGTCGGCGTAGTTCGTGCCGGTCAGCCGCTCGAAGGTCAGCAGACGATCCGATCCCGCCCGGGTCGACTGGACCGCGGTCGTGTTGAGCGCGACCCGCACCCCGTTGCGTACGTTCGAGAACGAGACGGTGTCGGTGCCCGAACCACCCTCCGCGCGGTCGTTGCCGTGCCCCGGGAAGATCGTGTCGTTGCCTCCACCACCCAGCAGTACGTTGGCAGCGCCGTTGCCGACGAGACGATCCCCGTAGCGGCTCCCCTTCAGGTTCTGCATCCCGGCGAGCGTGTCGGTGCCGTCACCTCCAGTGGCGCGGGACATGGTCACGGTGACTGGGTTGCGGGCAGTGACGTACGAAGCCGTGTCGGCACCCGAACCTCCATTCAACGAGTCGCTGCCGGCGTTGCCCGCCAGCAGATCATCGCCACTGTCACCGCGGAGGGCGTCCGAGCCGATCCCGCCCTCCAACGTGTCGTTGCCGGCGCCGCCCTCGATCGCGTCGTTGTCGGCGTCACCCTTCAACCGGTCGTTGCCACCGCCGCCGAGGATGCGGTCGCGACCAGCCTCGCCGACAACGGTGTCCGCACCCTCCCCGGCACTCACGGTGTCGTTGCCGGGGCCAGCCTTGACCGAGTCGTTCCCGTCCCCGGCGTCGATGCGGTCAGCAGACCCGACGGTGGGGCTGTAGTAGTCCTCGTCACCGTAGATCTCGTCCACGCCGGCCTTGCCGAGGATCGCGTCGCTGCCTGAGCCTCCGGTCAGGCGGTCACGCCCGCCGCCGCCCTGGATGAGGTCGTTTCCCGACCCACCGTGGATGCGATTCCAGTCGGCGGCTGAGCCGTAGATCTTGTCGTCCCCGGCTCCGCCCTCGGCGTTGATGCGGGCCGAGCCACCGTGGATCGTGTCGTTGCCGTTGCCACCGGACATATAGGCGCCGAACTGACCGCCTCGGATGGTGTCGTTGCCGTCCTCGCCGTAGGCGTTCTGGGCGCCGGTCTCTGAGTGTCCGAGGCCGATGATGTCGTCACCGAGCCCACCCCGGATGTCGGCAGCGGCTGCCACGGCGGTCAACGTGTCGGTTCCGTCGCCCCCGTCGATCGTGTCGTGACCGAACTGTCCGCCCGTGATGGTGTCGTTCCCGGCATCGCCGTGGAGCTCGTCGAAGTCGTCTCCGCCGTACGGGTTCGGGGTGATCGTGTCGTCACCTCCATCACCATGAAGCACGTCATCACCGCCGCCGTCACTCATGACGTCGTTGCCGTCCCCGCCGCTCGCAGCGTCATTGTCCGCACCGGCTTCAATCGTGTCGGCACCAGCGCCACCGCGGAGCTCGTCGTTTCCGCCCCAAGCCCGAACCGTGTCGTCGCCTGCACCGGCATCGATCTGGTCGGCGTCGCGCCCACCGTCGATCGTGTCATTCCCGTCACCAGCGTCGACACGATTGGCACCCCTACCGACGTCGAGGATGTTGTTGCCCTTGGTGCCGGTGATCACGTCGGCATGATCCGTTGCCTCGAGCGCTTCGAACCCTGCGAAGGTGGCGTCCCAATCGGTAACGCCTGATGTCATGTCGAGGTGGATCCCCATTGCGGATTCGGAGAGGCTGAGGGTGTCGATCGCGTTGTCCACCGAACCAGCGTCGATGAGGTCGCCGCCCGCACCAATCGCCCTCACATGGATGTAGTCAGCCCCGCTTTCACCCTGAATGACGTCCGCGCCGAGCCCATTGCTACCCGAGTAGGCACCATCGTCACCGTCACCCAGGTAGATCTGGTCGTCACCGGATTCGTTGTGAACGATGTCGTCACCGGCCCCAGCGTGGACCACGTCATTCCCTTCGCCGCCGCGCGCGATGTCATCACCGTCGCCACCCCAGAAGGTGTCGTTGCCGTCGCCGCCCTCGAACCAGCCTGCACCGGCCTCGACGTAGTGAACGTCGTCGCCCTCGCCGCCCTTGGCAGCGAACTGTTGCCTCGTGGAGCGGATGACGTCATTCCCTGGCCCCGCGTCGATGCCACCACTCTCACCGATGATCGTGTCATTCCCGTCTCCCGCCTCAACACGGTTCCCGTAGGCGGCGTACACGACATCGTCGCCCGCGCCCGCCGTGATCGTGGCCATGCCCGACCCTGCGGCGCAGATGATGTCGTTGCCGCCGAGCGCGTCGACGGAGAGATCGTCCGGAACAAAGATCACGTCATCGCCCTCGGTTGGGACCTGCCCCTCGACCGAGAGGTCGACGGTGACGGGCTTGCCGCCGCACTCACCGTCCGCCGCGGCGGCGGAGCCGGCGAGGAGTCCACCGACGCCGAGGGCGACGGCGGGGACGGACAACAGCCCGACAAGGGCGTACGAAGAAGCGCGAGCGCGCATGAAAGACCTCACAACAACGAAGGACCGAGAAGGAGCCGGCGCCGACCCGAATCATGCGCGGAGAGCGAACGATAGCGCTCACATCGATGCTCTGCCCCAGGTTTTGACCAGCCCGTTCATTCACTGTGTGGAAGACGTTTCGCGCATACTGGCTTATCGTGCTTGACCTCTCCCGCCGTGCCCTGCTGCTCTGGGCGGCTTCGCTGTTCGCCCTGTGCACCCTGATCGGGATCGCGGCGATCAACGCCTGGCCTCTGGTCTCGACGATCGACGATCTCGGCCGAGACGCGACGGAGGTGACCGCGGAGCACGCCTGGATGCTGAGCTTCTGGCACGTCGTCGAGGTGGGCACCGACTGGTACGTGATCGTCGGGGTCGCTCTCCTGGTCGCCGCCGGACTGTTCCGCAAGTACCCGCGGGCCGCGGTCTACGTGCTCGGCGTCGTGGCGGTCACCCTGGTCGTACGCCGCGGGGTGGTGCTCCTGGTCGACCGGGACAGGCCGTCGTGGCAGCTGATGTCGTGGTTCCACGAGTCACCGTCGTACCCGTCCGGTCATGCGACCGGCATCGCCGCCCTGGCCGGCGTGATCGCCGTGGTCGTGACGATGTTCGTACGCCGCCGCGGCATCCGCCGCCTCGCCTACGCCGGCCTCGCGCTGCTGGTCGTGCTCGTCGCGGCAGACCGGGTCTTCCTCGGCCGCCACTACCCCTCCGACGTGCTCGGTGGGATCGTCTTCGCCGCCGGCGCCGTCTTCCTCGGCATGGCGCTCCACACGCCGCTGCCCGCCTCCCACGCGCTGGGGCGCCGGCCGCTGATGGACTCGGTGCGGGGCAACCGCAACATCGCGGTCGTCCTCAACCCGATCAAGGTCGAGTCGGTCGAGCAGTTCAAGACCATGGTGAACGCGATGGCCGAGGAGTCCGGCTGGAAGACCCCGACCTGGCACCTGACCACGATCGAGGACCCCGGCACGGGGATGGCGCGCGCAGCCCAGGCTGAGGGCGCCGACCTGGTGCTCGTGTGTGGTGGCGACGGGACCGTACGCGAGGTCTGCTCCGCCCTGGCCGGCACCGGAATCGCGGTCGGGATCGTCCCAGGCGGCACCGGCAACCTGCTCGCCCGCAACCTCTCCATCCCGCTCTACATCCGTGCCGCGATCGACGTCGCGCTCACCGGGCAGGACCAGGCCATCGACCTGGTCGAGGTCTCGGGCGACAACCTCGAGGACACCAACTTCCTGGTCATGGCCGGGATGGGCTTTGACGCCGCGATCATGAGCGGCGTCAACGAGGACATCAAGAAGCGGATCGGCTGGATGGCCTACGTCCTCTCTGCTCTCAAGAGCCTGATGTTCCCGGCGATGCGGATGGAGATCTCCGTCGACGGCGGGGAGTTCACCAAGCACCGGGCGCGGACGGTCGTGGTCGGCAACGTCGGCTACCTCCAGGCGAACATGCCACTGCTGCCGGCGGCTGCGCTCGACGACGGGCTCGTCGACGTCGTACTGCTCTATCCGCAGCGGTTCTGGTCCTGGCTCCCGCTCGCGTTCCGGGTGCTGAGCAAGCGGCCGCGCACCGACAACCTGATCAACCGGATGACCGGCGCCAGCGTCGTGATCCGGACCAATCACGACCAGCCGCGCCAGCTCGACGGGGACACGATCTCCGAGGGGCGAGAGCTGCGGATGCAGTGTCTTCCCGGACGTCTGCTCGTCCGCGTGCCACGCTGAACAGCGGTCCCGTTTCGGTCCCGAATGTGAGCGACACGCAGTAGAGCAGAAAGTCCCAGTAATCAGGGCACAAAGTCCCGATTCAGGCGTGATTTCAGCACGTTTGGGATCGATTTCCATGCCTGGTCGAAGCGACTCGCGGGCACAGATGCGTTGTTGAGAAGTAAATATTCATAAGGTGTCTGACACGACTCGGCGTGAGCTGAGTCGGCGTCTTCGCGCCGGGATCAAGCCAGACTCCGGCCGACGACGTGGCATGACCCACACACTGGTCGGACATCCCCCGCGACCAGTGGTCGACTCCCGGGCCGTCCCACCCGCAGCCCGGGTTTTAAAACCGGCACGCTCGGAACGGTTCCCCCGCCACACCCGAGCGTGCCGGCGTCGTTTTGCCGGATCGCCGCTGTTGGATGAGCCGCTCGGGATCCTCGGATCAGCTCTTGGGCTTCGCCTGCTGCACAGCCTCGGCCTCCTCGGGCGACATCAGCTGGGACGACTTCCAACCGCTGATGCTCTTTGCGTACGACCTCGCCTCGGTGCGACCGTGGATCGAGGTCAGCACGACCCCGTCGCCGCTGTCGTCGAGCAGGGCCAGGCACCAGCTCAGGTGGCCACCGGCGTCTCCGAACGCGTCGAACCGCACCACCGCGAGGTGACGAAGGCTCATCGCCGACTCGGCGCGCAGGGCCGCGACCTCGGCACGCAGCCCGGCGACGTCGGTCGGCAGCGACTCGGCGTGGGCAGGATCGGGGCGACGTACGTCCTTCGTCTTCTGCCAGGCCGCTCCGGCGAGGGCCAGAGCGGCGATTGCTGTCAGCAGACTGAGAATTGCAAGAGCGAGCACATCGGGCGAATCTAGACTGTCGCTGTGTCCGAGCCACATCGCATCGCCTATCAGGGCGAACCAGGGTCCAACTCACACATGGTGTGCCAGCGGCACTACCCCGAGCTGGAGTCGGTGCCGTGCGCTTCGTTCGAGGACGTCTTCGCCAGCGTCGAGGCCGGTGAGGCGTCGCTGGCGATGATCCCCATCGACAACTCCCTGGCCGGGCGGGTCGCCGACATCCACCACTTCCTCCCCGAGTCCAACCTCCACATCATCGCCGAGCACTACCTGCGGATCCGGTTCCACCTGCTCGGCCTTCCCGGCGCCCCGCTCGACGGCATCCGCACGGTGCACTCCCACGTCCACGCGCTGGGCCAGTGCCGCAACATCATCCGGGAGCACGGGTTCACGCCGGTCGTCTCCGGTGACACCGCCGGTGCCGCACGCGAGGTGGTCGAGGCAGGCGACCCGACGATGGCCGCGATCTCCCCGCCGCTGGCCGCCTCGATCTACGGGCTCGACGTGCTCGCCACCGACATCGAGGACGCCGACCACAACACCACCCGTTTCGTCGTGCTCTCGCCCGACTTCATCCAGGCGCCTGTCGACATGGGTCCGGTGGTGACCTCGTTCATCTTCAACGTACGCAACATCCCGGCTGCCCTCTACAAGGCGCTCGGCGGCTTCGCGACCAACGGCGTCAACATGACCAAGCTGGAGTCCTACATGGTGGATGGGAAGTTCACCGCCACGCAGTTCCTCGCGGAGGTCGACGGTCACCCCGACCAGCCGGGGCTGAAGCGAGCCCTGGAGGAGCTGGCCTTCTTCACCACCGATGTCAAGCTGCTCGGGGTCTACCCCGCCGACCCGGCGCGGCTCTGAGCGGTGGCAGACAACGATCAGACCGCTGATCTCGGGTTCGCCCGCGTCGACCTCGACCGGGAGCGACGCACCGGCGACCCCGAGGTCGTGTACGCCGACGGCAAGACGCCCGAGCAGATCGTCGCAATCCTTCGTCGGCTGCACGAGGCACATCCCACGCGCGCGGTCCTGGCCACCCGGGTCTCCGTCGAGGCCGCAGCCCTGGTCGCGACCGAGCTGCCCACGGCGGTCCACGACGCCGAGGCCCGCGCTCTCACTCTCGGGCCGCTACCGACCCCGCACGGCCGGGTCTGCGTAGTCGCCGCCGGGACCACCGACGGTCCGGTCGCGGCCGAGGCCGCGCTGACGGCCCGGGTCCACGGCGCCGGGGTCGAGCGGATCACCGACGTCGGTGTCGCCGGGATCCACCGTCTGATGGCCGTACGCGATCGGCTCGAGGCCGCCGACTGCCTGATCGTCGTCGCTGGGATGGAGGGCGCGTTGCCCTCGGTCGTCGGCGGCCTGGTCGGGGTGCCGATGATCGGGGTGCCCACCTCGGTCGGCTACGGCGCTTCCTTCGGCGGGCTGGCCGCGCTGCTGGCGATGCTCAACTCGTGTGCTCCCGGCGTGACCGTGGTCAACATCGACAACGGCTACGGAGCCGGCGTCGCGGCTGCCCGGATCGCGCGGCGCGCGGGATGAAGGGCGCGGTGACCAGCAGGCTGGCCCGAGAAGTGGTCGAAGTGGGCCATCGCCGAGCGGCCAGGACGGCCCATTTCGACCAGTCCGCGAGGTGTTGATGAAGGTCTGGGTCGATGTGTCCTCCGGTGCGTCGGGCGACATGCTGCTCGGGGCGCTGGTCGGTGCCGGCGTACCGCTCTCGGTGATCACCTCGGCGGTCGACGCGGTCGCCCCGGAGCCGGTGCGTCTTGCGGCGGAGGCGGTGACGCGCGGGGCTCTCGCCGCCACCCGATGCCACGTCGAGATCGCTGACTCGGCCCACCACCGCACCTGGACGGACGTGCGCGCGCTGCTCGCCGGCGCCGCGCTCGACGCTTCCGTGCGAGATCTCGCGCTCCAGGTCTTCGAGCGGCTCGCGGTCGCCGAGGGTGCGGTCCACGGGATCCCGCCCGAGGAGGTGCACTTCCACGAGGTCGGGGCGCTGGACGCGATCGCGGACGTCGTGGGGGTCTGCGCCGGCTTCGCACACCTCGGCGCGACCGAGGTCGTGGTCTCGCCCGTCGCGGTCGGCTCCGGCTCGGTCCGGGCCGCTCACGGCGTCCTCCCGGTCCCGCCGCCGGCGGTGGCGCGGCTGCTGACCGGCATACCGTCCTTCGCGGGAGCTCCCGGACATCCAGCGATGGAGCTGTGCACTCCGACAGGCGCAGCCCTCCTGGCCACCCTCGCGACGGGCTACGGCCCTCAGCCGCCGATGACGACGCGGACGATCGGGGTCGGCGCCGGCAGCCGAGATCCGGAGGGCTGGTCGAACACCATCCGCCTGCTGATCGGCGACCCCGCGGCGCTGACGGGGGCAGAATCCCACCACGGCGGGAAAGTGCAGGCCCGGATCCAAGCTGAGACCGGAACTCTCCCTCCCGTGCGCGAAAGTGCGACGACCGAGCTCGTCATCGAGGCGAACATCGACGATCTCGATCCGCGGCTGCTCCCCAGGGCGATCGACGCGCTGCTCGCCGCCGGCGCCCGCGATGCCTGGCTCACGCCGATCCTGATGAAGAAGGGCCGGCCCGCCCACACGCTCCACGCCCTCGTCCCACACTCGGACGCCGAGGCTGTCCGGCGGGTGTTCTTCCGGGAGACCTCCACGATCGGCGTACGCGAGCACGAGGTCACCAAGCACGCCCTGCCCCGCGAGACGCTCACCGTGACCGTCGGCGGTCACCCGATCGCGGTCAAGGCTGCCCGTCTCGACGACGAGATCGTCAACCTGCAGCCCGAGTGGGACGACGTCGCCCGGGTCGCGACCGCGCTCGATCGGCCGGCGATCGACGTACTCGCCGAGGCCAAGGCGGCCGCACTCGCTTCACCGCTGGTCGAGCCGGATTCGTGAGGTACGAACGAATCCGTGTCGCGGCTCCGGCGGCTCGACCGACGGTTCAGGCGGGATGCGACGATATGGGCCGGACGTAAAGAACTGGAACGGAAACCCTGATGGACATCACCGTCATCGCCCTCGCCTTCGCCGCGATCTTCGTCGTCGAGCTGCCGGACAAGACGTTCCTGGCGACGCTGGTGCTGTCGACGAAGTACCGCCCGCTCTTCGTGTGGCTCGGCGTGGGCGCGGCGTTCGCGATCCAGACGCTCATCGCGGTCGCGATCGGCGGAGTGGCGACCCTCCTCCCGACCGACCTGATCCAGATCATCGCCGCCCTGCTCTTCTTCGGCGGCTCGATCCTGCTGTTCATCGAGGGGCGTCGCCACCACGGCATCGCGACCGTGGAGGACGGCAGCGAGTTCGCCGACAAGGCCAAGGACGTACGCGGCTTCCGCCAGGTCGTGGCCAGCTTCATGGTCCTCTTCGCGGCCGAGTGGGGCGACCTCTCCCAGTTGCTGAGCGTCTCGCTGGCGGCCCGCTACGACGAGCCGGTCTCGGTCTTCATCGGCTCCTGGGCCGCGCTGCTCACCGTGTCGGGGCTCGCGGTGCTGCTGGGACGTACGCTGCTCCGGTTCATCAAGCTGCACGTCCTGCACTACGTCGGAGCCGTGGTCTGCCTCGCCCTGGGCGTGCTGACCTTGGTCGAAGTGCTCACCTGAGAGCGATTCGCCTAGGCTGCCCGGCATGGTAGAACTTGGCGCCGACAGCGAGGTCGGACGACTGCGTACGGTAATGCTCCACCGCCCCGGCCGGGAGCTGACCCGGCTGACGCCGCGCAACAACGACAAGCTGCTCTTCGACGGTATCCCGTGGGTGAAGCGGGCACAGGACGAGCACGACGCCTTCGCGGCCGCGCTGCGAGAGCGCGACGTCGAGGTGCTCTACCTGACTGACCTGCTCACCGAGACCCTCGAGGTGCCCGAGGCCAGGCAGCGGGCGCTCGACAACGTGCTGGGTGCCCTCACGCTCGGTGACACGCTGCGGGCCTATCTGGTCGGTGCGCTCGACGACGCCGGCCCCGCCGAGCTGACCGACCACCTGACCGCCGGCATCCGCAACGACGAGGTCCGCGGCGGCCACGGTCTGGTCACCAGCCTGCTCGCCCACGACGACTTCCTGATCGACCCGCTCCCCAACCTGCTCTTCACCCGCGACTCGTCGGTGTGGATCCGTGACCGGGCCACGGTCACGTCGCTGGCGATGCCGGCGCGCAAGCGCGAGACCGCGCTCACCGAGCTGATCTACCAGTTCCACCCGCGCTTCCGCTCCAGCCCCCGCCTGCACGGCGCCCACCTCGAGCACGTCGAGGGCGGGGACGTGCTCCTCCTGGCTCCCGGCGTCGTCGCGGTCGGGGTCGGCGAGCGGACGACCCCCGCAGGGGCCGAGCGGCTCGCGCGGCAGGTCTTCGCGGAGGGTCTCGCCCACACCGTGCTCGCGGTGCCGATCGCGCAGGAGCGGGCGACGATGCACCTGGACACGATCGCCACGCTGGTGGACACCGACCAGATGGTGATCTACCCGAACGCGGTCGACTCGCTGGTGGCGTACGCCGTCACCCCGGCGGGCGACGACGGCCGGCTGAACATCGCGGCCCCTCGCCCGTTCCTCGAGGTCGCCGCCGAGGCGATGGGCATCGACAAGCTCCACCACGTCGACACCGGGCTCGACCCAGTCGCCGCCGAGCGCGAGCAGTGGGACGACGGCAACAACACCCTGGCGCTGGCACCGGGCGTGGTCGTCGGCTACGAGCGCAACACCCAGACCAACGGAGCCCTGGAGGCGGCCGGGATCGAAGTCATCGCCATCGCGGGCTCCGAGCTGGGCTCCGGTCGGGGCGGGCCGCGGTGCATGAGCTGCCCGATCGCCCGGGACCCGTTGCCCGCATAGCCTGGGCTTGGTGACTACACCGGCGGGTAACCCCTGTAGGCGAACATCGTTGAACTCTGTAACCGCCGTGACCTAGCGGCAGCCACCCCACAGCCGACCGAAGGAAAAACCTCGTGACCGAGTCGTTCTTCTCCACGTTCACGCCCAAGGAGATCGCGCACATCAGCGCCACCGGCACCCGCGTGCATCTGCCGGAGGGCTGGTCGCCGATCTGGGAGGACACCCCGCCGGACAAGGCCTACATCATCCTCGACGGCACCGTCTCGGTCCGCCGGGACAAGGAGGAGATCGCCCAGTGCGGTCCCGGTGACATCATCGGCGAGGCGGCGATCCTGCGCGGGTCCCTGCGCACGGCCTCCATCGTCGCGCTCACCCCGCTCGACCTGATCCACCTCAGTTCCGACAAGCTGCAGCAGCTCTCCGTCGAGATGCCGTCGTTCGCGAGAGCGCTGGAGAAGGTCGCCAAGGACAGGTTCGGCTCCTGACCCCTCCGACAGGCTCCGGAAACCACCTCGACGAGCAGGCCGACGAGAGCGCCGAGACGGGTCGCAGTCGCGAGGCCGACATCGAGCTGACCGAGGCGCTCGCCGTGGTGGAGGCGTTCGTCCTCGGCCAGACGCCGACGCTGACCCGCGCCGAGGTCGCGCGGGAGGCCGGCGTGCCCATGGAGGTCACCGAGGACCTGTGGCACCACCTCGGCTTCCCGCACGCGGGCGAGGACGAGGTCGCGTTCACCGAGTCCGATGTCGAGGCGCTGCGGATGTCCCATGAGCTCATCCGCCTCGGGGTCCTCAGCGAGGACCGGCAGGCTGCGCTCGTACGGACCTGGGGACGGTCCTACGCGCGCCTGGCCGAGTGGCAGACCTCCTTGCTGGCCGAGGTCGCCCGCGAGCGGGGCGGCGACGAGGTCGAGGACCTGCTCGCGCTGAGCGCGCAGGTGCTGCCACTGGTCGAGTCGCTGCAGGACTACGTCTGGCGCCGCCACCTGGTCAGCGCGGCGCGGCGGATGCTCACCGTCGCAGACGCGTCCGCGGTGCCGCTGGCGGTCGGCTTCCTCGACATCGTCGGCTACACCGCGCGCTCCAAACGGCTCACCGACAAGGAGCTCGTCGACTGGGTTGAGGAGTTCGAGGACACCTGCTCCGACGTCGTCGTCGAGCACGGTGGCCGGGTGATCAAATACCTGGGCGACGGGGTGTTCTTCACCTTCGAGGACGTCTCGGCCGCGGCCCGGACGGCGCTGGAGCTGGCCGCCCTCGGGGACGACCGCGACAGTCCGTTTCCGCACGTCAGAGCCGGGATATCGTACGGCGACGTGGTGCTCAGGCTCGGCGACGTCTTCGGCCCGACGGTCAACATCGCCGCGCGCCTCACGACCCTCGCCCGGCCCTCGTCGGTGGTCATCGACGAGAACGCCGCGGCCGCGCTCGAGGACGTCGACGGCTTCCGGGTCGAGAAGATGCGCCGTGCGAGCGTGAAGGGCTACTCCCGCCTGCAGGCGTTCCGGCTTCGCTCGCGGTCCGACTGAACGGTCCGACTGAACGGTCCGATCGAGCCTGGCCAGACTGAATCTGACCAGAAAGGTCGGGCCCGGACGGGTGCTCCCGCGCCAGGCTTGATAGCGAAAGGAGGACCACATGATCGGCACGCTCAACACCCTGGTCGACCTGGTCGAGGCAGAGCTCGACGACGGACTCGGCGGAGAGGTGGACGTGGCTCGGGTCGCCCGCGACCACGGCACCACGGAGTACCACCTGCGCCGGATGTTCTCGGCCCTGGCCGGGATGCCCCTGTCGGAGTACGTACGCCGCCGTCGGATGACCCTGGCCGCGGCAGACCTGGTGACAGGTGCCCCTGACCTTCTGGAGGTCGCGGTGCGCTACGGCTATGGCTCGACCGAGGCGTTCGGGCGCGCGTTCCGTGCTGTGCACGGTTCGGCTCCCGCCGACGTACGCCGATCCGGTGGTCCGCTACGCACACAATCCACGCTCAGGTTCCGCCTGAGCGTCGAAGGGAGCACCCCGATGGACGTCACCATCAACGACATGCCCGAGCTGCGGCTGGTCGGCCACGCCGCCAAGGTTCCGCTGATCTACGAAGGCGCGAACCCGCACATCCAGGCTCACATCGCCTCGATCGCACCCGAGGAGCACGGCCGGCTCAAGGAGCTCAACGACACCGACCCGCGCGGCATCCTCGCCGTCACCGACTCCCCGTCGCCCGATGCGCCGGAGGGTTCGATGATCACCTACCTGCACGGCGTCGCGGTGACGACGTCGGTCGAGGTGCCCGAGGGGCTCGACAGCATCACCGTGCCGGCCGGCGCCTGGGCGGTCTTCGCATCCAGCGGCCCGCACCCGGAGACGCTGCAGCGCCTCTGGGCATCGACCGCGACCGACTGGTTCCCGTCGAACCCGTGGCGACTCCGCCCCGGGCCCTCGGTCCTGCGCTACCTCGAGCTCACCGAGACGTACGCGTCCTGTGAGATCTGGATGCCGGTGGAGAAGTAACCGCCCGTCGGTCGAGCCGGATTCGTGAGGTACGAACGAATCCGTGTCGAGACCAACACTGTCGAATCGAGCGCCGATAGGACTGTGTTGGTCTCGACACGCCTCCGCCTAGCGGCTCCGGCGGCTCGACCAGCGGGTCAGCGGATCGTGACCTGCCGGTTGGCGAGCCCGGCACGAGCCGAGCGCACCTCGGGGGTGATCTCGGAGTCGTCGGCGAGGGTCTCGTCGAGCAGCTTCTTGAACGCCACCGCCGGCTCCTCGAGCGCCTCGGCGCCGGTGCCGACCGGTACGTCCCAGACGGGAGCGAGCAGGCCGTGGGCACGGAACATGCCGACGAAGCGGGCGTCGGGGACGATCACGTCGTCGCCGGCCACGTGCAGTCGGGCCAGCGCGGTCAGCAGAGCGTCCTCGGGCTCGGGCATCACCCAGCGGAGGTGCTCCTTGGAGCCGACGGAGGTCCAGTACGCCGCGTCGACCGAGGTCAGCCGCTCGGTCGGCAGCACCGACTCGTTGGCGTGCTCGAGCGCGTGCTCGAAGTCACCCTTGTCCTCGACGTCGCCGAGCCACCAGTCGAAGCCCTCGTGGACGGTGACGTCCAGGGACGAGTTGGTCACCAGGTCCTGCAGTCGAGGTCCGGCACCGGGAGCGGTGGTCAGGCCGAAGACGCCGGACTCACCAGCAGCACGCGCCTCGAGCGCCTGGACCAGCGCGGCAGCGACATCGCGAGAGACGTCGCCGTAGTTGTGCTGCACCTGCAGGCCGACCCAGACCTCGCCCGAGTCGCGCGACATCGCCGGCGCGGCGCCGGGCAGCAAGGTGCCCAGCGTGACCGGGGTCGACTCGTAGCCCTTCACTGTCAGCGACACGGTCGCCGACGGCACGAGCTCACGCAGCGCGACCAGGTCGCACTCGCCGGGCAGCCCCTCGAACGGGCGCCCCACGAAAGCACCCCCGGCCGCACCGTGGCATGCCTTGTAACGCTTGCCGGACCCGCACGGGCACGCCGCACGCGGGTTGGGACCGTCCGTCGGGGCCGCAGCCGCCTGACGGTTCTTCACTCGGGACTTCTTGGCCACGGCCAAACCCTAACCTGCCGGTGCCGTTCGACGTGTAACACGTCGTTCGTAGGTCTACTCGCCTTTTATAACGACCGGATAGACCCACGAACGACGTGTTACACGCGGGCTCAGCCGCCGAGCAGCCCCAACATGAACCCCGGCCGGTCGGTGATGACCGCCTTGACGCCGAGGTCGAGGCAGAGCTTGAGCTGTTCCTCGGTGTTCACGGTGTAGACGTGGAGGTTGCGGCCCTTCGAGGCCAACCGCCGGGCGAGCTTGGGGTGGGCGGCAAGCATGTCGATGCCGGCGCCGAGCCACCAGTCCGGGCCGATCGTGTGCCGCAGGAGCGACCAGTTGGCAGCGCGGTCGATGAGCTGGACGACCGGCACGCCCGGCGCCAACCGCTCCACCCGTTGCAGCGCGGTGAACGAGAAGCTCATCACCCGCACCGGGCTGTCCGGACCCGCCCAGCCGAAGTCGTTGAGCACGTCGACCAGCCTTCCCTCGGTCAGACCGCCGTAGCGCGTCGGGTGCTTGGTCTCGATGGCCATCTCGACGTGGCGGTCGTAGTCCCGCACGGTCCGCAGCAGCCGGTGGAGCGTGAGCACCCCGCGCTTGTCCCGATCGGGCGCCTCGTCCTGCCCGTCCCAGAACCCGTTCTTCCAGGCCGCGAAGTCGATCGCCTGCAGCTCGGCGAGCGTCATCTCCGAGACCAGCCCGCGTGCCCCGATGCGGCGCAGGTGACGGTCGTGGACACAGACGAGATGCCCGTCCATCGTCAGACGCACGTCGCACTCCAAGGCGTCGGCGCCCGCATCCAGAGCCGCGACGTACGCGGCCAGGGTGTGCTCCGCGATCTCATGACTGGCGCCGCGATGCGCGACCACCTGGGGCCTCATGTGGAGATTGTGGGCCATCGGGCAAGCCACGTCGCGCGACACGAGCGAGAAGCCACCGAGCCATGTCTCGCGAAGACACGGCCTAGAACGGGACGAGCTCGAAACGGCCGACCGCGACGAAGGCTGCCAGCGACCAGAAGACCAGGTCACCGGCAGCAGCGCCCCACTCCTTACGGATGATGCGGGTGGTCGTCGCGCCGGTCATCAGCAGAACCAGCCCGAGCGCGGCGAGCGGCACCAGCCAGGTGGCGGTCCCGGTCAGGGCCGGCAGGATCAGCCCGGCGGCGGCCAGCACCTTCATCACACCGATGACCTTGAGAAAGCCCGCTGGGAAGTCATCGGCGTAGTGCCACCCGTCGAAGGCGTTGCGAAACCTCTCCTTCGACAGGAGCAGCATCGCCAGTCCGCCGGCCAGGAAGCCAGCTGCCAGAAAGATCGTCACGATCCACAAGATGATGTTCATGCCAACCTGACGACGTACGCCGCCCGGCTGTGACATCGGTGGACGTCAGCGTGCGGGCATCAGCGCCCGCCGGTCACCCGCAGCGTCGTCGCGGTGACGTACGCGGCCCTGTCGCTCATCAGCCAGGCGACGGCCTCGGCGACCTCGTCGGGTGAGGACGCCCGGCCGAGCGGGATCTGGGGTGCCATCCGCGCGATCCGGCCGGGGTCGCCGGTGTTGGCGTGCATGTCGGTCTCGGTGAGGCCGGGAGCGACCGCGACCACCCGGATCCCCTGACCCGCGACCTCCAGACCGAGGCCCTTGGTGAGCGCGTCGATCCCGGCCTTGGCGGCGGCGTAGTGGACGTACTCTCCCGGTGACCCCAGGGTCGCGGCGCCGGAGGAGATGTTGACGATGACGCCACCGCTGCGCCCACTCTTGGCGAGCGCCGACACCGCTGCCCGGGCGACCAGCGTGGGACCGACCAGGTTGACGGCGTACGTCTTCCGGATCTCGTCCGCCGGGGTATCGACCAGGGGCGCGTAGCGGTAGGTCGCGCCGGCGTTGTTGACCACACCCGTGATCGGGCCGGCGGCCTCGAACAGGTCGGCGATCCCGTCGTCGGTGGTGATGTCGGCCTGGACGATCTCGCAGGAGACTCCGAGCGCCCGGATCTCGTCACGCGTCGCGACGGCAGAAGACTCGTCGGACAGGTAGCCGAGCACGAGCGAGTGGCCGTCGGCGGCCAGCCGGCGACCGACGGCGGCGCCGATCCCGCGGGTGCCTCCGGTGATGAGCGTTCGTTTCACACCCGAAGGTTGTCACGCAGCCGCCACGCCACCAACGCCAGTGCCAGGACGCCGGCGAGCGCCCATCCGGCCGGGTAGTGCACCGCGGGCTCGTTCCAGCGCTCGTGGAAGTAGACCAGGTGCGAGGAGAGCAGGCCGGCGTCGACGGAGCGGCCCTCCTGGATGAGTACGCCGATGGCGACCAGCACCGTCAGCAGGGTCTGCATCGCCCAGCCGAGGATCCAGGCGGGCACCCATGCGACGACGTCGACGGCGCGGCGTACCGAGGTCACCAGCACGGTCACCAGCGCAGCCGCGAGCAGCGCATCGATGACCGACGACGGCAGGTCGCCGGAGAGCATCCCGTCGAGCCAGAGGGGTACGCAGACGGCCGGTGCGGCCAGCATCGGAGCCCGCAGGACGTACGGCCCGAGACTTGCGGCGATCCCGGCGATCAGACCAGCGGCCGTCGTGATCGCGGCGACGGCGATCAGCTGGGTCGCCGTCGACGGGTTGGCCGCCGCCGGGCCCGCGGCGAACGTCAGGCCGAGGTACGCCGCGCCCACGACCCCGACGCCGGCGAGGGCCGCGCTGAGCAGCCGGCGGTCCGGACGGAGCCCGGCCGCGAGCCCGGCCGCGAGCCCACCGAGCGCCGCGGCGAGCAGCGTGAACGAGACCAGCTCGGCGACCATCGGGGCGAGCAGGAGCGGCTGCGGTTGGACGATCTGCGGCAGGAACCCGACGCCCCAACCCGCGGCCGCGACCAGCGGAACCATCCACAGACGCGTCCGTTCAGTCATGTCCTCCACGCTGACATGCGCAGGATGAGACCACGCGGCGAAGCGGGAAACACCAGCCCAACGTCAGGTTGCCCGGCCGTTGACGATCCCCATCGTGGGGGACTGATTTCTGATTGAGGGGGCATCAAACCGGAATACCTGGGTAGGCTCGGGGACGACACGTACCCCACGCGTGGAAGAGGTGAGACAGGCGTGACCAAAGCAGCCCGACGAAGGTCGGGAAGAAGCTCGGCCAGAAGCATCAGCACTGCGGCGCTGGTCAGTATCGGGCCTCGGGCCGTTGCCGCCGTCGCGCTGACCGCTGCCTTCGCCGTCCTGGCCCCAAACGAGGGAAGCCTCGACACCGGCCACCAGCGGCCCGAGCTGCCTGACCCCGGCACCCTGCAGGACCCCCTCGGCATCTCCGGCGGTCTGGGCGGCGTGAAGAACCTGACTCCGACCGACGCGGTGAAGCTGGCCGCCAACGCCGAGGAGCTGTCGATCCCGCCGGTCGCCCTGGCTGCGTACCAGCGCTCGTCGACCGTGCTCAACGACGCCGACGCCTCCTGCCGCCTCGACTGGGCGCTGGTCGCCGCGATCGGCATGGTCGAGAGCAACCACGGCCGCTTCGGCAGCAGCGAGCTCAACGCCCACGGTCTCGCCGTCCCCGCGATCATCGGCCCGCAGCTCAACGGCGCCGGCAACTACGCGGCGATCCACGACACCGACAACGGCCTCTACGACCGCGACACGGTCTATGACCACGCGGTCGGCCCGATGCAGTTCATCCCCTCCACCTGGACCTACGCGGGTGCCGACGGCGACGGCGACAACCGCCGCGACCCGCAGGACATCGACGATGCCGCCGTCGCCACGGCGGCGTTCCTGTGCGCCGGCACCGAGGACGTCAGCACCACTTCCGGCGCCAACGCCGCGGTCTACCGCTACAACCAGAGCGACACGTACGTCGAGGCCGTGCAGAAGATCGCCGGCCAATACCGCAACGGGGAGTTCCCGGGCTCGCCGAACGTGGACGGCGGATCGCCGTTGTCCACGAGGCCCACCGCGTCCCCGCTGCCGCGCACCCCGAACACTGTCGCGCCGACGCCGAAGTCGGAGGCCAAGACCGCTCCCACGGCCGCTGCCAAGCCTCCTGCTCCTGCTCCGACCCCCACACCTGCTCCGAGCAAGCCCGCGGACACCGACGACACGGATCCGGACACCGGAACCGGCGGTTCGGCGGGCGAAGGCGAGACGACGAAGCCGACCCCCACGCCGACCCCGACTCCCGCGGACCCGCCCACGTCCGAGGAGCCGGATCCAGAGCCGGAGCCGGAGCCCACGGTCGAGAGCCGATGCGAAGAGGCCGTCACCAACACTTACCCAGACCTCAAGCCGGATGACGAGACCTACACCTCGGTGGTCAACGACTGCGTCACCCACTTCAACGGCACGGTTCCCACGTTGGAGGAAGCCGAGGACTACGTGCGGGGCCTTCGTGAGGACCCGGCGTGGAAGGACAAGCTGCCGGAGCCGACGCCAGACAACGACGAGGTCTCGCCGGAAGGCGCCGAGACGGAGTCTTCCGGCGAGGCGTCGCCGACCACCTCGCCGGAAGAGTGATCTAGATCAGCTGACCTTGATCACCGTCTTGCCGAAGTTCTGACCCCGGAGCATCCGGTTGAACGCGGCAGGCGCGTTCTCGAGGCCCTCGGTGATGTCCTCGCGGTAGCGGAGCCTGCCGTCGGCCAGCCAGCCGGCCGCGTCGGAGAGGAAGTTCTGCTCGTGGTCGCGGACGAACTCGGTCTGGATGAAACCCCTGATCAGCAGCGACTTGTTGAGCACATGCCGCATCAACCCAGGCGCCCGGTCGGGCCCCTCGGGAGCGGCGGTGTCGTTGTAGTGCGCGACGATCCCGCAGACCGGCACCCGAGCGAACTTGTTGAGCCGCGGCAGCACCGCGTTCCACACATGGCCACCGACGTTCTCGAAGTAGACGTCGATCCCGTCCGGAACCGCCGCCTTCAGCTGGTCCTTGAAGTCGGGCGCGCGGTGGTCCAGCGCGGCGTCGAAGCCGAGCTCGGTCAGATGCTCGACCTTCTCCGGGCCGCCGGCGATCCCCACCGCACGGCAGCCGAGGATCTTCGCGATCTGTCCGACCGTGGCTCCCACGGGTCCGGTCGCCGCAGCCACCACGACGGTCTCGCCGGGCTGCGGCCGGCCGATCTGCGTCAGCCCCGCGTACGCCGTGAACCCGGGCATCCCCAGCACCCCCAGCGCGGTCGAGACCGGGGCGACGGCCGGGTCGAGCCGGCGGGTGTGCGCCGCCGGCGCGGTCGAGTAGGACTGCCAGCCTCCGTACGCCAGCACGACATCGCCCACCTGCCGCGACGGGTCGCGCGACTCCACGACCTCGGCGACCGTGGCGCCGGGCAGCACGTCGCCCAGTGCGGTCGGCGCGGCGTACGACGGCGCGTCACTCATCCGTCCACGCATGTAGGGGTCGAGCGAGAGGAACTGCGTACGCAGCAGCACCTCTCCTTCCCCGGGCGTGGGCACCTCGGAGGTGACGATCGAGAAGTCCTCGGGGGTCGGCTCACCGACCGGGCGGGCGCGGAGCAGGGTCTGGGTGTTCGTGTCGGTCATCCAGCCATGGTGCCGCACTGCCGGGCAGGTTCGCTCGGCTACGGTCCTGAGGACCACAGACCTGCCCGACCCGTCAGGACGTGGGAATGCTTCTGTTCGCTTTCCTGTTCTGGCAGGCTGAGGTCCTTGAGCAACGGCGTCCGCAGGTGGAGAACGAAAGACAGGAGCGGTGGCTGTGATCGAGTTCGAGAGCGTGACCAAGCGCTATCCGGACGGCACCGTTGCGGTGGGAGACCTCTCCTTGAAGGTCGAGACCGGGCAGATCACCGTCTTCGTCGGGCCCTCGGGATGCGGTAAGACGACGGCCCTGCGGATGATCAACCGGATGATCCAGCCGACCGCCGGCCGAGTCCTGATCGACGGCGCAGACGTCACCGCCCGCCCGGAGGCGGAGCTGCGACGCGAGATCGGCTATGTGATCCAGGGCGCCGGGCTCTTTCCGCACCGCACCGTCCTCGACAACATCGCGACGGTCCCGATCCTGCAGGGCGTCACCCGACGGGACGCACGCTCGAGCGCCCTCGGGCTGCTCGAACGCGTCGGGCTCCCGGCCAACCTCGGCGAGCGCTACCCGTCCCAGCTCTCGGGCGGCCAGCAGCAGCGCGTCGGCGTCGCCCGCGCCCTCGCCGCCGACCCGCCGGTGCTCCTGATGGACGAGCCGTTCTCCGCCGTCGACCCGGTCGTGCGCGACGATCTCCAGCAGGAGCTGCTCCGGCTCCAGGGCGAGCTCGGCAAGACGATCGTCCTGGTCACCCACGACATCGACGAGGCGATCCGGCTCGGTGACGAGGTGGCCGTCTTCGCGCAGGGCGCTCGCCTGGCCCAGTTCGCCCCACCGGCCGACCTCCTCGCCGCGCCCGCCGACGACTTCGTCGCCGCGCTCGTGGGTCGCGACCGCGGCTTTCGCGGCCTCGGGTTCACCGACGGGAACGAGATCGCGCTCAGGCCCATCGACCACGACGTCGACGGCCTCGCCCTCGAGGTCGACCCCGACGGCCGGCCGCTGGGATGGCGCGGCACCGACGGGCTCCTCCCGACCGAGGGCACCTTCCGTGAAGGCGCCAACCTGCGTACGGTCACCGACCTGGTCATCCTCTCGCCCGCGGGCGCCGCGGTGCGGGTCGATGCCGAGGGCCGTGCCGACGGGCTGGTCCTGCTCGAGGACCTTGCCGGCAGCGTACGCACCCAGCAGCGGGAGCGGCTGACGGCGCTGGCCACGGCGGAGGACGCCGGGTGAGCGAGCGCAAGCGAGCGAACCAGACGATCATCACGTCGCCGCGTCCGTACACTCGCGCCTGCGCTACGGGGGTGGCGACGTGAACGACCTGTGGAGCTATCTCCGCACCAACGGTGACGACGTCTTCACGGCACTCGTCCAGCACATCTGGCTCGCCCTGGCGCCTGTGACGATCGCGTTCGTCCTCGCGCTGCCGCTGGGTGCCCTGGTCCAGCGCTACGGCCCGGTGCGCCACATCGCGCTCACCGCCGGAAGCGTGATCTACACCGTCCCGTCGCTGGCCCTGCTCCTGCTGCTCCCGGGCATCCTCGGCACCAGCGTCCTCGACCCGCTCAACGTGATCATCGCGCTCACGCTCTACTCGCTCGCTCTGCTCGTCCGCACGACCGCCGACGGTCTCGACGCCGTCGACCCGACCGTCCTCCAAGCGGCCTCCGCGATGGGCTATCGGCCCGTACGCCGCTGGCTCACCGTCCAGCTGCCGCTGGCGATGCCGGTGATCCTGACCGGTCTCCGGGTCGCGACGGTGGCCAACGTGAGCATGGTCAGCGTCGCCGCCCTGATCGGCATCGGCGGTCTCGGCCAGCTCTTCACCCGAGGGTTCCAGCTCGGCTTCTACCTGCCGCCGATCGTCATCGGGCTGATCCTCTCGGTCGCGCTCGCGGTCGTCGCCGACGTCTTCATCGTCGCGGTCCAACGCCGGCTCACCCCTTGGGCGAGAGCGGGTGCGCGATGAGTCTCGACTATCTGCTCGACGCCGCGAACTGGTCGCTGAGCAACCCCGAAGGGTTCCCGCAGCGCATCCTCGAGCACCTCGGCTACACCACCCTCGCCCTGCTGATCGCGGCCGTGATCGCGTTCCCGATCGGCCTGCTGATCGGCCACACGGGGCGTGGTGCGCTGCTCGCCATCAACCTCGGCAACGCGGGTCGCGCGCTGCCGACCCTGGGCGTGCTCATGCTCGCGCTCGCGGCCGTCGGGATCGGTCTGGTCCCGGTCACGATCGCCCTGATCGTGCTCGCGATCCCGCCCATCCTCGCCACCACGTACGCCGGGGTCCGGTCCGTCGCCGACGAGACCGTCGACGCGGCGCGAGGTGTCGGCATGACCGAGCCCCAGATCGCCTGGCGCGTCGAGGTCCCGATCGCGCTTCCGATCATCATCGGCGGCCTGCGCAACGCCACCCTCCAGGTGATCTCGACCGCGACGATCGCCGCGTACGCCGGCCTCGGCGGCCTCGGCCGCTATCTCTTCGATGGGCTGGCGACGCTCGAGTACGACCAGGTGGTGGCCGGCGCGATCGTGATCGCCGCGCTCGCAGTCGCGATCGACCTCGCGCTCGCGGGGACGCAGCGGCTTCTTGTCTCACCAGGGGTCGGCGGCCGCGGAGCCGACAACCGGCCGACCACCGTCCGTCCCGAGCCCAAACCCGAACCCGCCGGCTGAACAACCCAGCAAACCGAGAGGTATCCCGATGTCCCGCCGTACCCGTACCACCGCGTCCCTGTTCGCGACGATCGCCGTGGCAGGCACCCTGACCGCCTGTGGCGGCGACCCGCTCGACTCCGAATCCGGCTCCGGCTCCGACTCGGACACCGGGACCATCGTCGTCGGCTCCGCCAACTTCCCCGAGAGCGAGCTGCTCATGGAGATGTACGCCCAGGCTCTCGAGGCCGAGGGCGTCGAGGTCGAGACCAAGCCCAACATCGGTTCGCGCGAGGTCTACATGGAGGCCTTCAAGAGCGGCGACATCGACCTGCTGCCCGAGTACAACGGCGGTCTGCTCTCCTACCTGACCGAGGGCGACATGCCGGAGGGCGTCTCCGCGCCTGAAGACGTCTACACCGCGCTCCAGGACGTTCTCCCGGAGGGCAGCCAGACGCTTCCGCAGTCGGCCGCCGAGGACAAGGACTCGCTGACGGTCACCAAGGAGACGGCCGAGAAGTACTCCCTGACCAGCATCGAGGACCTCGCTCCGATCGCCAAGGACCTCTCTCTCGGCGCCAGCCCGGAGTTCAAGAAGCGTGCCCAGGGCGTGCCCGGTCTCGAGAAGGCCTACGGCGTCACCTTCAAGGAGCTCACCCCGACCGACCCGGGCGGCCCGCTGACCATCGCGGCGCTGAAGAAGGGTGACGTCGACGTCGCCAACGTGTTCACCACCGACTCCGCGATCCCGACCAACGACTGGGTCGTCCTGGAAGACCCGAAGAACCTCTTCCTCGCCCAGAACGTGGTGCCGCTGATCCGTTCCGAGGTCCTCACCGACGACGCCGAGTCCGCCCTCAACTCGGTCTCCGAGGCGCTGACCACCGACAACCTCACCGACGCGCTCGCCGAGGTGCAGGTCGACAAGGCCGACCCCGCCACGGTCGCAAAGGAGTTCCTGGCCGACAACGGCATCGCGTGAGGCGCCTGCTCGCCTGACCCAGCTCTCCCCGGTAGCCGCCCGGCGTCATCCTGATGACGCCGGGCGGCCCTGTCTTCCTGTCTTCCTGTCTTCACATTTTCCGCCCTTCGCCCGTCCCGGCGCGCGGGTAGGGTTCCTGACATGACGAGCACCAGCAAAGATCTCACTGTCGACGTCGTGGTCATCGGGGCCGGACCGACCGGCGAGAACGTCGCCGACCGCGCGGTGCAGGGTGGTCTGACCGCGGCCATCGTCGAGCGTGAGCTGGTGGGCGGCGAGTGCTCCTACTGGGCGTGCATGCCGACGAAGGCGCTGCTCCGGGACGCGGCGGCGCTGCGTGCCGCCAAGGCGCTGCCGGCCGCGGGGAAAGCGGTCACGGGCGCCCTCGACGCCGATGCCGTCTTCGCCCGACGCGACCAGTTCACCTCGGGCTGGAAGGACTCCGGCCAGGTCGAGTGGCTGACCGGCGCCGGGGTCACGCTGGTCCGCGGACACGGCCGCATCACCGGCACCCGCACGGTCACCGTCACCGACTCGGACGGCACGGCCACGAACCTTCAGGCGCGTCAGGCCGTGGTGATCGCCACCGGCACCTCCGCCCTCATCCCGCCGGTCCCGGGCCTGGCCGACGCCTCCCCCTGGACGAACCGTGAGGCCGCCGCCGCCACGTCTGTCCCGGATCGCCTGGCGATCATCGGCGGCGGGGTGGTCGGTGCCGAGATGGCGACCGCCTTCAGCGCCCTCGGGTCGCAGGTGACCCTGATCTCGCGCAGCCGGCTCCTTGCGGGGGTCGAGGAGTTCGCGGGTGAGCACGTGACCGATGCCCTCCGGACGTACGGGGTCTCGGTGCACCTGGACCGCGACGCGAGCGTGGTCCGTCGCGACGACACCGGCGAGGTGCACCTGACGCTCTCCGACGGCACCGAGGTGACCGCGGACGAGGTCCTCGTCGCCACCGGCCGGGTGCCCAACACCAATGACCTCGGCCTCGAGCACGTCGGTCTCACGCCCGGCAAGTGGCTGGCAGTCGACGACGCACTCGCCGTGGTCGACGACAGTGGCCGGCTCGAGAACGGCTGGCTCTACGCCGCCGGCGACATCAACCACCGAGCGCTGCTGACCCACCACGGGAAGTACCAGGCCCGCGCCCTGGGCGACCTGATCGCGGCCCGGGCGCGCGGCGAGGAGCCCGACCTGAGCACGTGGGGCCGGCACGCCGCCACCGCCGACGAGCGCGCCGTCACCCAGGTGATCTTCACCGATCCCGAGGTCGTCGCCGTCGGCCACACCGCCGAGTCGGCCGAGGCCGCCGGCATCGAGGTCGGCGTCGTCGACTACGACCTCGGCTCGATCGCCGGCGCATCGCTCCACGCCGACGGCTACCGCGGCCAGGCACGGATGGTCATCGACGAGCAGCGCAAGGTCCTGGTCGGCTTCACCGCGGTCGGCCCCGACATCTCCGAGCTTCTGCACGCGGCCACGATCGCGATCGTCGGCGAGGTCCCGCTGGACCGTCTCTGGCACGCCGTCCCCGCCTTTCCGACGGTCAGCGAGATCTGGCTCCGCCTGCTGGAGACCGCTGGACGCGATCGTTAGAACAGCTGGCGCAGGTTGGCCTTGCTGAGGTCGATCAGCTCGTCACCTCGACCGGACATGACCGACCGGATGGCGTAGAGGGTGAAGCCCTTGAGCTGCTCGGCGGTGATGTTGGGCGGGATCGAGAGCTCCTGGCGCTCCGTGACGACATCGAGGAGGGCGGGGCCGTCGTGGCCGAGGACGTCGGCGACCGCCTCCGGAAGATCCGCGGAGCGTTCGACGCGGCGAGCGTAGATGCCCATTGCGTTGGCGACGTCGGCGAAGCTCGGGTTCACCAGGTCGGTGCCGTACGTGACGAAGCCGGCAGCCTTCATCTCGAGCTCGACGAAGTTCAGCGAGGAGTTGTTGAACACGACGAGCTTGACCGGGAGCCGGTTCTGAACGAGGGTGAGCAGCTCGCCGAGCAGCATGGTGAGCCCACCGTCGCCGGCGAGCGCGACGACCTGACGGTCCGGGTGGGCGATCTGGGCGCCGATCGCCTGCGGCAGCGCGTTGGCCATCGAGCCGTGGGCGAAGGAGCCGATCAGCCGGCGGCGACCGTTCATGGTCAGATAGCGCGCCGCCCACACCACCGGCGAACCGACGTCGGGGATGAAGACGGCATCGTCGGAGGCGGCCTGGTCGACCAACCGAGCGAGGTACTGCGGATGGATCGGCGCGTTCGACCGGGACGGGGTGGCCAGCTCGTCGAGCTTGGCCCGGGTGCGGCGGTAGTGGTCCAGGGAGTCGTCCAGGTGCTGCCTGTCTCCACTTCGGTCGAGCAGCGGCAGCAACGCCGCGGCCGTGTCCTTGACCGTTCCCACCATGCCGACGTCGATCGGGTGGCGACGACCGAGCTGCTCGCCGCGGATGTCGACCTGGATGGTCTTGGCGTGCTTCGGGAAGAACTGCCGGTAGGGGAGATCGGTGCCGAGCATCAGCAGCGTGTCGGCCCGCTCCATCGCGCGATAGCCGGAGGCGAAGCCCAGCAGGCCGGTCATCCCCACGTCGTAGGGGTTGTCGTACTCCAAGAACTCCTTTCCGCGCAGCGCGTGCACCACCGGGGCCCCGAGAGCCTCGGCCAGGGCCACCACCTCGTCGTGCGCACCGGCACAGCCCGCGCCGGCGAGGATGGTGACCCGCTCACCGGTGTTCAGCAGGTCGGCCGCCTGCCTGATCGCGTCCTCGTCGGGGATGACGCGGGAGCGCGTCGGGCGGATCGCCACGGCCCGGTCGACCTCCGACTCGGCCAGCGCGACGTCCCCGGGGATCACCAGCACCGCCACGCCCTGCTTCTCGACCGCCGCACGCATCGCGATCTCCAGAACATGCGGCATCTGGCTCGGCTGAGCGACGTACTCGGTGTAGACCGAGCACTCTCGGAACAGCTCCCGCGGGTGCGTCTCCTGGAAGTAGTTGGTGCCGATCTCGGCGGTCGGGATCTGGGCAGCGATGGCGAGCACCGGCACCCGTGAACGGTTCGCGTCGAAGAGCCCGTTGATCAGGTGGAGGTTGCCCGGTCCACAGCTCCCGGCCACCACCGCGAGCTCACCCGTAACGGCCGCGTCGGCGGCCGCCGCGAACGCAGCAGACTCCTCGTGGCGTACTTGGATCCAGCTCATGTCTCCGTTCTTGCGGAGCGCGTCGGTGAACCCGTTGAGGGAGTCCCCCGGGATCCCGTAGACGCGGCGGACGCCGCTGGCGGACAAGGTGGACACGATCTGTTCGGCGATGGTCGACATGCGGTCTCCTTCTCGGCGCGTACGTCATCCACCGTAGAACAGCGCCGATGCGGACCGGTGCTCTCACTTGCCGGTCCGGGTTCTCGGTGTTCGGCCCGACTCACCGACAGCACCCCACCGGCCAGCAGGGCGGAGCGACGCCGGCAGGAGAACGCAGAGTTACGAGACCAGGCGTCATGAGCCCAGGAGTACGCGTTCACCGCGCCGGGGCACCACGGCGACGACGCCGAGCTCGTCCTGGATCCGGTCCGCCAGAGCGCGGGATGACGTCGGCTCGCCGTGCACCACGTAGACGGTCTGTGGGAGCTCGGGCGCCGAGGCGACCCACTCGACCAGCTCGTCGGCGTCGGCATGCACGCTGAAGTCCGAGGTCGCCACCACCTCCGCGCGGACCGGGACGTACCGGCCGTGCATCTTCACCGCCCGGGCACCCTCCACCAGCTGCCGGCCGCGGGTGCCTTGAGCCTGATAGCCGGTGAGCACGATGCTGTTACGGGGGTCGGGAAGCTGGCGGAGCAGGTGGTGGACGACGCGGCCGCCGGTGGCCATCCCGGAGGCCGAGATGATGATGCACGGTCCCTTGGGTCGATTGAGTCGCTCGGAGCCGGCGGCATCCCGGACCCGGTGGACGTCCAACCGGTCGAGGTCGCGCAAAGGTGCCGCCCGCTCGAGGTCGAGCTCGTCGCTGTGCGAGCTCAGGGCTGTCCGGTAGACGTCGAGCGAGGCGAGGGCCATCGGGCTGTCGACGAAGATCGGAACCTCGGGGATCAGGCCGGTGCGGCGGAGTCTGAGCAGCTCGAGCAGCACCAGCTCGGTCCGGTCCACGGCGAACGCCGGAATCAGTACGACACCGCCACGGGCCACCGTGCGGCGTACGGTGTCGGCGAGGACCTCGGGATCCACCGGTGGGTGCCGTCGGTCGCCGTACGTGGATTCGAGCACCATCGCCGAGGCGGCCGGGGGCGGCGCGGGCGGTCGCAGGATCGGATGCCCCGGTCGACCCAGGTCGCCGCTGAACACCACCCGCTCACCTCCGACGTCGACGACTGCCACCGCGGAGCCCAGGATGTGGCCGGCACGCTGCAGGGTGACGACCATTCCTCCGAGCGGCCACGGTTCGCCGAAGGCCACCGGGTGCAGGCGCTGGAGCGTCCGCTCGACATCTGCCGCCGTGTAGAGCGGCAGGGCCGGGTCGTGCTTCGACCAGCCGCCCTCGTTGGCGACCCGAGCGTCCTCCTCCTGCAGATGCGCACTGTCTCGGAGAACGATGGCGGTGAGCGCGGCGGTGCCCGGCGTGCACACCGTCTCGCCGGCGAAGCCGTCGCTCACCAGCCGAGGCAGGTACCCCGTGTGGTCGAGGTGCGCATGGGTGAGGACGACGGCGTCCAGGTCTGCGGGCGTCACCGGGAACGGTGCCCAGTTGAGCCGTCGCAGCTCACGCAGGCCCTGGTAGAGGCCGGCGTCCACCAGCAGGCGATCACTGCCGTACGTCACCAGGAACCGGCTCCCGGTCACCGTGCCGGATGCGCCGAGGAACTCCAGTGCGGGATGCTTCGAACGCGATACGCCAGGGTCGCCGACGACCGGGATCTCGGAGTGTGCCATCGGGATTCCCTTCGCAGGTGATGGTGTCACCACCACGCTGCTGCATCCGTCCGGATGCTGGGAGGGTCCTACGGCCTTCGCCGAGTGACCCACGGCCCGATCACTCGACCCGCTGGCGCAGCGGCGGGCGGCGGGATCAGCCGTCCAGGGTGCCGAGCTGGCGCTGAACTACCCCTGTTGGCGGAGGTAGCGGCCGAAATGGGGGACGGTGAACGCGATCCGACCGCGTTCACCGGAGTAGATCAGGCCCTTCTTCATCAGCGCGTCGCGGGCGGGCGAGAGCGACTGCGGCTTCTTGTTGAGGAACGCCGCGACGTCGGCGGTGGCGACGGTGCCGATGTCGTCGGCACCGAGCTCGACGGCGGCATCGGCCATCGCCCGGAGGTAGTCCCGCTCGGCGGGGGTGGCGCGCTCGTAGCGTGAGCCGAAGAAGCCGACCGCCAGCTCGCGCTCGGCCTCGGGGGCGGCGACCTTCACGTCCTCCAACGTGATCGGCGAGCGTGGCGCCTGGTCCCACACGGTCTTGCCGTAGGCCTGGATGAAGTAGGGGTAACCGCCGGTGGCGGAGTACATCTCCTCCAGCGCGGCGGCCTCGAACTCGGCCTCCTCCTCGCCCGCGGGAGCGGCGAGGGCACGGTCGGCGGCTTCGCGCTCGAGGCGGTCGATGCGCTGGTAGGAGAAGAGCCGCTCCGAGTAGGACTTGCTCGCCGAGAGAACGGCCGGGAGATGTGGCAGTCCGGCGCCGACGACGATCACCGGGAGCCCCGACTGGCTGATCTCGTGACAGGCCGCGCACATCGCGGAGACGTCGTCAGGACCGAGATCCTGCATCTCGTCGATGAAGACCCCGACACCCTTGCCGACATCCGCGGCGAGCCCGCCGACGTCGGTGAGCAGCTCGACCAGGTCGATCTCTATGTCACCGGAGTCGGCACGCCCCCGGACCGCCGGAGCCTCGATGCCCGGTGACCACTGCTCGCGCAGCTTGGCGTTGGGGCCGGCCTCCCGCTGGGCGAACGAGCGGATCACGCCGAGCACGTGGTCGACGTCGTCGGCGCTCGGATGTCCCAGCTCGCGCACCGCCTGGTGCAATGCGCTCGAGAGCGGCCGGCGCAACGACTGGTCGGGGCGCGCCTCCATCTTCCCGGTGCCCCAGCCCTTGCGGACCGCCGCGGAACGAAGGGTGTTGAGCAGGACCGTCTTGCCGACGCCACGGAGCCCGGTGAGCACCAGCGAGCGCTCCGGACGACCCCTTGCCACCCGCTCCAGGACCACATCGAACTGCCCGAGCTGCTCGTTCCGACCGGCGAGCTCAGGGGGCCGCTGGCCCGCGCCTGGAGCGTACGGATTACGGATGGGGTCCATGATCAGACGATATCCAGATCTATAGGACGCGTCTTAGATTTCGCTAGCGAGCCACATCTTTCACGAGCGTAGGTCTCTATCCGGCTTTCTAAGACAAGCCCTAGAAAGCCGCAGACTCTCACATCGATCGCTAGTCTCGAACGTATGTTCGATACTAACCGGATTCTCTCCCGCTATGCAAGCCTGACGATCTAGACTCGCGGACATGCCGGAACTACCCGAGGTGGAAGCGCTCGCCGAGGACCTGCGCGGGCGCCTCGACGGGCGGGCGATCACGAAGGTGCATGTCCCGCAGTTCAGCGCCCTGAAGACGTACGACCCGCCGCTGACCGCAGTCGAGGGCACGCTGGTCGACAACGTGACCCGCCACGGCAAGTTCATCGACATCGAGGCCAGTGGCGTCCATCTGGTGCTGCACCTGGCCCGCGGCGGCTGGATCCGGTGGCGCAACGAGCTCCCGGCGACACCGCCTCGCCCGGGATCCAAGAGCGGTCTCGCGATCCGGATCGTGCTCGACAACGACACCGGGCTGGACATCACCGAGGGCGGCACCAAGAAGCGCCTGGCTCTCTACGTCGTCCACGACCCGCAGGACGTCCCGGGAGTCGCCTCGCTGGGCCCCGACCCGCTCGCCGACGAGTTCACCCTGGCCCGCTTCCGCGAGATCCTCGCCGGCCAGGGCCGCAAGCAGATCAAGGGCGTGCTGCGGATGCAGTCGATCATCGCGGGCATCGGCAACGCCTACTCCGACGAGATCCTGTGGGCGGCGAAGATGTCGCCGTTCAAGCCCGCCGAGATGACCGACGAGGAGTCGGAGAGCCTCTACAACGCGCTGCGGACGACGCTCCAGGAGGCGGTCGCGCGCGACACCGGCCTGGCGATGAGCGAGCTCAAGGGCGAGAAGAAGTCCAACCTCGCCGTGCACGGCAAGGCGGGCAAGAAGTGCCCGGTCTGCGCCGACACGGTCCTCGAGGTCAGTTTCGCCGATTCCAGCCTGCAGTACTGCCCCACCTGTCAGACCGGCGGGAAGCCGCTTGCCGATCGCCGGATGTCCCGGCTGCTCAAGTAGGCTCTACGGGTGAGCATCCCCACCGTCGAGATCACCGGAGTGCCCGATCCTCTGCCCGTGGCAGTCCTCGATGTCCGCGAGGACGACGAGTGGGCCGCGGGTCACATCGAGGGTGCTACCCACATCCCGCTCCAAGAGCTCCCGGCGCGCCTCGGTGACCTTCCCGAGGGCCAGACGCTGGTGGTCTGCAAGGTCGGCGGACGCAGCGCCCAGGCGGTCAACTACCTCGCCCAGCAGGGCTTCGAGGTCGTCAACCTCGCCGGCGGGATGCTCGACTGGGCCGCCGCCGGGCGGCCGATGGTCAGCGAGACCGGCTCCGAGGCGTACGTCCTCTAGGACTGCTGCGTCGAAGGACCGCCGAAGACCTCCGGTAGCGGCAGTCTGAGCGCCTTCTCCAGGCGGTCGAGGTAGTCGTTGCGATCCACCTCGATCACGCCGAGCGAGGCGAGATGGTCGGTGCGCCACTGCACGTCCAGGATCCGCTGGTCGGTCGACCCCGCCTCGCGCAGCGCGGAGACCAGCCCGACCAGAGCGACCTTGGACGCGTCGCGGACACGATGGAACATCGACTCCCCGGCGAAGAGCCCGCCGATGGCCACGCCGTAGAGCCCACCGACCAGGCGGTCGTCTTGCCAGGCCTCGACCGAGTGCGCCCAGCCCAGCCGGTGCAGGTCGCCGTACGCCCGACGGATCCGCTTGTCGATCCAGCCGTGCGGCCGGCGCGGATCGGCACACGAGGCCACCACCTCGTCGAAGCTGGTGTCGACCCTGATCTCGAATTCCCGCACCGACCGGCGCAGGGACCGCGAGACCACGAGCCCGTCCAGAGGCAGTACGCCGCGCCTGACCGGCGAGAACCACATCATCGGATCCCGTGGTGATTCCCCGGGCATCGGGAAGATCCCGTGACGGTAGGCCGCCAGCAGGGTCCCGGGCGCGGCATCCGCACCCACCCCCACCAGATCGTCCAGCTCCGCCCCTCCATGAGCGTCCGTCCCTGGGTCCCGAAGGTCCGCGAAAGCCCACGGCGACGGCTCCGGTTCGATCGGACCCCGAAGATTCGCCACGACGAAACGTTATCGCCCTGCACCGGTCTCAACCACCACACGCTTAAGATTTGCTCATGATCGGTCCCAAGGCAGTGCTCAGCAGTGCGGCTGGCCGGCTCGCACCCAAGGTCATCCAGTCCGCCCCCGGCGTGACCACCACCGTGGTCAGGCAGGCCCTGCACCACGCCATCGTCGGCGTCGGTCCACTCCCAGGCGCAGCCACGGCTGCTGAGAAGCACCTCGAGGACCACGACGGCGACGTCGAGCTCGCGGTGAAGCACATCATCGACAACCACGTACGCCTGGCCGGCGTGGGCGGCTTCGCGACCAACATCGGCGGTATCGTCACCACAGCCATCACCCTCCCCGCCAACATCACCGGGATGGCGATCATCCAGTGCCGGATGGTGGCCGCGATCGCGCATCTGCGTGGCTACGACCTGATCGACCCGCGGGTCCGCAACGCCATCCTGCTCACCCTCCTGAGCGAGGAGAAGGTCGCCAAGCAGATCCAGGAGAAGAAGATCCCCGCGCCGCCGATGGCGATCGCGACCGCGCCCAGCTACGACCGTACGGTCGATGCCATCGTTGCCGCGGAGGTGGCCCAGGAGCTGCTCAGCCGGGTCACCGGCAGGGGCATGATCTCCATGGCCGCCAAGCGGATCCCGCTGGTCGGCGGTGTCGTCGGCGCAGGGGCCGACGGGTGGATGACCTACCAGATCGGCCGCTACGCCTCGCGCGAGCTGCTGCCACGTCGCGCCGAAGACAGCTGAGCCTCACAGGAACTTCACAGGTTCGTACCACGTTCCTCTGAGCACAGGACGCCACACTGCTGGTGTCCGGCGCTTGGGAGGAGCAGCAGATGACGCTCGACACGAGTCTTGCCTCGATCAGCCCAGCCCGTGCTGCGGAGGTCGGTGAGCGGCCCCAACTGCTCCTCCTGGGCGGAGTGCCCGGCGCGGGCAAGAGCACCCTGATCCGCCAGGTGGCTGATCGGAATCCCGACGTGCGCACGCTCGATCCGGAGACCTCGGCCCGCTGGCTCGAGGCCCGGCTGCCGCAGGTGCCCTACGGTCTCTACCGACCGCTCGTGCACCTGTGGCACGCGGCCGTGACCCTGGCCCTCGTCCTGCTCGGCCCGACCCTCGATCGCCGCACGCTCCTCGTCCACGACCCCGCCACCCGGCCCGGCCGCCGCGAGCTGCTCGGCCGGATCGCCCGTGCCCGCGGCTGGCGTACGTCGCTGGTCATGATCGACGTTCCCCGCGCTGTGGCGATCGACGGTCAGCATGAACGCGGGCGAATTGTGAGCTCGCCGTCGTTCGAGCGCCACTGGCACCGCTGGACCGACGATCAGCCACGACTGTTGAGCGCGACGACCTTCGGAGGCACCGACGGCTCCTGGGATCGGGTCCACGTCATCGACCGCGCCCGAGCCAACAGACGGATCGAAGCGCTCCTTGGACGATCCCGGCAACGCAGTGAGAAGTTTGTGGGTCCGATGGAAGATTCAGAGGCTGTGGGACAACCTCGCGCGCGGTGGCCGATGCCGCGGTCGATCTCGGCTCCGACGACATCTGCACCGTCATGGGAGATGGAGAGAGTGCGAGGATGACCAGCGGCGCTGGTGTGATGAACCCAACGGCGCTGATCGTGGTGGACATGCAGACCGCGTTTGTTGTGGGCGAGTCGGCCTTGCCGATGATGTCGACCATGTTGCCTGCCGTCGAGGCGCAGTTGGCGGCAGCGCGAGAAGCTGGCGCGCTGGTGGTGTTCCTTCAGAACGACGGCCCTGCAGGCGCCTCAGATGAACCGAGCACCGATGGTTGGCGGCTGGCTCTGGATCCTGAAGCAGGCGACGTGGTCGTCCGGAAGTCGCAGGACAGCGGCTTCGCGGGGACTGATCTGGACGATGTGCTCCAGCGCCACCGGGTCCAAGTGGTTTCCTTGTGCGGCTTGATGTCGGAGATGTGTGTCGCTGCGACGGCTCGGGATGCGATCGCGCGGGGTTATGTGGTTGTGCTCGCTCACGACAGTCATGGCACCTACGACGTTCCCCCATTTGTCGATGGCGAGGCCGGGGTTCCCGCGGAGCAAGCCGCCAGGGTGGTGGAGTGGTCGCTCGGAGACACGATTGTCATCGCACCGAGTGCCGCGCGAGTGCGCTTCGCCGCTGCCGACGGCGAGCCACTCACACATACCCCCTGACAAGCCACGGTCCGATCGACCCGATCGACCGCACTACCGTGCGTCACCGCGACCTATCTGCGTCTGGTGAAGCGGATGTCGCCGTTGGGCAGGCGTTCATGGATGTACGCCGGGTCGTGGGCCCGGTGGTGGTGATGACTGCAGAGCAGCGCGGCGTTGTCGAGGTCGGTGGTCCCGCCCAGTGCCCAGGCGAGCCAGTGGTGGGCTTCGGCCCAGGTGCCGGGGATGTCGCAGCCTTCGGCCTCGCAGGTCGCTGACCTGAGGAGGAGCGCTCGGCGCTGTGCTGCGGTGAAGAAGCGTTGGATGCGGCCGAGGTCGAGGATCTCGGAGGCGCCACCGAGGACGGCCGGGATGATGCCCGCGGTGCACGCAAGCCGGCGGGCCTCGGCCGCAGTGATCGGGGAGCCGCCGAGGATCTGGCCGATGCCGGCGTCTTTGCGGAGCTGGTCGAGGTCGATGGTCACGATCACCGTGGTCGCGTCGCCGCCGTGGATGGGGAGCCGGGTCGGGTCGAGGGTCTCGAGCATCTGGCAGAACGCTCGCCCGAGCCGTCGGTCGTAGGGCAGGTAGTCGCCGGTGTCGGTGCGGGTGCCGTCGTCGCGTCGGGGTGAGGCGAAGGCCTCGAGGTTGGTCGCGAGGCGGTCGGCGGCGGCGTCCGGGATTACGGCGGAGATGCGGGTGGTGCCATCACCAACGCGCCGCATCGTGAGCCGTGTCTTCTTGCGGGCGTGGGCTTCCTCTGCCGCGAGCCGTTTGGCTTCCTCGGCCTCGGCGATCTCGGGGGCGATGATGTCGAGGATCCTGCGCCCCAGGCGGCGTAGTCGGGTGGGGTCGAACTGGGTCGCATAGGCGACCAGAGCCTCCTCGGCGTTGGTCTTGATATCAGGGTCGAGGTCAGCGGGAAGGTCGTCGAGAGCGGCGACGATCACCTGTGCCTGGACAAGGTTGCAGTCCCCGGCACGCATCGCCGCAGCAACCCGGCCATAGGTCCGGTCCAAAGCGTGCGCGAGCCGGAGGTCGTCGCGCAG
>NZ_JACIXG010000041.1 GCF_014360585.1 Nocardioides sp.
CTCGAAGTCAACAGGTTTGAGATTGCGGGGTCTCGACAGGCTCGACCACCGGTGAGCACGCCTCGACCACGGCGTACGCACGTCTTCTAGACTGGTGCCTGCACCCCCTGTCTTCCCGGCCGGGGGCTCTCGTGCTTGCCTGCCATTTTGGAGTCACCCGTGATCCTCGCCCCGCTCGCCGATCTCGTCCTGCGCGATGCCGCCCTGAGCGAGGTGATGGCGGAGGCCAAGGGCGGCCGGATGCTGGCGCTCGACGTCACCGGGCCGGAGGCGCTGCGCCCGTTCGTGGTCACCGGTCTCGTACGCCAGGAGCGCACCGTCCTCGCGGTGACCGCGACCTCTCGCGAGGCGGAGGATCTGGTCAACGATCTGACCGATCTGCTCCCGCCCGACTCGGTGGCCATCTACCCGAGCTGGGAGACGCTGCCCCACGAGCGGCTCTCCCCGCGCAGCGACACCGTCGGGCGCCGCCTGGCGGTGCTCCGCCGTCTCCGTCACCCCGATGCCGACGGCGCCCACGGTCCGCTGAAGGTCGTCGTCGCCCCGGTCCGCAGCGTGCTCCAGCCGCAGGTCAAGGGCCTCGGCGACCTGGAGCCCGTGGAGCTGATCAAGGGCCAGGAAGCGGCCCTGGACGACGTCGTCCAGAAGCTCGCCGACGCGGCCTACTCCCGCGTCGACCTGGTCGAGAAGCGCGGCGAGTTCGCCGTCCGTGGCGGCATCGTCGACGTCTTCCCACCCACCGAGGAGCACCCGGTCCGGGTGGAGTTCTGGGGCGACGAGATCGACTCGCTGCGCCATTTCGCGGTCGCCGACCAGCGGGCGATCCCGCCCGAGCACGGCGGCGAGACCGAGCGGCTGTGGGCGCCGCCCTGCCGCGAGCTCCTGCTGACCCCGGAGGTGAGGGCGCGAGCCAAGGCGCTCGGCGAGGCCCACCCCACCCTGGTCGAGCTCACCGACAAGATCGCCGCCGGGATCGCGGTCGAGGGCATGGAGTCGCTCGCCCCGGCGCTCGTCGACGACATGGAGCTGCTCCTCGACCTGGTCCCCGACGACGGCCACGTGCTGCTGCTCGACCCCGAGCGGATCCGCAGCCGCGCCCACGACCTGGTCGCCACCGCTGATGAGTTCCTCGGTGCCTCCTGGGCCGCCGCCGCCAGCGGGGGAGTCGCGCCGATCGACCTCTCCGCGGCTTCCTACAAGGACTTGGCCGACGTACGCGCCCACGCCATCTCCCAGGGCAAGCCGTGGTGGTCGGTCAGCCCGTTCGGCCTGGATGACGCCGACTCCGATCTTGCCGACCCGGATGTGGTCGGCGTCCCTGCCCGCAAGATCGACTGGCAGCCCGCGAAGGCCTACCGCGGCGACACCGCCGCGGCACTGGCCGACATCGAGCGGTGGCGCGACGACAGCTACCGCGTGGTCGTCGTCCAGCCCGCTCACGGCACGGCGCAGCGTACGGTCGAAGCCCTCGGCGAGCGCGACGTCCCGGCCCGCCTCGCCGAGGACGACCCGGACACCGCCAAGCCGGTCCACAAGACGGTCACCGTCGTCCACGCCCGGCTCAACCACGGCTTCCTCGACGAGGCCAACCAGCTGGTCGTGCTCACCGGCGAGGACATCTCGGGCCAGAAGTCGTCGACGCGCGACATGGTCAAGATGCCGACCCGGCGCAAGAAGCAGATCGACCCCCTCGAGCTGAAGCCCGGCGACTACGTCGTCCACGAGCAGCACGGGGTCGGGCAGTTCATCGAGATGAAGCAGCGCGAGGTGCAGGGCGCGACCCGCGAATACCTCGTCCTGGAGTACGGAGCCAGCAAGCGCGGCGCGCCGCCCGACCGCCTCTACGTCCCCGCCGACGCGCTCGACCAGGTCACCCGCTACGTCGGCGGCGAGCAGCCGAGCCTCGACCGGCTCGGCGGCGCCGACTGGCAGAAGCGGAAGGCCCGCGCCCGCAAGGCGGTCCGCGAGATCGCCGCCGAGCTGATCAAGCTCTACGCCGCCCGCCAGGCGACCAAGGGCTTCCAGTTCGGCCCCGACAACCCCTGGCAGCGCGAGCTCGAGGACGCCTTCCCGTTCCAGGAGACCGCCGACCAGCTCGCGGTCATCGACGAGGTCAAGCAGGACATGATGCGGCCGGTGCCGATGGACCGGCTGGTCTGCGGTGACGTCGGCTATGGCAAGACCGAGATCGCGGTGCGGGCTGCGTTCAAGGCCGTTCAGGACGGCAAGCAGGTCGCGGTGCTGGTGCCGACGACGCTGCTGGTCTCCCAGCACCTCTCGACGTTCATGGAGCGGATGTCGGGCTTCCCGGTCAACGTCCGCGGGCTGTCCCGGTTCCAGACGGACAAGGAGGCGGCCGAGGTCATGGCCGGCCTCGCCGACGGCACCATCGACATCGTCGTCGGCACCCACCGCCTGTTCAACAAGGACATCCGGTTCAAGGACCTCGGCATGATCGTCGTCGACGAGGAGCAGCGCTTCGGCGTCGAGCACAAGGAGGCGATGAAGCGCCTGCGCACCTCCGTCGACTTCCTGTCCATGTCCGCGACCCCGATCCCGCGGACGCTCGAGATGTCGATCACCGGCATCCGGGAGATGTCCACGATCACCACACCGCCCGAGGAGCGACACCCGGTCCTGACGTACGTCGGTGCCTACGAGGACCGCCAGATCGTCGCCTCGGTGCGGCGTGAGCTGCTCCGCGAGGGCCAGGTCTTCTACATCCACAACCGGGTCAACTCGATCGAGAAGGCGGCCGCGCGGATCCGCGAGCTCGTGCCCGAGGCGAGGGTCGCCGTCGCCCACGGCCAGATGAACGAGAAGCAGCTCGAGCAGGTGATGGTCGACTTCTGGGAGAAGGAGTTCGACGTGCTGGTGTGCACCACGCTGGTCGAGTCGGGCCTCGACGTCTCCAACGCCAACACCATGATCATCGAGCGCGCCGACACGCTGGGGTTGTCGCAGCTTCACCAGCTGCGTGGCCGCGTCGGCCGCTCCCGCGAGCGCGCCTACGCCTACTTCCTCTACCCCGGCGAGAAGCCGCTCACCGAGACCGCCCACGAACGCCTAGCGACCCTGGCGCAACACTCGGACCTCGGCGGCGGCATGGCGATCGCGATGAAGGACCTCGAGATCCGCGGCGCCGGCAACCTGCTCGGCGGCGAGCAGTCCGGCCACATCGCCGACGTCGGCTTCGACCTCTACGTACGACTGGTGGGCGAGGCCGTCGCCGAGTTCAAGGCCGGCCCGGACGGAGCTGCCGAGGAGTTCAACGAGGTACGCATCGAGCTCCCCGTCGACGCCCACCTGCCCCACGACTACATCCCCTCGGAGCGGCTGCGGCTCGAGATCTACAAGCGCCTGGCCGAGGTCCGCACCGACGAGGACGTCGAGTCGGTCGCCGCCGAGCTCCTCGACCGCTACGGCAAGCCCCCGGCCGAGGTCTCCTCGCTCCTGCAGGTCGCCCGCTTCCGCGCCCGCGCCCGCCAGGCCGGTGTCACCGAGGTCACCCTGGCCGGCAAGAACGTACGCTTCCACCCCGTCTCGCTGCCCGACTCCCGCGTTGTGCGGTTGAACCGGATGTACCCCAAGTCCCTGGTCAAGCCGCAGCTGGACACCATCATGGTCCCGCGCCCGGTCTCCTCCGGCTTCCCCGCCAAGCCCCTCGACGGCCCTGACCTCCTCGACTGGGCCAGGGTCGTCATCGACGCGATCATCGACCCGCTCACCTGATGATGTAAGGGTTCGATCACATCAAACCTATGTAATCGAACCCTTACATCCGCGACGCGAGATGGTTCCCTTACACCTCCGGTCATCGCGAGGAGGGCCTGATGGCGTCCCGTGGGGGATCTGCATTGGACTTAGGTGGATCCTGTCGCCCGGGGCCGATCAGCCCCGACGTCACGATGGGGGATCAGCGGCCGAGGATCTCGTCGGCAAGCCGGTGCAGCGGTATGACCAGGTCGGTGTAGTCGCCCATGCGGGTGCGACTGAGCATGCGTGCGATTGCGAGGAGCTGTGCGCGCCGCCCGTCAGGGGAGTCGAGCATGTGGGAGAAGCGGTCTCTGATGGCAGCCGCGGTTTCGGGCACGAGGAGGCTGTGGCAGTACAGGGTGGCGATGTCATAGCCGGATGGGGCCAGGCCCCACTGTTCCCAGTCGAGGATGACGAGACCGGGGGCGGTGAGGTTGGCCCAGTGCAGATCGCCGTGAGAGGCCACCCAGCGCTCGACCTTGGGGTCGATGCGGTCGCCGAAGTACTCACGCAGCTGCTGAGTGACGTCGTCCTGGACCTTCGCCTCCCGCGTCGTCGACGCGGCCGCGAGCGCTTCGAGCGACGTACGCAGCTGGTCCAGCCATGCGTCGTCGATGGTGGGAGGTGTCGTCGCTGCAGGAATCGGCGAGGCAGGGGCCTGATCGACCAGCGTCATCACCTCGGTACGGAACCAGCGGTCCTCGTCACGGGTCTCGGCGGAGTCGAGGACGATCGGCTTGGGGACGCCGACGATCTTGTTGGCTTCGAGGTTGCCGGTCCAGAACAGCATGTCGACCCACTGGGACTGCTCGGTGACGGTGCGGACCCAAACTCTCTGTCCATCTCGCGTGGCGCCGCCGGACACAGAGCGGTCGTACCAGCCCCACCGCCGATCCTGGCCCAGCGTGCAGCCGAGTCGGCTGGCGGTGGCTAGGTGAATGTCGGTGAGGCGCAGCCGATGGGCGATGTCGGCGGGGCTCAGGTCGGTAGGTAGGAGAGTGTCGATCTGCTCGTTCGGATCTCCCAGCTGGAAGAGCACCGGCTTGGCCTCATCGGACATGGGGGGCACCTCTGTCGCCTTCTTGGAGTCGTAAGGCCACGCTACGTGTGGTCGCCGGCGGGGCGCTGGTGGCTTTCGTGGTGGAACTCGGCGAGAAGTTCGGTTGCCGTCGAGGCTGCGGTGGCGATGGTGTCCTTAGATACGTCGCACATCCTCAGTGCAGCCGCTGCGATGCGGTTCGCGCTCTTAGCGGTGAGTGTCATGCCAGCGTTGCGGATGGTGGTGACGACCTCGACCGAGTGCATCAGCATCTCGCCAAACTCTCGGGTGTCGATATCGGCGGCGACGCTGGGTGAGGCGGCCTGGAGGCCGAAGCGGCCGTAGGTGGCGACCAGTTCCTGGCGGGCATCGCGGAACTCGGCGTAGATCTCGCTATTGGTCACATCGGCCTGCCCGTAGAGGATGCCGACGTTGTGGGGTGCCTCGGCCAGGGTGCGGATGTCGATGAGCGCAAGGAGGTAGAGCGCGGTCGCGTGGATCTGCGGTGGGACCAGGGCCTCGATCTTGGCGACCTTGTCCACCGTAGGACGTACGGAGCGCTGCAAGAGTTCAGCGAGGATCTCGTCCTTCCCGGCGAAATGGTAGTAAAGGCTCGCTTGCCGAATCCCGACCCTTTCCGCGATCTCCCGGGTCGATGTCGCCGCGAACCCACGTGTCACGAACAGCTCCGCCGCCGCGTTGAGCACCTGGTCACGCGGCGATACCGCGCTGCTGCTGGGGACGTGCCGTGGGCGTCCTGGGCTCGGTCGCCGGGTTGTCATCGGCTGCCCCCTGAGGTCATCGCCTGCTGGGTCACGTCCACGTCCTGATCCTCCGATCACAACCATCAATTGGATCGGCCAAGGCGGCGGGGCATGAGAGTCGCACCCACCCGGTGCACACTCGGGGCGCCCGCCGCCCCGGCCGTGTTCCCAATCTGCAGCCCTGATGAAGGAGGCACTAGATGCCTGGTGTCGCCCCACGTGTAGGCCAGATGTAGGCCACAATCAAGGACATGGAGATCGGGGAACGGATTCGCCAGCACAGGCAGGAACTCGGCTGGAGCCAGGACAGGTTGGCTGCCGAGGCATGTCGTGCGGCCGGAGTCTCCGTGGGCACATTGGGTCGTCAGGAGATCTACCGCTGGGAAAAGGGAAAGCGCACGCCGCGTGAGTGGCTTTCGTTCATCGCCAAGGCTCTCGGCACAACCCAGGACGTGCTGAGGTCACCAGAGCCCGACATAGCGTACGGACCCTCCCTCGGAGGCATATGGCACAGCCACTACGCCTACGAGAGCACCGCGCGCGGCACCATCTCGCGCCACCACCACGTGGTCATTCTCCAAAGCGGCAACCAACTGTCGGCAGAGAGCCTTCCGAACTCCAACGATTCGCCGGTGTCATTGGCGCTGACCATGCGAGGCCCTATCGGGACGGGCACGTGGACAGAGCAGACAGCCGTCGGCGGCTACTACCAAGGAGCGGTGTATCACGGGGCGCTCCAGTTGATCGTGGATCCCACCGGACGCAGCATGGCGGGCAAGTGGGTCGGCTTCGATAAGGAGTTCCGCGTGGACTCCGGGCCTTGGAACCTCGACCTGGTTGACACCGCCACTGATGCTGCGACATGTCAGCGATACGACATCAGCCCAATAGGATCAAGGATCGATTGACAGACGCTGCGCGTGACGTACGCCGTCGAAGCGGCCGCCACGTGGCGCAACAGTCGAGTAGCGTGCAACGGTCCGGGAACGCCCTGCGTTTGGAGGAGTCGGCGATGGCATCGAGCGAAAGCGTACGCAGTTTTGAAGGGACCTGGCTCTCGCGGTATGTGATTCACCGCTCTGGTCACTCCATGGACGAGGTCTACGAGCACTCCATCGTAGTTCGTGAGCAGGGTGATCACCTGCTCGCCACGAGCCTCCCGCACCCGTCGGGCTCGACGGTGAGCCTCGATCTCGTAATTGAGCCCCCGACGGCCCCGAAGCTCCGCAATCAGCCCATCCTCCACTCCGCCAGCATGAGAGGTCAGCATGCGACAGCCTCTCTGCGCGCGAATGAAGATTCGTTCGCCCGCCAGTCAGCCCAATTGTCGAGCAGTCGAGGCGCCCGATGTTCGACTCAATCGGCTGACGCCTTTCGACTTCTCGGGCAAGGTGTGAGCAGAGGAGGACCAGATGACATCAGCCGCACCTCACGCAACGTCGCGGCCCTTCAGGCTGACTGTGGGCTCGCTGGTTCTGCGCGATTTCGAGGCGGGTGATGCCGACGGCGTACATGCCATCGTTGGTGATGACCGGGTCACCTACTGGATGAGCTTCGAGTCTCAAAGCCGGGACGAGGCGCAGGCCATGCTCGACGGGATCCTGGAGCGACAGCGCGAAACCCCACGCGGTGAGTTCTACCTCGCCATCACCGAGTCGGACTCGCCCGAGGTCATCATCGGCTTCGTCCGGCTCGGCCTGATGGGGGTCAAGGCAGCTGACCTGGGTTATGCGTTGCGACCCGAGTGGCAGGGCCGAGGCATTGCCCGAGTGGCAGTCTCGCGAATGATCGAGTTCGGGATCGAGGACCTTGGACTGCACCGGATCACGGCGAATGTCGGATCGATGAACACGTCGAGCATGCGGCTGGTGGAGTCGCTCGGCTTCCAGCGCGAGGGCACGATCCGGGACCATGTGCACACCAATGGCGCCTGGCGCGACAGCGTCTCCTTCTCACTGCTTGAAGGCGAGCGGTCGCCCGCATCTGATTGATGACCCAAGGGGTTCAATATCCACAAAGTGGAGGTTGTTATCCCTTTTGTGAGAAGCCAGGCGCCGTTGCTCGCGCCTCTGTTCCGGTCGGAGGCGCAGACGCTGTACGACGCGGCTCTGGAGCGGCTCACGACCTGAGCCGGGACTCGATGTCGGTGCTCGGATCTACGGTGGGGACATGACGGAAAAGCAGGAGCTTTCGAGGGAGCCGTCGTGGCAGGTCCTGGCGGTCTTTCACAACGACGACGACAGTCGAGACTTCGCCTACACGGTGGGATTGGCCGAACACGGGCTGCCTGAGGTGCACATGTGGGCGCGACCGAATGCAGGCGAGGACCCCGGCCACGACTGGCGGTTCAGCTCCCGAGATGCTGCTGCCATTCTCAACGAGCTCGCCTGGCGGCTGATCGACGGTCGGGTGAGGCCCGGCGATACGTACAGTCGGCGGTTCGACGCCGGGATGGTGCAGGTGACGTTCGAGCTCGGCGAGCCGGTCGAGGCAGGCAGTCTCGACGCATATCAGGCAGAACCATCGGCGGTCATCCCGTTGCTATGGTCGCTTCATCGTGTGCCGGAGGGCGTGCTCGTAGGGATGGACGCCGATGCGATCGGGGTTGCTGAGGCCGAATATGCCCGGCTCGGTGCGGACTTCGGGCGGTCGGAAGGCGTGCCCGGAGAGATCTGGGTGCCGCCGTCCGTCCCGTCCTGGGATCCGCACCAACGGTGGGGGCCGCGCACGCCCTTGGTGGCCGTTCACGCCGCCAGGATCGCCGGGTTCTCGACCGAGGACATGATCGGGTTGGTGAACATCGCGTTTCCTGTGGAAGTGGCAGGTTCTGCGGGCTACCCGCAGCTGGTGGCACGTGCAGCGGCGCGAGGCGTCGGGAGAAGTGGCGCACTCGACCAGCTCGCCGAGGACGTCTCGACGCTGGTCGACGAAATCGGGATCACCTGGAGCCGCGCTGCTTGGCCGGCGGCGCGCGACTGGCTCGACAGCGATGGCAGCGACGAGCCTTTCCCGGAAGAGGACCTTCGCCGGATGGTGAAGTCGATCCTGACCAGTCATCTGCTGACCGTCGCTGTCGCGGACCAGCTCACCACAGACCAAGAGCTGACCGGGACAGGTCCGGTCAGCTTCGCCGCAACGATCCAAGGCCTGCCTCCCGACGAGCGGTGGCACGCTGCGCCGCACATCATCGCCGTCGTGCGCGGACTGTTGACCGATGTGGATGCCACCGTAGCGGCGGCCCGTGCGTGGCGCTTGGCAGACGACGAGCCGGTGATGGCAGCGGGAGGGGATCTCCAGGTTGCCGCCATCCATGGCCCATCGATGTTCCCGCGGCTGTCCGAAGCGCTTCCGGCGCCGTTGCTCCGTGACGTTCGTCAGGCTGCGCTCGCTCACCGTGTGACTGAGGCGGTCGTGCAGTCGTGGCTCAGTGTCCTCGCGACGGTGCTGACACACCGAGCGAACCTTCAGGACGAGACTGTCGACGTGGTCAACCGGGTGGGATTGGCGATGCCGGGCCTCGCGACCGTCCTGAACACGCCTGTCGCTCTCACCGCAGGTCATCCCGGCTGAGAGTCCACTCTGCGGCGATGTCACTCCGACACGTACGGATCTGTCTGGCAGGATCGACGCATGACGATGGAGGCTTTCGGCGAGCAGTCCTTCCCTGAGGAGCCCTTCGGCAACGAGTGGGACACCGAGCCCGGGTGGCTCTCCGAGGAGGAGCTGGGTGAGACCCGCGGGCGGGTGCCCATCCTCTACGTGGAGGCGGTCCCGGTGCGTGTCGATCCCGACGGCGCGGTGAGCGAGGTCGGGTTGCTGCTTCGGAGCTCGCCCACGACCGGGACGATCACGCGGTCGCTGGTATCGGGCCGGGTGCTGCACGGTGAGCGGATCCGCGACGCGCTGATGCGCAACCTGGAGAAGGACCTCGGCCCGGTCGCCTTCCCGACGCTGCCGCTGACCACGGTGCCGGTGACCGTCGCCGAATACTTCCCCTGGCCCGGCGAGCGCTTCCAGGACCCGCGCCAGCACGCGGTCTCGCTGGTCTACGTCATCCCGGTGACCGGCGAGTGCGAGCCACGCCAGGACGCCCTGGAGCTGTCCTGGATGACGCCCGCCGAGGCCGCCTCCGACGCGGTCGTCGGCGACATGGAGGGCGGGCGCGGAGCGCTGCTGCGGCAGTGCCTGAGCGCGTTCGGGGCGCTGGATTGAGCCCAGCGGGCGGCGAGAGCGGGACGTACGCCTCGGGGGAGGGGCTCGTCGAGTTCCTCGACCTGATGCGGCTGATGCGTGAGCGCTGCGTGTGGAAGTCGTCGCAGACGCACGCGACGCTGGCTCCGTACCTGCGCGAGGAGTCCGACGAGGTGCTCGAGGCCATCGACGAGGGCGACCCCGAGCACCTCAAGGACGAGCTCGGCGACCTGCTGCTCCAGGTCTACTTCCACGCCGCCATCGCCGAGGAGGCCGGCGAGTTCACCATGGACGACGTCATCGCCGGCCTCACCGCCAAGATGAAGCGTCGCAACCCGCACGTCTTCGGCCCCGAGGCCGATTCCGGCCGGCGCTACACCATCGACGAGGTCGAGCAGCTCTGGCAGGCCGCGAAGGCCGCCGAGCGCGCCCACCCCGCCGAGGAGTAGGCGCTCGCGTCGGCCGAGACGTCACCCAGGTCGGCCGAGACGTCGCTTACGTCGGCCGACAGGGCATCTCACTGCCCTCTCGGTCGACGGGAGCGCCGCCTCGGCCGGCGTACGTGACGTCTCGGCCGACCGGGGCGACCTTTCGCGGAGCTAGGGGGATGAGCATCGCCGCGAGGGCCGCACCGAGTGCGATGAGGGCGAGGAAGCCGAAACCGTTGATGTAGCCCTGCTCCGCCGGATAGCCCGAGGGCAGGGTCTCGGCGGTGACGATGGAGGTCATCACCGCGGAGCCGATGGTGCCGCCGACGGTGCGGATGTTGGCGTTCATGCCCGTGGCCACGCCGGTGTGCTCGGGTGGCACCGCGGCCACGACAGCGTTGGCGAGGTTGGCGAAGACCAGGCCGGTGCCGAGGCCGGAGAGCCCCGCGGCGACGCACATCTGCCACGGCTCGTCATGGACGAAGGCGACCATGACCAGCGAGACCGCGGTGAGCAGCCCGCCGATGACCAGGATGCTGCGCATCCCGATGAGGTCTGCGAGCCGGGCGCTGACCAGTCCGCACAGGAACGAGGTGATGGCCGTCGGCAGCATCAGGTATCCGGCGACGGTGACCGACGCGCCGAAGCCGTAGCCGGCCGACGACGGGGTCTGGGTCAGCTGGGGGATGAAGCCGAAGGAGGCGTACATCGCGATGCCGATCAACAGGGCGACCAGGTTGGCCGTCCATACGCCGCGGCGGCCCATCAGACGCAGGTCGACCAGCGGCAGCCGCGCGGTCCACTCGACCCGGATCCAGGCGGCCAGGAGCACTGCCGCGGCGCCGAGCAGGCCGATGGTGGCGGGCGCGGTCCAGCCCCACGACGGCGCCTGGCTGACGCCGAGGAGGAGCGCGACCAGCCAGCCGGCGAGCAGCAGCGCGGGGAGCAGCGGGATCGGCTCGCGGGTGAGCACCGGTGACTCGGGCACCATCCGCAGCGCGCAGATCGCGGCGCCGGCCGCGACCAGCGCGGGCAGCAGGAACAGCGCCCGGAAGCCGAGGGTCTCGGCGACCGGGCCGGCCAGCACGATCCCGGCCGCGAAGCCCATCGAGAGCAGGGACGAGGTCAGCGCGATCGCACCGGCGACGCGCTCCTTGGGCAGCTCGTCACGCAGGATCGCGAAGGCCAGCGGCAAGGTCCCGCCACCCAGCCCCTGCAGGACCCGGGCGCCGATCATCACCTCGATGGTGGGGGCCGCGGCGGCGAGGAGGGCGCCGGCGGTGAGGGCGGCCAGGCTCCACACGTACATCCTCCGTTTGCCGAAGGAGTCGCCCATCCGGCCGATGATCGGGGTCGCGACCGACGCCGAGAGCAGGAAGGCGGTCAGGATCCAGGACCCGGTCGCCTGGTCGGTCTCCAGCTCGGTCTGGATCAGCGGCATCGTCGGCACGGAGACCGACTGCAGCAGTGAGTAGGAGCAGACGCCGATGGCGACGATGGCGAAGGTGAGGCGGGGGCTGGTGTGGGGCACGGACATCGCCGCAAAGTTTAGCTTGGCTAACTGTATTCCACGAACTGTTTCGCTCGCCGTGGCAGCTGCGAGCCCGGCCCGCCACCGGACGGTGGCGGGCCGGAGCCGAGATGATCCTCAGCGCTTGGGTGCCTTGCCGAGGTCGAGGAAGACCGTCTCCCCGGTGGCATCGTCGAGGCCGTCGTTGTCGGTGATCGCGTAGGCGTGACCGTCCGCGCCGATCGTGAAGCCCTCGAGCTTCTCCTGGGTCCATCCGTTGGTGCGCTGCAGGGCAGGCAGCAGGTCGTACGCCAGGCGCTTGCGCAGCGGGGTCACGGGGCTGAGTCCGGTGGCGCCGCGGCGGGGCAGATCGACCGTGTAGACCCGCTTGATCGCGGCCGTGGTGCCGTTCTGCTTGTCGCGCTCGACCACGGCGAGGGTGTCCTCGTCGACGGCCGTGATCTCGGAGAGCCCGAGCCAGTCGCCGGCCACCGAGGTCGACTCCAGGCCGTAGCCGAACCACTCCCATTCGCCCGTCGCCGGGGTGTAACGACCGATCCGAGCGGTGCTCGCGCCGTCCACGCCGGGCTTCTTCGTGGTCGAGTCGGCCCACAGCGGGCGCTGGAGCGCGACGTACACCTTCTCCGAGCGACGCTTTCCGGTCACCGTGACACCTTCGAGGCCCCACTTGCCGACCTTCGCGGCGATGTCCGCGGGCAGCGGCACCGTCTCGGCGATGCGGCCGTCGCGGTCGAGACGGAGCAGGGCGTTCCCGGTGCCGGTCTCGCCCTCGTCGGCGACCCAGAAGCCACCGCCACGGCGGGCAGCCAGACCCTCGATGTCGAGCCCCTCGGCCACCTCGCCCGAGGCGTCGGTGACCTCGAGGACGTCACGGATCACGGCGGGGGAGCGGCGTACGTTCAGGGTGTAGATCCTGCCCGTCGCATAGGCGGAGTCGCTGGCGGCGTAGAGCTTGCCGGGCTCGCCGGGCACCTTCGAGAGCGCGCTGAGCGCGCCCCAGCCGATCGGCTTGCCGTTCTGGGAGGCCGACTCGACGCTCGGGAAGGAGGACGACTTCCGACCGAACCCGTAGAGCGAGACCGAAGCCCGCACCAGGTCCTTGGCAGAGTCCTTCTCCGAGGAGATCGCGAGCAGGTTCCGTGACGGGATCGGCAGCAGCCCCTCGGGCCCGTTGGTCGCCGGAAGCACCTGCTTCAGCCTCGGCGAGGAGGGCGTACGCATGTCGTAGACGGCCACGAAGTTGCTGCGCTCGGAGCCCACGAAGGCGTACGGCACCCCACCGAAGGTCTCGAACGCCAGCCCCTCGGGCTCGGCCCCCTTCTTGGCGGCGCGGTCGTTGTTGTGCAGACCGTGCTTCGTGGCGATGTCCTCGAAGGTTGACCCGGCGTCCCAGACCACCTCTCCGGTCGCGGCGCGGAAGACGGTCCAGCCGCGCGTGCCACCCTTCCAGTCGCCCTCGTTGGCGGTGGCGACCAGGCCCTTGCCGACCCACTGGATCGAGTCGGGCTCGCGCGGTGCGTCGATGGTGTCGACCGGGTCGAACAGTCCGTTCTTGGTCGTGTCCACACCCTTCACGACCGCGTTCCCGGCGCTCCACACGGTCTCGACGGTCGCGGACGGGAGGTCGATGATCGCGACGCCGTTGTTCTCCTGCAGCGTCAGCGCGAGCTGGTTGTCGGCGTTGATGTCGACGTACTCCGGCTCGGCGTCCTCCGGCGCCTCCAGCCCCTTCAGCAGCGAGGCAGGCAGTGCCACATCGGTGATCCGCCACTCGGTCGGCCCGCCGTCGAGACCCACGATCTTGACCGATCCGGCCGGCGCCTGAGGCGGGTCGCCCTCCTCGCCGCCGGCCGGGGTGACAGCCTCGTTGCGCTGGTTCTCCATCGCGATCGCGGCGTACGTCCCGTCCGGGCTGACCGCGATCGAGTCGGGCTGACCACCCAGGTCGTAGGAGGCCACCTCCTCGTGCGGTGCGGCCAGCGAGATCACGTCGATCCGTCCGGCGCGGAGGCCGATCGCAGGCTCCTCGTCCTCCCACTCGGTGTCCTCGAGCCCGGGGTAGGTCGACTCGTCGACGACGACGAGCGCGTGGTCGCCAACGATGGAGACCGACGTGGGCGAGCCGCCTTTGCCACCGGAGACGTCGTGGCTGCCGATCCCCTTTGGTGAGGATGGGTCGGTGATGTCCAGGAAGCCGATCCGGCCGCCGGCCGCGTCGGTGTAGGCCAGCGTCATCCCGTCCTCGGAGACCGCCGAGATCTCGGCGACGGTCTCGTCGGCCGGGTCGAGCCCGGCGGGCACGTTCTGGAAGACGGGATAGGTCGCGAGCCGGCTGAACTCGCGGTGCGTGCCCGGATCGGCGGTGGCGGTGCCACCGAGCACGGTCATCAGCGAGACGCCCAGGCCCCCGATGGCCAGGACGCCGACCCCGGCGAGTGCGAGGCGGTTCTTGTGGAGAAGCATCTGAGGTTTTCCTCTCGGGGAATTGTTGCCGGAGGAACGATCCGGGCGGCGCCGCACCTGGGGGCATCGCCGTGATGACGAGGTGCCGACCTCGGCGTGAACACCAGGTGGGCGCAGGCAGGAGAGGTCCTACCGACCGGTTAACGTTCCAATCGCCAGGCCCATCCGGCCGGGTAATAGGCTGACGGACGACACCCCGTCCCTGACCCCAGGAGTAGTTCAGTGGCATCGATCGAAGCCGTAGGCGCCCGCGAGATCCTCGATTCACGAGGCAACCCGACCGTTGAAGTCGAGGTCGTCCTCGACGACGGCACCTTCGCCCGCGCCCAGGTTCCCAGCGGCGCCTCGACCGGCGCCTTCGAGGCCGTCGAGCTGCGCGACGGCGGCGAGCGCTACGGCGGCAAGGGTGTGCAGAACGCTGTCACCGCCGTCGTGGAGACGCTCGCGCCGGCGGTCGAGGGCTTCGACGCCGACGACCAGCGCGCCATCGACCAGGCGATGATCGAGGCCGACGCGACCCCCAACAAGGCGACCGCGGGCGCCAACGCCATCCTCGGGGTCTCGCTCGCCGTGGCGAAGGCCGCCGCCGACTCGGCAGGCCTCTCCCTGTTCCGCTACGTCGGTGGCCCCAACGCCCACGTGCTCCCGGTCCCGATGCTCAACATCCTCAACGGTGGCTCCCACGCGGACTCCAACGTGGACATCCAGGAGTTCATGATCGCGCCGATCGGCGCACCGACCTTCGCCGAGGCGCTGCGCGTGGGCGCCGAGGTCTACCACGCCCTGAAGGCCGTCCTGAAGACTCAGGGCCTGGCCACGGGCCTCGGCGACGAGGGTGGCTTCGCGCCCAACCTGGACTCCAACCGCGCCGCGCTCGACCTGATCGCCGAGGCGGTGGGCAAGGCCGGCTACGAGCTCGGCAAGGACGTCGTCCTCGCGCTCGACGTGGCCGCCTCCGAGTTCTACCAGGACGGGGCGTACCTCTTCGAGGGCGCCAAGAAGACCGCCGAGGAGATGACCTCCTACTACGAGGAGCTCGTCGCGTCCTACCCGATCGTCTCCATCGAGGATCCCCTCGACGAGGAGGACTGGGACGGCTGGAAGGCGATCACCGACGCCATCGGCTCCAAGACCCAGCTCGTCGGCGACGACCTGTTCGTCACCAACGTCGAGCGCCTCGCCCGCGGCATCGCGGGCGGCCAGGGCAACGCTCTGCTGGTCAAGGTCAACCAGATCGGCACGCTCACCGAGACCCTCGACGCGGTCGACATGGCCCACCGCGCCGGCTTCAAGACGATGATGTCCCACCGCTCCGGCGAGACCGAGGACACCACCATCGCCGACCTCGCCGTCGCCGTCGGCTCCGGCCAGATCAAGACCGGTGCCCCGGCCCGCTCCGAGCGCGTCGCGAAGTACAACCAGCTCCTCCGCATCGAGGACGAGCTCGGCGAGGCCGCCCGCTACGCCGGCGCCTCGGCCTTCCCGCGCTACCAGGCCTGATCCAGCGCCGAGTCGGCGCATCCTGACAAGATCCCTGCCGAGTCGGCGCGTCATGACGAGCCGACTCGGCGAGGTTTGCGGTCAGGATGCGCCGACTCGCTGGTCTCAGATGGGAGGATGAGCGACGTGGCAACGCAGGGACCGGGACAGAACAAGCGCGTACGCGGTCCTCGGGCTCCGCAGGGCCCGGGGCGGCGGCCGCGCGCCCCGATCTCGCCCCGGCCGGCATCGATCGGCGGCTTCGAGACGCTGCGCAAGCGACTGCGCCGGCCCAGGCTCACCGGCCGGGCGATGATGATCATCCTGGTCGTCGCGGTGCTGGTGATCTCCTACGCCTCATCGCTGCGTGCCTACATCCAGCAGCGCAACGACATCAACGCCCTCCAGACCGAGATCGCCGAGCGCAAGGAGCACATCAAGCGCCTCGAGGAGCAGACCCGTCGCTGGGAGGACCCGGCCTACGTCCAGCAGCAGGCCCGGGAGCGGTTCGGGTATGTGATGCCCGGGGAGACGGCGTACGTCGCCCTCGACGAGAACGGCGAGCGGATCCAGACCGAGCCGGAGCTCACCGACCCCGACTCGGTGGGCAGTGCGGAGCAGCCGAAGGCGTGGTGGGACGATGCGTGGGGTTCCGTGCTGCTGGCCGGTGACCCGCCGGAGCAGACAGGAGACGGGCCGGAGTCGGAGATCGACCCGCCCAAGCAGAAGAAGGACTAAGACATGGCCATCGATCCCAAGGACGTGTCCGCGATCGCGGCACAGCTGGGACGCGAGCCACGGGGGATCCACGAGGTCGGGCACCGCTGCCCGTGCTCGTTGCCCGACGTGGTGACCACCGAGCCGCGGCTGCCCAACGGCACGCCTTTCCCCACGACCTTCTATCTCACCTGCCCGCGTGCGGCCTCGAAGATCGGCACCCTCGAGGGCACCCACGTGATGAAGGACATGGAGGCGCGGCTGGCCACCGACGAGGAGCTCGCCGCCGCCTACGCCAAGGCCCACGAGGCCTATCTCGAGGCTCGCTACGAGCTCGGCGACCCGCCCGAGATCCACGGCATCTCCGCAGGTGGGATGCCGAATCGGGTCAAGTGCCTGCACGTCCTCGCGGGCCAGGCGCTGGCTCAGGGTCCGGGCGTGAACCCTCTCGGCGACGAGGTGCTCGAGCGGCTCGGCGAGTGGTGGAAGTCCGGTCCGTGCGTGGATCTGGAGCTCGAGGACGAGGAGCAGTGACGAAGGTCGCTGCCATCGACTGCGGCACCAACACGATCAAGCTCCTGATCGCCACCGTCACGCCCGACGGCCTGACCGAGGACGTACGCGAGGCCCGCATGGTCCGTCTCGGCCAAGGTGTCGACCGCACCGGTGTGTTCGCCGGCGAGGCTCTGGAGCGAGCCTTCGGAGCCATCGACGAGTACGCCGCGCTGATCCGCGAGCACGACGTCCAGAAGGTGCGCTTCGTCGCCACCTCGGCCACCCGGGATGCCGCCAACGCGGCGACCTTCACCGACGGCGTACGCGCTCGCCTGGGCGTCACGCCCGAGGTCGTCACCGGCGCGGAGGAGGCGGCGCTCTCCTTCGGCGGCGCCGTCCGCAACCTGCGTGGCACCCCGCCGCCACCGCTGCTGGTGATCGACATCGGTGGCGGCTCGACCGAGCTGATCCTCGGTGAGGGCCCGACGCCGACCAGCAGCGACTCGATGGACATCGGCTCCGTGCGTCTCCACGAGCGCCATCTGCGCTCCGACCCGCCCACGGGTGCGGAGATCGAGGCCTGCGTACGCGACATCGACGACCATCTCGATGGCTGCCCTGTCGATCCGGCGGCCGCCGGGTCCGTGGTCGTGGTCGGCGGCACCGCCGTCCAGCTGACCATGGGGCTGCTCGAGCTGGCGGCGTACGACCGCACCGTCACCGACCACGCCGAGTTCTCTCCCGACGAGGTCTACGGGCTCGTCGAGCGACTCCTCGCGATGACCGTCGAGGAGAGGCTCGCGCTGCCCTGGATGCACCCCGGGCGAGCCGACGTGATCGCGGCCGGCGGGCTGATCCTCGACCGGATCCTGAGGCGCTCGAGCGCTGGCTCTCTGCTGGTCTCCGAGTCCGACATCCTCGACGGAATAGCCTGGTCCGTTAGAGACTAGGCATGTCGGGGGACTTGATCTTTGTGTTTGGCGCCTAGGTTTGGGTTCACCGACCCACCCATCAAACAGAACCAAACCGTCTCTCGGAAGGTCAAGAAGTGAAAAAGCTCATCCTGTTTGCCATCGCTGCTGCTGGTGTCGGCGTGCTGGTCAAGAACAAGTCTGAGCAGCTGAAGGCCGGCGCGAACAAGGTCAGCCATGACCCGCGCGTCCAGTCGGCCCTCGCGACCGCCTCGGAGAAGGCGGCGCCCCTCAAGGAGAAGGCTGCTCCCTATGCCGAGGCCGCCATGGCCAAGGCGAGCCCCTATGCCGCCACGGTGAAGGAGAAGGCCGGTCCGTACGCGGATCAGGCCCGGGAGAAGGTCGCGGCCGCGGCCGACGTCGCCTCCGAGAAGCTGCACCACACCGAGTCGGCCTCCGAGTCCACCGCTACGCCTGCCACAGGCACCCCTATCGCGGAGGCTCCGCCCGCGCCCGAGTCGGCCACGGACTCGTCCTCGACCAGCGAGTACGGCGGCTACCCGCCGGCTCCGCCGGCGCCGTCCGCCCCGCAGGCCGGGGTCACCGGTGACCCGCTCACCGACCCGATCGCGCCCGCCGACCCCTACGCCACCGAGGTGCCGCCCCCGCCGGCCGGCTCCGACTCCGACTCGGACAAGACCTCCTACGACGACCTGGGCGGCGGCGACACCGCCGTCAAGCCCACCTCGGAGACCGCGCCCGAGTTCGCTCCCGAGCCGGTCGAGCCCTCCCAGGAGGAGAAGGACAAGTGGTTCCGCGGCTGATCCAGCCGTCGAAGTCCATCTGAGTCACCCGCGGTCCGCCATCGGCGGGCCGCGGGTGACAATGGTCTGGTGACCATCCACGCCATCACCGTCCTGGGACACGACCGCCCGGGGATCATCGCCGACACCACCGCCCGCCTGGCCGGACTCGGGCTGAACCTCGAGGACTCGACGATGACCCGGCTGCGCGGTCACTTCGCGATGACGCTGCTCTGCGCGGGAGAGGCGACCACGGAGGCCATCCGGGCCGACCTCGAGCCGATCGCGTCCGACGGCACCCTGACGGTCACGGTCTACGAGCTCCCCGAGGAGCAGGCCGCGGCCGGCGCAGGCCGGCTCTTCGTACTCTCCGTGCACGGTGGCGACCGCCCCGGCATCGTCTCCACGGTGACGGCCGAGATCGCCGCCGCCGGCGGCAACATCACCGACCTCACCACCCGTCTCTCCGGCGACCTCTACGTCGTCGTCGCCGAGCTCGAGCTGCCGGCCGACGCCGACGTCGCAGCGCTGGAGTCCGCGATCGAGCGGGCCACCCAGGAGCTCGGCGTCGACGCCAGCCTGCGGCCGATCGAGGCCGACGACCTGTGAGCGTGAACGAGCGGGTGCTGGCCTGGACGGAGGCCGAGCTGGGCGTCGAGGGCAAGGTCCTCGACGTCGTACGTGCCCCCGCACAGGTCCTGTCCGTGCCAGGCGAGGACGTCGACCCGACCGCTCCCGAGACCGTCCAGCTGGCCGCCGACCTGATCGCCACCATGCGCGTCTCGCCCGGCTGCGTGGGCCTGGCCGCCGACCAGGTCGGGGTCTCGGCCCGGGTCTTCTGCGTCGACGTCTCCACCCACGTCAAGACCAAGACCCACCACGGGACGTACGTCCTGTGCAACGCGGAGGTCGTCGAGGCCAGCCGCAACGAGAAGGCGCGCGAGGGCTGCATGTCCGTCCCCGACCTGACCGGTGACGTGAAGCGGGCCTCCCGCCTGAAGGTACGCGGCCAGCTCCCGGTCACCGGCGAGACCGTCGAGATCGTCACCGACGCCTTCGAGGCCCGCTGCCTGCAGCACGAGATCGACCACACCGACGGTCTGCTCTTCATCGACCGGGTGGCCGGGGCGCACGCGCTTCATCAGCGCCAGACATACTTATGACGCTAGGGTCTGGCTGTTCGCCCCGGTGTCCCAACTGGCAGAGGATGACGACTTAAACTCGTCCAGATGTGGGTTCGAGTCCCACCCGGGGCACCCTTTGTGTTCCCGGAACATCGGGGTTGTCCCGGACGTTGAGTGAGACACAGGGCCGGTACGCTGGCCCACAGGAGCCGCCACCGTGGCGGGATCTTTCCAGTCGCTTTCGAGGAGTGACCACCAGATGCAGAGCAACAACCCGGTGTTCCGTCGGTCGGAGGGCTTCGGGCAGCCGTCGCACAACGCCTACGGCAACCAGACCTACGGCGGCAACGGAGCTCCGTACGCCGGCTATGGGCAGGACCCGAGCCAGTGGTCGACAGGCGGCCCCCAGGCTCCGACCACGAGTGCCCCCATGACGATCGACTCGGTGGTGCAGAAGGGTGCGATCACGCTCGGCGTGGTCTTCCTCGCCGCCATCGCGACGTGGGTCCTGACCCCCGACATCAGCTCCACCGCCAGCCTTGGGCCGCTCTACATGGCCGCAACCCTCGGCGCCGGTGCCGCCTTCATCCTGTCCCTGGTCAACTCGTTCAAGCGCGTGGTCAGCCCGGCTCTGGTCCTGGCGTTCGCCCTTGTCGAGGGCATCGCCCTGGGCGCGCTGAGCAAGGTGTTCGACGCCATGATCGGCGGCGGCATCGTCGTCCAGGCCGTGATCGGCACCTTCGCCGCCTTCGCAGGCACGCTGGCCGCCTACAAGTTCTTCAACATCAAGGTCGGCGCGAAGTTCCGCACGTTCGTGATCGCCGCCATGTTCGGCATGGTGGGGCTGAGCCTGATGGAGGTCGTGCTCGGCATGTTCGGTGCCAGCTTCGGTCTCTTCGGCCTCGGCACCCTCGGCATGATCACCGCCATCGCCGGCCTCGCGCTCGGTGTGTTCATGCTGATCCTCGACTTCGACATGATCGAGCAGGGCATCGCCGCCCAGCTTCCTGAGCGTGAGTCGTGGCGCGCCGTCTTCGGCCTGACCGTCAGCCTCGTCTGGATCTACACCAACCTGCTCCGCCTCCTGGCGATCTTCCAGCAGGATTGATCGGTCAGCGGCCTTCACGACGAAGGAGTGAAGGCCGCGTAGGTCGATCAGGTCGAGCGAGCGCGCCGCTGAGCTTGCGAAGCGGCGCTGGCGAGCCGAGACCAACACATCAACGAACCGCCTGCTCCAACAAGGAGCAGGCGGTTTCGTTCGTACGCGACTGTGTTGGTCTCGACACGCCTTCGCCTAGCGGCTCCGGCGGCTCGACCAGCGTGAGCCCTGGCCCGACCAGCGGGTGCTAGCGAGCGGGTTGCCGCACGGCGGGCGGGGGAGTCTCGGAAGGACGCTCGCCACGGTGGGGCGGGCGCTGCTCGTTCTCGAAGGAGCGGGCACGGGCCCAGTTGCGGCCGACGCGGCCACGGGGGCGCGGCGCCGGGTCGATCTCGGTCCCTGGCCGGATGACGGCGCGGAGCGAGGCGGCCGCGAGCGGCATCACCTGCTTGCCGTTGTAGGTCTCCAGGATCGCGTTCTCGTCGCCCACGAGGCCCAGCACCGAGAGCGTCGGCGGGACCAGCACCTCGCCGAGGGCCTGGTAGCCGGCGGCGGAGGGGTGGAACAGGTCGGCGCCGAACCAGAACGCCGGGGTGGCCTTGAAGGCCGGCCCGAGGACGTCACCCAGCGACACGGTGTGGCCACCGGCGCGGACGACGTGGAACATCTGGCCGGCGGCGATGCGGATCGACCAGGCTCGCATGATCGAGCGCAGCGGCGGCAGGATCGGGGTGGCCGTGCTGAGGTCGGGGACGGTGCCGACAAGCACCCTCACGCCGGCCTCCTGGAGCCGGATGACGGCCTGGGCGAGGTGGCTCACCGCGACCCGCGGGCGCACCCGGCGGATCACGTCGTTGGAGCCGACCAGGATGACCGCGATGTCGGCGTCGGCGGCGATCGCCTTCTCGACCTGCGGGTGCAGGTCGGAGGACTTGGCGCCGATCTCGGACAGATCGTGCAGCCGCACCGGCCGGTTGGCCTTCTCGGACACCCCGGAGGCGAGCACGGCACCGGGCGTGTCCTCGACCTCGGTCATCCCGTAGCCGGCGGCGCTCGAGTCGCCAAGCAGCGCGATGTTGATCGGGCGGCCCGCCTGACGTGCTCCGTACCACCCTGTCGGGGATGGAGCCACCGGCATCTTGACCTGGTGCGTCGCCCGGACAGCAAGCGCCGCTTCGGCGACGAGGATCCCGGCGAACGCAGCCGTCGCGGCCAGGACACCACCGCCGGCGTACGCGGTCTTGCGAGCCAGACTCTTCTTCGCCACGTGGACCACTCTAAAGTCTTCGGCCCATTACCGGGCACTCAGTATCGGGATATAGGGGATCTCACCTAGTGGACATACGCTGTCGGTATGGAGTACGTGGACTCGCTTCTCGACCTTATCGGCAACACTCCGCTCGTGCGGATGCAGCGCGCGTTGGACGGCGCCGGGGCCTCCGAGCCCGGCGCGGGACCGTTGGTTCTGGCCAAGGTGGAATATCTCAACCCGGGCGGCTCGGTGAAGGACCGCATCGCCATCCGGATGATCGATGCGGCCGAGGCCTCCGGTGAGCTCGAGCCCGGTGGGACGATCGTCGAGCCCACCTCCGGCAACACCGGCGTCGGCCTGGCGATGGTCGCCCAGCAGCGCGGCTACAAGTGCGTCTTCGTCTGCCCCGACAAGGTCAGCGAGGACAAGCGCAACGTGTTGAGGGCCTATGGAGCCGAGGTCGTCGTCGCGCCCACGGCCGTGCCGCCCGAGCACCCGGACTCCTACTACAACGTCAGCGACCGGCTCGCCTCGCAGCCCGGCGCCTGGAAGCCGAACCAGTACGCCAACCTCAACAACCCGCGCTCCCACTACGAGGAGACCGGCCCCGAGATCTGGCGCCAGACCGAAGGCAGGATCACCCACTTCGTGGCCGGCGTCGGCACCGGCGGCACGATCTCCGGAATCGGCCGCTACCTCAAGGAGCAGAACCCTGACGTCCAGGTGATCGGCGCCGACCCCGCCGGGAGCGTCTACTCCGGCGGCACCGGTCGGCCCTACCTGGTCGAGGGCGTCGGCGAGGACTTCTGGCCGGAGACGTACGACCGCGGCATCGCCGACCGGATCATCGAGGTCTCCGACGCCGACTCCTTCGCCTACACCCGCCGGCTCGCCCGCGAGGAGCAGCTGCTCGTCGGCGGCAGCGCCGGCATGGCTGCGTACGCCGCCAAGCAGCTCGCCGAGGAGCTGGCCGGCACGCCGGAGGGGGAGAACGCCGTGATCGTCGTGCTGCTCCCCGACTCCGGGCGCGGCTACCTGACCAAGGTGTTCAACGACGAGTGGCTGGCTCAGTACGGCTTCGCGACCGGCGAGGCGGCCAAGCAGACCGTCGGTGACGTGCTGCGCGGCAAGTCCGGCCGGCTTCCCGACCTGGTCCACACCCACCCCGGCGAGACGATCGCCGAGGCGGTGCACATCCTGCAGGAGTACGGCGTCTCGCAGATGCCCGTCGTGCGCGCCGAGCCGCCGATCGTGGCTGCGGAGGTCGCCGGATCGGTCTCGGAGCGGACCCTGCTGGACGCGCTGTTCACCGGCAAGGCCAAGCTCACCGACCCGGTCGAGGAGCACATGTCTCCGCCGCTGCCCACGATCGGCTCTGGCGCCGGCGCCCAGGAGGCGGCCCACACGCTGGGCTCCTCCGACGCGCTGCTGGTGCACGAGGACGGCAAGCCCGTCGGTGTCCTCACCCGTCAGGACCTGCTCTTCTTCCTGACCAGCTCCTGAGCCCAAGGCCACCCTCCCTCTAGCGGGGGAGGGTGGCGTACGCCATGATGCCTGCTCATGATCGCGTACCCCCACACGCGCCGGTCGGCCATCGCCGCGGCCCTTCTGATCACGATGCTCTCGTTGACCGGATGTGGTGCCGGCGATGGCAGCAAGGGTGGCGACCGGCCCAGCGTCGACGACATCGAGGCCCAGATCGCCAAGACCAGCGGGGACCAGGTGACCGAGGACCAGTCCGCGTGTCTGGCGAAGACCTACTACGAGTCGGATCTCTCCGACGAGGCGGTGCGCCTCCTGGTCGAGGCCGAGGATGTCGCCAAGATCAGCCCGGCGGATCTGTCGAAGGCCGACCAACTGGCCAGCAAGGAGCTCTACGACCCGCTGGTGAAGTGCCTGACGCCTGCTGAGTAATCGCCGTTCGGGATGGGCCGCAGCCAGGTGCTGGCCACCCGGGTGAGGTCCTCGCGGCCGGAGACCCCGGTCTTGCGGCTGATGTTGTGCAGGTGGGTCTCGGCCGTGCGGGTGCTCATCTCCAGGTCGGCTGCCAGCGAGGCGGTGGTCGGTCCATCGGGCAGCAGCCGCAGCACCTCGCTCTCGCGCGCGGAGAGCCCGATGTGGGTCACCGCGCGGCCGAACATGCCGGTGCGGCTCCCGGAGATCTCCGAGCGCTCCCACGCCATGTCGAGGGTCTCCGCGGCCGCGGCGAGGTCGCCGGCCTCACGCTGGAGGATGGCCAGGGAGATCGCGGCTCTGGTCACGAAGACGAGGGCGCCGGCGTCGGCGAGGGTCACGATCGCCTCGCGGAGGCCGTCGATGTCCCCGGAGGCGGCGGTCGCTGCGTACGCTCCCATGCCCTGCAGCAGCGGGCTCTCGGTCTCGGCGGCGAGGGCGGCCGCGCGGGCGATGTGCCTGTTCTCGTTGGCGCCGCGCTCGACCGCCTCGACGGCGAGGAAGACCCCGCCGGTGACGTAGCCGGCATCGAGGCGCTGGCCGACGAGCTCGCACAGCTCCTTGAGGCTCGGCATCCGGCCGCTGGAGGGCGCCATGATGCCGGCCACCATGCCGGGCCACGGGCCGAGCGGGACCTTCGCACCGCCGATCTGGGAGGCGAGACTGCGCGCATACTCCGGCCGGCCCTGCGCCTTGGCGATCTCGGCGCCCAGGGTCAGGATGCCGGTGTGGGCGAGGTCGCGGTGGGCGGCGACGCTGGAGGAGGAGAGGGTGCGGAACGCGACCTGGCTCGCCTCGGTCAGCCGTCCTGCGATGCTCAGGCCGAGCACGCTGAGGTAGGCATGGATCAGGATGAGCTCCGCGCTCTCACCCTGGGTCGCCGCCTCGAGGTGGTCATGGGCGGAGTCGATGCCGCGCTCCACGTCGCCGCCGAAGACGTCGGCCAAGCCGGTGAGGAAGGCGTGCAGGCCGGCCGGATAGGGCATCTGTGGGCGCTGGCCCTCCAGCAGGTTGCGGGCTTGTTCGACCGCCCCGGCGGCGAGGAGGCGCTCGGCAGCGACGACGCCGAGCACCTCGGCGCCGACCTCGTCTCGTGGGCCGGGCTCGACGGTCGGCAGCTCAGGGACGTACTCGGTCTGGAACCGCAGGTGAGCCCGCGCGCCCTCCAAGGTCGCCGCGAAACCGGGCAGCCGTTCGAGGCCCCGGTCGAGCACCTCGTTCGCCGCGTCCAGGTCACCCAGCTCGATCGCCTTCCAGTTGGCGAACCAGGCCAGCAACCAGGCCGACTCCTGCCCGTCTGTCAACGGCGTACGCCGCTCGAGCTCCTCGATCTGGTCGCGCGGTGCGGCCGTGTTGCGGAGCGCCATGAGCAGCGGCAGCGCCGTCTCGGCCGAGGGCATCTCGGTCCAGCGGCTGCGTGCGCGGGCGACGGTGTCGGCCATCTGGCGCAGCGAGCGCTGGTGGAGCAGGGCCGCGTCGGCGCCGCGCGGCCGGTGGGTGGCGTAGTCGAGAAGCCGCTGCTCGGTGGCGAGATGGTTGCGTGCGATCACCAGACCGAACGCAGACCCCTCGGCGATCAGGTAGTCGCCGATGACCGGTGGGTAGAGGCCGACGACCCCGCTTCCGGGGCCGTCCTCGCTGTGCCTGGCGATCCCGTGGGCGAAGAGCGCGTCCAGCACGCGGCGCTCGATGATCTTCTCGGCCTCGTCCAGCGGCACCGGTCCGGTCACCGCGAGCGCGGTCGCGGCATCCCAGGCCTCCTGGTCGAGCCCGGCGACGAGAGGCTCGACGGCCGAGGCCAGCTCCGGCGCCCAACCCGTACGCCGCGGCAGCCGCCACAGCCCGTCGAGCTGCTCCAGCACTCCTGCCCGGGGGCCGATGGTGGCGATCGCCCTGACCAGGCCGAGCAGGCCGCCGGTCACCATCGCGATGCGGGCCAGGGACCCGGCCTCCACCGGGCCGCCGAGGATCGATCGGCACTCCTCGTGCACCTCGTCGACCTCGAGCGTCGGGGTGCGGACCTGGACCGAGGGGGCGATCCCGAGCATCAGGGTGTTCTCGGCGACGGGGTGCTGGTGACGGCTGCTGGTCACGGCCAGGAGCCGGCGCCGGCGGTGGATGTTGCGCAGCGCGCCGACCGAGTAGGTGTCGAGCGCATCGGCGTCGTCGATGACCAGAACGGTGCCGTTCTCGACCTGCTTGTTCAGCGCCGTGGTCATCTCGCCGATGGTGCGACGGGGGCCGGCGGGGGTCGCGCCACCGATGCCGGCTGCGGTCAGCGCTGCGAACGGCTCGTTCTGCCACGCGCGATGGCCGCCGACATGGAGCACTGGCAGACCATCGTCCTCGAGCCGGTCTGCGACCAGTGCGCAGAGCTCGCTGCGCCCGGAGCCCCGGGGGCCAACCAGGTGGACGCTCAGGCCCGCGCCGACGTAGTCCGTGACCTCGTGGACCACCCGCGCGAGGACGCCTTCTTGATCCGACATGGCCACCCCCCGGTCCTCAAGGTACATCCAAATGCATACCGGATTTTCTGTGGGGACGCTGTATCGCCCGCGTATTGGGGCCACTGATACGCAGGTCAACTGTTTACAGTACGTAAACAGTCCGTCCGAGACCGCAACGTATGGCCGCAAATGATGAGATAGTGATCTCACGGGTTGAGGTACGCCTCAGCCTGAGTCACTGAGTGACACCTGTCGCCGCAACAGCTCCCCCCATCTGATTGCGGTGCCGGTGACACGAAGACCTGAGAGCCCGGCCGTCCCGGACTCGAGGTCGCGATCATCCCCCCGCGGTCGTGACCTCGAGCCCAGGGCGGCCGGGTTTCGGTTTTCCTGGGTCCGGTTTCTGGGTCCGATTTCTGGGTCCAGGTGGGGTGGCTCACAAGTCGCGCACCCCCGACAGAGGGGGTGCTGAGGCGCTCCGAGCGGCGGTGTCATAGTCACTGGCGTGGACAGCGTCCTGGAGTTAGCCAGGTGGCAGTTCGGCATCGTGACCGTCTACCACTTTCTGTTCGTCCCGCTCACGGTGGGACTCACCATGCTCGTCGCCGTGCTGGAGACGATCTGGCTGCGTACGAAGAATCCTGAGTGGCTTCGGCTGACGAAGTTCTTCGCGAAGCTCTTCCTGATCAACTTCGCGCTCGGTGTGGTCACCGGGATCGTGCAGGAGTTCCAGTTCGGGATGACCTGGTCGGACTACTCCCGCTTCGTCGGGGACGTCTTCGGGGCGCCGCTGGCGATCGAGGCGCTGCTCGCCTTCTTCCTGGAGTCGACCTTCCTCGGACTGTGGATCTTCGGCTGGGACAAGCTGCCGCGGGCGCTGCACAACGCGTGCATGTGGATCGTCCATCTGGGCACGCTGGCGTCGTCGTGGTTCATCCTCGCGGCCAACTCCTGGATGCAGCACCCGGTCGGCTACCGGTTCAACGAGATCACCGGCCGCGCCGAGCTCACCGACTTCTGGGCGGTGATGTTCAACAAGGTGCAGCTGGGTACGTTCCCGCACGTCATCCTCGCGGCGTACCTGACCTCGGCGGCCTTCATGATCGGAATCCTCGGCTGGCTCTACCTGCGCCGGCCGGGTGAGAACAACGCAGAGCGCCCGATGTACCGGCGCGGGATGGTCCTGGCGGCCTGGATCATGGTCTTCTCCGGCGCCGGTGTGGCGGTCTCGGGCGACATCCAGGGCAAGATCATGACCGAGGTGCAGCCGATGAAGATGGCGGCCGCGGAGGCGCTGTGGGAGACCTCCGAGTCGTGCGCCCCGTTCTCGATCCTCACCATCGGCACCCGCGACGGCAAGCACGAGAAGTGGGCCCTCGAGGTGCCCTGCGTGCTCTCCTTCCTCGGCACCGGCACCTTCGACGGCAAGGTCGAGGGCATCTACGACCTGCAGGAGAAGTACCGGGAGACCTACGGGTCGACACCGGGGGAGACCTACTACTCGCCCGGTGACTACACCCCGAACATCCCGGTCACCTACTGGACCTTCCGCTGGATGATGGGCCTCGGTGTGGCCGGCACCCTCGTCGGGCTGGCGGTCCTGTGGCTGACCCGCCGGGGACGTACGCCGACCGGGCTGGTCGCGCGCTTCCTGCCCGCGCTGGCGATCTCGGCGCCGGTGATGGTGCTGCTGGGCAACTCGATGGGCTGGATCTTCACCGAGATGGGCCGCCAGCCATGGGTGGTCTTCGGTGTCCTGACCACGGCTCAGGGAGTCTCGCCGGGCGTCGAGCCCTGGGAGGTGTGGATGTCGCTGATCGGCTTCACGCTCCTCTACGCCGTCCTGGCGGTGATCGAGGTCGGGCTGCTCATGAAGTACGTGAAGAAGGGGCCGGACCCGTTCGTCGAGCCGCCTTCCCCGACCCTGCGCGGCTCCGAATCGGATGCCGACGAGCCGATGAACTTCGCGTACTGAATCTCGACAAGCTCGATCACCGGAGTAAAAATGGAACTCACGACTGTCTGGTTCTGCCTCATCGCAGTGCTGTGGATCGGCTACTTCGTCCTGGAGGGCTTCGACTTCGGTGTCGGGATGCTGCTCCCAGTGCTGGCCCGCGACGACCGCGAGCGGCGGGTCATGATCAACACCATCGGCCCGGTCTGGGACGGCAACGAGGTGTGGCTGCTGACCGCGATCGGGGCCACCTTCGCCGCCTTCCCGGAGTGGTACGCCACGTTGATCTCCGGGTTCTACGTGCCGGTCTTCCTCATCCTGATCGCGCTGATCGTGCGTGGCGTCGCCTTCGAGTATCGCCACCAGCGCCCCTCGGCCACCTGGGCCGGCTGGTGGGACCGCGCGGTGATCTTCGGGTCCTACGTCCCGGCGTTCCTGTGGGGCGTGGCCTTCGCCAACATCGTGCGCGGGGTGCCGATCGACGCCGACTTCGAGTTCACCGGGACGGCGCTGTCGCTGCTCAACCCCTACGGTCTCCTCGGCGGCCTCGTCACGATGTCGCTGTTCGTGATCCATGGGGCGCTCTTCATCGCGCTCAAGACCGACGGTGAGATCCGCGGCCGGGCCCGTGCGCTGGCGCTGCGGCTCGGTGTCGCCGCGGTCGTGCTCGCCGTCGTGTTCATGTTCTGGACGCAGGCGCTGACCGGCAACCTCGCCTCGGCCGTGCTCTTCGTCGTGGCGGCGCTGGCACTTGCGGGTGGGCTCGGGGCGGCGTACGTCGGCCGGGAGGGGGTCGCCTTCACGGGCACCTTCATCGCGATCGGGCTGGTCGTGGCCGGGCTCTTCGTGGGGCTCTTCCCCGACGTGATGCCCTCGACCACCGACTTCGCCAACTCGCTGACGACGACGAACGCCGCGGCGTCGCCCTACACGCTGAAGCTGATGACCATCGTCGCGGCGGTGTTCGCGCCGATCGTCGTGGGCTACCAGGCCTGGACGTATTGGATCTTCCGCAAGCGGATCTCGATCCACAACATCCCCGCCGGACACTGATGCGCCCGAACGATCCCCGACTGCGGGCCCAGCTGACGGTGGCCCGGCGGCCGCTGGCCGTCGTCGTAGCCGCCGGGGTGCTGGGTGCGGTGCTGCTGATCACCCAGACGTACGCGATCACCGGACTGCTCATCAGCGCGATCCGCGACTCGGGGTCGGGGGCGGTGGGCGGCTGGGGCCTGGCCGTCGTGGCGGTCTTCGTCGGCCGGGCAGTCGTCGGGGTCGTCTCCGACGTCGCCGGTGCCCGCGCGGCGGGGGTCGTCGGGGCGGACCTGCGGCGCCGGGTGGTCGGCGCGATCCTGCGCGGGCAGGCGGGTCGCTCGGGATCGCTGTCCGCGCTGGCCACGCGCGGGGTCTCGGCCGCCGAGCCATACCTGACGCGCTACGTGCCGGCGCTGGTGCTCGCCTGCGTACTGCCCGTGATGGTGCTTGCGGTGATCGTCTGGACCGACCCGCTCAGCGGTCTCATCGTGGGGCTCACGTTGCCGCTGATCCCGATCTTCGGGGTGCTGGTCGGGCTCACCACGCGTGACCAGGCGGCCAGCCAGTGGCGGACTATGTCGGCGCTGGCCGGTCATTTCCTCGACGTGATGAAGGGCCTGCCGACCCTGGTCGCCTTCGGCCGCGCCAACGCACAGTCGCGGGTCATCGCCACGATCACCGACCGCTACCGCCGTCGCACTCTCGAGACCCTGAAGATCGCCTTCGCCTCCTCGGCGGTGCTCGAGCTCGTCGCGACCATCGCGGTCGCGCTCGTCGCGGTCACGATCGGGGTCCGGCTCGCCGCCGGATCGGTCGACCTGCAGACCGCGCTCGTGGTCCTGCTGCTGGCTCCCGAGGCCTACTGGCCCCTTCGTCGTATGGGCGCCGAGTTCCACGCCGCCGCCGAAGGCAGCGCCACCCTCGAGGCGACGGCAGATCTCTCCCGAGACGTCACGCGCGTCGGCCGAGACGTCACCGATTGCCATCTCGACCGACGGGAGCGACGTCTCGGCATGGTTCTCGACGGGGTGGGGCTGACCTACCCGGGTCGGGAGCGGCCCGCGCTGATGCCGGTCTCGGCGACGGTCCCGGACCGGGGGATCACCGCGATCGTCGGTCCGAGCGGGTGCGGTAAGTCGACGCTGCTCGCGACGATCGCGGGCCTGCACGAGACGTACGCAGGCACCGTCGAGCTCGACGGGCAGACCCCCGCTGCGGGCGACGAGTGGCGAGAGCGTTTCGCCTACCTTCCCCAGCGGCCGGTGTTCGTCAGCGGCACGATCGCCGACAACCTGCGTCTGGGCTCGCCGGAGGCGACCGAGAGCGACCTGTGGCGCGTACTGAAGCGGGTCGCGCTCGCCGAGCGGATCGCCGAGCTCTCCGGTGGGCTCGACGCCGACCTGGCCGAAGACGGCCGCTCGCTCTCGGGTGGTGAGCGGGCGCGGCTCGGGCTGGCCCGCGTCGTACTCTCCGAGCGCCCCTGGGTCCTCCTCGACGAACCCACCGCCCATCTCGACCCCGACACCGAGCGGATCATCGCCGACACGGTCACCGACCTGGCCCGCCACTGCGCCGTCGTCCTCGTCGCCCACCGCCAGACCCTCATCGACCTCGCCAACCACGTCATCACCCTTTCTGCCGAGACGTCACGGGCGTCGGCCGAGAAGTCGCTCCCGTCGCCCGAGGCGTCGCTTGCGTCGCCCGAGACGTCGCTTGCGTCGTCCCAGATGGCAACCGGTGACGCTTCGACCGACGCGGGTGACGCCTCGACCGACGCGGGTGACGCTTCGACCGACGTACCTGACGCCTCGGCCCGGGTTGCGCTGTGGGGGTCGGCGGTGGTCGGCGGGTTAAGCTGGGCGTCGGGGGTGGCGCTGACGGCGCTGGCGGGGTGGCTGATCATCAAGGCCTCCTACCATCCGGTGATCCTGACGCTGGTGGCCGCGATGGTGGGGGTGCGTACGTTCGGGATCGCGCGGCCGGTGCTGCGCTACCTGGAGCGGCTGTGGTCCCACGACAGCGCGCTGAGGCTGCTGGCCAGGCGGCGGGTCGAGATCTACGAGGCGCTGGTGCCGCTGGTCCCCGGCGCGCTCCCGGGCCGCCGGGGTGACGTGCTGGCCAGCGTCGTCGACGACGTCGACGCGGTGCTCGACGAGGAGCTGCGGGTGCGGCTGCCGGTCCGGGAGTACGCCGTCGTCGCGGCGCTCGCGGTCCTGGCGACCGCACTCATCGACCCGGTCGCTGCGGTCTTCACCGCGGCCACGGTGCTGGTGGCGGGCGCGGCCTTCGGGATCGCGTACGCAGGGGCAGCACGCGCCGAGCAGATCTCGATCACGGTGCGGGCGAGAGTGTCCGAGCAGGTGGTCGAGGCGACCCAGACGGCGACCGAGCGCCGGATGTGGCAGGCGAGCGAGCCGGTGCTGCACACCCTCGACGGTCTGGCCCGCACCGCCACCCGGGCGACGGTCACGGCCGCTGCTGCCGCCTCGATCGCCAAGGCGCTCGTCCTGATCACCGCCGGCGCGGCGGTCGCCGCGACCGCGGCGTACACCACTGTCGGCGACGGCCCGATGCTCGCTCTTCTCGCTCTGGTCCCGCTGGCGCTTGCCGAGCCCGCGGCGACCCTCGCCGACGCGGGTGCGGCCAGGGCCCGCACCCGAGCCGCGCAGAGACGCCTGGACGACCTCACCGGCCGCCGCCCGGCCGTCACCGCCCCCGAGCACCCGGCGCGGCCGACCGATGACACCACGGTCACGATCACCGGCGTCACCGCCCGCCCCGGTGGCCAGGGCGGCCAGAGCGTGGAGATCCCCGACCTGCACGCCGCGCCCGGCGCGAGGATCGGCATCGTCGGACCCTCCGGCTCCGGCAAGAGCACGCTGGCCGCGCTGCTGCTGCGCTTCCTCGACCCGGAGACCGGCACGATCGCGCTCGGCGGTCGGCCGACGCGCGACCTGGACCCCCAGGACGTACGGAAGATCGTCGGTCTGGTCGACGACGATCCGCACGTCTTCGCCTCCAACCTCGTCGAGAACGTCCGCCTGGCCCGGCCAGAAGCCACCGATGACGAGGTCGAGCAGGCGATCCGGCGTGCCCATCTCGTCGACTGGCTCGACGCCCTGCCCGCAGGGATGCAGACCAGGCTCGGCGACGGCGCCGACCAGGTCTCCGGAGGCGAACGCGCCCGACTGGCGGTGGCAAGGTCGCTGCTGGCAGGGCACAAGGTCCTGGTTCTGGATGAACCTTTGGCCCATCTGGACACCTCGACCGCCGAGTCGCTGGCGCGCGAGGTGCTCGCGCGGGAGGATGGCTCGACAGGTGAGACGGGAGTCGGTCCGCATGGCGGCACGAAAACCGTACTGTGGATCACTCACACATCGACCGGACTGGGGCTGACCGATACCGTGGTCTCCCTTCAACGAATGGGGGAAGTGAGACGGTGTTGACCGAGACGAGGACGATCCGGGTCTACCTGCTCGACGACCACGAGGTCGTGCGTCAGGGGCTGACGACGCTGCTCGACAGCCATGACGACATCGCGGTCGTGGGCCAGGGCGGCACCACCGCGCAGGCGCGCGAGGACATCGACCGCCTCCGGCCGGACGTCTGCGTGCTCGACGCCCGCCTCCCCGACGGCTCGGGGATCGAGGTCTGCCGGGAGGTCCGAGCGGCCTACCCCGAGATGCTCGCACTCATCCTGACCTCCTATGACGACGACGAGGCGCTCTTCTCGGCGATCATGGCCGGAGCGAAGGGCTACGTGCTCAAGGACATCCGCGGCAACGACCTCGTCGAGGCGATCCGCACCGTCTCCGGCGGCGGCTCGCTGCTCGACCCGCTGATGACCGCGAAGGTCATGGAGAAGATGCGCAACCCTGACGGCGAGTCGGCGCAGATGCAGGCGCTCACGCCCCAGGAGAAGCGCCTGCTCGCGCTCATCGGCGAGGGCCTGACCAACCGCGAGATCGCCGGCCGGATGTTCCTGGCCGAGAAGACGGTCAAGAACTACGTCTCCAGCATCCTGGCCAAGCTCGGTGTGCAGCGGCGCACCCAGGCGGCGCTGATGGCCAAGGAGCTCCTCCGCCCCCGTCGGGGTAACTGAGTCAGACCCCAGCGGTGATCGGCACCTGCCAGACGAGCTCGGTGCCGCTGGGCAGACGCGGGCCGATCTCGAGCTGACCGCCGAGCTGGACCGCGCGGCAGCGGGCGTTCTTCAGCCCGCTCTCCTCGGCCTCCTCCGGGACGCCGCCGCCGTCGTCGCGTACGACCAGCTTGACCTCGCCGTCCTGGAGGCTGAGCTCGATCTGGGCGCTGTGGGCCTGGGCGTGCCGGGCGAGGTTGGAGACCGCCTCGCGCAGCACCGGAAGCAGGTGGTTGCGGACCGAGTCGGGAACGGCGGTGTCGACCGGCCCGGTGATCTTGATCTCCGGGGTGAAGTCCATGACGCCCGCGTACTCCCGGACGACCTCGCGCACCTGCGCACGCAGCGAGGAGGCGTCGTGGTTGCTGAGGTCGAAGATGGAGCCGCGTACGTCCTTGATGGTCTGGTCCAGCGCGTCGACCTGCTCCGAGAGGCGCTTGGGCAGGTCCTCGACGCGCTGCGGGTTGCGGCCCAGGGTCTCGAGCTGGAGGCCGATCGCGAAGAGACGCTGGATGACCACGTCGTGCAGGTCGCGGGCGATCCGGTCGCGGTCGGTGATGACGGCGAGGTCGGCGCGATCCTCGACCGCACGGAGCCGGTCCAGGGCGAGGGCGGCCTGTCCGGCGAAACCGAAGAAGAGCTCACGCTCGTGCTCGTCGTGCGCGGCGGAGGCCTTGTCGTAGATCGCCAGCAGCGCGCCGCGTCCGGCGAGCGAGGAGCGGACCGGGGCGACCACGATGTAGAGCCCGTCGGCCTCGAGGTCCAACGGCTCGACGATGCGCCGGTCGATCAGGAGCGGGACCTTCTCGGTCACCGCGCGGACCCGCTCCTCCTGGCCGGGCACGGCCGCGACCCCGGAGACGAGACCGTGTTCGATGCGGGTGCCGGCACCGACCCCGATCGCTCGCATCAGCGGTAGCGCGGTCTCGCACATCCGCTCCAGCGCGACCGTGTGCTCCAGCGGAGGGGTGAGAGCCCGGCTGAGCTCGGCGCTCGCCTCGAGCCACCTGCGGCGCTGCTCGCTGAGCTCGAGCTCGCGTACCTTGTCGATCTGGGCGCCCGCTGCGCGGGCCAGGGCGACGACGAGCTGCTCGTCGTGGCTGGTGAAGTCGGCGCCGCCGGCCTTCTCGGCCAGGAGCAGGTGTCCGAAGTCGTGGTCCTTGATCCGCAGCGGCACCTCGATGAACTTGCGCTTGCCGGGGTCGCCCGTACGCAGAGCGTGGCTGCCGCCGTCATCAGAGGTGTGGGGTGCGACCGGCAAAAGAGGATCGGGAGCGGTGGTTCCCCTGGGCCGGGTCGTCGATGCTGGCTCATCGTCGTCATCGAGGCGGGCTCGGCGGCCCCGGCTCTTCCCCACGACCTGCAGCGTCGGCTCCTGCTGGTGGCCGTAGGTGATCAGGTCCTGCAGGTCGCCGTCGACGTCGAGGACACCGAGCGCGCCGTAGCTCGCTCCGGTCAGCTCGCAGGCAGACCGGGTGATCCGCTCCAGCATCGCGCTCAGATCGAGCTCGCTCGACATCGCGATGACCGCGTCCAGGAGCGAGCGCGCCGATGGTTCGAGACCGGACAGGTCGTCGGTCGCGTCGGTGGTCACTCGTCAGAGTCTGTCCTGCCGGACCCGCCCGCGTCCACATATCGGCAACAGTTTCTCCACTGTCTGCCTCAAACCCACGCGAATGCGTGCTTTCGGGTCAAACGTCGGCTATCTCGCCGTCGACGTAGAGCCACCGTCCGGCACGCACCTCGAACCGGCTGTGCTCGGCGAGCACGCCGTCGCCCGCCGGAGCCCGGTAGGAGGCCCGGAAGGCCACCCAGCCATGGGTGTCGTCGTCGAGCCCGGAGCCCTCGATCTCGAGACCCGTCCACGTCAGCCGCGGGTCGGGTGCGGCCACGCCCAGATCGTCCGGGCGGGTCCCCGGGTGCCAGGTGCGGAAGATGTAGTCCCAGTCCCCGAGGGCGTACGCCGCATAGCGGCTCCGCATCAGCTCCTCCGGAGTCTCGGCCAGGGCACCGCCACGGTGCAGCCGGTGGCAGCACATCGCATAGCGCTCCCCGCTGCCGCACGGACACTGCTGTTGCAGCGGAGAACTGCCGGGAATACTGCCGAACGGGGACATGAGCCCAGTGTGTATCAGAACGCACTTTTTTCTGTCCTAGGGCAAGAAGGTCAGCCACTATTGTTTAGGCGAGGCTCAACTCAGGAGAGGCGGGGATACTTCGGTGACGGATGTGAGCATCTGTCTTCTCGGGCCCCTGCTTGTCAGTCGTGCAGGGGAACTCATCGAGGTCCCGGGACGACGCCCCCGCACGCTGCTCGCGCTGCTGGCCATGGAAGCCGGCACCCCGGTCTCCGCCGACCTCCTCGCCGACCGGATCTGGGGCGAGGACCTCCCTGACAACCCGCGTGGCAGCCTGCACACCTACATCGGGCGGCTGCGTCGCGTGCTCGGCAAGGAGGTCGTACGCCGCGCCGCCGGCGGCTACATCCTCGACCTGCCGCGCTCGTCCGTGGACGCGCTCGCCTTCGTCGACCTGCTCGACGGGGCCCAGGGTCCTGAGGCGTACGAGCGGCTGGAGGCAGCCATCGAGCTGTGGCGCGCCGACCCGTTCGACGACTCCGCGGGGCAGTCGCTCGCCGAGCGCACCCGGCCATGGCTGGTCGACCGCTATCTCGCCGCCCTGGAGCATCGCGCGGAGCTCGACATCGCTGCGGGCCGTGCGGCGAAGGCGGTCGCCGACGTGCGCCGGGTGGTGGGTGATCATCCGCTGCGCGAGTCCCTGTGGGCGGTTCTCCTGGACGCGCTGGACGCCGCGGGGCGTACGGCCGAGGCGCTGGAGGCCTTCGAGGAGGTCCGGGCACGGCTGGCCGACGAGCTCGGCACCGACCCCGGCGCGGAGCTGCGCTCGACGTTCACCCGACTGCTGTCCGGCGCCTCGCCGACCGCTCCGCAGACCGAGGACCCCGAAGGGCAGGCGATGGTGCCCGCGCAGCGGGTCTCGGAGGAGGACATGGTCCCGCGGCAGCTTCCGGCCGACATCCCCAGCTTCTCGGGGCGGGAAGCAGAGCTCCGGCTGCTCGACGCGGTCACGATCTCCCACGACGTCGGCTGGCCGAGCGTGGTCGCCGTGCACGGCATCGGGGCAGTCGGGAAGACCGCCCTCGCCGTGCATTGGGCACGGAGCCGGACCGAGCACTTCCCCGACGGGCAGCTCTTCATCGACCTGCGTGGCTATGGACCGGGTGAGCCGCTCTCGCACGCTCAGGCGCTCACGACCCTGCTGATCGGGCTCGGTGTCGATGTCGCCTCGGTGCCGGCCGAGGTGGATGCGGCCTCGGCCCTGCTGCGTACGACCCTCGCTGGGCGACGCATGCTTCTGGTGCTCGACAACGCGCGCGACTCCACCCATGTGCGTCCCCTGCTTCCGGGCAGCGACTCGCTGGCTCTGGTGACCAGCCGGAGCCAGCTGCGTGGCCTGGCCACCCGCGAAGGCGCCCGGCGGATCGCGCTGGACACCCTCGCTCCGGAGGAGTCGGTGGCCTTCCTGAAGCAACGGCTCGTCGACCGGTCCGCGGGCGAGGCGGACATCCGCGCGCTGGCGGACCGGTGCGGGCACCTGCCGCTGGCTCTCGCGGTCGCGGCCGAGCGCTGCAGCCGCTACCCCGACCTCTCGTTGACCGACCTGCTGGCCGAGCTCGACGGTGAGACCAGCCGCTTGGCCGCGCTGGAGGCGCCGCTCGATCCCGTCTCGGACCTGCGCGCGGTCTTCTCGTGGTCCTACGACTCCCTCGACGAGGAGTCACGGCGTGCCTTCCGCCTCCTCGGCCTCCGTCCCGGACACGAGATCGGGATGCCGGCGATGGCGGCGCTCTTCGCCGCCGACATCGCGACCGCGCGGCGCCTGGTCGACAAGCTGGTCGACGCCAACCTCGTCCGTGAGCACCGCCCTGGCCGCTTCGTGCTCCACGACCTGATCCGCGACTACGCGCTGGAGCTGGGCTCGGCGGAGGAGTCGGGTGAGGCACTCCGGCGACTATTGAGCTGGTACTCGCACTCCCTTGTCGCTGCCGCCGTTGCTGACCGTCGGCCGCTTGGGATGATGAGGCTTGATCCGGTCGTAGGTGGAGTGACGCCTTTGACCTTCGCGACCGCGCAGCAGGCGCGTTCCTGGGGTGATCGAGAGTGGCTCAACATGGGGAGCGCCGTTCGGCTCGCTGCGGGTCTGGGGCTCCACTCTCCCGCGTACCAGTTGGTCAACAAGATCTTGTTCTTCGCGATACGGCACCCACCCAGTGACACCCTTGAACTCCAAGAGATCGGCGTGGACGCAGCTTTGCGAGCAGGGGAGTTCGTTGACGCCGCATATGTGCGGAATCAGTTAGGGATCACCCGTGCGCGTGCTGGCGACCTGTCTGGTGCGATCTCAGATTTCCGCGCTGCAGCGGCGGTGTTTCGCGAGGCTGGAGAAGCAATGGGGCTTGGGATGTCCCTGTCGAACTACGGCCAGGCAATGGCGGCAATAGGGGCGTTCGAGGAGGCTGTCTTGGTCCTCGAGGAGGCGCATGCCGTCGCGGTCGAAGCCGGCCTCGACGTTCGCGTACGCAACAGCTTGATCGCTCGTGCTGAGGTCTACGTTCGGATGGGGCGTTATGAAGATGCGCTTGCGCTGTTCGAAGGGGAGATCGGCACAGATCCCGTCGACGCTCAGTCCGCCGCGCCTGGGGCGACCTTGATCGACGCGCTGATCGGGATGGAACGCTACGACGATGCTGAAAAGCACCTGTGCCGCGAGTTGGCACGTCATACGCAGAATCGCAATCGGTGGAGCGAAGCCCGGCTGCTCTTCCGTCGCGCCAAGATCGAACGGAAGACTGATCGGGGCACTCACGCGCGAGAGACTCTCCACGAGGTCCTCGGGATCCTTGACGAAGTCGGCGAACTCGACCACACCGAGCTGACTCGGGAGGAGGTCGAGGGGTTACTCACGAGCCTCGGCGCCATCGCACGGGTTCCGGAAATAGAACGAGATCCGAGACGGCAGGGCCTCGGATCTCGAAATCAGCCCGCGATGACGAACTATGCGCCGCCTTCCCAGGCATCTCCGGGGCCGTCAGCAACGATGTGAGCAGGCGCCACAGCTCCGCCCTCCCAACCGTCTTCGCCGGCGTTTCCCTGCCACGAGTGTGCACCGCCTGACGTGGCGAGTCCAATCACAGCGGTCGCAGCGGCGACGGTACCTAGACGCAGAATGTTGCGCTTCATCACAATCGTCCTTCCGAGTTGGTGGAGTTGCCCGACGAGGCTATCGAGGTCACCGCTGTTGGTCCGCGAAATCGGCAAACTTCGCGCGGGACGCATGGAGGGCTGACCGACACCGGGATGATGCCACCAGCACCAAGGTTGGGCGGCGGCGTAGCGTTGCGTTCGTGACTGCCGCACCCACGATCAGCACCCTCGGCCAGCTTCGCGAGAGCGGCCACGTGTTCAAGTCGCTCCGCCAGGAGATCCGCGACAACCTGCTGGCGAAGCTGGCCGCCGGAGAGGACCCCTGGCCCGGTCTGCACGGGCTCGAGGACACCGTCATCCCGCAGCTCGAGCGTGCCCTGATCGCCGGGCACGACGTCGTCCTGCTGGGCGAGCGTGGCCAGGGAAAGACCAGGCTGCTGCGTACGTTGGTGGGGTTGCTCGACGAGTGGACCCCGATCATCGAGGGATCGGAGCTCGGCGAGCACCCCTATGAGCCCGTCAGCGTCGGATCCCAGCGGCTGGCGGCGACGGCCGGCGACGCGCTGCCGGTCGCGTGGAAGCACCGCTCCGAGCGTTACTCGGAGAAGCTGGCCACGCCCGACACGTCCGTGGCCGACCTGATCGGCGACGTCGACCCGATGAAGGTCGCCGAGGGTCGCTCGCTGGGTGACCCGGAGACGATCCATTTCGGCCTGATCCCGCGCTCCCACCGCGGCATCGTCGCGATCAACGAGTTGCCCGACCTGGCCGAGCGGATCCAGGTGGCGATGCTCAACGTGATGGAGGAGCGCGACATCCAGATCCGCGGCTATGTGCTGCGGCTCCCGCTCGACCTGCTCGTCGTCGCCTCCGCGAACCCGGAGGACTACACCAACCGCGGCCGGATCATCACCCCGCTCAAGGACCGTTTCGGCGCCGAGATCCGCACCCACTATCCGCGCGAACTGGAGGCGGAGATGGCGGTGATCCGGCAGGAGGCCACCTTGGTCGCCGACGTGCCGGACCATCTCCTCGAGATCCTGGCCGTCTTCACCCGTCATCTACGCGGCTCCTCCGCGGTCGACCAGCGCTCCGGGGTCTCCGCGCGCTTCTCGATCGCGGGGGCCGAGACCGTCGCCGCCGCCGCGCTCCACCGGGCCACCGTCCAGGGTGAGGCCGACGCGGTCGCCCGCCTCGTCGACCTGGAGACCGCCGTCGAGGTGCTCTCCGGGAAGATCGAGTTCGAGTCCGGCGAGGAGGGCCGCGAGGCGGAGATCCTCACCCACCTGCTGCGTACGGCCATCGCCGAGACCGTCCGAAAGCGCTTCCGCGGCATCGACTTCGCGCTGCTCATCGACGCCATCGAGGACGGCCGCATGGTCACCACCGGCACCAAGGTCACCGCCCGCGCCTTCCTGGAGAGCCTCCCGGTCCTGGGCGAGTCCGACCTCTACGACCAGATCGGCGACCGCGTCTACGAGTCCACCGGCGGTCCCAAGAACGACGGCCAGCTAGCCAGCGCAGTGGAGTTGGCCCTCGAGGGCCTGTTCCTGGCCAGAAAGATCGGCAAAGACACCGAAGGCGGGGAGACGATCTATGGCTGAGTCTTCTCGCTGGTCGAGCCGCGCGAGCGCCAGCGAGCGCGTGTCGAGACCAACACAGCAGGCGACCGTGTTGGTTTCGACACGGATTCGCTCGTACCTCACGACTCCGGCTCAACCAGCGGGGCACTGATGAGCCGCTACAAGAAGTACGCCGGGGGTGACCCGCTCGCTCCGCCGGTCGACATCGCCGAGGCGCTCGACGCGATCGGCGAGGACGTGATGTCCGGCTACTCGCCCGAGCGGGCGATGCGCGAGTTCCTGCGGCGCGGGGGACAGGACCAGCGCGGCCTCGACGACCTCGCTCGGCAGATCGCCGAGCGGCGGCGTGAGCTGCTGCAGCGCCACAACCTGGACGGCACGCTCGAGCAGGTGCGCGAGCTGCTGGACAAGGCGGTCCTCGAGGAGCGCAAGCAGCTCGCCCGCGACGTCACGATGGACGACGGCGACCGCGCGTTCCGGGAGATGCAGATCGACAACCTCTCGCCGAACACCGCCGCCGCGGTCAGCGAGCTCTCCGCCTACGACTGGACCTCGCGAGAAGCCCGCGAGGCCTACGAGGAGATCAAGGACCTGCTCGGCCGAGAGGTCCTCGACCAGCGCTTCAAGGGCATGAAGCAGGCCCTGGAGGGAGCCAGCGACGAGGACCGTGAGGCGATCGCGGCGATGCTCCGTGACCTCAACACGCTCCTCGACCAGCACAACCGCGGTGAGGACACCGAGGCCGACTTCGAGGAGTTCATGGCCAAGCACGGCCAGTACTTCCCCGAGAACCCGCAGAACATCGACGAGCTGCTCGACGCCCTCGCGCAGCGCTCCGCGGCCGCTCAGCGGATGCTCAACTCGATGTCGGCAGAGCAGCGCCGCGAGCTCATGGAGCTCTCCCAGCAGGCCTTCGGGTCGCCCGCGCTGATGGAGCAGATGGCACAGCTCGACGCCAACCTGCAGGCAGCGCGCCCCGGGGAGGACTGGGGTGGCTCCGAGGAGTTCGGCGGCGGAGAGGGACTCGGCCTCGGCGACGGCACCGGAGTCCTGCAGGACATCGCCGAGCTCGACCAGCTCTCCGAGCAGCTCCAGCAGTCCTACGCCGGCTCGCGGCTCGACGACATCGACCTCGATGCCCTCGCCCGGCAGCTCGGCGACCAGGCCGCGGTCGACGCGCGCACCCTGCGAGAGCTCGAGCAGGCGCTGCGTGACTCCGGCCAGCTCGAACGCGGCTCCGACGGCGACCTCCGGCTCACGCCGAAGGCGATGCGCCAGCTCGGCAAGGCCCTGCTCCGAGACGTCGCGCAGCGGCTCTCCGGACGCCAGGGCGAACGCGACCTGCAGCGCGCCGGCGCCGCGGGTGACCTCTCCGGCTCGTCGCGCCCCTGGGCCTTCGGCGACACCGAGCCCTGGGACGTACCTCGCACGATCACGAACGCCGTCATCCGAGAGGTCGGAGAAGGCCGGTCGGGGCCGGGCGTGCGGCTGACCGTGGACGACATCGAGGTCCAGGAGACAGAGGCCCGTACGCAGGCAGCGGTCGCCCTCCTCGTCGACACCAGCTTCTCGATGGCCATGGACGGCCGTTGGGTGCCGATGAAGCGCACCGCGCTGGCGCTGCACACGCTGATCAAGAGCCGTTTCCGCAACGACGACCTGCAGCTGATCTCGTTCGGTCGCCATGCCCAGACGATGGAGATCGAGAAGCTGACCGCCCTCGACGCCATCTGGGACAAGGGCACCAACCTGCACCACGCGCTGCTGCTCGCCAACCGCCACTTCCGCAAGCACCCGGGCGCCCAGCCGGTGCTCCTGATCGTGACCGACGGAGAGCCCACCGCCCACCTGGAGCCGGGCGGTGAGGTCTGGTTCTCCTACCCGCCCCACCCGGTGACGATCGCGAAGTCCGTCGAGGAGCTGGAGAACTCCCGCCGCCTCGGCGCCCAGACGACCTTCTTCCGCCTCGGCGACGACCCCGGCCTGGCCCGGTTCATCGACTCCATGGCCCGCCGCGTCGAGGGGCGAGTCGTCGCCCCCGAGCTCGACGACCTCGGCGCCGCCGTGGTCGGCTCCTATCTCGGCGACAGGACGGCGCGGCGTACGTCTAACACCTACGGGGGCTATCCCGATGCGTTCGGGGGTCGTGGCTGGTGGGCCGGCTGAATGCTCACCGAGGTAACTCGGTGAGCGCCCACTTCCCTCGCGGAGTTCCACGAGGCAACCACACATCGACCGAGTTAACTCGGTGAGCATCCCGCCGCGTAATCTGCGCTCGTGCCAGAGGAGACGCTGAACGTACTCGCCCTTCTCGCCCTCGCGGCCCTGGCCGCCGGGTACGTGGACGCGGTGGTCGGCGGGGGCGGGCTGATCCAGCTCCCGGCGCTGCTGCTGTTCCTCCCCGGCGCCGCGCCGGTGCAGATCCTGGCGACCAACAAGCTGGCCTCGATCTTCGGCACCTCGATCAGCGCGGCGACCTATTATCGGCGGGTGGGGCCGGACCCGAAGACGTTCATCCCACTCATGATCCTCGCCTTCGTCGGCTCCGCCCTGGGGGCAGGGGTGGCTTCGTACCTTCCCGAGACCGTCTTCGAGCCCATCGTCCTGATCGCGCTGATCCTGGTCGGCGCCTGGGTGCTCTTCAAGCCGTCCCTGGGTGAGCTGACGGCCCTGAGGTACGACGACCACCGGCACGTGATCGGCGCGATGCTGGTCGGGTTCGCGGTCGGCTTCTACGACGGCGCGCTGGGTCCCGGGACCGGGAGCTTCTTGGTGATCGGGCTGGTCGGCCTCCTCGGCTACTCCTTCCTGGAGGCGAGCGCGAAGGCGAAGATGGCCAATGTCGCCACCAACCTCGCGGCGTTGATGGTCTTCATCCCGCAGGGTGCGGTGCTGTGGAAGACCGGCCTGGTGATGGGCGTGTGCAACCTGATCGGCGGCTACCTCGGGGCGCGGACCGCGGTCGCGAAGGGCGCCGGGTTCGTCCGAGTCTTCTTCATCGTCGTGGTCGCCGGGTTCATCATCCGCATCGGCGGCAGCGTGCTCGGCCTGTGGTGACATGGGCTCTGGAGGCGAGATGCACTACCTGACCATCGGCCGCGACGGCGCCGCCGAGATCGAGGAGAAGCGGTCCCGCTTCCTGTGCACGCTCGCTCGGGTCGACGACGAGGCCGAGGCGCGGGCGGTGGTCGAGCGGCTGCGCAAGCAGCACTGGGACGCCCGCCACACCTGCTCGGCCTTCAGGATCGGCCCGCCGCCACAGCCCGTCGAGCGGTCCAACGACGACGGCGAGCCGGCCGGCACCGCGGGGGCGCCGATGCTCGAGGTCCTTCGTGGCGCGGACGTCTCGGACACGGTCGCCGTGGTCACCCGCTGGTTCGGCGGGACGCTGCTCGGCGCCGGTGGCCTCGTCCGGGCCTACTCCGACGCCGTCCGCGCCGCGTTGGCCGAGGTCGGGACGCTGAGGCGAGAGCTGGTCCGGGAGTATCGGATCGAGGTCGCGTACGACGCTGCCGGCCGCCTCGAGACCGACCTGCGATCGGCGGGGGTATCGGTCCTCGAGACCTCCTATGACACGGCCGTGACGCTACGGATCGGGGCCCCTCCGGCGGAGGAGAAACGCATCGAGACCCTCCTCGCCGAGGTCACTGCCGGCGCGTCTGTGCTGGTCCCGGGCAAGGACCAGTGGGCAGACGTCAGTTGACGTTTGGGAGAATGGCCGGGTGAGCGACCAGAGCGAGACGCCCGTGGAACTCCCTACCGGATGGACGGCCAAGGTCCCCGACCTCGATGAACTCCCTGCACTTCTGAGGCTTCGAGCGGTCGACAAGACACCGTTCGAGGGGTCCGGAAAGGTCGACGCCGACGCCATCGCCGGCGAGATCGCCGGACCTGCCTCTTGGACCCGACAGCAGCTCGTTGCGATCGATCCGGACGGTGACGTACGAGCCTGGGCGATCGCCCACGACCGCGCCGCGGGGCGCACGCTCGTCTATCTCTACGTCGACCGCACCATCGCCCAGGCCGCGGAGGTGGCGGCCGGGCTCTATGCCTGGCTCGCCGAGCAGGCCCGGTCGATGGCCGAGTTGCGGGGCATCGCCGAGTCCCACCTCGACGCGAGCCCGTTCGCCGACGACACCGTGCAGCGGGAGTGGCTGGCGGCCGCGGGATTCACCAACCGACGCACCTGGTTGCACATGAGCCGGCCGGTGCTGCCCGACGAGAAGGTGCCCGATCTCCGTGAGGGCGTCGCCATCCGCCCGGTGGAGACCCACGAGAACGGCATGCCGGTGGCGGCCGATCTGCAGACCGTCCACCAGACCCTGGAGGAGTCCTTCCAGGACCACTTCAACTCCTACCGGGAGAGCTTTCCGGAGTTCGTGCAGCGGCTGCGTGAGGACCCGGGTCATCGCTGGGACCACTGGTGGCTGGCGTACGTCGACGACCCCGAGGCGGAGACGGATGACGCTGCCTGGCTGCCGGCCGGCTCGCTGGTCGCCTCGGTGCTCCCTGCCAACGCGGCCGGGGTCGAGGGGGCGTACGTCGAGTACATCGGCGTCAACCGCAATGCCCGCGGCCGCGGGGTGGCCAAGGGCCTGCTCTACACCGTCATCGGCGACGCGATCAAGCGTGGGCGTGACCGGGTCTCGCTCGAGGTCGACGCCGACAGCCCCACCGGCGCCGACGGGCTCTACAAGTCGATGGGCTGGGTGACCGACTACGTCACCGAGTCCTGGCACAAGGACGTCACGGTCTAGCCGTCTGAGGATCAGGCGCCGACGTCGGGGAGCTTGAGGTCGAGCGTCGGCGTCTCGGTGCCGCCGTCGACCTCGAGCAGCTTCCCGGTGACGAACTGGCCGGCTCGGGAGGTCAGGTAGACCACCCCGGCGGCGATGTCCTCGGCCTCGCCGATGCGTCCGAGCGGGGTCTTCGACTCGATCTCGCTGCGCATGTTGTCGTCTCCGGCCACGAACTCGAGGGCACTGGTCCGCACCGACCCGACGAAGATCCCGTTGACCCGGATCCGTGGGGCGAGGTCGGTGGCGGCCAGCCTGGTCCAGTGCGCCAGCGCCGCCTTCGCGGTGCCATAGGCGAGATAGCCCCGCCCCGCCGTACGCCCCATCATCGAGCTGATCGACACCACCGACTGCTGCCCGTCCGGGCTCTTCACCAGGTAAGGCACCGCGGCCCGGGTCAGTGCGTGCGCCGTGGTCACGTTGAAGTGGAACGCCTCCTCGAGGTAGGCCTCGTCGGTGTCGAGGAACGTGTTCGGGATCGTCCCGCCGACGTTGTTGACCACGATGTCGAGGCGCCCGAACTCCTCGTACGCCGCCGCGGCCAGCCCGGCCGTCGCGGCCGTGTCCGCCAGGTCCGCCGGCACCACCAACGCCCGCCGTCCCGCCGCCTCGACCTTCTCGGCGACCTCCCGCAGCTGCTTCTCGGTCCGCGACGCGATCACCACGTCCGCCCCCGCCTCGGCCAGCGCGACCGCCGTAGCCGCCCCGATCCCGCGCCCCGCCCCCGTAACCACAGCCACGTGGCCGGTCAGTTCGAACCGTTCAAGAATGCTCATCCTGGGTTTCCTTTCGATGTCGAGAAGTCAGGTACGTCGGCCGAGGCGTCACCCGCGTCGGCCGAGACGTCAGGTACGTCGGCCGAGTGGGCACGGCTCTGCCCACTCGGCCGA
>NZ_JACIXG010000042.1 GCF_014360585.1 Nocardioides sp.
GACCTTCTGATCGGTGGCGCACTGGTGTCGGAGCTCGCGCTCTCCGGTGCGGTCCACCTGCAGCGGAACCCCGGGACAGACCTGGTGGAAGTGCACCCGACCGGGGTCGGGTTGCCTCACGATCCGTGCCTCCAGCGCTGCCTCACCTTCGCCGGCGGCAGACCACGGCCGGCGCCGCTGATCACGAGCTGCGGCACCCAGATGTTCGACCACCTCATCGAACGCCTCGTCCATCGCGGCATGCTTCGCCGAGAGCAGCAGAAGCGATTCCTCATCACCAGCACGACGACCTGGCCGGCGGATGAGATCAGCTACAAGCAGGACGTGCGCCGCCACCTCGCCGCCGCCCTGTTCGACGCCCACGTCCACCCGAGCCGTCGCACGGCGACCTTGATCGGCCATCTCGCGGCCGTTGACCAGGCCCACCGACTCTTCGTCTCTCCCGGCGTACCCCCGGCGTACGTGATGCAGCGTGCCGATCGCGTCTCCAGAGGTGATTGGGTCGCGGCCACCGTGCGCGGCATCTTCCGGGCTTCTCGTTCCGGCTGGGGCGGCGGTGGTGGGGGCGGTGGCGGCGACATCGGCGGAGGCGGCGACGGAGGCGGCGGCGGCGGCGAATGATGTCCCGGCTTGCTCAGTCGACTCGGCCGAACCTCGCCAGATAGTGCCAGACTCGTTTCACCGACTGCGGGTCATGATCACCCGACCGCGCAGCAGCTCCGAGAAGATCAGGCGTGAGTACGTCACCGAGTGACCGAGCCAGGTCGACGTACTCCTGTCCGCGGTAGCCCGGATCGAGGCCGTCGGTGGCGACCCGGAACCCGGGATGCCACTCCACCGCGCAGTCCAGCTCGGAGGCCGCGCTCTCGACTTTCGTCCCGCGGAAACATGGGTCGAGGACGACCGCCTCCACGTCCCGCGCGATGGCGACGCCACCATGCACGTGCGCCTCGACGCACTCATCGAGATCGTCGAACCCCGAGGCATCGGCCGTCGCCGACAGGTGCGGCAGCATCTCCGGGCCGCCGTGATCGGTCGGCTCGAAGACCGAGTCGGGAAAGCAGAACGTGCACCGCTCCGCCACGTCGCTCCGCAGCCGCAGATGCGCCGACCCGAACCGGATCGCACCACCGTACGGGTCATCTCGACGATTCCAGGCTCCGTAGACCGGCCGCTCGGCGGCTGGCGCCTGATCGTAGCGGCCACCGAACAGCCGACTCTCCCAACGCCACCGGTCTCCACCCGGATACGCCGTCAACCCGCCGTTCGACGTCCTGGTCTCGAACTGCGACCGATACCTCCCGTCCCGTGCCAGCGACTCGATCACCAGCCCACCGGCGTGCGGCCAGTCGGGGTGGAACTGCAGCGTGACCCTCATCGTCGCGCAGCGACCGCGCTCACGAACGCGCGCACGAGCGGGTGGACCGGCGCTCCGCCGAGGGCGCCGATGTGGGGCTGGAACATGCTGGTGACGTAGAACGGGTGGTCGGGGAACTCCAGCACCTCCGCGCCGGCGTCGTCCGCGGTGGCACCGACCACGACACCGGCCTTCTCCAAGGCGGCCACTGCCTCGGCCGTCGGCGCGTAGTTGCAGAAATGCATGCCGACGAACGGCTCCGGCTGCCAGTCCGCGAAGCGGGTGCCGGGGACCGGGGTCACCAGCCGCTCCTCGCCGTAGAGCGAGCAGGCCAGCGCGGCAACCGCGTTGTCGACGCCCGCCCCGTCGGACTCGGCGTGGGTCGCCGCGGAATCGAGCACGTTGCGGGTCCACTCCAGCACGGCGTACTGCATCCCACCGCACACCCCGAGGAACGGGATCCCCCGCTCCCGGACGACCTCGAGGGCCGCGATCACCGCGACGTCGTCGGCATAGGGCGACCCAGGAACGAGCCAAACGCCGTCGTAGCTCGAGATCTCGAACCCGGAGTCGGTCGGCACCCACTCCGTCTCGCCCCCGAGCTCGGCCAGCTGCGGCCGAAGCGCGTTGAGCTCCTGATGGCTACGGTGTCCCCGGTCGTCGCCGAGCAGTGCGATCATGCGCCGAATCCTCGCAGCCACGCACCGGCTTGATCCAACGATTTCCACCCTGGCAGACTAAGTCGGACTAACCTAGACTGGTCTCATGACGACGCAGGTCAACATTCACGAGGCGAAGACGCATCTGTCTCGCTTGGTCGATCAGGTTGAGCACGGCGAGACGGTGATCATCGCGCGGGCAGGCAAGCCAGTCGTCCAGATCACGGCCCTTCCGCAGTCCAAGGTCCGGCTCGGTGGCCTCCGCGGTATGTTCTCGCTGCCGAGCGACGACGAGTGGGAAGCGATGGACGAGGAGATCAGGGGAATGTTCGACCCGGAGCTCGAGATCCAGGCGAACCGCGACTGATGCTGCTCGACACCAACGTCCTGATTCGGATGACAGCCTTCCCGGACACGTTGGGGTCCGTGGCGTGGGACCTCATCGAAGGCGGTCCGGTCTATGCATCATCGATCTCCCACTTCGAGATCACGATGAAGAGGATGCTCGGCAAGCTGGATGCACCCGACGATCTCGTCCGGCTCTTCGGCGATCAGGGCATCACCCCGCTTCCGTTCACGGAACGGCACGCGGCACGCGTGGCCAAGCTCGAGGCGTTGAGCAAGCACGACCCATTCGACCGCATCCTGGTTGCTCAGGCCGCAGCGGAGGGCCTCGAGTTCATGACGTCCGATCGGATCTTGCTCGGGCTCGGCTACGACTGGATCGTGGACGCACGTAAATAGGTCGAAGTTCGCAGCCACTGGGTGACTGCGAACTTCGACCTACCTCACTCCTGCGGCTTGATGCCCAGCCGGTCGAGCTCCTCGTCGATCACCGACGGGTCCAGCTTCTGGAAGACCGGGGTGGGCTTGGCGACCGGCGTGCCGACGACGATCGGGTGGCGCTGCCAGATCGGTGCGCCGGAGTAGTCGCCGGTGATGATCGGGTAGGGCTTGCCGTCGTCGAGGTCGTCGACCTCCTCGATGCGAGGCATCGGGGCGACCTCGCCCTTGCCGCCGAGGGCCTTGTCGATCTCGTTGGCGGAGAACGGCAGGAACGGCGACAGGATCAGGTTGAGGTCGGCCACGCACTGCGCCATCACGTGCAGCACGGTTCCGAGGCGCTCCCGGTCCTGTCGAGCCTTGGCCAGCTTCCACGGCTCGAGGTCGGTGACGTACTTGTTGACCTCTCCGACGGCTCGCATCGCCTCGCCGATCGCCTGCTTCTGCCGGTGGCGGCCGATCAGGTCCCCCACCGTGGCGAAGGCGCCGCCGACGGTGTCCAGGATGGCCTTGTCGGCCTCGGTCAGCTCTCCCGCAGCGGGCAGCTCGCCAAAGTTCTTCGCGATCAAGGTGGCGGTGCGGTTGACCAGGTTGCCCCAGCCGGCGACGAGCTCGTCGTTCGTACGCCGCACGAACTCCGCCCAGGTGAAGTCGGAGTCGTTCGACTCCGGGCCGGCAGCGGCCACGAAGTAGCGGAACGCGTCGGGCTGGTAGCGCGAGAGGAGATCGCGCACGTAGATCACGATCTTCTTCGAGGAGGAGAACTTCTTCCCCTCCATCGTCAGGTACTCGCTGGAGACGACCTCGGTCGGCAGGTTGAGAGCGCCGTACGAACCCGGCTCACCGCCCTTCGACCCCTGGCCCGAGTAAGCGAGCAGCTCGGCCGGCCAGATCTGGGCGTGGAAGACGATGTTGTCCTTGCCCATGAAGTAGTACGACTTTGCCGTCTCGCCCTCTGGCGCCGCCCCGGGGTTCCACCACTGGCGCCACGCCTCCGGGTCGCCGGATCGCCGCGCCCACTCGATCGAGGCGGACAGGTAGCCGATGACCGCGTCGAACCAGACGTACATCCGCTTGGTCGGGTTGTCGCGCCAGCCGTCCAGAGGCACCTTGATGCCCCAGTCGATGTCGCGCGTCATCGCCCGCGGGCGGATCTCCTTGAGGATGTTCTGGCTGAACCGGATGACGTTGGGACGCCACAGGCCGGTCTGCTCACGCTCGTCGAGGAAGGCATGCAGCGCCTCGGCCAGCGCCGGCAGGTCGAGGAAGAAGTGCTGGGTCTCGACGAACTCGGGTGTCTCCCCGTTGATCTTCGAGACCGGGTTGATCAGCTGGTCCGGGTCGAGCTGGTTGCCACAGGTGTCGCACTGGTCGCCACGCGCCCCCTCGGCCCCGCAGATCGGGCAGGTGCCCTCGATGTAGCGGTCGGGAAGGGTCCGCCCGGTCGACGGCGAGATCGCGCCCTTCGAGGTCTGCTCGATGAAGTAGCCGTTGTTGTAGACCCCCAGGAACAGCTCCTGCACCACCGAGTGGTGGTTGGCCGAGGTGGTGCGGGTGTAGAGGTCGTACGTCAGGCCGAGCGAGACCAGGTCCTCGACGATGATCCGGTGGTTCTTGTCGACGAGCTCCTGAGGCGTCACGCCGGCCTCGTCGGCGGCGATCAGGATCGGGGTGCCGTGCTCGTCGGAGCCGGAGACCATGAGCACGTCGTGGCCCGCCATCCGCATGTACCGACTGAAGACGTCGGAGGGCACGCCGAAACCGGCGACATGGCCGATGTGGCGCGGGCCGTTGGCATACGGCCAGGCGACTGCGGACAGAACTTTGCTCATGGCTCCATCCTAGGGAGCCTGCGTCACCGGGCCTCTATCGACACCGGCTCACGGGTTGAACATCTCGTCCCGCTGGTGAGCGTACTTCCGGATCCACGGCAGCCACTTGGCGAGCTGGGCGCCCGGGCAGGAGGTCTCGTTGGTGTGGAAGTGGCCGTCGATGACCCAGACCCGGACCCGGCGGCCCGCCGGGAACCGGTCGCTGCCCTTCGAGACGGTCACCAGCTTGCCGCGCGCGTCGCGGCCGGCCATGTCGAGCTTCCAGGCCGCCATCCGCTCGGTCTTGATGAGCGCGTCGTCGGAGGGACGTACGTTCTCGAAGTTCCCGAGCAGGGCGATGCCCATCGACTGGTGGTTGAAGCCACGTGTGTGGGCGCCCTTGACGAGCCGGTCGATGCCGCCGGAGCGGCCCTCCCAAGCGCGACCGTACTTGTCGATGAGGAAGTTGTAGGCGATGTCGAACCACCCCAGTGACCTGGTGTGATAGCTGTAGATGCCGCGGATGATCCCCGGCACGTCGCCCTTGGAGTAGTTGTTGCTCGTGGCGGTGTGGTGGATGTGGACCTGCTTCAGCGCGGTGTTGTACTCCGGGCGGCCGTTTCGCCAGGAGTTGTTGGCACCCCACTGCGTCCGGGTGTAGATCACCGGCTTCGGCGCCCACCGCGGGCGCGACCGAGCCACCCGGCCGGTGACGCCGCTCTGGGCGGCCCGGTCGTCGGCCTTCTTCTTCGGAGCCTTGACGTCCTCCTGCGGCCCGGTGTTGATCAGGGTCAGCACGAGATCCTTGGGCTGCGCACCCTCGACCCGAACCTGTACGCCGCTGGCCCGGCCGGTCCACACCGGCTGAGTGCCACGGCGTTCGACCTTGCCGCGGGCGGCGACAGCACCTTCGGCGCCGTCGGGCAGGTCCTCCTGCAGCGGCAGCAGCTGCCACCCACGCCACTGGTCGGACTTGCTCACCCGCACCTCGACCTTGGGCGTCTCGGCGCCGGTCCAGGACACCCCGACCATCGAGAACGTCGTCGTGCTCAGCCTCTCGGTCGAGGCCGCACTGCCCGACCGCTCGGTCAGCCTCGAAGGAAGCTTCACGTCACGGGTGGCGATGCCGTCCTCGAGGCGAGGCAGCTTGATCAGCTGGCTGTCCTCGGCGGCGGCCGGATCGATCCCCGGGACGAACCCGGAGCCGATGGCAGGCACGAGCATCGACGCGCCAATGACGACAGCGGTCAGGGTCACTGTGAAGACGCGGGGGAAGCTGGCCATACCCCTGATTTTGGAGAATCAGAAGCCCGACATGCCGCAAACGCATGTGTTCGGTGTGTCGATCCGGCCGGTGGTCGAGCTTGTCGAGGCCTGAAACTGTCGAGACCGACCTTGTTCAGTAGCCCGAAACGAACGGAATCGGCCGTCCGGCGTACGCCGCCAGGTGCTCGTAGGCCCCCGACCCCTCCGGCGCCGAGAGGGCGTCGGCGAAGGCCCGCCCCTTGCGCTCCGGCCCGAGGATCCGGTCCATCGCGACGACCGCCCGCTGGGCGACCGCCTCGTCCAGGCTGTCGGTCGGACGGCCGAGCGCCGCGCACAGGTCCCAGGTGTGGACCGCGATCTCGGCCGACTGCCAGTCGGGGTCGACCATCACCATGTCGTCGGCGCCGACCTCGCGCCACAGGTTGATCAGCGCGTTGCCACGCGTACGCAGCTCCTCACCCAGGTTGACCGCGTAGTCCTCGCGCCCGGCCCATCCCGGAGGCGAGCCCTGGAGCATCGTCACGAAGACGCGGGGCTGGGCGATCATGTGGTTGGCCAGCTTGCGCAGATCCCACTCAGGACACGGCGTCGGCCGGGTCAGGTCGTCCGCCGTGACGGTGTCGAGAAGCTCTGCTGCCTGCGTCAGGGCCCGCTGCAGCGCGAACACCCCCATCTGGTCAACCACATGACCATGGTGTCAGGAGACCTGCCGTCCCGCGAAAGCAGCCAGCCGCTCGTACGCCCCGGCACCCTCGGGCGCCGCCACCTCCGCACCGAACGCACCAGTGCGCATCTCCGGCTTGAGGGTCGCCTTCATGAACTCCAGCCCGACCTCGGCCAGCTCGGGATCGAGCTCGGCGGACGGGACGTCGAGCGCCTGCGCGAGATCCCAGGAGTGGGTGGCGTACTCGGCGACGAGCAGGCCGACCGGCACCACCGCGCCGCCCTCCCAGCCGTCCGTGCCGGGGCCCTGTTCCCACGCCCGCAGCACGTCGTCGGCGCTGGCCCTGAACGCCTGCCCCCAGTCCTCGCTGACGTGCGGCGTCGGCGCGCCCCAGTCCGGCTCCCCGCCACCGATCATGGTGACGAAGTTGGTCCCGTCCGCGATCACGTGGTCGGCCAGCGCGCCGACGTCCCACTGCTCGCACGGCGTCGGCCGCGAGACCGTCCCGGCGTTCACCCGGCCGAACAGGCCGCCGGTCTGGCCCAGCGCCCGCGAGAGGATTGCTGCCTCGTCTGTAGTAGTCACGCCGTCAACGTACGACCGGTCGGGCCGCGGCGTCACCGGCAATTCGGCCGCGGGCAGGCTCAGCTGAAGTCGAGGTCGTGGACCCGGGCGCGCTTGAGCTCGTAGACGTAGGGGTAGGCGGTGATCAGCTGGAAGCCGTCCCAGAGCTTGCCGGCCTCCTCGCCCTTGGGCGCCTTGGAGATGACGGGCCCGAAGAAGGCCGAGCCGTTCATCGCGATCGTCGGGGTGCCGACATCGTTGCCGACCTGGTCCATGCCCTCGTGGTGGGACTTCGCAATGGCCTCGTCGAGCGAGGAGTCGTCCATCGCGTCGGCGAGCTCGGCGGGCAGCCCGACCGAGGTCAGCGCCTCCTCGATCATCGCCCGGTCGAACTCGCGGCCCTCGACGTGGCGGCGGGTGCCGAGCGCGGTGTAGAGCTCGGCAAGCTTCTTCTGGCCGTACTCGTTCTGCACCGCCATGGAGACCCGCACCGGGCCCCACGCGGTCTTCAGCATCTCCCGGTAGTCGTCCGGGATGTCCTTGTCCTGGTTGAGGTACGCCAGGCTCATGATGTGCCACGTCACCTCGACGTCGCGCACCTTCTCGACCTCGAGGATCCAGCGCGAGGTGATCCACGCGAACGGACAGGCCGGATCGAACCAGAAGTCGGCTGCGGTCTTCTCGGACGGCGAGGCGGGAGTGGTCTGTGTCATATCGACACCAACCACTCCCGCCCCGGATCTGTTCCGCTCAGCTGACGCTGGTGAAGTCACCCCCGCTGGCCCAGTAGGCGACCTCGTCGCCGCTGTAGGCGGCGGTGACGGCGTACTCGCCCGGGGGCAGCTTGACGAAGGTGACGCCCGCCGTCCCGTTGCCGAGGGACTTGGTGACCGTACGTCCACCGTTGGTCGTGATCTTGACCGAGCCGCTGGGTACGTAGCCCGGCGCAGTGACCTTGACGACCACCTCGGCCTCCCGAGAGCCTCCGGTGGCGGTGACCTCGACGGTCGGCTTCACGCGGACCCGGCCGCTGGGACCGTACGTCTTGGACACGGTCTGGCCGCTGCCGGAGCGGGCGACCACGGTGACGCTGAGCCGGCGACCGACGTCGGATGCCGTCGGGCGGTACTTCTCGGTCGTCGCCCCCGAGATGGGCGTGCCTTCGCGCGTCCACTGGTAGGAGACGTCCACCGCTTCGCTGAAGCTGCCCGGAGCGACCTGCATCAGGCCGCCGAGGCGGGTGCCGCCCTTCACGTAGCCGGCCGCGGTCTGGGTCAGCGACCCGCTCGACGGCTCCGGGTTCGGCTCCGCGGGTTGCTGCGGAGCCTTGCCGCCGCCGACGACCGAGGTGGCGAAGGCGTAGGAGTGCTTCGGCTCGTAGCCGTCCTGGACGCCGACGACGACAGCGCCGATCCTCTTCCCCGACGCCGCTGCTGGCACCTTCAGGAAGCGGGACTTGGAGCGCGCGATCAGCTTCTTGTCCGCGTACCACCTGACTTCGCCGATCTTCGCCGACGGCTCGTACGCCGCTCCGCCGACGGAGATCGTCGAGCCGACCTTCTGAGCTCCGGAGATCTTCGGCTGCTTCAGCACCCTGAACGTCCCCTGCTTGATCGGCGGCAGGATCTCGCTCATCGTCTTGGCGTCGCTGTAGTCCCGGCGGGTGCCGGTGAGCACCGCCGCGATCTGCTTGCCGGCGAGGTGGCCGGGGATGCGGAAGGTCTTGTTGGTCGCACCCGGGATCGGCTTCTTGTCCACGATCCACTGGTAACGGATCTTGTTCGGGTTCGGGCTCCACGAGCCGGTGTCGACCGTGACCGCCTTGCCGACCTGCGCCGTTCCCTCGACCGTGGGCGCCTTGGTGACAGAGAGACGCTGGTCGTTGAAGTGGATGAACCCGGTCGGGTAGTTCGTGGAGCCCTTGCTGATCCGGCGCCAGCTGATGTCGCTGCCGTAGTTGGACTCCGAGATCGTGATCGAGCTCGAGCCGACCTGCTCGACCATGGCGACGTGCCCGAAACGGCTCGCGCTCGGGTGCGAGGAGTGCCACCAGGCGACCGAGCCCACGGTCGGGGTCCGGTTGGTCAGCTTGCTCATCGCCACGCCCCAGTTGGTCGCGTTGCCCTCGCCCGACCAGGGGCGAGCGTTCGGCAGACCGGTCTGGATCAGCTTGTACGCCACGTAGTTGGTGCAGTTCCTTCCGGCGTACATCCGCCAGTACATGCTCCCCCAGGCAGTCTCGTATCCGCCGGTGGGATAGCCCTTGCTGCGGCAGTCCGAGAAGCCGGAGCAGAGCGTGATGGAGCCCGCGTGCGCCGGTGATGCCAACTCAGGGGTTGCTTGTACACCGAGGCCGACGAGCAGCAGAACCGCGCCGGTGACCAAGGTCCGGCGCAGCGCCCCGCCAGGCTTCCCCACCCGGCGCGACTCATGTGAGTACTGATGTTTCTGTGACTTAAGGGGCACATGAGCACCCTAGGGAAAGTTGTCAACCATTGATACCGGTGTGTCGGAATTACAACACTGTATTTTTACTTTTCACGCTCAGCGACACCCAAGAACGGTCAACAAACGCGATATAGATGTCTCGAAATCCGGGCAGAATGAGAGGATCCCCGCATGCCTGGAACCAATCTCACGCGTGCCGAAGCCACCGCTAGAGCCGCCCTTCTCGACGTCCTCTCGTACGACATCGATCTCGACCTCACCACGGGTACCGAGACGTTCGGTTCGACGACGACGATCACCTTCACCTCCACCGAGGCCGGCGCCTCGACGTTCGCCGATCTCGTCGACGCGACCGTCCACGAGATCACTCTCAACGGCGTCGCGCTCGACCCCGCGGTGGCGTACCAGGATTCTCGGATTCTTCTCGACGGCCTCGCTGCCGAGAACGTGCTCGTCGTCAAGGCCGACTGCACCTACTCCCACACCGGCGAGGGCCTGCACCGCTTCGTCGACCCCGCCGACGACCGCGTCTACCTCTACTCCCAGTTCGAGGTCCCCGACGCCCGCCGCGTCTACACCACCTTCGAGCAGCCCGACCTCAAGTCCGTCTTCACCTTCCACGTGACCGCTCCTGAGGGCTGGAAGGTCGTCTCCAACGCGCCGACCCCCGAGCCGAAGCCGCTCGGCGACGGTCGCGCGACCTGGGACTTCGAGCCCACCAAGAAGATGTCGACCTACATCACCGCGCTGATCGCCGGTGAGTACCACGAGGTCCAGGACGTCTACGAGGGCAAGTTCGGCACGATCCCGCTGGGCCACTACTGCCGCCAGTCGCTGGTCCCCCACCTCGACCGCGACGAGGTCGTGAAGATCACCAAGCAGGGCTTCGAGTTCTTCGAGGACGCCTTCGACTTCCCCTACCCGTTCGGGAAGTACGACCAGCTCTACGTGCCTGAGTACAACATGGGCGCGATGGAGAACGCCGGCGCCGTGACGCTGCGCGACGAGTACCTGCCGCGCTCCAAGCAGCCGCGCTCCTTCTACGACTTCCGCGCCTCGGTGATCCTCCACGAGATGGCGCACATGTGGTTCGGCGACCTGGTCACCATGAGGTGGTGGGACGACCTCTGGCTCAACGAGTCGTTCGCCGAGTGGGCCTGCTACCACGCCCAGGCCAACGCGACCGAGTTCACCGACGCCTGGACCGGCTTCACCAACGCCCGCAAGCAGACCGGCTACCGCCAGGACCAGCTGCCCACCACGCACCCGATCGCCGCGGACAACTACGACCTGCAGGCCGTCGAGGTCAACTTCGACATGATCACCTACGCCAAGGGCGCCTCCGTCCTGAAGCAACTGGTGGCATGGGTCGGGCTGGAGCCGTTCCTGGACGGCCTGAAGGCCTACTTCAAGGAGTTCGCCTACGGGAACTCCGAGTTCAAGGACCTGCTGCGCCACCTCGAGGCCTCCTCCGGGCGCGAGCTCCAGGGCTGGGCGCAGGAGTGGCTGCAGACCGCCGGCGTCAACACCCTCGCGCCGTCGTTCGAGCTGGCCGAGGACGGGACGTACGCCTCGTTCGCGGTCAGGCAGAGCGCTGCCGCCGACTACCCGACGCTGCGTCGTCACCGCATCGGCCTCGGCCTCTACGATCTCGTCGAGGGCGCGCTCGTCCGCCGCGACGCGTTCGAGATCGACGTGACCGGCGAGCTGACCGAGGTTCCGCAGCTGTCCGGCGTCAAGCAGCCCGACCTGCTGCTGCTGAACGAGGGCGACCTGACGTACGCCAAGATCCGGCTCGACGAGCGTTCGCTGGCCACCGCGCTGTCGTCGCTCTCCGCGCTGGACGACTCGCTCTCGCGTGCACTGATCTGGGGCGCCACCTGGGACATGACCCGCGACGCCGAGATGCGGGCGACCGACTTCGTCGAGCTCGTGCTCGCCAACATCGGCCAGGAGACCGACGCCTGGGGCGTCACCCGGATCCCGGTCTTCGCCGCCCAGGCGGTGGGCTCGTTCTCCGCTCCGGCCAACCGCGACTCCCTCAAGGCGCGCTGGGAGACGGGGCTCAAGAGCCTGCTCGAGGCTGCTGCCCCGGGCAGCGACCACCAGCTGACCTTCGCCCGGACGTACGCCGCGGCAGGCCGCTCCGAGTCCGCGATCGCCGATCTCCAGGGGCTGCTCTCCGGCGCCCTTGCCTTCGACGGTCTCGAGGTCGACCAGGACCTGCGCTGGGCGCTCGTCACCGGCCTGGCCGCCTCGGGCACGTTCGGCGAGGCCGAGATCGACGCCGAGCTCGAGCGCGACAACACCATCTCCGGCAAGGAGAAGGCCGCCGCCGCCCGCGCCGCGCAGCCGACCACCGAGGCCAAGGAGGCGGCCTGGGAGTCGGTCGTCGTCCGGACCGACGTGGCCAACGAGACCGCGCGCTCGATCGTGCTCTCGTTCCAGCGCACCGGGCAGGACAAGGTGCTCGCGCCCTTCGTCGACCGCTACTTCGAGGCCGCCGACACGCTCTGGGAGCACCTCGGCACCCACCGCGCCTCGACGGTGCTGGAGCACATCTTCCCGAAGCCGGCCGCCTCCCCGGAGCTCCTGGAGAAGGCCGACAAGTGGCTGGAGACCTCCCCCGCCGAGCCGGCCGCCAAGCGGTACGTCCGTGAAGGACGTGACGAGGTCGCCCGCGCCCTCGCCGCTCAGGAGCGGGACGCGCAGTAGCACCACCCCGTCGGTCGAGCCGGGTTCGTGAGGTACGAGCGAACCCGTGTCGAGACCAACACAGTCCTGTCGAGCAGCGATGGGACCGTGTTGGTCTCGACACGCTCGGCCGCAGGCGGCCTCACGGCTCGACCGGCGGTGGCCGAAAACGAACGAACGGAAGGGAGAACTCTCCCTTCCGCTAATAACTTTATAGCGCACATAGGGGCTTGCCGCAAGACCCCCGGATTGGGGCAGAATCTCCTCCTCGAACAGGTAAAGTGCCTGATCAGACAGGGGATTCAACGTTGCAAGCATTCGATCTCGCGGGCCGTCACGACGCCAAGGCGGACCCGGCACTGATCGCTGAGGACGAGCAGCAGTTCGCTGCCATCGGGCAGAGTCTCGAGGAGCAGATCGCTGAGCTGAACGAGCGGCTCGACGACGTACGCCGCCGCCCCGGCGGACACGGCCAGGAGGCGATGGACCGCGATCTGGAGGTGCACCGGCTCGGTGGGCAGCTGCGGATGCTGCGCAGGTTCAGTCTGGACCTGTGTCTGGGGCGGATCGTCACCGACTCCGGCAGCACCATCTACATCGGGCGCCTCGGACTGACCGCCACCGATGGGCGCCGGCTGCTGGTCGACTGGCGCTCACCGGCGGCCGAGCCGTTCTTCGCGGCCACGCACGCCGACCCGCGCGGGCTGCTGAGCCGGCGTCGCTACCGTTGGACCAACGGGCGGATCACCGACTACTGGGACGAGGTCTTCACCGCCGAGGGACTCGAGGGACATGCCGCGCTGGACGACCAGTCGGCCTTCATCGCCACCCTCGGCAGCAGCCGCTCTCCGCAGATGCGCGACGTGCTCGGCACGATCCAGTCCGACCAGGACGCCATCATCCGCGCGTCCTCACGAGGCGCGCTGGTCGTCGACGGCGGACCGGGAACGGGCAAGACCGTGGTGGCGCTGCACCGCACGGCGTACCTCCTCTACTCCGACCCGCGCCTGGGCGAGGGCAAGGGCGGGGTGCTGTTCGTGGGCCCGCACGAGCCCTATCTCTCCTACGTCGCCGACGTGCTGCCGAGCCTGGGCGAAGAGGGCGTACGCACCACCACGCTGCGCCGGATGGTGCCCGAGGGTGCTTCGCTGGCGCCGGAGACGGACAAGGAGGTGGCCCGGCTCAAGGCCGACACCCGGATGGTCGCCGCGATCGAGCCGGCGGTGGCACTCTACGAGAAGCCTCCCTCGAAGCCGACCCTGGTCGAGACTCCTTACGGCGACGCCGTGATCAGCACCGGCGACTGGGCCGAGGCGATCGCCGCGGCCGAGCCGGGTACGCCGCACAACGACGCCCGCGACCAGGTCTGGGATGCGCTGCTGAAGATCGTGACCGGACGGATCCAGGAGAACACCGGCAGCGACCACGACGCCGATCTCGACGGCTGGGCCAAGGATGACTGGAACAGCTCGGACCAGGATGAGGACGAGTTCGACGCGTACGGCCTCGTCGACGAGGACGCGACCGACGCCGTCCGGGCCTCCCTGGAGACCAACGCCGGGCTGCTCGACGTCTTCGGCCAGGTCTGGCCGCGACTGCGTCCGGCCGACATCGTCGGGGATCTGTGGGAGGTGCCGGCGTTCCTGCGCCTGTGCGCGCCCTGGCTCACTCCCGAGGAGGTGGCGACGCTGCAGCGTGATCCGGTTGTCCAGGCTGGGCAGGCCTGGACCGACGCGGACCTGCCACTGCTCGACGCCGCCCACCGTCGCCTCGGCGACCCCGATGCCTCACGGCGCCGGAGCGCCAGGAAGGCGGCCGCGGCCGCCGACCGGAAGGCGAAGGCCGAGGTCGTCTCCGACCTGATCAGTCACGACGACTCCGACATGAAGGTCATGTCGATGCTGCGGGGCCAGGACCTACGCACAGCACTCCTCGACGACTCGGTGCGGGAGCCGGACGAGCTCGACCCGTACGCCGGCCCGTTCGCTCACATCGTCGTCGACGAGGCCCAGGAGCTGACCGACGCCGAGTGGCAGATGCTGATCAACCGTTGCCCCTCGCGCAGCTTCACGATCGTCGGCGACCGGGCCCAGGCCCGGCACGGGTTCACCGAGTCCTGGCAGGAGCGTCTCGAGCGGGTCGGTCTGGACCGGATCGAGATGGCCGGCCTGAGCGTCAACTACCGCACGCCGGAGGAGGTGATGGCCGAGGCCGAGCCGGTCATCCGGGCCGCGCTCCCCGACGCCAACGTGCCCACGTCGGTCCGCGCCTCCGGCATCCCGGTCGTCCACGGCCCCGTTGCGGACCTCGAGGAGATCTTGGACACCTGGCTCGCCGAGCACGACGAAGGCATCGCCTGCGTCATCGCTGCCGGTTCATCGGATCTGAACGAAGGCCGGGTACGCCGCCTGTCCCCCGAGCACGCCAAGGGGCTCGAGTTCGACCTGGTCGTCCTCATCGACCCCGAGACGTACGGGACCGGGATCGAGGGCGCCGTGGACCGCTACGTCGCGATGACGCGGGCGACCCAGCAGTTGGCGATCCTGACGACCTGACCGGTCAGTGCGTCGCGGCGGGGAGGTTGTCGTCGTCGCCCTTGTGGGGCTTGGGCAGCAGCCCCTCGCCGCGGAGGATGCCGGGAAGGAGCACCAGGAGGGAGATGACCACCGTCAGGATGAGCGGGACGATCAGGATGAGCAGGAGGAAACCGGAGGCGGTCATCTCCTCGGCGACCGGCCACCCGTCGGGGACTGCGGCGCCAGCGGGACCAGCGGTAGCAACAGAGGCGACGACAGCGGCGGTGGCGGAGGCGCCGAAGTGGCCGGCGCGGCGCAGGATCTGGTTGCTCACGCGCAGATACTAACCGGCGTACGGACCGGTGCTCGTCAACGCCCCTCGTCCGGCAGGGGTCGCGGCCATCTGGGATTGGCCGCGGGCCTTGAACGCGTTGGATACTGGAACTCATGTCCATTCCCCCGAACCCCCCACTGGTCTCGGTCTCCTGGTCGACTCTCGGCGAATGGGTGATCGGCATCCCCCTGCGTATCGCCGGCCTGATCCTGCTGGCGATCGTGCTCCGCTGGGTGCTTCACCGGGTCATCGACAAGGTCGTGGTCCGCGCCGTCGAGACGCCCGGACTTTCCGGCAAGCTCACCAAGTCGGCCGAGGCGAGCGATACGCCCGTCGCCTCGTCCCGCCGCAGCCAGCGTGCCCAGGCGATCGGATCGCTGCTCAAGAGCATCATCACCGGCGTCCTGGTCGCGATCTTCACCACCATGATCATGTCCGAGCTCGGGGTCAACATCGCCCCGATCATCGCCTCGGCCGGAATCGTCGGCCTGGCGCTCGGTTTCGGCGCCCAGTCGCTGGTGCGGGACTACCTGTCCGGCATCTTCATGATCATCGAGGACCAGTACGGCGTCGGTGACAGCATCGAGGTCAACAACATCATCGGCACGGTCGAGGCCGTGACGCTGCGGATCACCCGGCTGCGGTCGCTCGACGGCACGGTCTGGTACATCCCCAACGGCGAGATCCTCACGGTCGGCAACCACAGCCAGAACTGGGCCCGAGCCGTCATCGACGTCGGGGTCGGCTACAACGAGGACCTCACCAAGGTGCAGCGCGTGCTTCGCGAGGTCTCCCGCGACCTGTGGGTCGACGAGGAGTTCAAGGGCCAGATCATCGAGGAGCCCGAGGTCACCGGCGTCGAGGCGCTGGCCGCCGACTCGATCACGGTGCGGGTGCTGATCAAGACGCTGCCCCTCAAGCAGTGGGCGATCGCGCGCGAGATGCGCCAGCGGATCAAGGCCCGCCTCGACTACGAGGGCATCGAGATCCCGTTCCCGCAGCGGGTCGTCTGGCACCGCGACGAGAAGGCCGCTGACGAGGAGCAGCCGGCCAAGGCCTGACGTACGCCGCCGTTGGTCGAGCTTGTCGAGACCCGATGGTCTCGACAAGCTCGGCCTACACGGGATCAGGCGAGGGCGGCGTCGAGGGTGATCGTGGTGCCGGTGAGGGCCTGGCTGACCGGGCAGCCGGCCTTGGCAGCCTCGGCGAGGCTGACGAAGGTCTCGTTGTCGAGCCCCTCGACCTCACCACGGGTGGTCAGCTTGATGCCGGTGATGCCCTTGCCGGGCGTGAACTCGACATCCGCGCTGGTCTGCAGGCTGGTCGCCGGGGTGCCGTTGTCGGCCAGGCCCTTGGAGAAGGCCATCGAGAAGCAGGAGGAGTGGGCTGCGGCGATGAGCTCCTCGGGGCTGGTCTTGCCGTTGGGCTCCTCGGAGCGGGCCGGCCAGGAGACGTCGTAGGTCCCCAGACCTGAGGAATCCAGCGTCACCTTCCCGGCACCCTCGAAGAGCGTGCCCTCCCAGACGGTGGTGGCAGTGCGGGTGGTGGCCATCGTTTATCTCCCAAAGATCGAGTGTGTGCGTACGCCTCCGATCCTGCCACGGGCGGCGAACGCGGACCCGCGTGGAAGAATGGCTCAGTGACGTTTTATGAGGAGATCGGCGGGATGGAGACCATCCGCACGATCGTGGCCAAGTTCTACGAGGGCGTGGCGACCGACGAGCTGATGCGGCCGATGTATCCGGAGGAGGATCTCGGTCCGGCCCAGGAGCGACTGACCCTCTTCCTGGCTCAGTACTGGGGCGGCCCGAGCACCTACTCCGAGCAGCGCGGGCACCCGCGGCTGCGGATGCGTCACGCCCCGTTCGAGGTCACCTCGGAGGCTCGTGACCGCTGGCTCCAGCACTTCCGCGAGGGCCTCGACGCCGCCGGGCTGACACCGGAGCAGGACGCGCAGTTCTGGGCCTACGCCGAGCATGCCGCCAACTTCATGATCAACACGCCCGGGTGAGCCCCCTGCCGCGCCGTGCGCGCCGCGGCAAGGGCCTGCTCCGTCACCCGACCCAGATCGTGGCGGTCGGGTTCGCAGCCATGATCCTGATCGGCACACTCCTGCTGATGCTTCCGGTGGCGCGCACCGAGCCGGGCCATGCGCCGTTCCTGACGGCCCTGTTCACCGCGACCAGCGCCGTCTGCGTCACCGGTCTGGTCGTCGTCGACACCCCGACCTACTGGTCGACCTTCGGCGAGGTCACCATCCTCGGGCTGATCCAGGTCGGCGGGATCGGGATCATGACGCTCGCCTCGATGCTGACACTGGTCGTCTTCCGCCGGCTCGGGCTGCGGTTCCGCCTCACCGCCGCGGTGGAGCACACCAGCTCCGGTCTCGGTGACGTCCGCAGCGTCATCAAGGGAGTCGTAGGCATCAGCCTGGTCATCGAGCTGATCATCGCGATCCCGCTGACGCTGCGCTTCTGGCTGGGCTACGGCGCCACCCTGGAGCGGGCTGCCTACGACGGCATCTTCCACTCGATCTCCGCCTTCAACAACGCCGGCTTCGCGCTGCGCTCTGACTCGCTGATGGGGTACGTCGCCGACCCCTGGATCTGCCTGCCGATCGCCGTCGCCGTGATCGCCGGTGGTCTCGGGTTCCCGGTGTGGCTGGAGCTGCTGCGGCGTACGAAGGTGCGGATGTGGAGCCTGCACACGAAGATGACCGTCTCGGGCACCATCGGACTGCTGATCATCGGCTCGCTGTTCTTCACCGCGGTCGAGTGGGGGAACGCCGGCACCCTGGGCGCGCTGAGCACCCCGGAGAAGCTGCTGGCCGGCTTCTTCCAGAGCACCATGACGCGTACGGCCGGGTTCAACAGCCTGGACTACGAGCAGATGCACGAAGGCACGCTGCTCGGCGTGGACGTGCTGATGCTCATCGGGGGAGGGTCGGCGGGCACCGCGGGCGGCCTCAAGGTCACCACCTTCATGCTGCTCTTCTTCGTCATCCTCGCTGAGGTGCGCGGCCAGCGCGAGGTCGAGGCGTTCGACCGACGCATCGACCCGCGGGCCATCCGTCAGGCCCTCACGGTCGCGCTGCTCTCGGTCGGCTTCGTGGTCACCGGCACCATCGCGCTGCTGCACCTGGTCGACGCGCCCACCCATCGAGTGCTCTTCGAGGCCGTCTCGGCCTTCGCGACTGTGGGACTGTCGACCAACCTCACCTATGACGTCCCCCCGGGCGGTCAGCTGATCCTGGTCGCGATGATGTTCATCGGCAGGATCGGTCCCATCACCCTCGTCTCCGCCCTGGCGCTCCGCGACCGCGAGCGTCTGCACCGCTACCCGGAAGGACGGCCCCTCATTGGCTAGGACCAGATCGGACAAGAACGGCACCACCCGCGGCGGCGTCGCCGTGCTCGGCCTCGGCCGGTTCGGCAGCGCGCTCGCCCTCGAGCTCGTCGAGGAGGGCGAGGAGGTGCTCGCCGCCGACCTGAACCCTCGGGCGGTCCAGGAGCACGCTGGCCGGCTGACCCACGTGGTCGAGGCCGACACCACGAGCGAGGACGCCATGCGCGGGCTCGGCCTCGGCGAGTTCGGCACCGTGGTCGTGAGCATCGGCACCGACATCGAGGCGAGCATCCTGACCGCGTCGGTCGCGATCCATCTCGGCGTACGCAACGTCTGGGCCAAGGCGATCAGCGAGCCCCACGCCCGGATCCTCGCCCAGATCGGGGTGCACAACGTCGTCCGCCCCGAGCACGACATGGGTCAACGCGTCGCCCACCTAGTCCGCGGACGGATGCTCGACTACATCGAGTTCGACGACGGGTACGTCTTCGTGAAGACTCGTCCGCCGGCCCTGCTGCACAACCGCAGCCTCACCGGCGTCGGCGTGCGCAAGACCTACGGCGTCACCGTCGTCGGGGTGAAACCGGCCGGCGGCACGTTCACCTACACGAGCGCGGAGACCGTCATCCGCCCCGACGACCACATCATCGTCTCCGGGCCCCAGGACAAGGTCGAGGCCTTCGCGCGGCTCTAGGTCAGGTCAAGCGCGCGGATCGAGGGTGTAGCCGACGCCAGGGGTGGTGACCAGGTGGCGCGGGCGGGAAGGGTCCTCCTCGAGCTTGCGGCGCAGCTGGGCGGCGTAGACCCGCAGATAGTGGGTCTCCTTGGCGTAGGCCGGGCCCCACACCTCCTTGAGAATCTGCTCCCGCGGGACCAGCCGGCCGAGGTTGCGGGCGAGGAGCTCGAGGAACGACCACTCGGTCGGGGTGAGGCGGACGTCCTCACCTGCCTTGTGGACACGCTTGCGGGCGAAGTCGATCTCCAGGTCGCCGACGTTCACGGTGGCCGCCGCGGGCGGTGCGGAGTCCTGGGACCGCCGGACGGCAGCTCGAAGACGAGCCATCAGCTCGTTCATCGCGAACGGCTTGGTCACGTAGTCGTCGGCCCCGAGGTCCAGCGCCTCGATCTTGTCGTCGCCGTGCTGGCGCGCGGAGAGCACGACGACCGGCACCTGGGTCCAGCCGCGCAGCCCCTCGATCACCTCCGTGCCGTCCAGGTCCGGGAGGCCGAGGTCGAGCAGGACGACGTCGGGGTGGGTCGCCGCGGCGGCGGCGAGCGCCGAACGCCCATCGGTCGCCGTCTCGACCTCCCAGCCGGCGGCACGCAGGTTGATGGCGAGCGCCCGAAGCAGGGCAGGCTCGTCGTCGACGACGAGTACGCGGCTCATCGATCCACCTCTGCGCGCGGCACCGCGACGACCATGGTCAGGCCACCGCCAGGGGTGTCCTCGGCGGACAATCTGATCCCGAGCGCCTCGCTCAGTCCCTTGGCCACGGCGAGGCCGAGACCCAACCCGTCCGCCGAGGTGTCGTCGAGGCGCTGGAAGGGCTCGAACATCCGCTCCCGCTGCTCCTCGGGAACACCCGGTCCGCGATCGACGACCATCACCTCCACAGTCTCCGGTGTCTCGTGCGCGAGGACGCGTACCGGCTCGCCGGGGCGCGGCCCCTGGGCGCTGGCGCGAACGGCGTTGCTCACCAGGTTGGCGACGACCCGCTCCAACAACCCTGAGTCGGTGCGTACGAGAGGGGTCCCCTCGTCGACGTCGAACACGATCGATCCCGGGGGCAGGCCGGCGACCGCCAGCGGCAGCGACTCCTCCAGGCTGACGTCCCGCATCGCCGGGTGGACCAGGCCGGCCTCGACCCGGGAGAGGTCGAGGAGGTTGTCGATGAGCGCCTCGAGCTGGTCGGCGGAGGTGGCGGCCGACTCGATGAGCTCCTTGCGATCCTGCTCGGGCAACCGGTCCGTCAGCAGACCGTCGAGAGCCGCGCGCATCGTCGCCAGCGGCGTACGCAGGTCGTGGGAGACCGCGCGGAGCAGCGAGGTCGAGGTCTGCTCGGCCCGCTCCAGCGCCAGCGCGCGGTCGGCCTGGTCTCGCAACCGGCGATACTCCAGCACCAGCGAGGTCTGGATGGCGAAGGCGTCCAGCACGCGCTGGTCCGCCGCCCGGAGCGGATCGCCGCGCAGCACGATCACGTGATCGTCGTCGACCCGGACCTGGGTGTCGCCGGATCCAGGCTCCTTCGCCGCGTCCTGGCCGACCTCGGCCAGCGTGTGCCACCCCGACGCGCTCGCTCGCAGCAGGGCCACCGACCGCTGCCCGAAGCTCTCGCGTACGCGATGGACGATCGCCTCCGCGGTGTCCTGGCCGGTGAGCACCGACCTCGACAGGGCACCGATCGTCGACGCCTCCGCGCGCGCCCGCGCCGCCTCCTCCGAACGTCGTGCCGCCTGATCGACGACCCCCGCCACGGACAGCGCGATCATCAGGAAGACCCCCAGCGCGACGACGTTGTGCGAGCTCTGCACGGTCAGGTCGTAGTAGGGCTGGGTGAAGAAGAAGTTCAGCACCCCGGCGCCGATCATGGCTGCGACCGCCGACGCCCGCCTGCCTCCGATGAGCGCCACCGCCACGATCGCGCCGGTCATCAGCAGGCTGGCCACCGGGAGCTGGGCGTTGCGGTCGGCCGACGGCACCAGGTAGAGGCACCCGAGCAGCGCGAACGGCAGCACGACCGCAGCGGCCCATCCCGCCAGCCGCCGCGAACGGCCCAGCGCCGATCGAGGCCGCCGCAGGGGTAGGCCTGCCCCGGCGTGCTCATGGGTCACCAGGTGCACGTCGATGCTGCCCGCCGCGGTCGCGATCCGGTCGCCGGTGCTGCCGCTGAACAGGCGTCGTACCCGGCCGTGCCGGGAGACACCGACGATGATCATCGTGGCGTTGGCACCGGCCGCGAAGTCGACGATCGCGGTGGCGGGATCGTCGCCGATGACGGTGTGGAAGGTGCCGCCCAGCGACCGGGTGAGGCTCTGGCTCTGCGGAAGGTCGCCTGTCGACCGTGCCAGGCCGTCCGCGGAGACGACGTGCACCGCGACCAGCTCGGAGCCCTTGGCGCGCTGGCAGAGCCGAGCCCCACGGCGCAGCAGGGTCTCCGACTCGGGCCCGCCGGTGACCGCGACCACGATGCGCTCCTTGGTGGGCCAGGGATGCGCGATCTGGTGCTCACGCCGGTAGTCGCCGAGCGCGTCGTCGACCCGGTCCGCCAGCCACAGCAGCGCCAGCTCCCGCAGTGCGGTGAGGTTGCCGACCCGGAAGTACGAGGTCAGCGAGGCGTCGATGTTCTCCGGCTTGTAGACGTTGCCATGGGCCATCCTCCGCCGCAGCGCCTGCGGCGCCATGTCGACCAGGTGGATCATGTCGGCGGTGCGTACGAGGTCGTCGGGGACGGTCTCCCGCTGGCGTACGCCGGTGATCCGCTCGACCTCGTCGTTGAGCGACTCCAGGTGCTGGATGTTGACGGTCGTGATCACGTCGATCCCGGCCGCTCGGAGCTGCTCGATGTCCTGGGCCCGCTTGAGGTGCGGGCTGCCGGGCACGTTGGTGTGCGCGAGCTCGTCGACACAGACCACCTTCGGGTCGCGGGCGATCACCGCCTCCACGTCGAGCTCGGTGAAGGTCGTTCCGCGATAGACGATCTCCCGGCTCGGGATCACCTCGAGCCCCTCGATCTGGCGCATGGTGTTGCTGCGGTCGTGGGTCTCGACGAACCCGACCACCACATCGGTCCCCCGCGCCTGACGACGCCGCGCCTCACCGAGCATGGCGTAGGTCTTGCCCACGCCGGGCGCGGCTCCGAGATAGACGGTCAGACGACCCCGCGGTTGCTGGGGCCGTCCGACCGTCGACGTGGTCTGCACGTCCCTATTCAACCTCTCCGCGCACCGCGATGTTGAGCTCGAGCACGTTGACCCGCGGTTCACCGAGGAATCCGAAGGTGCGGTCGTCGGTGTGCTCGGCCACCAGCGCCGCCACCGCGTCCTCCGAGAGCCCGTTGACGCGGGCCACCCGGGACACCTGGAGGGCTGCGTAAGCCGGTGAGATGTCCGGGTCGATCCCGGAAGCGGAGGCGGTGACGGCGTCGGCGGGAACCTGGTCGACCGAGACGCCTTCACGAACCGCGACGTCGCGGCGGCGCTCCTTGATCGCCTTGACCAGGTCCGGGTCCTCGGGGCCGAGGTTGGAGCCGGAGGTGGACAGCGTGTCCCAGCCGTCGCCGGCCACGCTGGGACGCGGGTGGAAGAGTCGCTCGTCGTCGTTGCGCTGCCCGATCAGGGCCGAGCCGACCGCCTCGGCGGGGTCGTCGGTGTGCGCGCCGGATTCGGTGACCAGGGAGCCGTCGGCTCGCCACCCGAAGGCAGCCTGGGCCACACCGGTGACGACGAGCGGGTAGGCGATCCCGCACAGCAGGGTCGCGGCGATGAGCACACGGAGCCCGGCGAGGGAGTGACGCAGCAGTGCAAGGAGATCAGACATGTTCACAGTCCTGGGATGAGAGAGACGAAGAGGTCGAGCAGCTTGATCCCGAGGAACGGCGCGATCAGGCCGCCGATCCCGTAGCGCAGCAGGTTGCGGCGCAGCAGAGCCGAGGCAGAGGACGGCCGGTAGCTGACTCCGCGCAGGGCCAGCGGGATCAGCGCGATGATGATCAGCGCGTTGAAGACCACTGCGGAGACGATCGCCGACTCCGGCGAGGACAGCCGCATGATGTTGAGGGCATCCAGCGCGGGGAAGACCCCGACGAACATCGCCGGCAGGATCGCGAAGTACTTGGCGACGTCGTTGGCCACCGAGAAGGTGGTCAGCGCGCCCCGGGTGATCAGCAGCTGCTTGCCGATCTCGACCACATCGATCAGCTTGGTCGGGTCGGAGTCGAGGTCGACCATGTTGCCGGCCTCCTTGGCTGCGGTCGTCCCGGTGTTCATCGCGACACCGACATCGGCCTGGGCGAGCGCGGGGGCGTCGTTGGTGCCGTCGCCGCACATCGCGACCATCCTTCCGCCGCGCTGCTCCTGGCGGATCAGCGCCAGCTTGTCCTCCGGGGTGGCCTCGGCGAGGAAGTCGTCGACACCCGCCTCCTTGGCGATGGCAGCCGCAGTGGCGGCGTTGTCGCCGGTGATCATCACCGTCTTGATGCCCATCGCGCGGAGCTCGTCGAAACGCTCGCGGATGCCGTCCTTGACGACGTCCTTGAGGTGTACGACGCCCAGCACCCGCGCCGGGTCACCGTCGCGGCGTTCGGCGACGACGAGCGGCGTGCCACCGCTCTCGGCGATCCGAGCGACGATCTCGTCGGTCTCCGCCGGCACCTGCCCGCCGTTCCCCTTCACCCAGGCAGCCACGGCGGACCCGGCGCCCTTGCGTACGTTCAGGCCTGGGCTGTCCAGCCCGGACATCCGGGTGGTGGCGGAGAACTCCACCATCGTGGCCACTTCCGGCCTGCCCATGGGGCGACCAACCAGCGTCAGGATGCTCCGCCCCTCCGGGGTCTGGTCGGAGAGGCTGGCCAGGAGCGCCGCGTTCTCCGCGCCGGTCAGCGTGACCCCGGTGACCGGGACGATCTCGTACGCCTGCCGGTTGCCGTACGTGATCGTGCCGGTCTTGTCGAGCAGGAGCACGTCCACGTCCCCCGCCGCCTCGACCGCCCGGCCGGACATCGCGAGCACGTTGCGGCGTACGAGCCGGTCCATGCCGGCGATGCCGATCGCGCTCAGCAGAGCGCCGATGGTGGTCGGGATCAGGCAGACCAGCAGTGCGGTGAGGACCAGCCACGACTGGTGTGCTCCCGAGTAGTCGGCCAGGTAGTAGAGGCTCCCGCAGACCACCACGAAGATGACGGTCAGGCTGCTCAGGAGCACGTTGAGCGCGACCTCGTTGGGGGTGCGCTGCCGCTCCGAGCCCTCGACCAGGGCGATCATCCGGTCCACGAAGGAGTGGCCCGGGTCGGAGGTGATCCGGACGACGATCCGGTCCGAGAGGACCAGGGTGCCGCCGGTCACCGCGCTGCGGTCGCCGCCGGACTCGCGGATCACCGGAGCCGACTCGCCGGTCACGGCCGACTCGTCGACGCTGGCGACGCCGTCGATGACGTCACCGTCGCCCGGGATCCGCTCGCCGGCCTCGATCACGACGACGTCTCCGACGCGCAGGTCGGTGGAGGCGACGAGCTCCTCGGCGCCGCCGATTCCCCCACGGAGACGGCGGGCCGTGGTCTCGGTCTGGAGGGCACGCAGGCTGGCCGCCTGAGCCTTCCCGCGGCCCTCGGCGACCGACTCTGCCAGGGCACCGAAGACGACGGTGAGCCACAGCCAGGCGGTGACCAGCCACCCCATCGCCGACGGGTCGCGGACCGACATGACGGTCGTGGCGGCCGCACCGATCTCCACCACCAGCATGACCGGGGTGGCCACCAGCTTGCGGGGATCGAGCTTGCGCAGCGCTCCGGGCATCGCCTCGGCGACCTGCTTGACCGTGAGCACCGAGGCCGCGGCCTCGACACTGGCGTCGTGCTCGGCGTGGTCCTCAGGGGTACGTACGGGGGTCTGGGTCATGACAGGGACTCCACGATCGGGCCCAGCATGAGAGCCGGGACGAAGGTCAGGCCGACGACGACCAGCGCGACGCCGGTCAGCAGGCCGATGAAGAGCGGGCGGTGGGTGGGCAGGGTGCCGGCGCTGGCCGGCAGCCGGTTGGCGGTCGCGAACCGACCTGCCAGGGCGAGCACCAGGACCATCGGGACGAACCGGCCGAGCAGCATCAGCAACCCGAGCAGCGTGTTCCAGAACGGGGTGCCCGAGCCGATCCCGGCGAAGGCGGAGCCGTTGTTGTTGGAAGCACTGGTGACGGCGTAGAGCGCCTCGGAGAGGCCGTGCGGTCCGTCGGTCGAGAGGCCGGCCAGCCCTGCCGGCGCGGTGAGCGCGATCGCAGCGCCGACGAGCACCAGGATCGGCGTGGCCAGGATGTAGACAGCGACCAGGACGATCTCGTCGCGGCTGATCTTCTTGCCGAGATACTCAGGCGTACGTCCCACCATCAGGCCGCACAGGAAGACCGTGACCACGGCGAGCATGAGCATGCCGTAGAGCCCCGAGCCGACTCCGCCGGGAGCGATCTCGCCGAGCATCATGCCGAACAGCGCGACGCCGCCGCCAGGGGCCGTGAGGCTCTCGTGCATGCCGTTCACGGCGCCGGTCGAGGTGCCGGTGGTGGCCGCGGCGAAGAGCGCCGTGGCGGCCTCACCGAAACGGGTCTCCTTGCCCTCCATCGCCGCTCCGGCGAGCTGCGGAGCGGTGCCGGGACCGGCCATCTCCGCCCAGGTCAGCAGGGTGACGCCGACGGCGAGCAGCGCAGCCATCGTGGCGAGGACTGCGCCACCTTGGCGCCTGTCCCCCACGATGCGACCGAACGCCCAGGCCATCGAGAACGGAATCACGAGGATCGCCCAGATCTCGAGCAGGTTGGTGAACGGGTTGGGGTTCTCGAACGGGTGGGCCGAGTTGACGTTGTAGAACCCGCCGCCGTTGGTGCCGAGCTCCTTGATCGCCTCCTGACTGGCGACCGGGCCACCGGTCAACGGCTGGGCGCCGCCGGTCAGCGTGGTCATCTCGTGCACAGGGTGCAGGTTCTGCACCACCCCGGCCGCGACCAGCACGATCGCGACCACGAAGGCCATCGGCAGGAGGACCCGGTGGGTCGTACGCACCAGGTCGACCCAGAAGTTGCCGATCCTTCCCTGGTTGCGCGTCCGGGCCAGCCCGCGGGCGAAGGCCGCGGCGACCGATAGACCGACCGCGGCGGAGACGAAGTTCTGCACCGCGAGCCCGGCCATCTGGATCAGGTGGCCGGCAGCGGCCTCGCCGGCGTACCACTGCCAGTTGGTGTTGGTCACGAACGAGACGGCGGTGTTCCACGCCCCGTCGCTGGGCAGCGGATCGAGTCCGCCGTCGAGCGGCAGCAGGCTCTGCAGCCGGCCGAAGGCGAAGAGGAACAGGATCCCGGCCAGCGAGAAGCCGAGCACGGACATCGCGTAGGAGCGCCAGTGCTGGTCGGCGTCGGCGTCCACCTTGAGGGCCCTGTAGGCCACCGTCTCGGCGCGTAGGTGCCGGGGGCTGGTGTAGACGTGGGCGAGGTAGCGGCCCAGGAGCGGCACGCTGAGCGTCAGCGCGGCGACCAGGGTGGCGATCTGCAGCACCGCGGCGAGCGTGGCGTTCATCGGGCGGAGCCTGCGTCGACGGTCGCGACGGTCTCCTGATCGGTGACCCGGTCGGGACCAGGATCGGTGGACGCAGAACCCAGCCGACGGTCGATCAGTCCGACCAGCAGGGCGAGCCCGATGAAGCACACGAGCGTGAGGAGGATGTAGATGAGGTCTGACACGCCCCCATTCCAGCCCCGGATCTGACCGTTCCAGACGGCGTTGACGGTTCCTTGACGCCCGCACGGACGGCCTTGACGCGTCCCTGACGTGTCCATCGCGGCTGTCGGCGGCTCAGGTCAGCTCGGGTCAGCTCAGGCCGGGCCAGGAAACGCTGACAAAGGTCCCGCTACTCGACAACCGACGAAAGCACTGGGAGGCTACTGGCCTCAAGCAGAACATTATGTGGACCAGAGCGCTCTCGGAGGACGCATGCGGGCAATTCAGGGGGCCATCGCCGGAGTCGGGCTTGCCCTCGTCGCCGTGATCGCGGTGGCACTGCTCATCGGCAACCCGGGTTCGATGGGATCGGACCCGGCGGGCCCGCAGTCGAAGCAGGCGGCCGGGCCGCCGAGCCGGCTCGGCGATGGGCCGGCCGGACCCGCCGAGCCCGTCGACGCCGTCGAGGACACCTCGGTCGGCACCCTGCCCCCTCCTCCCGACGCCTCGCGCGCAACTCAGCTCATCTCTCGTGATCTGCTCGCGCCGCCCGACGCCGTCCCCGACTCACGGCCTACCCGAACCCCGTCCGACGGCAAGACACTGGCCGCGCGGAAGGCTCGTCCGGCGAAGAAGCCCGACGCCTCTGCCCCGGCCCCCGCCTTTCCCGAGGACTTCACGTTCACCCGTGACGGCTGGGAGTGGGACGCATGGGACGGCACGGATGCTCGCTCCGACGACCGCGATCGCGACGGCGACGACTGCCGACGTGACCGCCGCCACGACCGCCAGCGCGACTGTGACGACCACGACTGGAGCGGCTGGCGCGACTGAGGTCCGCTACAGCACGCTCTCGACGGCCGCACGCACCTCCGGGCTGGGCTCGACGGACTTCCCGGACTCCAGGTCGTAGAAGACCAGCGTGACCTGACCACGGGCGAGCCGGACGTCCCCGTCGGCGATCTCGGACTCGATCGTCATCGACTTGGTGCCCAGCCGGGAGACGTAGCTCCACACGTCGTACGGCTCCGAGCGAGCAAGGACCGGGGCGTGGTAGCTGACGTCGGTCTGGGCGACCACGACGGAGGGCCAGTCCTTGAGCTCGTTGTGCGACCTGAGCCGCTTCATCAGCGCCAACCGCGACTCCTGGAAGTACTCGAAGTACTTCACGTTGTTCACGTGCCCGTAGGCGTCGACGTCGGAGAAACGGACGAAGAGCGGGAAGTGTCCCTCATCCAGCCGCTTCGGCTCGCCCAAAGTGAGCGGCTTCGACGGCGTCTCCTCGAGGTAGGGCTCGAGGTTGGCCTTCTCCTCCGGCCTGAGCCTGCGCGGCGACTCGGTGGTGAAGACGTACGGCGCCAGGACCGTGGTCGCCCGCAGGAAGACATTGCGGGTGCCGTCGGGCTGGTCCCGGAAGATCTCGTACGCCATCGTGAAGCTCGCCGCCCGGATCTCGGTCACCCACGACTCGACATAGACCGGCTTGAAGTCGAAGAGCAACGGCTCGACGTAGGTGACCTGGTGGCTGACCACCACGACGCCCTCGGCCAGGCCCTGGGTCTGCGGGCTCCGGGCGTGCGTGCGCAGCATGTCCACGCGCGCCTCTTGGAGGTAGTCGACGTAGACGACGTTGTTGACGTGGCCGAGCATGTCGAGGTCGGCCCAACGCATGGGGCATTCATAGAGATGGCGCACAGGTCGATCCTTCCAGACGATCTTGGGCACTGGGGCTGGTCACCCAGCACAGTCCGGGCGAGTATGGTGTCGACCACAGTCCAACCTACTCATCAGTAACCGGGAGTCTTCATGCCTGAGGCAGTCATCGTCGCCGCCGCCCGCACTCCGATCGGGCGAGCCAACAAAGGATCGCTGAAGGACTTCCGTCCCGACGATCTCGCCGCGCTCATCACCAAGGAAGCCGTCGGAAAGGTCGAGGGTCTCGACCCCAACGACATCGACGACCTGCTGCTCGGCTGCGGTCTGCCCGGCGGTGAGTCCGGCAACAACATGGGCCGCGTGGTCTCCGTGCTCAACGGCTGGGACAAGGTGCCCGGCGCGACCATCACCCGCTACTGCTCCTCCTCGGTGCAGACCTCGCGGATGGCGCTGCACGCGATCAAGGCCGGCGAGGCCGACATCATCGTCTCGGCCGGTGTCGAGACCGTCTCCCGCTTCGTCAAGGGCACCTCCGACCACCTGCCCGACACCGTCAACCACCTCTTCGACGACGCCCAGTCGCGGACCACCGCGACCGCCGCGTCCAACGAGAAGTGGCACGACCCGCGCGAGGACGGCCTGCTGCCCGACGTCTACATCGCGATGGGTCACACCGCGGAGAACCTCGCCACCTCGCGCGGCATCTCGCGAGCGGAGATGGACGAGTTCGGCGTGCGCTCGCAGAACCTCGCCGAGAAGGCCATCGCCGACGGCTTCTGGGCCCGCGAGATCACCCCGGTGACCACCCCTGACGGCACCGTCGTCTCGGCCGACGACGGCCCCCGCGCCGGCGTGACCCTGGAGGCCATCTCCGGTCTCAAGCCGGTCTTCCGCGAGGACGGCACCGTCACCGCCGGCAACTGCTGCGCCCTCAACGACGGCGCCGCCGCGGTCGTGGTCATGTCCGACACCAAGGCCGCCGAGCTCGGCGTCACCCCGCTGGCCCGGATCGTGTCCACCGGCGTCTCCGGCCTCTCCCCCGAGATCATGGGCCTCGGGCCGGTCGAGGCGACCAAGAACGCGCTCAAGTACGCCGGCATGTCGATCGGCGACATCGACCTGGTCGAGATCAACGAGGCCTTCGCGGCCCAGGTGATCCCGTCCTACCAGGACCTCGGCATCGACATCGACCGCCTCAACATCAACGGCGGCGCCATCGCCGTCGGTCACCCCTTCGGTATGACCGGCGCTCGCCTGCAGAACACCATGCTCAACAGCCTCGACTGGCACGACAAGACCACGGGTCTGATCACCATGTGCGTCGGCGGCGGCCAGGGCATGGCGATGATCCTCGAGCGCATCTGACATTCCGACGACTCGGCGCGTCTGTCCCAGACAGGCGCGCCGAGTCGGCGCGTCAGCGCATCTCGATGCCGGGGCGGTCGCAGATGAGGTAATCCGAGACGGCGTTCATCACACGCCCCAGGGCCGCGAAGTCCTCTTCGCTGACCAGATCGACGAGATATTCGCGTACGCCGCTGACATGGACCGGGGCCGCCTCCCGCAGCACCTCGAAGCCGCGGTCGCTGAGGGCGGCGACGACACCACGGCCGTCGTCGGCCGAGTTGCGGCGTTCGACGAGCCCCGACCGCTCCATCCGGGTGATCGTGTGGGTGATCCGGGAGCGTGAGTGAGCCAGCGAGTCGGCGAGCTGGGCCATCCGCATGGCCCCGTCGTTCTCGGAGAGTCGTACGAGGATCTCGTACTCGGAGAGCGAGATGTCGAAGCCGGCGCGCAGATCGGCGTCCAGGCGGTCGTCGAGCAGGGTCATGCCCATCATGAGCGCGCGCCACGAGCGCTGCTGCTCTTCGTCCAACCACCGAGTCTCATCACCCACGGGGCATTACGTTAGCCCGGCCTTGGGGCCAAACCACGCACTGGCACCCCATAACGTCCACGAAGTGGTCACCGAAAGTTCGATCCGGACCCGGGACGGGAGACCCAGAGGTGTCAGGACCAAGGGTAGAAGCAAGCTGGGACCTAAGCCCCGTCAGCGATGTCGGGACGCGAGAAACCATTCGCCATCGCTCCAGGTAAAGGCGAAGATCAGGCAGTGCCCAATCCCCCCGCTCTCGGCCTCCGCGACTTCATAGCCGCACTTCCACGCGAGGGCCGCTGGCTCCTGGCGACCGTCGCGATCCAGCTCCTCGGCCGCGGCATGACGCTGCCGTTCACGATCATCTATCTGCACGAGGTACGCGGCTTCGACCTCGGCCTTGCCGGCAGCCTGATGGGTCTGATCGCCATCGTCGGCTTCGTGGTCACCGGGCCGGCAGGCAGCCTGATCGACAAGTACGGCGCCCGCCCGGTGATCCTCGGCGGCCTGGTCTGCGCGATCGCCGGCGACATCGTGCTCGCCTTCGCCGACACCCCGATCCTCGCTGCCGCGGCCCTCGGTCTTCTCGGTGTCCAGGCCGGGGTCTCCTGGCCTGCCGCAAACGCCTTGGTCGCCACGGTGGTCGAGGGCGACCTGAGACAGCGCTACTACGGGGTGAACTTCGCCCTGATCAACCTCGGCATCGGCGTCGGCGGCGTCATCGGCGGGCTCTTCATCGACGTGTCGCGGCCCGAGACGTTCACCTACGCCTTCCTCGGCAACGCCGCCACCTTCGTGCTCCCGGCCCTCGTCCTGCTCGGCCCGCTGCGTCATGTGCACGGCCGCGCCGCACGGCCAGCTGCCGACCAGCCTGATGCGACCGCCTCGTACGCCACGATCCTGCGCCGTCCCGAGGTCATGTGGCTGGTGGCGATCGGCATCCTGCTCTCGACACTCGGCTACGGCCAGATCGAGAGCGGGTTCCCGGCGTACTCGCGTCAGATCGCCGAGGTCTCGACCCGGGTCGTCGGGTTCGCGTTCGTGGCCAACTGTGCGGTGATCGTGCTCGCCCAGTTCTGGGTGATGAACCGGGTCAGCGGCCGACGGCGCACCCGGGTCCTCGTCGCCACCGCGGCCATCTGGGGCGTGGCCTGGGTGGTGTTCGGGTCGACCGGTCTGGTGCCGGGTTCCGTGGCGGCCATCGTCGGCGTGATCGCCTTCCAGGGGCTCTTCTTCGCCCTCGGCGAGACGCTGATGCAGTCGGTCTTCCCCGCCTTGACCAACGACATGGCTCCCGACCATCTGCGCGGGCGCTACAACGCGATCAACTCGGCCTCGTTCCAGACCGGGGCGATCATCGGTCCCGTCCTGGCCGGTTTCCTGCTGGAGCACGGTCAGGCGACGGCATTCATAGCGCTGATGCTGGTCGGCTGCGTCGGCATCGTCGCTGCCTCGATGCGGCTCGAGCGCCGGATCACCCCAGCCGTGAACGGGTTGCGTCCCCCGCTGATCCCCGAGTCGGCTCAAACCAACGCCTGATCCTGCCGAGTCGGCTCGTCATGACGAGCCGACTCGGCGGGATCTCTGGTCAGAACGCGCCGACTCGGCGCGGGTCGGTCAGTCGCGGGTGAGGCGACGGTGGGTGACGCGGTGGGGGCGGGCGGCATCCTGGCCGAGACGCTCGACCTTGTTGGCCTCGTAGGCCTCGAAGTTGCCCTCGAACCAGAACCACTCGCCCTCCTTCTCCTCGGTGCCTTCCCAGGCGAGGATGTGGGTGGCGATGCGGTCGAGGAACCACCGGTCGTGGGAGGTGACCACGGCACAGCCCGGGTAGTCGAGCAGCGCGTCCTCCAGGGCGGAGAGCGTCTCGACGTCGAGGTCGTTGGTCGGCTCGTCGAGCAGCAGCATGTTGCCGCCCTGCTTCAGGGTGAGCGCGAGGTTGAGGCGGTTGCGCTCACCACCGGAGAGCACGCCGGCCTTCTTCTGCTGGTCGGGACCCTTGAAGCCGAAGGAGGCGACGTAGGCCCGCGAGTTCATCTCGAAGTTGGCGACCTTGATGAAGTCCAGACCGTCGGAGACGACCTCCCAGACGTTCTTGTTGGGGTCGATGCCGCCGCGGCTCTGGTCGACATAGGAGATCTTCACCGTCTGGCCGACCTTGAGATCACCCGCGTCGGGCTCCTCAGAGCCGGTGATCATCCGGAACAGGGTGGTCTTGCCGACGCCGTTGGGGCCGACGATGCCGACGATGCCGGCCCGCGGGAGCGAGAAGGAGATGTCGTCCCACAGCGTGCGGCCCTCGAAGCCCTTGACCAGGCCCTTGGCCTCCATCACCACGTCGCCCAGGCGCGGGCCCGGCGGGATGTTGATGTCGGCGGTGTCGATCTTGCGGGCCTTGTCAGCCTCGGCGGCGAGCTCCTCGTAGCGGGCAAGACGCGACTTCGACTTGGTCTGGCGGGCCTTGGCGTTGGAGCGGACCCACTCCAGCTCCTTCTCGAGCATCCGGGCGCGCTTGGCGTCCTTGAGGCCCTCGACCTTGAGACGGTCCTTCTTCGTCTCCAGGTAGGTGGAGTAGTTGCCCTCGTAGCCGTGGACTGCGCCGCGGTCGACCTCGGCGATCCACTCGGCGACGTTGTCGAGGAAGTACCGGTCGTGGGTGACGGCGAGGACGGCACCCTTGTAGGACTTGAGGTGACCCTCCAGCCACTGCACCGACTCGGCGTCGAGGTGGTTGGTGGGCTCGTCGAGCAGCAGCAGGTCGGGCTCCTGCAGGAGCAGCTTGCACAGCGCGACCCGACGACGCTCACCACCGGAGAGGTTGTCGACGATCGCGTCACCCGGGGGGCAGCGCAGCGCGTCCATCGCCTGCTCCAGCTTGGAGTCGATGTCCCAGGCGTTGATGTCGTCCAGGTAGGTCTGGAGCTCACCGGTCTCGGCCATCAGGGCGTCCTGGTCGGCGTCGGGGTCGCCCATCTCCATGTAGGCGTCCTCGAGACGCTTCATCTTCGTCTTGATCTCGCCGACCGCCTCCTCGACGTTCTCGAGGACGGTCTTGCCCTCGGTCAGCGGGGGCTCCTGTTGAAGCATCCCGACGGTCGCGTCCTGGTCGCGGACGATGTCGCCGTTGTTGGGGTGATCGAGCCCGGCCATCAGCTTGAGCAGCGAGGACTTACCCATACCGTTCGGGCCGACGACGCCGATCTTGGCACCGTGCAGGAATGATTGGGTGACGTTGTCGAGAACGACCTTGTCGCCGTGGGCCTTGCGCACATTGCGCAGGGAGAGGATGTAGTCGGCCATGGGGCCCACCCTAATGAGGTTGAGGTGCACCGGTACAACCGGCGCACCCCGCCTCAGGGTCCGGCGCCCACCCGACTCACCTCACGCCGCCACAGTGGTCTCCGTCTCGGCAGGTGCCTCGACGTCGTCGGATGTCGTCGGCTCCTGATCCCACGGGTCCGCGCCCGGGGCACGCCAGCCCGAGAGGGGGTCACGCGAGGCGTCCTCGTCGCGGGGTTCCGGCGCCGGCGCGGCGGCCGCGGCGAGCGATCGCGGGTTGCGCGACAGGCTGCTCAGGCCCCGATTGAGGTCGTGGCCGACCACGTTCGCCTCGACCTCGAAGGTGTTGACCTCGAGCCCGTCCTTGTTGACGTAGCTCCGGGCCGTCAACCTGCCGTGGACGACCACGGCGTCTCCCTTGCGGAGCGAGCGCCCGACGTTCTCTCCCAGCTGTCGCCAGGCACTCACCGAGAACCACTGCGTCACACCGTCGCTCCACTCGCCAGTCGCCCGGTTGAGCTTGCGTGGGGTGCACGCCATCCGAAAGTTCGCCACCGAGACGTCGCCGACGCTCCGCACGACAGGATCGGCGCCGACATTGCCACGCAGGGTGATGGTCGCTTCGTTCATCGTTGTCTCCTCAGTGTTCGCGCCCGCCTGGTGCGGGCCTCGGAGACAACCCTGCGCTCGACCGCCGACAGTTTCGGACGGCGTACGTCCGCCTGTGGACAACCCCGGATCGAACCGTCCCTGTGGACAGTGATCGGCCCGGCGTGCGTCAGCGCAACGCCTTGGCGACTCCGTGCCGGAGTGCGCTGTAGGCCGCGAGCTCGGTCTCGATCGGATCGACGACGAGCTCACGCGAGACGTCGGCGACCGCCGTACGCAGCCGCGCGTCGGCCGCACGCGCCCGCCGCCGAGCGGTGCCGATCACCAGCAGATGACATACGAACCACAGCACCAGGCCGAGCCCGACGCCCCCGATGAACAGGACATACGGCAGCTCGACCCCGGCGACCGAAGGCGTCACCTCGCCGACCTGCGCGGCCCCGGAGAGAAGCAGCGCCACCGACCACACCAGCCCGACGCCCGCGACGATGATCAGGAGCCACTGGAGCATCTTGACCAGCCCGGTCCACATCGGCAGCCGTTCGGCGTTCAGGTCGACACCACCGACGGAGGCGTCGAGACGGTCGGCGAGGTCGTCCATGCGCGAGACCGATGCCCGCCGGATCGCGTCGCGCCACGGCGAGGCGAGTCCGGCGCCGGCCTCGTCGGCCAGCTGACGCACCTCGGTGTCGACTCGCGCCCGCTCGACGGCGGTGGTCTGCGGCAGCGAGGTCCGAGCACGCCCGGCCAGCTGGGTCGCCTCCTCGCCGAGCGCCAGATGAAGCCGTCTCAACGGATCCGGCTTCAGCCGGGCGACCCAGGAGACCAGCGGCCAGCCCGTCGCCGCACGGGCCCGGGTGCGTACGGACCGCTCGACCGCGTCCACCACCGTCGGCACCCCGGCAGCCTCGGCGATGGCGTCCTCGAGCGCCTCCACCCGCGGCTTGGCGAGCGAGCGCGGCTTGGCGTCGCCGGAGGCCTTGGCGAGCTTGACCGCAGCGGTCTTGATGTCGGCTGAGAGCCGGGACTTGTTGGCTCGCTTGGCCGCGGCCCGCTGAGCGATCTCCGTCTTGAGCTGCGGGATCCCCCAGCCGAGCTTGGCCGAGACCGGGATCACCGGGACGTTGCGCAGCCCGTCCTGGTCGAGCAGGCGGCGTACGTCACCCAGCATCGCCTCGCGGCGGTCCTCCGGAACGCGGTCGATGTGGTTGAGCACCACGACCATGATCTCGGAATGGGTCCGGAGGGGCTGCAGGTAGCGGTCGTGGATGGCCGCGTCGGCGTACTTCTGCGGGTCGAGCACCCACACCAGCATGTCGGCGAGCTCGACCAGCCGGTCGACCTCGAGATGGTGGGAGACCTCGGTGGAGTCGTGGTCAGGAAGGTCCAGCAGCACCACGCCGTCGAGCTCGTGCCCCTCGCGGCGGGTGTCGAGCATCGAGTCACGCGTCGTCTGGTGGCGCTCGGGGATGCCCAGCCACTGGAGCAGCTCGTGAGCGCCCTCCGCACCCCACACGCAAGCAGTCGCCCATGACGTGGTGGGCCGACGGACTCCGACGGCGGAGAGCTCCAGCCCGGTCAGGGCGTTGAACGTGGAGGACTTGCCCGACCCGGTCGCTCCGGCGACTCCGACGACCGTGTGATCGGCGGACAGCTTGAGTCGTCCCTGCGCCTTCTCGACCACGGAGCGCGCGTCCTCGACGATCCCGTCGTCGAGGCGCCCCGTCGCGGCGGTGGTCGCAGAGTTGAGTCCGTCCAGTCGATCGCCGAGGTCTCCACCCCGGCTGACCAGGTTCTTCGCACCTTCGAGCAGGCCGCTCAATGATCCCCCTTCAATCGCTGACAAGTCTCAGTCATCGCTGCGCTGGCTGGCGAAACGAGCGTCGCCTACCTTCCGCGCGGCGTGCCGCAGCCGCTCCGGCGCGCCGTGGTCGATCTGCAGCGCGTCGACCTGACCGGTGTAGCGGGCACGCTCCTCGTCGACGAGCTCCACGATGCGCTCCTCCAGCGCCTTGCGCGCCCGGAACGCCAGCCCGCGGACGGCCTGGTCGCCGAAGACCGCTTCCAGCAGCTTCTGGCCGATCAGGAGGGTGCCGCCGGCGATGCCCACCTCGGCACCGACGAGCGCCCCTCCGGTCGAGGCGAAGACGACCACCATCAGCGCCACGCCGAGGCCGTTGACCCCGTAGGAGAGGAACTTCGCGGTCGTACGCTTGTCCTGGCCCTCGCTGCGCACCATGTCGAGCACGTCCTGCTGCCAGTCGCGCACCGCGCGCTCGGCCTTGGGGCGCAGCGCACGCGAGGCCCGGCCGAGATCGGAGGGGCCGGCCGCAAGCAGCCCGCGACCTGCCGGGCTCATCTGCCAGGCGGCCTCCGCGCTCTCGGCGGCGGCCTCGCACTGCTCCAGGATCAGCATCTCCAGGCCACCCTGCACGGCCGCGGTCACCCGCTCGGCCTGCTGCGGCTTGCCCTTGATCGATCCGAGGATCTTGTCGCGGAGCATCCCGACCCGGGTCTCCAGCGCCTTGAGGATCTCGCCGGTGCCGACGAACTCCTGCCAGCGCGCGAGCACCTCGCCACGCAGCAACGTCCCGTCGGCGGTCGCGGCCATGATCGACTTGAGCGCGTTGTCGTAGGCCATGTCCGCATCCGTACGCAGCCGCTGCGCGGCCTCGCCCTGACCGTCCGCGGTGTCGGCGATCGGGTGGACCTCCAGAGTCAGCGCCCGCACCGCTCCGTCGAGAGTCTGGGTGACGACCTGGTGACGCGCGGTGGCGTCATCGGCGAGCATGTCGAGCCAGGCACGCACCTCAGCGACGTGCTCGGCCGGCAGCAGCCCGTGCTCGGAGATCTCGCCCTCGTGGACGATGAAGAGCGGAGAGTCCTTGAGCCCGCGCGAGGCGAGCATCCGGGCCAGATGGCCCGCGACGGTCTGGACGGCTTCGGGCGGGGTCCGGTCGAGCACCACCGCCACCGCGGTCGAGCGGTTGGCGGCCAGCTGGAGGAATTCCCAGGGCACCTGGTCGGCGTAGCGCGCGGCCGAGGTGACGAAGACCCACAGGTCGGCTGCGGCGAGCAGCTCGGCCGCGAGCACCCGGTTGGCCTCCTCGACGGAGTCCACGTCGGGCGCGTCCAGGACGGCGAGTCCGGGGTGGAGCCGGTCGCTGGCGACCAGCTGCAGCGCTCCGGGGTCGTTGGTCGGGTGCTGGACCCGCTCCAGCTCCGGCAGCAGCCGGTCCTGCCCGAACCAGCTGGCGTCGTCGGGGTGGTGCACCAGGACAGGCGAGCGGGTCGTCGGCCGCAGCAGCCCGGGCGTGGTCACCTTGGTCCCGACCAGCGAGTTCACCAGCGTCGACTTTCCGGCCCCCGTGGAGCCGCCGACGACCGCGAGCAACGGCGCGTCGATGGTCATCATCCGCGGGATCACGTAGTTCTCGAGCTGCTCGACCATGTTCTGCCGAGTGACGCGCTGCTCCTCGGCGCCGGGCAGGTCCAGCGGCAGGGTGACCTCGGTCAGCGCCTGGTGGAGCTGGACGAGCGCGGTCACCATGCGGTTGCTCTCGCCGCCGGACGCCAGGAGCTCGGCCTTGGTGGCCTCGAACTGGGTCGTCGGCTGCTCGGCGAGCATTCCTGCGGTCAGCGCCTCGTAGGTCGTCTGCCCGGTCTCCGGCCCGGTCTCCGGAGCATTCTGTTCCTCTGTCATCCGCTCATCACCTTTCCGCTCGGAAATGCGATGTGTGGACGTACCTCACTGATTCGGTCAACGTATGCCCTCCCCCGGGCGGCGAAGTCTGGCGGCGGGTTGCCGCGCAGGAATCGCCAGTGCAAGTATCCGAGCTCGATCGCAGCCTGCTGGTATTCACGCATCACCGCAACCCCTCGAGCGCCTCCGTGCGCCGCCGCGAACTTCCGCGCCTGCTCCCTGCGCCGCAGATCGACCACCCAGTCGATGTCGGTGTAGGGAATCAGCCCGCGCTGGGCGGCGTCGGTCAGCGACCGCGTCAGCACGATGCGCTCCGACTTTCGCCGCCAGACCGCGAAGATCACCATCGAGACGAACGCGGGCACCATCACCACGACGTACGCCAGCAGGAACCCGGCACCGTCATAGAGCAGTGTCGAGCCGTTCCAGGTCCCGTGGGCGAGCACGCCGGCGGCGAAGCCCAGCAGTGGCGCCACGACCTTCAGCCAGCGCTTGCGCGTCACCACCGCGACGCCGATACCGATGCCGATGAAGGCGGTGAAGAGCGGGTGGGCGAAGGGGCTGAACAGGCAGCGCATCACGAAGACGACGGTGAACTCGCCGAGGTGTCCCGTGGAGCTGTCGCCCATGCCGGGGGTGCCGTTGTAGGTGCCGCCGAGGTAGAGGATGTTCTCGGTGAACGCGAAGCCGATGCCGACCATGCCGGCGTAGACGATCCCGTCGAGCACACCGTCGAGAAGGTGGCGGCGCCAGACCAGCAGCACGAGAAGGAACAGCCCCTTGGCCGCCTCCTCGGTAACCGGCGCCACGATCGCGAGCTGCACCGGCTGGCTCCATCCGGCGACCAGCGCTCCGACACTCTGCACGATCAGCGCGGCCGCGACGGCGACGAAGGCGCCCCACCCCAGGCCGAGGGCGAGCAGCGACTTCGGCTCGGGCTCGTAGCGATCGAGCCACAGGAAGGCATAGACCAGCGGAACCACCGGGATGGCCGCGAAGAGAACGCCCAGGATCGCACCGGTCGGGGCAAGTTGGTCGTCGACGACGCTGGTGCTCAGCAGAACGATCCCGAGCACCGGCAAAGAGGTCAGCACGACGAGCACGCCCACCACGATGGTGAACGTGCGGTTGCTTTTCGTCGGATCCTTCGGGATCGCCCCCATGCGCGTCAGACTATCGGGCGTACGGACCGAACGCGCGACCAGACACCGGTCGAGACGTCCCGCAACCCGGGTGGCCTGGGAACTCACGAGCGTCGACGTTCTGGCGCGGCGTACGATTCCGCTATGACGGAAAACGGCGCCCCCGCTCCTGCAGAAGACCACACCGAGAGCCACGATCAGCCGGTTCCGGAGGCTTGGTCCAAGTTCATGAGGGAGGGCTGGGACGATCGTGAGGTCGAGGTTCCCGAGCATCCGATCACGCCGTGGGCGGCCGCTCGCCGCGGGCGGCTCGCGGGCATCTTCCCGGGCGAGCGCCTGGTCGTCCCGGCCGGCACCTACAAGGTCCGCGCCAACGACACCGACTACCGGTTCCGTGCCGACACCGCTCACGTCCACCTGACCGGCAACCAGACCTCGGACGCCGTCGTCGTGATCGAGCCCGACGGCACCTCGGTGCTGTACGCCCGCCCGCGCAGCGGCCGCGACTCCGACGAGTTCTTCCGTGACCGTCAGTACGGCGCGCTCTGGGCCGGCGCGCGCCCCTCGGCCCGTGAGCTCTCCGACTCGCTGGGGATCGAGGTTCGCCACGTCGACCAGCTCGAGTCCGAGCTCGGCGGCAACACCCCGACCCGGGTCCTCCGTGGCGTCTCGGCCGACGTCGACAAGCTGGTCGCCCCGGCCGAGAGCTCGCGTGACGAGGAGTTCGCCAAGGCGCTCTCCGAGCTGCGTCTGATCAAGGACGAGTGGGAGCTCGGCGAGCTGCAGGAGGCCTGCGACATCACCGTGCGCGGCTTCACCGACGCGGTCAGCGAGTGGGACCAGGTGCTGAAGCACGGCGAGCGCTGGATCGAGGGCACCTTCTTCCGCCGCGCCCGCGCAGAGGGCAACGACCTCGGCTACGACTCGATCGTCGGCGGCGGGTCCCACGCCACCACGCTGCACTGGATCGACAACAACGGCCCGATCGTCCCCGGCGAGATGGTGCTGCTCGACATGGGTGTCGAGGGCCACAACCTCTACACCGCCGACATCACCCGCACGCTCCCCATCTCCGGGAAGTTCACGCCGCTGCAGCGCAACCTCTACGAGCTCGTCTACAAGGCCCAGCAGGCCGGCATCGCGGCCATCCGGCCGGGCGTCACCTTCCGGGCCGGCCACTTCGCCGCGATGGAGATCCTCGCCCACGGCCTCGACGACCTCGGGCTGCTGCCGGTCTCCGTCGACGAGGCGCTCTCCGAGGACAACAAGACCTACTCCCGCTGGACCCTCCACGGCGTCTCGCACATGCTCGGCCTCGACGTCCACGACTGCGCCTCCGCCTCGAAGGAGACCTACATCGAGGGCCCGCTGCAGGAGGGCATGGTCCTCACCGTCGAGCCTGGCCTCTACTTCCAGAAGGAGGACAAGCTCGTCCCCGAGGAGCTGCGCGGCATCGGCATCCGCATCGAGGACGACATCGTCGTCACCAAGGACGGCTCGGTGAACATGTCCAAGGGCCTTCCGCGGACCGCCGACGACGTCGAGGCGTGGATGGGTCAGCACCTCTGAGAGGCGAGTGCCCCCGGATGGCTGTGACCGAAGCCGTACGCCGGCGGGCATCTCTCGCGGCCGTCGTCCTGCTCGCGCTGCCTCTGGCCGCGTGCAGCGCCGGTCGTGCTCCGACCTCGGGACCCGCCTCGTCCGCGGGTCCCGAGGCACCGTCGTCCGCTTCGGCCTCCGGACCGGTGTCGGCCGAGAACGCCTTCGAACGGACGATGGCGGCGTACCTCCGCTCACGCTAGATCAGAGGTTTCTCCACTCGACCGGCTCGAGGTTGTACTCCTCGGCGATCGGGCCCCACGCCTTGGCGGCGGCCTTCTTCGAGTCGTGGCTGGCCAGGCTCAGCTTGTTCGCCTTCGCCAGCTTGCCCTTGCCGCCGACACACTTGCCGTCGGCGTTGACCCTGCGCTTCTCGCCCCAGGCCGCGAAGGCGAGGTCAGCGTTCTGCGAGGTCAGCCACGCGGACTCGAGGTTCTTGACGAGTTTCCGCGAACCCGGGAGGACAGCGGTGTCGATCTTGGCGACCTTCGTCGCCAGTGTCTTCCGGGACGCCGCAGCGTCCTCGAAGGTCTTGATCGCCTCGTCGATGTTCTCGCACGCCTGCAGGTCGGCCTGAGCGGCGCCGATGGCTGCCTTGTCCTTGGCCGACGTCTTGATGAGCTCGTCGATCTTCCCGGCCTCGGCGGCGGGACCGCTCTCGGCCGTGGTGGCGTCCTGGGCCGTGCCGGTCTTCGCGTTGGCGTCGCTGTCGTTGACCAGGCTGATGACGAACGCGATGATCGCGACCACGACGGCCAGCACCACGACGATCAGGCCCCAGCGCTTCAGGTCGAAACCACCGGGCCCCTTGCCCTGACGCTGCGGCTCGTAGTGGGCGTCGTAGGCGTTGCCGTAGGGGTCGTAGCCCTGCGGCGCCATCGGAGGCGGCGCCGGGGTGCTGGGCCCGCCGGCGACCGGCGGCTGACCGACGAGAGTGGCGTCGGCGTAGACGTTCTGGGCGTAGGGATCGTCGTACGGCTGACCGAACGGCTCCTCGGCCCGGTCCTGCGGCTGCCCGAATCCCTGGTCGTAGCCCTGGTCGTACGCCGGCTCATACGGCTGCTCGTAGCCCTGGGACCACTGGTTCTGGTCCGGCTCCAGCTGCGGCGCGAGCGGGGCGTAGGCGGGATCACCGTACGCCGCGGGCTGCGAAGCCTGGCCGGCCTGGTCGTCCTCGTAGCGCGCCTCTGGCGCCGGAGCGTCGAACTGCTGCGGCGGCGCGAACTGCTCGAACTCGTCACGCGGGCGGGTGCCGCCAGGAGCGTCGTCGGCGGAGTCGAACCGCGGGCTCATCGCAACCTGGGTCTCGTCCGGGCGGGGCGGCTCGGGCTGGCGGTGCTCGACCGGCGGCATCGCCTCGTGGGTCTCGTCAGAGAACGGGCCGCTCATCTGCGGCGCAGGCTCGACAAAGGTGGGGTGCTCCGCGCTCTGGTGGTGCGCCGCGGCCGGGCGAGCGGGCAGCGGGGGCATGGCCATCGGCTCGGGGCTCTGCGGCTGGGGCTCAGGCATCGGCGGCGCTGGCATCGGCTGCTCGGGCGCAGACCGCTCGGCCACATACTCGTCCGCCGGCGACGGGGCGGCTGCCTGCGGCGCAGGCTCCTCCGGGGTCGGCTCGGGCTCTTCCGCGCCGCGCTTGCGCTTCGGCAGGAAGAGCGACTGCGACTGGGTGGCGAGCTCCGGCTCGAACTTCGGCGTGCGCGCCGCCAGCCCGAACAGGCTGCCACTGTCCGTACCTGACGGCGGCGGGGCCATGCCGCCGCCGAAGGCCGGCTGCTCACCGCTGGGCGCGGTCATGTTCAGCTGGGGTGCCATCGAGGCCCCCGGCGTACGCCTGACCTGCCCGAGCGGCAACGGGGCCGGCTCGGCATCGGCCTCAGGCGCGGGCGTAGCAGCTTCCTGGCCACGCCTCGGCAACGACAGACCACCCTGCTCAGGAACGGCACCCCGCTGCGGCAGTCGCGGCGGGGCGACCGGCTCCGGTGCACCCTGCGACGGCGGCTGATGAGCGCTTCTGACGGGGGTCCCACAACCTGTGCAGAAGCGCATACCGGTGACGGCTGCACCGCACGAGGTGCACATGGACTCCATAGTCATGTCCGGGGACCTTACCGATGATCCGGTCCAGTCTCGAACCCTCGTGGTCCGACAACTGGACACCTACGTCGACAGTGTGGGGACAGTGCACCCAAATACCCCCCACACCTTGGTAACACTCCGGTCAGTGTTTCGGATTGCGATGCACACATGGGATACGGGGACCAGTAAGATCGGGTGCGGCCTGCGCAAACCCACCTCGGACGGGGTGCTCCCGCGGGCCACGCCTCCGTAGCTCAGCTGGATAGAGCATCGGCCTTCTAATCCGACGGTCACAGGTTCGAATCCTGTCGGGGGCGCCACAGGAAACCCGTGTGGGTAAAATCATGCGCCCGCGCGTGTTTCCGCTTCAGCGACGTCAGCGATGGCCGGCCGCCCGGCGTACACCGCCCTGAAGAACGGCAGGGTCCGGTGCACCATCGGACCGATGAGCAGCGCCTCGGCGACCGTCCCGACGCCGACGAGGCCCCCGAGGAGCCAGCCGATCGAGAGCACGGTGATCTCCACGCCTCCGCGGCACAGCCAGACCGGGGCGCCGGTGCGCACGTGCAGGCCGGTCATCAGGCCGTCGCGCGGTCCCGGGCCGAGGCCGGGGGCGATGTAGATGCCGGTCGCCGCGGCGAGCAGGAGCAGGCCCGCACTGAAGAGCGCGACCTGGGCCAACAGGTCCGTCGGTTGAGGCAGCACGCGAAGGCCGATCTCCGCCGAGGTGCCGACGAGCAGCACGTTCAGCACGGTGCCGACTCCTGGCCTCTGGCGCAACGGGATCCAGAGCAGCAGGACGACCAGACCGATCAGGTTGGTCATCAGGCCGAAGGAGATCCCGGTGATCTCGACGAGCCCGGAGGCGAGCGCATTCCACGGCGCCAGCCCGAGCGAACCCTGGACGAGCATGGCGACCGCGATGCCGTAGAGGAAGAGTCCAGTTATCAACCAGGAGAGCGCCTTCACAGAGAGATCCTTCACGATTGCAAAGCCAATCACGGGTCCAATCGAAGGTAAAGAAGCCAATTGGCGTAAGGTGGCCTCATGCCTCGCGGAAGAATCGGTGCCACAGCCCTCGCTGGCCTGCTCGGTCAGTGGCAGGGGGACGGCCCGGCGTACGAGAACCTCGCCGAGCGGATCCAGCTGCTGCTGATCGACGGGCGGCTCTCCGCCGACGTGCGACTGCCGTCCGAGCGCGAGCT
>NZ_JACIXG010000043.1 GCF_014360585.1 Nocardioides sp.
GCGTGGCGAGGGCGTCACCACCCAGGCCAAGGCCGACTACGCCGACTACTCGGCCCGTTTCGACCAGGCTCGCTCGGACGCTCTGGCCGGCGGGATGACGTACCCCTACACGAAGGACTCCTTCTCCGACCCCGGCGCCGAGATCCGCTCCGGTGCGCTGGAGATGTTCGAGACCGCCAAGAGCGACCTGAAGGTCGCCGCCGGTCGCTGTGCCCGGGAGGTGCGCGTCGGTTGCAAGGACGCGCCCGAGAAACGCAACTGGTTCGAGTCCGGGCTCGCCTTCGTCGGCGGCATCTTCGAGGGCGCCGGCGAGGCAATCTGGGACATCGGCAAGATGATCTACAACGTCTCGATCCTCCACGACATCATCGAGCTGGCGTCAGGTGACCTCACCCCCGAGGAGATCGCCGCCCAGAAGTCGATGATGCTCGAGGACGCCGAGGCGCTGTGGCAGGCGCTCAAGTCCGATCCGCTCGAGTTCGGCAAGCAGCTCGGCAAGGGTCTGCTCGACTGGGACACCTGGGCCGACGATCCCGCCCGAGCGATCGGCCACCTCGTCCCGGACATCGTCGCTGGTGTGCTGACTGGAGGGACCGGAACTGTCGCCACACGTGGCATCAAGGGCGGTGCCGACGCGCTCGATGCGCTCGGCGACATGTCCTCCGGCCTCAAGGGCCTCGACAACCTCGACGGCCTCGGTGACGTCGGCAAGCTCGACAACGCCATCGACGACCTCGACGATCTCGGCAAGCTCGACGACGTCGGCGATGGCGCGACGGGCGACTCTCCTCTTACGGATGCCCAACGTGACGAAATTCTGGAGATCGAGAAGGGCGATCGCCCCGACCCGTCTACGTACCTTCCGCCCGAGTACATCGAGCAGCACCTTGGAAAGTTCGATGACGGCGCAACCAGGTTCATGACGGAGACCAACCTGGACAAGTACGGGATCGCGCAGCGGGACGGTACGTCATATGTGATGCCTAAGGCGGAGGTCGACGCACTGTTTGAAAAGACGGGCGGTGACCCTCGAGCAATGGAAGAAGCACTGGGCCTCCCAGAGGGCTTCTTCGAAAACGGTGTCGTACGGGTCGACATTCCAGATGCCCGTGACCATGGCCTCCGTATGCCCTCGGGTAACGAGGCAGGAGCGAATGACCAGTGGCTGCCAGGGGGCAAACTGCCAACGGGATTGTCGGAGGCTGTCATCGACTGCGGGGATATCGCGCCAGGCGGCTATAGAGTCACACCGGTCGAGTAGATAGGACGGACGAGCATGAAGTTCACGGATAGCTACTTCTCGCGGGAAGACAGGTTCTCGCTAGGGATCGAAGAGGAGACAGGACGCTTCTATGCGTCCATCCCCGTTAGCAATGGCGTCGTTGACTACGAGGAGTACTACGAGCTCACCAAGGAGCAGTACGACACGTACCTTGCCGCCCCCAGCACGGCCGTGTCCTTCATCGAAGACTGCCGCAGGCGCAAGCATGACGCTCTACTCATTCAGAAGCCAGGCTGGAACCGCGGCACACCAGTTTGATCTTTCCGGGACGCCGACGACGTTGATGTCGACGCAATACGACGCCATCCGACGCGGATAAGGGCACGATGACAGACAACGACGAACCGTTTGAGGCCAGCAACGTCAAGAAGCAGGTCAATGCGGACTGGCCCCAGACAAACTGGGCTTCCCCACTGCTCAAGCGCGCCTGGGTGCGTATACGCAACGGCCACGACGTACGCGATGGCCGCGTGCTCGGCAGCCGAAAGTTGGTAGGCGAGAACGCCATGATTCCGGTTGCGTTCATCGCCGGCATCGGACTGCATGCATTGCGTGCTGCCGAGGGCATCCGCCGCTTTGAAGATCCTGACGACAGCAGGAAGGAGTACGTACCGATGATCCTCTGGCCGGTCGAGGACTCCGCCGAGATACCCGAGCCCGGTCCGGACGCCGCCGAGTGGTGGGTGCGCGCGGCTTGGAAGCAGGAGCACCTGTGAACCCCGACGCATTCCTCAAGACACTGGAGAAGCTTCCACCGTTCCAGGGAGTCGTGTTCCGCGGTTGCCCGGCCGACGCGGGATTCGCCCACGACGGCCAGGTGACGGTGACCACCGGCTTCACCGCGACCACGCGACGTCCGGATCTGGTCGCGGGCAGCGGGACGATCTACGCCATCTACACGACCACCGCCCGTGAGATCTCGGCGTTCTCGGCACAGAAGGACGAGTACGAGACGGTCATCCTGCCCGGCACCACCCTCGCGCTCGCCGAGACCCGGCGGCTCGCCGGCCTCGACGTACGACTGGTCTTCGAGTTCACCCCCGGTCAGCAGATCCCGCCCGAGACGGTCGAGACCGTCGCGACGACCGTCGAGTCCTGGCTCGCCGATATCACTCCGTCAACCGAACCCCGCCCCCGCTTCGTCGGCGACATCGCCTGATGGGTCTCTGAGCGAAACTGAGTCGCGGGAGCGGCAGGGTGCGTGTGAGGATCGGGGCCGTGAGTGATCTGAAGACGTTCATCGCAGGACTGCCCAAGGCCGAGCTGCACGTCCACCACGTCGGGTCGGCGTCGCCGCGGATCGTGGCGGAGCTGGCCGCGCGGCACCCGGGGACCGTGCCGGCCGATGTCGAGCTGCTGCGGGAGTACTTCACCTTCAGCGACTTCGCGCACTTCGTCGAGGTCTACCTCTCGGTCGTCGACCTGGTGCGTACGCCGGAGGACATCCGCTACCTGACCTACGAGATCGCGCGGGACCTGGCCCAGACCCAGCAGGTCCGTTACGCCGAGCTGACCTGCACCCCCTACACCTCCGTCCGCCCCGACCTGGCGGTTCGAGAGCCGGGCACCGGACACACCGGGATGGCGATCGAGGCCTACACCGAGGCGCTCGAGGACGCCCGGGTCAGCGCCGAGCGCGACTTCGGGATCACGCTGCGCTGGATCTACGACATCCCGGGCGAGGCGGGGATGCCGGCGGCGGATGCGACCCTGGCGTACGCCGCCGACCACGGCCCCGAGGCGCTCATCGGCTTCGGTCTCGGCGGGCCCGAGATCGGGGTTCCGCGGCCGCAGTTCGAGAGGCACTTCGACGCCGCCCGCGCTGCCGGGCTCCGCTCGCTGCCGCACGCCGGCGAGTCCACCGGACCACAGACCATCTGGGACGCCCTGACCGTCCTGAAGGCGGAGCGGATCGGCCACGGCACCTCGGCCGCCCAGGACCCCGAGCTGCTCGCCCACCTCGCCGAGCACCGGATCCCCCTCGAGGTCTGCCCGTCCTCCAACGTGGCCACGGGTGCCGTCGCGTCGCTCGAGGAGCACCCGCTGAAGACGTTCGTCGATGCGGGCGTGCCGGTCACGATCAACTCCGACGACCCGCCGATGTTCGCGACCACGCTCAACCAGGAGTACGAGATCGCGGCCGACCTCCTCGGCCTCGACACCGCCGGCGTCGCCGACCTCGCCCGTGCCGCGGTCGACGTCTCCTACGCTCCCGACGACCTCAAGGCCCGGCTGCGCGCCGAGATCGACACGTACGCCACGCCTTAACCGCTTGACGCGGCTCGACCCCGCCCGTTTGCTGGTCGGCATGGGTGAACTGACACTGGCGGTCAACGGGATCGAGCTGTGCGTCGAGACGTTCGGGAGTCCTGGGGACCCGCCGATCCTGCTCGTCGGTGGGATGAGCGCCTCGATGGACTACTGGGAGGACGACTTCTGCCAGGCGCTGGCTACTGGCCGAAGGTTCGTGATCCGCTACGACCATCGCGACACCGGCCGCTCCACGACCTGGCCGCCGGGAGAGCCGGGCTACACCGGGCGCGACATGATCGCGGACATCCCGGCTCTGCTCGATGCCTTCGGCCTCGACAAGGGCCACATCTTCGGCATCTCGATGGGCGGGGCGCTGGCCCAGTGTGCGGCGGTGCTCTATCCGGACCGGGTGGAGACACTGATCCTCAACGAGACCTCACCTGCCTTCGACGGCGTACCCGACCTGCCGCCCATCGGCGAGGAGATGGCCGACTTCTTCGCGAAGGCCGCCGAGAGCACGGTCCCGGATCCCGACGACCACGAAGCTCTGGTGTCGATGCTGGTCGAGGACCAGCGTGCGTTCGTCCCCGAGGGCTACGACGAAGCCCGGATGCGGGCGGTCGTCGAGCGGGTCGTACGCCGCACACCGGACATGCGGCCGGGCTTCGCCAACCATCAGGCGATGAGCGACGGCGAGCCGATCGAGGCGACCTTGGCCGACATCGCCGCCCCGACGCTGGTCATCCACGGCACCCGCGACCCGCTGTTCCCGATCGGTCACGGCGAGATCCTCGCCCGCGGCATCCCCGACGCGACGCTCCTCGTCCTCGACGGTGTCGGCCACGAGCCGCCGCCTCCCTACACCTGGGAAGTGGCCATCCCGGCGATCCTCGAGCACACGGCCCCGTAGTCGACTCCTAGGACGGCTCGATCTTCCCGAGCACGTCACCGATCGCGACCGTCGCGCCCACGTCGGTGCCGCGGGAGAGCACGCCCGCACGGTGTGCGGCGACACGGGTCTCCATCTTCATGGCGTCGATGACCGCGATGTCCTGGCCCTCGGAGACCTGCTCGCCGTCCGGGACGAGCCAGTCGACCAGGGCGCCGGGCACGGGAGCCTCGATGACGGCCGGGTCGGCGACGGCGGTCGCCGGGGCGGCATCGGCCGTCGACGTACGGCCCGCGGCGATCCCCCGCAGGAGGTCCTCGGGCAGCCCCAGCATCACCCGGCGACCGTCGATCTCGATCGGCACCCGCCGCAGTGGCTGCGCTGGCGCCGGCTCGGGGCGGCGCTGGGTCTCGAGCCGCGGCATCAGCGTGGTCTCGATCCACTGCGTGTGCACCGCGAACCCGGCGGTCGAGAAGGCCGGATCGTCGAGCAGCACCCGAGCGAAAGGTACGACGGTCGCGACTCCTTCGACCGACAGCTCGCTGAGCGCGCGGCGCGCCCGTACGACGGCGGTGTCCCGGTCGGGCGCGTGCACGATCAGCTTGGCGATCAGCGAGTCGAAGGCGCTCTGCACGGTGTCGCCCGCCTCGATCCCGGCGTCCCAGCGCACCCCGGGCCCGGCGGGGACGCGCAGGCTCGTCACGATGCCTGGGCTCGGCAGGAAGCCGCGGCCCGGGTCCTCTGCGTTGATCCGCAGCTCGATCGCATGACCTTTCGGCTCCGGCGTCTCCGAGAAGGAGAGGCCCTCGCCGGCGGCGATCCGCAGCTGCTCGGCGACGAGGTCGACGCCGGTCACCGCCTCGGTGATCGGGTGCTCGACCTGCAGGCGGGTGTTCACCTCGAGGAACGAGATCACGCCGTCCTCGCCCATCAGGAACTCGACGGTCCCGGCTCCGCGGTAGGAGACCGCCGCACAGATGTCGCGCGCGGCCTCGTGGATGCGGCGGCGCTGCTCGTCGGTCAGCCCCGGCGCGGGTGCCTCCTCGACGAGCTTCTGGTTGCGGCGCTGCAGCGAGCAGTCCCGGTCGCCGACGACCACGACGTTGCCGGTGCCGTCGCCGAGCACCTGCGCCTCGATGTGCCGGGGACGCTCCAGGAACCGCTCCACGAAGCACTCGCCCCGACCGAACGCGGCCTGCGCCTCACGCGAGGCGGAGTCGAAGGCATCGGCGACGTCGTCGAGCTCGCGGGCGACCTTCAGCCCGCGCCCACCACCGCCGAAGGCGGCCTTGATCGCGATGGGAAGCCCGTGCTCGCGCGCGAACGCGACCGCTTCGTCGGCCGACTGCAGCGGCCGGTCGGTGCCGGCCACCAGCGGAGCACCCACGCTCTGCGCGATCCTGCGCGCGGTGATCTTGTCGCCGAGGCTGTCGATGCTCTCAGGACTCGGCCCGATCCAGATCAGCCCGGCGGCCTCGACGGCGCGCGCGAACTCGGCGCTCTCCGACAGGAACCCGTAGCCGGGATGCACCGCATCGGCTCCGGACGCCTGCGCCGCGGCCATCAACCACTCGATGCTGAGGTAGGACTCGGCGGCGGTGGACCCGCCGAGCACGTAGGCCTCGTCGGCAAGCCGCACGTGCAGCGCGTCGGCGTCCTGGTCGGCATATACGGCGACCGACACGAGGCCGGCCTCGGCGACCGCCCGCACGACGCGGACGGCGATCTCTCCCCTGTTGGCGATGAGCACCCTGCGCATGTCAGTCTCCTCGGATCTCGGCGGTCGACCCAATGGGCACAATCGGCACAGTTGGCGCGACCGGACGGAAGCGGATACGGACCCCGGGCGGCAGCTGCCCGGCCAGGTCCAGGTCGCGGTCGACGACCGCGCCGATGATCGGATAGCCGCCGGTGAGCGGGTGGTCCGGAAGGAACAGCACGGGCTGTCCGTCGGGCGGCACCTGGATCGCGCCGGTCACCGCCCCCTCGCTCGGCAGCTCGCCGGCGACGTCCCGTTCGAGCGGGTCGGCGCCTTCGAGACGTACGCCCACGCGGTCCGAGCGCGGCGTGACGGTCCATTCCTGCTCGACGAGAGTGCGTACGCCGGCCGGGGTGAACCAGTTCTCGCGCGGGCCGAGCACGATCCGCAGCTCGACCGTGTCGCCGGGAGCGGGCAGCAGCTCGGCGGGAGCGGGGTCCGGATCCACCGCATGGGGCGCGGCCGCGGGGCCGTGCAGCGGCACGACGTCCCCCGCGCGCAGCGGCCGGCCGCCGAGGTCACCGGGGCCGAGGCCCGCGAGCGTGTCGCTCGAGAGGCTGCCGAGCGCCGGCGGAAGATCGAGACCGCCCCGGACCGCGATCACGGACCGCAGGCCGATGCTCACCGAGCCGAGGCGCAGCTCCTCGCCGTCCTCGAGCGCGGTGGGGGCGCCGTGCTCGACCGGGAGCGGCGGGCCGTCGCTGCGTACGATCGTCGTCTCGGCGGGCGCGCCCGCGACCGCCACGACCGCGGGGCCGGTGAAGCGCAGGACCGCGCCACCGCCGGCGAGCTCGAAACCTGCCGTTCCAGGAGCGTTGCCCACGGCGCGGTTCGCGGCCCGCAGGGCGCGGCGGTCTGCTGTGCCCGACGCGGAGACGCCGAGCGCGGCATGGCCGGGGCGGCCGAGGTCCTCCAGCACCAGCTGCAGGCCGGGGCGTACGACCTCGACCGCGAAGGCGGCTGTGTCGGTCTCGACACGACTCCGCCTAGCGGCTCCGTCGGCTCGACCAGCGAACTGCTGGTCGAGCCCGCGAGCGAAGCGAGCGGTGTCGAGACCAACACGGTCGGTTCCGGCGCCGGCCAGCGAGACCGAATCCCGCTCGAGCCGCTCGAACCGCACGGTCATCCCCGGCGCGAGCAGCGCCGGCGGGTCCCGGTGCAGGTCCCACATCGGCGCGTCCGCACGCCCGATCAGCTGCCAGCCGCCAGGGCTCTCGCGGGGGTAGACGCCCGAGAACGTTCCCGCCAGCCCGACGGAGCCGGCGGGGATCCGGGTGCGCGGCGAGGAGCGTCGCGGCACGTCGAACAGCGGGTCGTCGCCGACGAGATAGCCGAAGCCCGGTGCGTACCCGGTGAAGGCCACCCGCCAGGTCGCGGCCGCGTGACGCGCGGCGACCTGCTCGGCACTGACCCCCAGCAGCTCGGCGACCTCGTCGAGATCCTGCCCGTCGTAGTGCACGCCGATCGTCACCGAGCCCGCCGTCGGCAGACCGCCGTGGACGGGTTCGACGCGGGACAGCTCCTTGGCGAGGGTCGCCTCGTCGACCAGCGTCGGATCGAACCGGACCAGCACCGTCCGGGCGGCCGGCACCAGCTCGACGACGCCGAGCGGCGGCGCGGCCGCGAGCGCGGCGTGCAGCCGCATCGCGCCCTCGAGGTCGTCCTCCTCGACCAGCAGCGCCTGATCCGATGCGTCGAGCACACGCCTCACGCCAGATACTCCGAATCCCGTACGTCGGTCATGCCGCCGGTCCCGCGGGCCCGGCGAACGGGGCGATCACGACGCCCTCGGCCTCGAGCAGTGCCCGGGTCGCCGCGGCCATCCGGATCGCGCCGTGGCTGTCACCGTGGACGCAGATCGAGTCGGCGCGTACGGCGACGTCGGTGCCGTCGATCGCCTCGACCACACCCTCGCGGGCGAGCCGGAGCATGCGGGCCGCGACGGCGTCGGCGTCGTGCAGCACCGCGCCGGGCTCGGCGCGCGAGACCAGCTCGCCGCCGGGTGTGTAGGCGCGGTCCGCGAAAGCCTCGGCCGCCGTGGCGAGCCCGGCGCTCTCGGCCACCTCGAGCACGACGCCGCCCGCGAGCCCGAGCAGCACGAGGGACGGGTCGATGGCCTTGACCGCGGCGACGACGTCCCGCGCCTGCCGCTCGTCGCGGGCGATCGTGTTGTAGAGGGCGCCGTGCGGCTTCACGTAGCGGACGGAGCCGCCGACCGCCGAGGTGAGGCCCAGCAGGGCGCCGAGCTGGTACTCGACGTGTGCCTGCAGGGTCGCCGAGTCGATGTCCATGTTGCGACGGCCGAAGCCCTCGTAGTCGCGGTAGCCGGGGTGCGCCCCGATCGTGACGCCGTTGGCGACGGCATCGGCGAGCGTCGTACGGATCCCTTCCGGGGTGCCGGCGTGGAAGCCGCAGGCGACGTTGGCGCTCGAGACGATCGCGAGCATGGCCGCGTCGTCGCCGACCACCCGGTCGGGCGCGTTCTCGCCGAGGTCGGAGTTCAGGTCGATGGTTGCCGCAGGGTTCGTTGTCACAGTGCTCACACTCCAATACCGATGAAGGCGAAGATCGGGCGCACCGAGACGATGCCCATGTACCAGGTGAGCAGGGTCGCGAGCGTGCCCACGACCAGCAGCCACCGCGGGTAGTGGTAGCCGTTCAGGACGTCACGCTGACGGAACCAGCCGATGTACATGAAGATCGTCATGCCGATGGGCAGGATCAGGCCGTTGAAGCCGCCGACGAAGACCAGGATAGCCGCGGGCGCAGCGCCGATCAGCAGGTAGAGGACGAGGGAGACCAGGATGAAGGCGACCGTCGCGATCTGCAGCGGCCACCCCGCTCCCAGCTTCTTCGAGAAGGTCGAGATGAAGGTGGCCGAGGTGTAGGCGGCACCGATGACCGAGGTGATCGCGGCGGCCCAGAAGATCGCGCCGAAGATGCGGATGCCCGCGTCGCCGAGCACGGCCCCGAACGCCTGTCCGGCCGGGTTGGCGGCCTGGCTCGAGAGGTCGAGGGTGACACCGGAGGCCACGACGCCGAGGATCGCGAGGAACAGTACGTAGCGCATGATCCCCGTGACGAGGATGCCGCTCATCGAGGCGCGGTGCACGGCCGGCACGTGCTCGGGGCCGACCTTGCCCGAGTCGAGGTAGCGGTGGGCGCCCGCGTAGGTGATGTAGCCACCGACGGTGCCGCCGACGATGGTGGTGATCGTCGCGAAGTTGAGCGTGTCGGGGACGAAGGTCTGGCGCAGCGCGTCGCCGACAGGAGGCTGTGACGCGAACGCGACGAAGAGCGTGAGCGCGATCATCGTCGTCCCGAGCACGAGCACGACGATGTCCACGGCCCGACCGGCTCGCTTGTAGAGGAAGATCCCGATCGCGAGCAGGGCCGAGAGCAGTCCGCCGACCTTCGGCTCGAGGCCCAGCAGCGCGTTCAGGCCGAGACCCGCCCCCGCGATGTTGCCGATGTTGAACGCCAGTCCGCCGATCACGATCAGCGTCGCGAGAAGGTGCCCGGAGAACGGCAACGCTTCGTTCGCCAGGTCGCCGGCGCGCTTGCCGGAGACTGTGATCAGGCGCCAGACGTTCATCTGCAGCGCGAAGTCGATCAGGATCGAGACGAGGATCGCGAAGGCGAACGCCGCGCCGAGCTGCGCGGTGAAGGTCGCGGTCTGGGTGATGAAACCGGGGCCGATGGCCGAGGTGGCCATCAGGAAGATGGCGCCGAGGATCGGGCCTCTGCGGGAACTGGCGAAACTCTTCGCGCGCTCGGCGCTGGTTGTCTCGGGCATGGGGGACTCCTGCCATCAGCGGGCTATGTGGCTGACACCACATTTCGATGTGTAGTACAAGATGGCACAAGTTGTTCAACAATAATAGCGGCGATCGTTAAAATGATGTTTCGATTGTTCACGGATGCGATTCCCCTAGGATGCGGACATGACCGACGTCGACGACACCCTGACGAACGTCCTGCGCCGACGGATCATCGACGGCGAGTTCGCACCCGGCACCCGGTTGTCGGAGATCTCCCTCGCCGAGAAGCTCGGGGTCTCGCGCAACACGCTTCGTGAAGCGTTCCGTGTCCTGTCCGAGCAGGGACTGGTCGAGCACGTACCCAACCGCGGTGTCTCGGTCGCCTCGCCCACCGTGGCCGACGTCGTCGACATCTATCGGGCCCGGCGCTACGTCGAGCCTGCCGCACTGGCCGCGGGCTCCCCGCTCCACCCCGCGGTTTCGGCGATGCGCGCAGCGGTGGAGCAGGGCGAGACCAGCCTCGAGGCGCGCGACTGGCGCACGCTCGGCACCGCCAACATGGCCTTCCACGACGCCATCGTCGCCCTCGCCGACAGCCCGCGGCTGGAGCGCCTGTTCCGCGACATCGCCGCCGAGCTGAGGCTCGCGTTCCTCGAGATCGACAACCCCGAGGCCCTGCACGCTCCGTTCGTCACCCGCAACCGTGCCCTGCTCGAGACCTTCCTCGAGCAGGGCGGACCCGCAGCTGCCACCGAGCTACAGGACTACCTCGTGCTCTCTGAGCGCACTGTCCTCGGCGCCTTCACTCGCCTCCGCCACTAGGCATGGGCGATCGCCGGAACGTCAGGCGGTCTTGAGGTGCCGGAGTCGAGCCACCGCATCGGCGCCGACCCGGCGGTGAGGTCCTTCAGGAAGGGTCTCGAGATGGCCTTCCAAGGCATCGACGACCGCTACAGATACGGTCTCCGGCGCTCGCTCGATCAGCTCGATCAAGGACGTCAGGTATTCACCTGCGTCGATGTCGTCCGCAATGACTTCGAGCACATCGGCGGGGATGGACGGCAACGCCTCCATCAGCACGCCATAGGCGAAGTCCTCGATGTTCATGACTACCATGCTAGCCCTCGCTGTCCACCGGATAGGCGTTCCAGATCTCGGGCGGTTCCTTGTCGCTCCGCACCTGCACCCGGACGAGTTGACCGTCGACGACCCGCTCGAAGCGAATCTTGTCGCCGAGACGCATCGGCGAGCGGTCCGGGTCGGCAAGCGCCAGATCTACCGCAGCGATGATCTGATCTGCGCTCCATTCCGCGGGAAACTTCGACTTCTTCGGCCACTCCCGTTCAGACTCAGAAGTCGCTTGGTGCCGCTCGAGGATGTGTGCGCGCATCCATGCTGAGATCTGTGGGCGCTCCGACGGACGGAACGGCACACTCGTGCCGTCCGTCATCGTCGGGTAGCTCCATCTCACGCACAGGAACAGTAATCCGGACCACCGACATTCTCGGTCGCCTCGCGCTCTGCTGCTGCGAGTCGGTGGCGGCGTACCACCGCCTCCATGTCACGCCAGATCACGCGGTGATCAGACCGCGCAGTCGCTCGTCGCGCGGCCAGGCGCCGGCCCAGACGAGGACGGCGGTGGCGATCGCGAAGACGGTGTTGAAGGCCGGCTGCTCGAAGACCAGGTTCACGGTGACCGCACCGCCCAGGTAGGCGGTGATCAGGATCGTCCCCATCGCCCGGGCGGCCGGGAAGTGGTAGGCGATCAGCGACAGGCCGAGGACGGCGCCACAGACGACCGGGAACCAGCCCGGTGCCCCGATCTTGTCGTTGAAGTCCATGACGGACTCGACGCGGAGCAGGTGGATGACGATGTCGAAGGCAAGAAACAGGGTGACCAGCACGGTGATGACCCAGCCGGCTCGTTGTGCGTTGGTGCTCATCTCGATCTCCTCAGAGGTGGGTGGTGTTGCTCTTACCCACGCGTCGAGCGTGCACCAGGGATCTCGACATCGCCTCCGTCACTTCTTCGTCTTTTTCTTCAGCGCGGCCGCAGCGACCTTCAGATCGGCGACCAGACCGTCGTACGTCGCCTGCCTCTCGTCCTCCGCGCGGAGGACGGCGGAGGGGTGGGTCGTGGCGAGGACCCACGGGTCGAGGGTCGGCGTGGCGATGGCCTCGGGCCAGTCGATGAGGTGGCCACGTGATTCGCCGACGCGGAACGACGAGCCGTACAGCGCCTTGCCGGCGGTGCCGCCGAGCAGGACCACCCCGGCGGGGCGTACCAGATCCAGCTCCGCCGCCAGCCACGGCGCGCAGGCGCCGACCTGCTTGCTGGTGGGCGACTGGTGGATGCGGCGCTTGCCCGAGAGCCGATGGCGGAAGTGCTTGACGACATTCGTCGTGTACGTCGCCTCCGGCTCGATCCCGGCCTCAGCCAGCGCCTCGTGGAGGATGCCGCCCGCCGGACCGACGAACGGCTCGCCCTCGCGGTCCTCCCGGTCGCCGGGCTGCTCACCGAGAAGCATCAGCGGAGCCGGCGTAGGGCCCTCCCCCATCACGCCCTGGGTGGCGTCGCGGTAGAGCTCGCAGCCGCGGCACTCCTGGACGGCGCTGCGCAGATCGGCGAGCGTCGGCGACTCCGGCACCCACTCCGCGGCGCTCACGCGACGCTCACGGGACGAGCGGGTCGTGACCGACGTTCATCAGCCGGCGCCGCCACTGTGCGTCACCCGCGGTCGGCTCCCACTGGCCGGTGTCTCCGCCGCGCAGGTCGGTGACCTTGTCGACGACCCGCTGCATGACGTCGACGTCGTCGGGGGTGACATCAGAGCGGCGCTTGCCCAGGATGTCGGCCACCCGGTGACCGAGCTCGCTACCCGCACGGTCCGGTTCGGTCTCGGTCGTCTCCCCCGCACCCTGCACCGCGAGCCACTGCCGCAGGTCCCGCGAGGTCATGTTCACCGCGCGGTGGAAGTTCTCCCAGAGCCTGTCGTCGACGATCGTCTCGGCCATGTCGTGCCTCCTGCCTGATCTACTGTGCAGCGGTTCCGGTACCCATCCGGGCGGCAGGACACACGGCCTCACGTCAGGAGGGTCTGAGCCTCCGGAGAGTCGTAGAAGCTCGACAGCCGGCGGCGGACCAGCTGCTCGAGAACACCCGCCTCGGCGAGCGCCTCGATGACCGGCGGACCGAAGCGGAGGGCCTCCTCGACGAGGTCGTCGCGGTCCAGGCCCCACTCCTCGAGGAGCCGGTCGAGGGTGAAGCTCCCATAGGTGTCGAAGAAGAAGTCGACACCCGTGTCGACCAGGGCCTGCAGATAATCGGAGTCCCGGACGTCGAGCCAGACCTGGTAGAGACCGACGAAGACCGCGACCAGCTGCTCGTCGTCGATCAGGTCGGCGAGCTCACGCACCGGGCGGGTCGAGAGCGCGTCCCAGACCTCCAGCAGAGCGTCGTGCACCTCCTCGTCGGTGACCGAGCTCGCGGCGGTGTCGGTGAGGTAGCCGAGCAGCGCTCCGGTGCCGCGCTCCGCGAGCTCGCGGGCGCTCTGGTCGACGGCCGCCCCGACCGGGGTGCCCTTCACCGTGTTCGCCATCCGACCGGCGACGCGTTCGGCGATCGAGAAGCCGAGGGAGCCGCCCGGAAGGTTGTCGGCGAGCCTGCGGCCGGTGTCGACGGCGCCCTTCGCGCTGCCGCGCACCAGGGTGCCGACGCCGGCCTGGATCCCGGAGTTGTCGGCCAGGCTGCGCAGGATCTGCTGGCGCAGCGTACGCATCTCGACGAGGGCCTCGACCAGCTCCGCGACCCGCGGCCTGCTCACCACCTCACCCAGCGGCGTCTCGTTTGCGGGATGGGCCTTCAACCGGGTCGCGATCGCACCGGCGACCTCCGGGATCGCGCCCGGCAACCGGAAGGTGCTGACGTACTTCAGCGCGACCTCCTTGATCAGGTCGCGGTGCATCACCTGGTCGAGGGTCAGGTCGCTGGCAGCGCGCAGCGCGAAGTCGATCTCGCCGGTGACGAGATCGAGGAAGCGTACGCCGCGCAGTGCCGCCAGCTCGTGGGCGACATGTGCGTCGAGGAGTCGCTGGGCGAGGTCCGGCTCAGTCATGGACGACATTGTCCACGGCCGAGACCTGCTACCGAATCATTCCCACTCGATGGTGCCCGGCGGCTTCGAGGTGATGTCGACGGTGACCCGGTTGATCTCGCTCACCTCGTTGGTGATCCGGGTGGAGATGCGCTCCATGACGTCGTAGGGCAGCCGGGCCCAGTCGGCGGTCATCGCGTCCTCGGAGGTGACCGGTCGGAGCACGACCGGGTGGCCGTAGGTGCGACCGTCGCCCTGGACGCCGACCGAGCGGACGTCAGCGAGGAGCACGACCGGCATCTGCCAGATGTCGCGGTCGAGGCCGGCCTTCGTCATCTCCTCGCGGGCGATGGCGTCGGCCTCGCGGAGGATGTCGAGGCGCTCCTTGGTGACCTCGCCGATGATGCGGATGCCCAGGCCGGGGCCCGGGAAGGGCTGGCGCTGGACGATCTCGTCGGGCAGGCCGAGCTGGGAGCCGACGGCGCGCACCTCGTCCTTGAAGAGCTCACGCAGCGGCTCGACCAGCTCGAACTCGAGGTCCTCGGGGAGCCCGCCGACGTTGTGGTGGGACTTGATGTTGGAGGTGCCGGCGCCGCCGCCGGACTCGACGACGTCCGGGTAGAGCGTGCCCTGGACGAGGAAGGCGACCTTCTCGTCACTGTCGCCGAGGATCTCGACCTCGGCGCGCTCGAAGCAGCGGATGAACTCGCGCCCGATGATCTTGCGCTTCTCCTCCGGGTCGGTGACCCCGGCGAGCGCGTCGAGGAACTCCTTCTCGGCGTCGACGATCTTCAGCTCGGCGCCGGTCGAGTCCCGGAAGGCCTTCTCGATCGCGACCGACTCGTTCTTGCGCATCAGGCCGTGGTCGACGTAGACGCAGGTCAGTCGGTCGCCGATGGCTCGGGCGACGATGGCTGCGGCGACAGCAGAGTCGACGCCGCCGGAGAGCGCGCAGATCGCGCGGTGGTCGCCGATCTGCTCGCGGACCCGCTCGATCTGCTCCTCGGCGATGTTGCCGATGGTCCAGGTGGGTCGCGCGCCGGCGATCTCCCACAGGAAGTGCTCGAGAACCTTCTGGCCGTGCTCGGAGTGGAGCACCTCCGGGTGCCACTGGACGCCGGCCAGCTGCTTCTCGACGTTCTCGAAGGCCGCCACCGGAGTGTCGGCGGTGCTCGCGAGCACCGTGAAGCCCTCGGGCGCCTCGGAGACGGAGTCGCCGTGCGACATCCACACGTTGTGGGCCGGCGGGATGTCCTTGAGGAGCGTGCCGGGGACACCGACGGTGACCGGGGTGCGTCCGTACTCCCGCGCGCCGTTGTCGTCGACCGTCCCACCCAGGCCCTGCGCCATCAGCTGGAAGCCGTAGCACATCCCGAAGACCGGGGTGCCCGCGGTGAACAGGCTGTTGTCGATCCCAGGGGCTTCGTCGGCGTACACGCTCGAGGGGCCGCCGGAGAGGATGATCGCCTTCGGGTTCTTGGCGAGCATGTCGGCGACCGGCATCGAGTGCGGCACGATCTCGGAGTAGACCCGCGCCTCACGCACTCGGCGGGCGATCAGCTGCGCATACTGCGCGCCGAAGTCCACCACGAGAACCAGATCGTGCTCTTCCGCCCCAGGAGCCTGCGTCATGGACGAATCCTAACGAGGGTCTTGGCGATACGCCGACTCGGCGTGAGCCCGTACGCCGCGGGGCCAGCGTGACCGCCCGGCCAGGCGTTTCCGTACGGCCCTGCTCAGCAGAGTCCGATCTCTGCGTCCGGGTCGGCGTACTCCGGCATCCTCTCGAGCACATCACGATGGGAGGTGCGCGTCTGCCACGTCGCGAGCGGCCACCGCCCCTCGGTGGAAACCGTGTCGAGGTGGACCTCTCGATCACCGTCATCGGTCACGCCCGACCACCAGACCAACGCAAGGCCTTCGTCGTTGTCGTGGACGGTGTGGTCGCAGTGCCCGAACCGCCCGAGGCCTTCATGGCGGATCTCGAGGACACGCGGATCCCTGAGCCCCTGGTCGACCGCCTGGCCGTGGACCATCTCCTCGATGCGTCGATCCATCAGCATCCGCGACACCGGTTGCCCGACGATCTCGACCACGATGACCACGAGCACGACGAGCGCGAGGATCCAGAGGACCCGGGCACGGGTGCCCCTCCGGTCATACTCCTGGTTGCGTCGCTCGCCCGCCCAAAAGCCCTCCAGCACCCGCAGGAGCCTAGCGACCGGGCGCCGCGACCGCAGCAAAACGCACCAGGGCCCGGCCGGGGAGGGAGGTGGCCGGGCCCTGATTGCCCGAGACAAGAAAGGCCCGGACGTAAGACCCGGCATGTATTAGGGAGGGAGCAATCCCGGGTCTGATCACTCCAACGAACTCTCTAAACCGTGGTTACGGGCCAATCAGAAACTTCCTGTCAGAAAATTCCGGCGCTACGGTCCGTGTCACCATCGCAACAGCTCAGTCACCGAACCTCAACAATGGGCAGCTGGAGAGCAGCCGGTGCCGTCGCCGGCACGGCGGGCGTGACCGGCCGGACCGGCTGGATCCGCGCGTAGCCGGCACCCAGAGCCGGGCGCGGGTCGGCCTGGTCCTTGTTGGGCCAGAACGACATCGCCCGCTCGGCCTGCGCGGTGATCGTCAGCGACGGGTTCACGCCAAGGTTGGCGGAGATCGCGGAGCCGTCCACGACGTGCAGTCCGTCGTGGCCGTAGAGCCGCTGGTAGGGGTCGATCACACCGGTGGCCGCCGAGTCGCCGATGGTGCAGCCGCCGATGAAGTGGGCGGTCATCGGCTTGTTGAATGGCTCCCCGATGGTGCCACCGGCATAGCCCGGCTTCTCGCCCGAGCTCATCACCCCGGCCATCTTCCGCACGGCGTCCAGGCCGGCGGGGATCCAGGTCGGGTTGGGCTTGCCGTGGCCCTGCTTCGACGACATCCGCCACCCGAAGATCGTCCGCTTCGGGAACGTCGTGATCGAGTTGTCCAGCGCCTGCATGACCAGCGCGATGACGGTGCGCTCGGACCAGTGCTTGAAGTCGTAGAACGTACGCAGCGACCGCCGCTGCAGCCACATCTCCTTGAGCCACCGGCGGAACCGTCGGGGACCACCCTCGGTGAGCACCGTCTGCATCGCCGCGATCGCGTTGCTGCCGTGGCCGTAGCGGACCGGCTCGATGTGGGTGTGCTCGTCGGGGTGCCACGAGGAGGTGATCGCCACGCCCTCGCTGTAGTCGATGTCCGTGTCCGGAGCGATCGCGCCGAGGATCGACTCGGAGTTGGTCCGGGTCAGCTCGCCGAGACGGTCGGAGATCTGCGAGAGATCGCCGGTGCGCTTGAGCTTGTGGAGCAGCTTCTGGGTGCCGAGCGAGGCCGCCGAGAAGATCACCTGGTCGGCGGTGAACCGCTTCGTTCGACCGATGCCCAGCTTGGCCTTCGTGGAGCGGGTCTCGACGACGTACCCGCTTCCGGTCTTGGCCGGGTAGACGCGGGTCACCGTGGTCATCGGGTGCACCTCGGCGCCGTTCTTCTCGGCCAGGTAGAGGTAGTTCTTGACCAGGGTGTTCTTCGCGTTGTGGCGGCAGCCGGTCATGCACTCGCCGCAGTTGGTGCACGCACGCCGGTCGGGGCCCTCCCCGCCGAAGTAGGGGTCGGGCACCTCCTGCCCGGGCACGTGGCTCGGCCCGCCGAAGAAGACGCCGACGGGGGCCTTGTGGAAGGTGTCACCGCGTCCGGCCTCGGCCGCGACCTTCTGCATGACCTCGTCGGCCGGGGTCAGGTGCGGGTAGAGGGTGACGCCGAGCATCCGCTTGGCCTGCTCGTAGTAGGGAGCGAGCTCGTCCTTCCAGTCGGTGATGTGACTCCAGGAAGGGTCCTCGTAGAACGGGTCGAGGGGCTCGTAGAGGGTGTTGGCGTAGACCAGCGAGCCGCCGCCGACCCCGGCGCCGGCCATGATCACGGCGTCCTTGACCATGTCGATGCGCTGGATCCCGTAGCAGCCGATCGCCGGCGCCCAGAGGTATTTGCGCAGGTCGAAGGAGGTGTTGGGCAACTCGTCGTCGCTGAACCGGCGACCGGCCTCGATCACCCCGACGGAATAGCCCTTCTCGGTCAGGCGCAGCGCGCTGACCGAGCCGCCGAAGCCCGACCCGATGACGAGTACGTCGTAGTGACTCCCGCTCATGCCCGGCCCAGCGACTTCAGCACCCGCAGCGATGCGGTCATGAACTTGGCGTAGGCCTGGTCGCTCATCCCGAACTGCGGGGCGAAGCGGAGGATCGCCTGGGAGGCGACCGACTGGGTCTCGGTGTAGCGCAGGATGCCCTCGACGCCCTGACGACGGCCCTGGCCGGACTCGCGCATGCCGCCCATCGGGGCGTCGATGCTCGCGAAGGTGGCGCCGAACGCCTCGTTGATGTTGATCGTGCCGCACTTGATCTGGCGGGCGATGCGCCGGGCGCGGGCGGTGTCGCGGCTGTAGATCGAGCCGTTGAGGCCGTACTCGCCGTCGTTGGCGCGCTCGATCGCCTCCTCCTCGCTGTGGAAGCGGTAGAGGGAGACGACCGGGCCGAAGGTCTCGTTGCCGAAGCAGGTCATCTCCGGGGTGACGCCCTCGAGGATGGTCGGCTCGAAGAAGAACGGCGCCAGGTCGGGGCGGGCCTTGCCGCCGGCGAGCACGCGGGCGCCCTTGGAGACGGCGTCCTCGACGTGAGCGGTGGCAGTGTCGACTTGGGCCTGCGAGATCATGGTGCCCATGTCGTTCTCCCACCCGAGGGTGGCGCCGAGGGTCATCGCCTGGGTGCGCGCGACGAAGCGCTCCACGAACCGGTCGTAGACCTTGTCGTCGACGAAGAGCCGCTCGACGCTCACGCACAGCTGGCCGGAGTTGGAGAAGACCGCACGGGTGGCGCCCTCTGCCGCCTTCTCGATGTCGGCGTCGCGGAGCACCAGCATCGGGTTCTTCCCGCCGAGCTCCAGGCTGGCGCCGATCAGCCGCTCGGCGGCCTGCTTGGCGACGATCTTGCCGGTGTTGGTCGAGCCGGTGAAGCAGACGTAGTCGGCGCGCTGGATGATGCTGGTGCCGACCTTCGAGCCCGGGCCGGCCACGACGGTCCACAGGTTCTCCGGGAGCCCCGCCTCGGCCAGCAGCTCGGCGCCGAGGAGCGCGCTCAGCATGGTCTGCGAGTCGGGCTTGATGACCACCGCGTTGCCGGCGGCGATCGCGGCGATGCCGTCGCACAGCGCCATCGTGAACGGGTAGTTCCACGGGCTGATGATGCCGACGACGCCCTTGGGGACGTGGTTGAGGTCGACCCGGGTGAGCACCGGGATGACGCCGAGCTTGCGCTCGGTGTCGAGGATCTTGCTGCTCTTGCGCCCGTAGTAGCGGGCGGTCAGCGCGATGTGCAGCGGCTCGTCGAAAGCGTGCTTGCGGGCCTTGCCCGACTCCAGCACGATCAGGTCGAGGATCTCGTCCTGCCGGTCGAGGACGAGGTCGTGAAGCTTGATCAGGATGCGCTCGCGCTCCGCGACCGGGGTCGCGGCCCACTTCTCCTGCGCGATCCGCGCCTTGGCGAAGGCCGCGGCGACGTCGTCATCGCTCGACTGCGGGATGTGCGCCAGCGGCGCCCCATTGAGCGGGCTGATGACCTCGCGGGTCTCCCCGGTGGTCGCCACGACGCGCTCGGTCAGGCGGGCGACGTAGTCAGGCTCGAGGGCCAGGGACGCCGTGGCGTCGTGCTCGGGATCGAGCGGGCCCTCGACGATCGGGCCGCCGGAAGGGGTCGGGTTCGATGCGCTCATGTACCGAGAGTATGTGACCGGCGTCTCGGAAGCCAGACACGAGTCCCACTAACTCACGATGCGAACATCGCGGCCCACCACAGATAGTTGTAGCGCTCGGCGGGAAGGTCGATGTCGACGCGGTCCAGGGGCAGCCGGTCGAGGGCGTGCACGGTGCGCTCCTCCGCGGGCGCGACCCGGTAGAGATAGGCGTCCAACGGCCATTGCGTACGCAGCCACTCGTCGAGCCGCTCGGAGACCGACTCGGTGAGCCCGGGCTCCCGGTCCTGGCGGAGCCAGTAGCTCACCCGGGCCGTTGCTCCCCCTGCGTACCTCAACAGCGTCTGGGCGTCGGCGCCCATCGCCTCGAGGTAGGGGAACAGGGGCTGTACGTAGAGGCAGCCGAGCGAGGAGGTGCCCGCGGGGTCCAGGAAGAGGTAGGTGAAGGCGCGTCTGGCCTGGTGGTCGGACCAGTGCCGGATCACCAGCGGCAGGTTGTCGTCGCTGCGGAATCCCGCCACCGGCCACCTGCCGTAGCTGTGGTCGCGGATCACGTCGGGGCTGGCCAGGTAGGCCTCGGTGTCCAGATCGAGCAGGTCCGGCTGGAGCGGCGCGAGGAAGAAGTCGTCGGTGGCCAGCGGCGCGGGGGGATCTGCGACCAGGCGGTGGCCTGCGCCTGCCGAAGGGAACATGCGATCAGAGTGCTACGTCAACTGCTTGCTCCGCCACGACAATTCGCCCACCTGGTCCAGATCAGACGCGATCTGTGGACCAGGCGGGCGCGCTGTCAGGAATCAGCGCATCGCCGGCACTGGGTGCGTCGACGAAGGAAGTAGGCGATCGCCGCCGCGCCGAGCAGCGGCCCCCAGATCGGGAAGGGAACGAGCAGCAGCGTTACGTCGCCCAGCACGGCGATGCCGCCATCACCCGCGGCAACGGGCTGAAGGACCGAACGTCCTGCCAGCGTGATGGCCCCTGCCACGACGAGCGCCGCGGCAGCAGCAGGCCCCGCCGGCACGCTGCGACCGCGCAGCACAGGGATCCAGCGGGGGAAGACCTCGCCCCAGCGGCTGATGAGGCCGAGCGTCAGAACACTTCCCGCGAGCGCGGCGAACCCGAGGCTCAACCCGAAGACCCGCAGCCCGGGGTCGGCTTCGAGCACGGCCGCCTCCATCGACACCGGCCACGGCGTCATCCAGGTCATCCGGAGCAGGACATAGGGCAGCGGACACAGCGCGGCACCGATCGTGACCCAGCGACCCCAGGTGGCCACGTTGCCGGCGAGGCCGCGCGCCGGATGGCCGCAGCCCACGCACTGCTCACGCAGCCGACGGAGGTGGCGCACCGTGCTGGCAAGCCACAGCGCGCCGCCGATGAAGGCGCCCCCGACGAACAGCATGGCGGGCCCTGCCTCGGCGAAGCCGCCGGCCAGCTCGTCGGTCATGTGGCTGAAGGAGTCCGCGTTGGCACCGAAGACGACCAGGCCGGTCGCGATGGCTGCCGCGGCAACGGTGATGACGACCAGGTTGCGACGATTCCCCCGGGCGCCGGCGATCAGGATGCCGAACACGAGCACCGGGCCGGCAAGCGCACACACGTAGCCCATCAGGATGAGCAGGCGGATGTCGGGCACGATCGCGGTGAAGACCAGGGTCTCGAGGGCGCCGATGGCGACGAGGCCGTACCCCATCCGCGCGGAGGGGAGCCGGGCCGACATCGTCAGGGCGGCGCCGATACCCACCACCCCCAGCATCACGGCGATCAGGCCGACAGCTCGGGTCGGCACGTCTGCGAGCAGGGAGAACCCGGCACTCGGATCGTTGCTGCCGAGCGGATACCAGCTGGGCTCGACGAGGATCCATGCGCCGACGACGACGGCTAGGACGCTCCAGAGCGCGGTGGCGATCTCGACAGCGGAGGTTCGCGGCGCTGCTGTGGCCGCTTCGGACGTACGGGGCGGTGTTGGCGTTGGTGTCGATGTCATGGATCCAGCGTCTTGGCCAACCCCGTCGGGCCAGATCACCCTCGTAGGTGGACCGCCTCCCCCGCGCGGGTGATCTGCCGGGGTGTGGCTTGTTGAAAGGATGGCTGCATGCTGACCTCGGCGGTGACCTATCTGCGGATGGTCTTCGTGCTGCTCGGCGCCGGCGTGGCGCTGGCCTTCATGATCCTCGACTTCACCGTCGTCGTCCTGATCACCCAGAGCAACGAGGTCCCGCTGGCCATCACGGTCGTCCTCGCCACGCTGATCCCGGCCGTCTCCATCGCCTGTCTCGGCCTCATCCCCGGGGTTCGCCAGATCGAGGCGACCGCTGCCCAGACACTGCTCGAGACGGACTTCCCAGGGGGCCTGCCGGGGCCAGCGCACACCTGGCCGGATCGTCGGCGCACGCTGGTGTGGTTCGTGCTGCACCTGCTGTCCGGCGCCGTCATTGTGGTTCTCGTCGCCGGGGCGATCGGCGCAGGCTTCGGAGCGCTCGGCCTTATCGCTATCGTGACCGCCTTCGTCCTGGCCTCGGGCCTGGGCTACGCGCTGGGGCTGGTCGCACCGGGCCTGCTCGGACCGTCGTACGACGAGCGGATCGCCCGGCTGGAGTCGGAGACGGCGCGTCTGGCGGAGCGCAACCGGCTGGCCCGCGAGATCCACGACAGCATCGGGCACGCCCTGTCGCTGATCACCGTCCAGGCAAGCGCGGCTGCGCTCGTCATCGACCGGGACCGCGACTTCGCCGTCAATGCTCTGGGGGCCATCGAACAGGCGTCACGTTCCGCTGCCGACGACCTCGACCACGCCTTGGGCCTGTTGCGCGAGAACGGACGTTCCGACCGTACGCCGGCACCGGACCTGCGCGCGCTCGAGCCGCTCATCACCTCTGTCCGGGCGGCCGGGCTCGACGTCAGTGCGACCACCGACGGCGACCTGACCACGTTGCCGGCGGTCATCAGCCGTGAGGCCTATCGGATCATCCAGGAGGGGCTGACCAACGCGATGAAGCACTCGACGGACCGCACCGCCGCGCTCACCGTCTCGGCGGGATCGGAAGAGCTCGCCATCAGGTTGTCCAACACTCCTGCGCGCGCCCGGTCGAAACAAGGCCGGGGGCTGGCGGGGATCACCGAACGCGTGGCCATGCTGGACGGTTCCGCGGAGCACTCTGTCGTCGACGGAGAGTTCCGTCTCGACGTCAGGATCCCGCTGACGGCCCGGAGGGGCGACTCGTGATCACCGTCGTTCTGGTCGACGACGAGCCGCTGGTACGCAGCGGCCTCCGCGCGATCCTCGAGTCCGCGTCCGACATCACGGTCGTGGGAGAAGCCGACGACGGAGCGGCCGCGCACGCGCTGGTCCGCAGTCTCCGCCCGGACGTGGTGCTCATGGACGTGCGGATGCCGAGAGTCGACGGGATCGCCGCGACCCGACTCATCGTCGAGCTCGACCGGCCGCCCGCCGTGGTCGTGGTGACCACGTTCGAGAACGACGACTACGTGTACGACGCCCTGCGGGCGGGGGCGCGTGGCTTCCTGCTCAAGCGGGCGTCGGCCCAGGACTTCGTCAACGCCGTCCGGACCGTCCACGAGGGTGACTCGCTGCTGTTTCCGGGCGCCATCCGCTCCCTGGTCACTGCCGTCGGCGCGCCCGGTGGAGGCGGGCTCGACGGCGCTCGGCTCACCAACCGGGAGGCCGAGGTGCTACGCCTCCTGGCCGGCGGCCTCTCCAACGCCGAGATCGCCGACGAGATCCATCTCGGAGTCGAGACCGTCAGGACCCACGTCGGCAACATCCTGGCCAAGCTCGGCGTCCGCGATCGCGTGCAGGCGGTCATCGCGGCGTACGAGAGCGGGTTCGTCTCGTCTCGATGAGGTCGTCTGGGCCGGCCTGGATGGGTCAGACGAGGTCTTCCACTTCCAGGCGCGCGTGGTCGGCGTCCTCGTCGGTGACCTGGAGCTGGGAGCGGCGCTCGGCCTCGATGCGGCGCATGTAGTGGTCGACCTCCTCCTTGGTGCGCTGCTCGTCCCAGCCGAGCTCCTCGGCCATCAGCCGAGCAACACCGGGAGCGGCGGAGACGCCGCGGTCGAAGGTCTCCATGGAGATCCTGGTGCGGCGCTCGAGCACGTCGTCGAGGTGGCGGGCGCCCTCGTTGTTGACGGCGTAGACGACCTCGGCGGCCAGGTAGTCCTCGGCCCCCTCGAGCGGCAGGGCGAGCGGGCGCCGCTGCTGGATCAGGTCGAGCACATCGTCGATGAGGCCACCGTGGCGACCGAGGAGATGGTCGATCCGGGCGACGTGGAGCCCGGATCGTCGGGCCAGCAGGACCCGCTGGTTCGAGCGGGTCTCGAAGCCCTCGGCGCCCACCAGCCGCACCTTGTCGGTGATCGAGTCGCGCAGGGTCATGTTGGTGGTCGTCCCGAGCGAATGAGCCGCGGCGTCGACCGCGTCCTTGGCCATCACCCGGTAGGTGGTCAGCTTGCCGCCGGCGATCAGGACCAGGCCCGGAAGCGGCGTGACGACGGTGTGCTCCCGGCTCAGGCCCGCGGTCTGGTCGGACTCGCCGGTGAGGAGCGGGCGCAGCCCGGCGTACACGCCTTCGACGTCTTCGAGGTCGAGCGGCACCCGCAGGATCGCGTTGACGTGCTCGAGGACGTACTCGATGTCGGTCTTGGAGGCTGCCGGGTGAGCGAGGTCGTAGGTCCAGGGGGTGTCGGTGGTGCCGATGATCCAGTGGCGACCCCAAGGGATCACGAAGAGCACCGACTTCTCGGTGCGGACGATGAAACCCGACTCGGAGCGGATCCGGTCGCGCGGGACGACCAGGTGGATGCCCTTGGAGGCCTTGACGTGCAGGGCACCGCGGCCGCCGACCATGTCCTGGATGTCGTCGGTCCACACGCCGGCGGCGTTGACGACGGTCTTGGCCCGGATGACCAGGTCCTGGTCGTGCTCGAGGTCGCGGGCCCGGACCCCGACGACCCGCTCGCCCTCGCGCAGGAACCCGGTCACCTGGACCCGGGTCGCGATCTGGGCGCCGTGGGAGGCCGCGGTGCGCGCGATGGTCATCACCAGACGGGCGTCGTCGACCTGGGCGTCGTAGTACTGGATCGCACCGGTGATCGTGTCGGTGCGGAAGTCGGGGGCGATCCGGGCGACACCGCGACGGGTGAGGTGGCGGTGTCGCGGCAGGCCGGACTTCCCCATCCCGGAGAGCGGGCCGAAGCTCGCCATCCCGTCGTAGAGGGCGAGCCCCGAGCCGATGTAGAACCGCTCCCACACCGGGTTGGTCAGCGGGTAGAGGAACGGCACCGGCCGGACGAGGTGCGGGGCCAGCGTGTTGAGCAGCAGCCCGCGCTCCTGGAGCGCCTCCCGGACCAGCTCGAAGTCGAGCATCTCCAGGTAACGGAGCCCGCCGTGGACCAGCTTCGAGCTGCGCGAGCTCGTGCCCGAGGCCAGGTCGCGCTGCTCCACCAGCCCCGTGCTCAGGCCTCTGGTGACGGCGTCCAGCGCCACCCCGGCGCCGGTCACACCTCCGCCCACCACGAGTACGTCGAGCTCGGGTTCTCCCGCCGCACCGACCATCGTGCCGATCGCGAGATCGCGGCTCTGTGGACTCAATGCCCCAGTACGAGTCATACGATCGAAGTTAACTCACCACGCCGAATTGTCACTTCTGGCGCGCGAGAATTCACCGGCGCTGACGCAAGACGTCACAGACGAGCGGCGCTGACGAGGGTGGCGACACGATCGGCGGGCATGGGCTCCTCGACGACGAGCATCTTGTCGCCGTCTGCGTGGATCATCGGACGGGTGCCGTCGGTCTCGGGAGGCGCGGTCGCGATGGCGACATGCACGACGTAGCCGTCCGGGCGGGCGAAGAAGTAGAGGTCGCCCGCGGTGGCGTCGTCGAGGTCGACCGCCGTGAGGGCGACCGCCTGGTCGCGGGCGTCCCGCGGGAGCCGTACGCCGATGGCCTCTGCGGCTCGGAAGACCAGGCCGGAGCAGTCGATCCCGGCACCCGTGGTGCCGCCCCAGACGTAGGGGACGCCGAGGAAGGTGCGCGCCTTCGCCAGCAGGGCCTCGACGCCTTCGGCGGTCTCGGCAGTCTCGACGGGCCGCTCGGCGTCGTCGGCCAGGGCACCCGCCGGCATCCAGCCGGGGTAGCCGCGGTCGTCCTTCGAGGACGCGTGCGAGGGGACGACGACGTACGTCCACTCCCCCTGCGTCTCGACGACGACGACCTGCTCGCCGGGGACGACCTCGGTCTCGTGCTCGGCGTCGTCGGCGGGGGCGGCCACCACGAAGGTGGGTTGGCTGACGGTGGTCATGTGAGGACTCCTTCGATACCGAGACCGTTGGCTTGGGGGAAGACGATGCGGGGGCCGTCGTAGGTGACACCGCCGGCGTACGGGCTGGTCTTCGCCCACCAGCCCGCGTCGAGGTCCTGCGCGCCGGGGATGCCTGCCGCGGCGACCAGGGCCGCCGCCGCGCCGATGCCGAGATGGGACTCCATCATGCAGCCGACGAGGCGGTCGAGGCCGTGCTGCTTCGCGACCTCCAGCAGCTCGATCGCAGGAGTGATCCCGCCGCACTTGGCGAGCTTGACGTTGATCGCGTCCGCCGCGCCCGCGCGGATCACGTCGACGAGGTCCTCGAGGTCGAAGACCGACTCGTCGGCCAGGATCTTGTAGGGCTGATGACGACGGACGTACGCCATCGCCTCCAGGTCGCGCCGGGCGACCGGCTGCTCGACGAACTCGAGCTCGACGTCCTGGTCGGCGAGCTTGCTGAGCACCGCGACCGCCTCGTCCGCGCGCCAGCCGGTGTTGGCGTCCAGGCGGAGTACGCAGCCCGGGACCGCCTCGCGGACCGCGAGCACGCGCTCGGCGTCCCCTGTCGCGTCCGTCCCGACCTTGATCTTGAGCGTCGTGAACCCGTCTCGTGCTCGAGCCGCTGCCGCTTCTGCCAGCTCAGCGGGGGTGCCTACGGAGAGGGTCATGTCGGTCAGTAGCTGTGTTGGTTTCGACACGCCTCCGCCTAGCGGCTCCGGCGGCTCAACCACCGGATGGCCGGCGTTGGTCGAGCCGGGCGAGCGCCAGCGAGTCCGTGTCGGGACCAACACATCCAGGTGCTCGACCATGGACACCCCCACCCGCCGAGCGACGAGGTCGTGGAGCGCGATGTCTGCGGCCATCTTGGCCGACCGGTTGCCGACGACCGCGCCCTGGATCAGGCCGGCCGAAGACAGATCAGCGGCGGCACCGACCAACATGTCGGAGATCGGCCCCTCGAGCGCGGCAGCGGAGCCGGCCAGCGACTCGCCGGTGACCTTCCAGACCTGCGGCGCCTCGCCCCACCCGACGCACCCGTCGGAGTCCTCGACGGTCACGACGACCGTCTCCGCGAAGTCCGTACGCCGCAGCGCGGTCACGAACGGGGTGTGCAGCGGCACCCGGACCCGCTGGGTGCGCACCGCGACGATTCGCGGCACCGTCACAGGGTCGACCACAGATAGCGAGCGACCTCGCTGATCCGGAACTCCGACTCGTCGTCGTCCAGACCTGTGGTCAGCACCACCATCACCTGCGGATCACCCTGGGCGGGCCGGATGATCGCCATGTCGTGGCGGACGCCGTCGACCCAGCCGGTCTTGTTGCCGACCACGGCGTCCTCGGGCACCCCGAGCGGGATCGCGTCGCGATACTCCTGGGCGATCAGGATCCCCTCGATCTCGGCGGTCGACTCGGGCGACAGCAGCCGACCGGAGACCAGCTTGGTGAGCAGCTTGCCCATGTCGTTCGCGGTCACCAGGTTCTGCAGCCCGGCCTCGCGCGCCGGCGCGTCCTCGATCCCCCGCGAGACCGTCGTCATCGGCGTGACGCCGGCGTCCGCGAGCACCGCGGCGACCTCTTCGAGCCCGGTCCGCTCGAGCACGAGGTTGACGGCCAGGTTGCCGGAGACGGTCAGGGAACGGCGTACGAGATCACCCAGCGGCAGCTGGGCACCGAGCGCCGCCCAGGTCTCCGGGTCCTGGTCGTCAGCCTGATCCATCTCGAACCGCTCGCCCACCACAGCGGAGTCGAAGTCGGAGTGCACCGTGATGGGCTCGTCCAGCGACAGCAGCCCGCGATCGCGCAGCCGATAGGCCGCGATCGCGACCGGCAGCTTCATCAGGCTCGCCGCATAGTGCTGCTGGTTGACGTTCTGCGCCTGCGTCGGGATTCCGTCGAGGCCGCTGAGCCAGGTCGAGACGAGTGGTTCCATGACTCGAAGACTAGTCGGCGTCGAGCTCCTGCCGGATGCGGTTCACACCATCCAGCCAGGCATCGACATCCGTGGCACGAGCCGCGTACTCCTCGGCCACGTCGGGCTCGAGCGAGATCCAGAACTGCGAGCTCTGCCCGGCATCCCAGACGGCGTCGGCGACCTCCTCGGCGGTGAGCGCGCCCTCGGCCGAGCGGAAGCCGGGGAGTCCGGAGGAGCGCTCGAGCATCGCCGTCTTCACGCTGCGCGCGACGATCGCCTGAGCGACGATGCCCTGGTGCCGGTAGGTGCCCGCCAGCCACTCGGCGAAGGAGATCTCGGCGTGCTCGGTGGCCGCGTAGGAGGGCGAGCCGAGCAGCGTGAGGAGCCCCGCGGACGAGGAGGTGACCACGAACCGGCCGGCCCCGCGGGCAACCCACTCGGGCAGCAGCAGCCGTGCGGCGCGTACGTGGGCGAGGACGTTGACCTCGTAGGAGGTCAACCAGGCGTGGTCGGACGCCTCCAGGCCGCGGCCGCGCTCGACCCCGGCGTTGCCGTACCAGGCGTCGATCTTGCCGAGCTCTTCCCGGGCCGCATCCACGAGCGCCGCGGTGCCGGCGGCCGAGGCGGCATCGCCGGGGACCGCGAGGGCGCCGATCGAGTCGGCCACCGAGCCGAGCTCGGCGGCGTCGACGTCCGCCACGACGACGCGGCATCCCTCCGCAGCGAACCGCGTGGCCATGGCCTTCCCGATTCCTCGGGCTGCTCCGGTCACAACCACTCCGCTACCGGGTGCGAGTACGTTCACGGACCGACCACCTCCAGTGGCGTTAGTGAGGGTTAATCACTGTAACCGAGGCCGGTCCGTGAACGTGCAGCAACCTACTGATCAGTACGCGTTTGGGGTCTCGACAAGCTCGACCACCGGTGAATCAGTACGCGTTTGGGGTCTCGACAAGCTCGACCACCGCTGAATCAGTACGCGTCTGGTGTCTCGTACTCACTCAGGGAGACCCGACGAGGGCGGAGCGTCCGAGGCGGCGCTGTCGTCCTCCTTGATCTCAGCGTCGCCGATGTCGGTGACGAGCACCGGGGTGAGCGGCTCGGACGCGCCGTTCTTGAGCTCGACGACGCTCGCGCCGGAGATGCCCATGTGCGAGTCCTCGGAGAACCGGAACGGCGCGAGCCCAGGCCCCTCGAAGGAGGCGCCCTCCTTCTCGATCGTCTCCACGATCGACTCGCGGGTCAGGTCCTTGCCATTGGCCTGCAGCGCCTGGACGAAGGTGTAGGCCTGCGACATGCCGTAGATCCGGTAGTTCGTCAGCTTCTCCGAGCCCTTCTTGGAGTACTCGTCCCAGACCTTCTGCCAGAGCTTGACCCACTCGTCCTCAGGAGCGTCGACGCCCGGGATGTACTCGGTCGTCATCATCCCGTCCATCAGCTTCACGCCCTGCTCGGCCGGGATCTTGCCCTTGGTCATCGAGGCGAGCAGCCCACCGACGAGCGCCGGGTCCGAGCCGACGTTCGAGTAGAACCACTTCGACTTGAAGCCGACACCCTGCGCCGCGATCTGGCTCAGCGCCGTGTAGGAGGGAGTGTTGAAGCCGAGGACCAGGTCGACGCCCTTGGACTTGAACGAGGACATCTGCGGGGAGAAGTCGGTCGACCCGCCCGGGGTGTACTTCTGCACGTCGACGATCTGGGAGTCGAGGAACTGTCGCGCGCCCTTCTCGCCGTCCTCGCCGAAGTCGTCGTCCTGCAGGAAGAGACCGACCTTGGCGTCGGGCATGTTCTCCTTGACGTACTGCCCGATGATCTTGCCCTCGATCTCGTAGTCCGGCTGCCAGCCGAACGTCATCGGCGAGCTGGCCGGGTCGTCGCCCCACTGCAGCGAGCCGCTGGAGACGAACAGGTCGGGGATGCCGTCGTCGTTGAGCCGCTGCACGACCGCGCGGTGCGTGGGGGTGCCGAGGCCGGCGACCATCGCGAAGATCTCGTCCTGCAGGATCATGTCGTTGGTGACGGCGCTGGTGTTGGTCGGGTTGTACGCGTCGTCCTTGACGACCATCTCGATCTCACGTCCGTGGACGCCGCCGTTGTCGTTGACGTACTCGTAGAACGCCTGGTGACCCGACGGGATCTCCGAGTAGCCGGGCGCTGCCGGGCCGGTCAGCGGGAAGTGCGCACCGACCTTGATGGTGGAGTCTGTGACACCAACCGCCGTCCCGTCCTCGGAAGGACGCTCCTTCCCCGCGCCGCCACAGGCCGCGAGGAGGGAGGCGGTGGTGAGGACACAGACGACCTGTACGGCTCTGCGTGCAGTGGTTCTCATGTTGTCTTCTCCTTGGTTGACCCGAGAGATGAGCGCGCGAGGAACGTGCGCAGGCTGCCGACGATCCCCGCTGGAGCGAGGAGGATGACGAGCATCAGCACCAGCCCGTAGACCACCGGGGTGACCTCCGCGGCCTGGGTTGCGCTGAGCCCGACCGATTCCCCGAGATCGGTGGCGAAGTGAGGAAGAAAGGCGAGGACGCCGGCCCCGATGAGCGCCCCGGTCAGGCTGCCGAGCCCACCCAGGACGACCGCTGCCAGCAGGGTCAGCGAGAGGGTGATCGTGAACGCGCCCGGCGCCGTGAGACGTACGTTCATGGCCATCAGCCCGCCGGCGAGCCCGGCGCACATGGCGCTGACGGTGAAGGCGACCACGCGGGCACGGCCGAGGTGGATGCCGGCCAGCTCCGCGGACACGTCGTCGTCACGGACCGCCCGCCAGCGCCGGCCGACCCGGGACCGGCTCAGGTTGGCGAGCGCCACGAAGGCGAGGACCAGGAGCCCCCAGCCGAGGTAGGCGAGGAAGGAGTACTGGTCGATCTCGGCGGCGGTGAAGAACCAGACCAGGTCCTGGATCCACACCGGGAGCTCAGCGGCGCGCGGCACCGGCACCTGGAGCCCCTGCTCGCCACCGAGGAAGTCCCACTGGTTGGCCAGGCGCGGCACGGCGACGGCCAGCGTCAGTGTCGCGCCGGCGATGTAGGGCCCGTGCAGCCGGGCCGCCGGGACCCCGACGATCACCCCCACCACCGCACAGACGGCGATCGCCACCAGCAGGGCGAGGAAGACGTCGGCCAGGGTCTCACCGCCGGTGCGCTCGAGCACCAGGGTGGCGGCGTACGCCCCGACAGCCATCAGGGCGCCGTGGCCGAGCGAGAGCTGGCCGGAGAGCCCGGTCAGCAGGGTGAGACCGCCTGCGGCGATGGCGAAGAAGGCCATCTCGGCGTAGCGGGTCTGCAGATACTGGCTGGAGGAGCCGATGATCGCGACAACCACCAGGAATGCGATCAGGGCGACGAGGAGGTGCCGGACCAGCGGCACGCTCCGGACCGGGCCGGCGAGTGAACGTAGACGCTCCATGAGTCAGACCCTCCTGGCCGCAGCCGCTGCGAAGAGGCCGCTGGGACGTACCAGCAGCACCAGCATCAAGATGCCCAGCGCGACGAGCGGCGCCAGGTGCTCACCGACATAGCCGGTGACGTAGGAGAGCGAGAGCCCGAGGATCAGCCCGCCGATCACCGACCCGATCGGCGAGTCGAGGCCGCCGAGCACGGCGGCGATGAAGCCGTAGATCACGAACGGGTCCATGAAGGCCGGGTTCACCAGGTCGCCGCCGGCGATGAGCAACCCGGCCACCGCGCCCACGGCGGCGGCGAGCGCCCACCCGAGGGTGAGCATGCGGCCGACGCGTACGCCCAGGAGCCGGGAGACCTCGCCGTTGAACGCCGAGGCCCGCATCCGCAGGCCCAGGTCGGTGAAGCGGAAGAGGACGACGAGCCCGGCCATCACCACGGCGACGATGACGATCGTGAGGACGCCGAACGGGGTGATCCCGATCGAGGTGTCCCCGACCTCGATCGCGCTGGTGCTGACCGGAGCCGGGAAGCCGCGGTGCTGGACGCCGAAGACGAGCGCGGTCAGCCCGTGCAGCACCATGAACAGCCCGAGGGTCAGGATCACAGCGTTGAGGTCGGCCTTCCCTTCGACCGGGCGGATGATCAGCCGCTCGACCAGGGCGCCGAGCATGAACCCGGCGGCGATCGCGGCGAGGAAGGCGACCCAGTAGGGGACGTCGACGTTGATGAGCGAGAGCGCGATGTAGGTGGTCACCATCGCCATCGCTGCCTGGGCGAAGTTGACGATCCGGGTCGAGCGCCAGATCAGGCACAGGGCCAGCGCGAACGCGGCGTAGACCGCGCCCAGCACCAGCCCTCCGAGGGTGGTGTCGAGAAACTGCTGCATGTCTGCTCCTCAGAACCCGAGATAGGCGTGACGGAGCTGCTCGTCGGCGGCCAGCTCGGCGGCCGGCGCCGAGGCGACGACCTTGCCGAGGTTGAGCACGACGCCGTGGTCAGCGATGGACAGGGCACTACGGGCGTTCTGCTCGACGAGCACGACGGTGAGGTGCTCGTTCTGCACCAGCCCGCGGAGCAGGTCGAAGATCTGGGCCACCACTCGAGGGGCGAGTCCCAGGGACGGCTCGTCGAGCAGGAGCACGGTGGGTCGCGCCATCAGCGCGCGGCCGATGACCAGCATCTGCCGCTCACCGCCCGAGAGCATGTGGGCGGTGGCCTCGCGGCGCTCGCCCAGGCGTGGGAAGAGCTCGAAGATCCGCTCGATCGGCATCGGCTCGGAGCCCGTCGCGCGGTGCAGACCGCCGAGGCGGAGGTTCTCCACCACGGTCAGCTCGGCGATGACGCCGCGTCCCTCCGGGACATGGGAGAGGCCGTACGAGGTCAGCTTCTCGGTCGCGGTGCGGGTGATGTCCTTGCCGTCCAGCGTGACGCTGCCGGCGGTGGATCTCACCAGCCCGGAGACGGTGCGCAGCAACGTGGTCTTCCCGGCGCCGTTGGCGCCCAGGACCGCGGTGACCTGCCCTCTATCGGCGGTGAAGCTGACGCCGTTGAGCGCCTTGACGGGCCCGTACGCAGCGCTCAGGTCCTCGACGGCGAACATCAGGCCTCCTCCCCATCGTCGGTCGAGCCTGTCGAGACCAGCGCGTGGACCTCGGCGTCGTCGTCGTGGTCCACCTGGTCGCCCAGGTAGGCGGCGAGCACGGCCGGGTCGTTGCGGATCTCGTCGGGTGTGCCGGCCGCGATGACGCGGCCGAAGTCGAGCACGGTGATCCGGTGGCAGACCGACATCACCAGGTCCATGTGGTGCTCGACGAGCATCACGGCGGTCCGCTCCGTCAGGCCGGAGATGATCTCGCCGAGCTCGGTCATCTCCTCGGCGCTCAACCCGCTGGCGGGCTCGTCGAGGAGCAGCAGCTCAGGCTCGGCGACCAGCGCGCGGGCGAGCGCGACCTTCTTGCGGATCGGGTAGGGCAGGCTGCCGGGGTAGCGGGCGGCGTACGACTCGATCCCGAGCTCGCCGAGCACCTCCCGCGCCTTGGCGGCGAGACGGGCGTCGTCACGGTGACCGAGGCCGAGCAGGCCGCGCATGAAGCCGGCGCGGGCGAGACGGTCGGCTCCGACCATGACGTTGTCGAGCACCGTCATGCCCTCGAACAGTCCGAGCCCCTGCAGGGTCCGGGCGATGCCGTGACCGGCGAGCTGGTGCGGACGGAGAGCGGGGATCGTCTTGCCGCGCAACCGGAGCTCGCCCTCGCCCGGGCTCACGAAGCCGCACACGACGTTGAACAGGGTGGTCTTACCCGCACCGTTGGGGCCGATGACGCCGTGCACCTCGTGAGGCGCGACCTCCAAGGAGACGCCCTCCAGCGCGCGTACGCCTCCGAACCGGACCGAGACCCCCTCGGCCGCGAACAGCGGCGAGGTCTGAACTTGGTGGCCTTCGCCAGGCTTCTGCATCGTGCTCCCTTCACCCTATGTGACGGGTCTCACTTTGGACTCTCCGCACAACAGGGGATATAGGCAATGTGCACAAAATGTTTCAGGCGCTCCGTCTGGGATTCCCAGGTTCGCTGGCGGAGGCGGCAGTCGCCGTGGGACGCTCCGCACATGGATGTGATGCGTGACACATCTCCCGACGCGGACCTTCGTCCGTTGGTGGAGCGTGCCTGGGCCTCCCTGGTGAGCCAGGCCGATGCGATCGCCGACGACATCACTCTGACCCTGATCGCGATCCAGCCGGAGTGGCACCAGAACGCCGAGCCGACGGTCCGGGCAGACCTGCGCTCGAGCACCCGAGAGCACGTACGCCGCGGGATCCGAGCCATGGCCGGGCTCACCCCCGGAGCCAATCCCGTCGACCTGTGGCGCGACACCGGTCGGCGGCGCGCGCGCCAGGGCGTACCTCTGGAGTTCTGTCTCAACGCCTACACCGTCGGCACCCGGATGCTGTGGGAGGCGATGGTCCACCAGCAGGAGGCGCTGGGGATCGACGACCGGGTGATGGTGCTCGCCGGCCGTCAGGTCTGGACCGACCTGGACGTGCAGAACTCGGTGATGTCCGGGGCCTACCGGAAGGAGGCGGCGCTGCTCCAGCGTCGCGACCTGCAGCTCCAGGGCCGGCTCCTGGACGGGCTCGCGGAGGGCCGTGGTGGCGACCCGGCCTTCGCCGCCGAGGTGCAGGACATCCTCGGGGTCGCCGCCGACGCGCAGATGGCCTGCGTCGTCGCCGCCTTCGACGGCAGCCGCGACTCACCGCTGCGCAACCCCGACGACCGGCTGGAGAAGACCGGGCTGGTGTCGTTCTGGCACGTCCGCGGTGACCACCACTTCGGCCTGGTCCCGCTGGGGTCGCGGCCGGTCGCGGACGCCGTCGCCGATCTGGTCGCGCAGCTCTCCGGCTGCAACTCGGGCCGGGTCGGGATCGCAACCGCCGACGACCTGAGCGGCTTCGGCACGGCCTTCCAGCTCGCCACGCACACGGTCGAGACGGTGCCGCGGGGGCGTACGGACATCGCGGTCGTCGACGACCGCCTCCCGCAGGTGCTTCTGACCGCCTCCCCCGCGGTCTCCCACCTGCTCGTCCGCCGCACCCTCGGTCCGATCCTGGCCCAGCCGTCGCACCAGTCAGACGTGCTGCTGGCGACGCTCCGCGCCCTCATCGCCCACGGCGGCTCCCCCACCCACGCCGCCCAGGATCTGATCTGCCACCGCAACACGGTGATCTACCGCATCAAGCAGATCCAGGACCTCACCGGCAGGAGCATCACCAACCCCCACGACCGCCTCCTGTTCGCGCTCGCGCTGATGGCCCTGGAGAAGTAACTCCTCGCTGGTCGAGCCGTCGTCGTGAGGAACGAACGACGACGGCTCGAGACCAACACAGTCGAATCGAGCGCCGATGGGACTGTGTTGGTCTCGACACGCCTTCGCCTAGCGGCTCCGGCGGCTCGACCAGCGGTCTAGATGTCGACCAGCGCCCCCAGACGGTCGCGGTGGGCGCCAGGGAGGCCGTACGCGATCTGGTCGGCCTTGGCCCGCTTGAGGTAGAGGTGGGCGGGGTGCTCCCACGTCATCCCGATGCCGCCGTGCAGCTGCACCGCCTCCTCGGCCGCGGTGACGGCGAGGTCACCGCAGTACGCGGCCGCGACGTTGGTCGCGATCTCGGCCTCCTCGGCGCTCCCGAGAGCCAGCGCCCCGGCGGCGTAGCGCGCGGCCGCGCCGGCGCCCTCGACGCTGGTGTAGAGGTCGGCGAGCCGGTGCTTGAGCGCCTGGTAGCCACCGACGATGCGGCCGAACTGGCGCCGCACCTTCAGGTACTCCACCGTCGTGGTCAGGCACCACTGCGCCGCCCCGACCTGCTCCGAGGCCATCAGCGCGGCGCCGGCCAGCAGGCCGGAGCGTACGGCGTCGGCTCCGTTCTCCGCCGCGACCACGACCTCTCCGGCAGCCGGGTCGACGGTCACGTCGGCGAGCTGACGGGTCATGTCGAGCGAGGAGACCGGTGTGATCGTCGCCTGCTCGGCGGAGAGGGCCCGGATCTCGATGCCAGCAGGCGTCGCGACCGGCACCAGAAGGGTGTCCGCCTCCAACGCGCCGGCCACGGAGCGAACGGTGGCCGAGCTCGCCGAGACCCCCGAGGAGGCCGCCGCCGAGAAGGCCGCGACCGACAACGGCACGGTCAGGGCAGCGGTCCGCTCCCCCGAGGCCAACCCGGCGAGCAGGTCGGCACCTGCCTCGGTCGGCCCGGCCAGCAGCACCGAGGCAGCCACCACCGAGCTGGTCAGGAACGGCACCGGAGCAGCCGCCCGGCCCAGCTCCTCCAGGACCACAGCGGCCTCGCGGGCAGACGCTCCGGCACCGCCGTACGTCTCCGGGATCAACAGTCCCGCGAGCCCGAGCTCGACCGCCAGCCCCTTCCACAGGACCTGAGTGAGCGACCGGTCGCCGTCGTACGCCTTGACGACCTCCGTCGGATCGCAGCGCTCGGCCAGGAACGACCTGACCGTGGAACGCAGGTCGACATCGACCTCGTTGTCGAGCAGCTCGACGTCGACTGTGCTCATCGCGGACTCCTTGATCGGTGCTGTGCTCATCGGGGGATGGCCTTCCAGGCGACGTCCTTGTCGACCCGGTGCTCACCGGGAAGGCCGAGGACGCGCTCGGCGACGATGTTGCGCAGGATCTCCGAGGTGCCGCCCTCGATGGAGTTGCCCTTGGCGCGCAGGTAGCGGTAGACGGCGTCGCGGCCGGAGAAGTCGACGTGCTCGGGGCGGACCATCGCCCAGCCGTCGCCGTCCTCGTAACGGAGGCCGTCCTCACCGCTGAGCTCGAGATCGAGCCCGGTGAGCCGCTGGTTGACGTTGGCGAACGTCAGCTTCATCGCCGACCCCTCGGGACCGGGCTGGCCAACGGCCAGCTTCTGCCGCAGTCGCGACCCGGTCAGCCGAGCCACCTCAGACTCGACCCACAGCTTCAAGAGCCGGTCGCGCAGCTCCGGGGTGTGGTTCTCCGGCTGCGTACGCCACGACTCGGTCACGATGCCGAGCAACCCGCCCTCGCGAGGCATGGCGGCGCCACCGATGGCGACGCGCTCGTTGTTGAGGGTGGCGTTGGCGACCTCCCAGCCCTGGCCGACCGCACCGAGCCGGTGGGCGTCAGGGATCCGCACGTCGGTCAGGAAGACCTCGTTGAACTCGGCCTCGCCCGTGATCTGGCGCAGCGGCCGCACCTCGACGCCCGGATCGTGCATATCGCACAAGAAGTAGGTCATACCGCGGTGCTTGGGAACGTCCGGATCGGTGCGGGCGACCAGGATCGCGAAGTCCGCGTTGTGGGCCCCTGAGGTCCACACCTTCTGCCCGTTGACGACCCACTCGTCACCGTCGAGTACCGCCCGGGTCGCCAGCCCGGCGAGGTCGGAGCCGGCGCCGGGCTCGGAGAAGAGCTGGCACCAGATCTCGTCACCGCACCACAGCGGCTCCAGGAACCGCGACTTCTGCTCCGGGGTGCCGTAGGCGAGGATCGTCGGCGCGGCCATGCCGAGCCCGATCCCGTTGCGGCGCGGGTTGTTGTCGGGTGCGCCGGCTGCCGCGAAGAGCTTGTCGACCTTCGGCTGCATCGCCCGGGACAGCCCGAGCCCGCCGTAGCCCTCCGGGAAGGCGACCCAGGCCAGGCCGGCCCGGTAGCGGGCGTGCAGGAAGGCGCTCGGCTCGGTCGTCTCGACCGGGTGCTCTGCCAGGAACTCCGCGACCAGGTCGCCGAGCCTGTCGAGATCGCTGTCGTGCGACATCACTGTCGTCCTTCCCGGCGCGCGGCCTGCTTGCGCAGCTCCGCCTTCGCCAACGCGTTCTTGTGGACCTCGTCGGGGCCGTCGGCGAACCGGAGGGTCCGGATCCCGGCGTACGCGCGGGCCAACGGGAAGTCCTGCGAGAGCCCGCCGGCGCCGTGCGCCTGGATGGCCTTGTCGAGGATCCACTGGACGGTCGCCGGGGTGGCGATCTTGATCGCCTGGATCTCGGTGTGGGCGCCCTTGTTGCCGACGGTGTCCATGAGCCAGGCGGTCTTGAGGACGAGGAGCCGCAGCTGCTCGATCCGCACCCGGGACTCGGCGATCCAGTCCCGGATCACGCCCTGCTCGGAGAGCTGCTTGCCGAAGGCGACCCGGTCCTCGACCCGGGCGCACATCAGCTCGATCGCCCGCTCGGCGAGCCCGATCGAACGCATGCAGTGGTGGATGCGGCCCGGACCCAGGCGCGCCTGCGCGATCGCGAAGCCCATGCCCTCGGTCCCGATGAGGTTGCCCGCCGGCACCCGGACGTCGGAGAAGATCAGCTCGGCGTGACCGCCGTGGTCGTGGTCGTCGTAGCCGAAGACCTCCATCCCGCGCTTGATCTCCAGACCCGGGGTGTCGCGAGGCACCAGGATCATCGACTGCTGCTTGTGGCGCTCGGCGGTCGGGTCGGTCTTGCCCATCACGATGAAGATCTTGGCGTTGGGGTTCATCGCGCCGGTGATCCACCACTTGCGGCCGTTGATGACGTACGCGTCGCCGTCGGCCACGATCGAGGTCTCGATGTTGGTCGCGTCGGAGGAGGCGACGGCCGGCTCGGTCATCGCGAAGGCGCTGCGGATCTGTCCCTCCAGGAGCGGCTCGAGCCACTCCTTCTGCTGCGCGTCGTTGCCGAAGTCGTGCAGCACCTCCATGTTGCCGGTGTCGGGCGCAGCGCAGTTGAGGGCGGACGGGCCGAGGTGGCTGCGGCCGGTGATCTCGGCCAGCGGGGCGTACTGCAGGTTGGTCAGCCCGGCGCCGCCTTCACCCGGGAGAAAGAGGTTCCACAGGCCACGCTTGCGGGCCTCGGCGCGGATCTCGCCGAGGACCGGGACGGAGTCCCAGGCCCACTTGTCGTCCTGGGCCTCGAGCTGCTCGTGGAAGACGGCCTCGTTCGGCTCGACGTGCGTCCTCTGGAAGTCCTGCAACGAGGCGATGAGCTCCTCGGTCCTGGCGTCGCGTGCGAAATCCATGCGTCAGTTCTCCTTCATCGCGTTGATGCCCATGTCGAGGAGCGGGTGGATCCCGTCCCCGATCGTGTCGAATCCAGGCCCCACGGTCTGGCCCTTCAGGTAGCGGTAGTGGATCCCCTCGAGGATCGCGGCGAGCTTGTAGGCCGCCAGCCCGCGGTAGAAGCCGAACTCGCTCAGGTCACGCGGGCTGGCCGCGTCGTAGCGGGCGATGATCTCGTCCTCGGTGAGCCAGCCGGGCGCGTTGCTGACGTCTGTCACGGTGCCGTCGCCGGAGACTTCTGCCATCTGCTGGTAGGTGAGCAGGATCGCCAGGTCGGTGACCGGGTCGCCGAGGGTGGCCATCTCCCAGTCGACGACGGCGCGGATCCGGTCGTCGCTGTCGGTGAGTACGTTGTCGAGCCGGTAGTCGCCGTGCACGATCCCCGGCCCGGTCGAGGCGGCCTCGGCGGCACCCACCCGCGCCTCCAGCAGCGAGTGGAGCTCGTCGGCAGCGGGCAGGTCGCGGGAGTGGGACGCCTCGAGCTGCTTCTTCCAGCGTCGGACCTGCCGGGAGAGGAATCCCTCGGGGCGGCCGAACTCGCTCAGCCCGACGTCGGCGGGGTCGACCGCGTGCAGCGCGGCCATCACGTCGATGAGCTGCTCGGAGATCGCCCGGGTCCGCTCGGGGCCGAGCGGCTCGAGCTCGCGGGCGTAGCGGTAGGGCCGACCGTCGACCTTCTCCATCACGTAGAACGGCGCCCCGAGCACCTCCTCGTCGCCGCAGAACGCGTAGGTCTGCGGCACCGGCACGTCGGTGTCGCGCAGCGCGGTGATCACGGTGTGCTCACGCTTCATGTCGTGCGCGGTGGCGAGGACGTGACCCAGTGGCGGGCGCCTGACGATCCACTCGTGGGTGCCGTCGGAGACGACGTACGTCAGGTTGGACTTGCCGCCGGAGATGTGGGTGGCACTCAGCTCGTGGCCGGCGCCTGTCACATTCTTGGCCAGCCAGGGGCCGAGCCGGTCCAGGTCGAGTCCGGGCAGCGATTCGGCCGTGGTTTTCGGGGTCGCCGCGGCGCCCGGAGCGGAGCGAGGACGTCTTGGGATGTTACTCACGCGGCACCTCCGAGGGTGGGGATCATTCGGGTGAGCGCTGCGCGGGTGCTCGCCGGGTCTGTGTGCAGCAGTGCGCCGAGACCGACCGCCCGGGCGCCCAGGACGTTGGGCTCCGCGTCGTCGATGAAGAGGCACTCCTCGGCCGAGAGACCGAGCCGGTTCAGGGTGCGGTCGAAGATCGGGGGCTCCGGCTTCCGCATGGCGACCTCCTCGGAGATCACCACGACCTCGAACAGCGCGTCGACCTGCTTGCGGGGGTAGAAGTTGCCCCAGCTGTTGGAGAGCAGCGCCAGCCGGATGCCGGCGTCGCGGAGCTCCTCGGCCAGCGCGAACATCTCCGGGTTGGGCCGCATCCCGGCGAAGAGCCGGGACAGCACGCCCTCGGGATCGACCGGGCTGCCGTCGTACGTCTCCAGGCGAGCCGCCAGGAGCCTGTCGAACTCCTTGACCGAGAGCTCGCCGAGCTCGAGGCGGTGGATCGGGGTGCCTGAGTCGGCGTAGCGGCCCAGCCACTCCTTGAGCACCTTCGTGAAGGTCTCCGGCTTGATGCCGTCAGCCTCCAGCCAGGCCCGGATCGACTCGCCGATGGGCGTGGTCAGCACCCCGCCGTAGTCGAAGATGACGGCGCGGAGTCCCGTGGCCGTCATGATCTCGCCCCGTAGACGACTCGGCCCACGGTCTCGCCGTCCGCCAAGCGCTGTACGCCGTCGGCCACCTGCTCCAACGACAGCGTCTCGCTGACCAGCGGCTTGATCGAGCCTTCGTCCGCCATCCGGGTGAGCTCGCGGTGGCACTCGGCGACCAGAGCGGGCGCGAGAGCGTTGTAGAGACCCCAGTGGAGCCCGACGATCGAGTAGTTCTTGATCAGCGAGTGGTTGAGCGCTGCCTCCTGGATCCGGCCGCCGGCGAAGCCGATGATCAGGATCCGGCCCTCGAAGGCGATGCACTTGGTCGAGCGGTCGTAGGTGTCGCCGCCGACCGGGTCGTAGATCACATCGGCGCCCTTGCCGCCGGTGACCTCCTTGACCACCTTGACGAAGTCCTCCGTGTGACGGTCGATGACCACGTCCGCACCGAGCTTCTTCGCGACCTCGGCCTTCTCCGGCCCACCGACCACGCCGATCACCGTGGCCCCGGCGGCCTTGCCGAGCTGGATCGCGGCGCTGCCGACACCACCCGCAGCGGCGTGCACGAGCAGCGTCTCGCCGGGCTGGATGTTCGCGCGGCGGTGGAGCGCGAACCAGCCGGTCTGGTAGCCGATGTAGAGGCTCGACGCCTCGGCGTCGGTGAGCGCCTCCGGCGCCGGGAAGGTCGTCGCGGCGTCCATCAGCGCGAGCTCACCGAAGCCGCCGTACGGCAGGGCGGCGCCGCCGATCACCCGGTCCCCGATCTGGAACCCCTCCACCTTCTCGCCAAGGGCGACCACTTCACCGCACAGCTCGACGCCGGCGGTGAACGGCAGCTCGGGCTTGACCTGGTAGAAGCCACGGCACATGAGTACGTCGGGGAAGTTCGCCGGGCTGGCCAGCACCTTCACGACGAGCTGTCCGGCTCCCGGGGTCGGGTCGGCCACCTCCTCGAGCTTCATCACGTCCTTGGGCTCGCCGAGCGAGCCGATCCGCCACGCCTTCATACCTGTCCTTCCACGTGCTGCCAGAGTCGGTTCATGCCGCCGAGCCACTTGTCGGTCTGCGTCGCCCGGGCGGCGTAGTAGTCGGCCACCTCCGGGTGCGGCAGCACCAGGAAGCGGTCGTCGGCCGTCGCCTCCCAGGCCGAGTCGGCGACCTGCTCGGGCGTCAGCGCTCCGTCGCGACTGAGCAGGCCCGCCATCTGTCCCGCCCGCTCGAGCATGCCCGTCTGTACGCCCTGCGGGCAGATCGCCTGGACGACGATCCCGTGGTGACGGTAGGTCGCCGAGAGCCACTCCGCGAAGGCGACCGCGGCGTGCTTGGTGACCGAGTAGGTCGGCGTACCGACCATCATCAGCAGCCCCGCCGCGCTCGCAGTCACCACGTAGCGACCGGAGCCTCGCTCGACCCACTCGGGGACGAGGAGCCGGGCTGCCCGGACGTGCGCCATGACGTTGACCTCGTGCGACGCCTGCCAGTCCTCCTCGGGACAGTCCAGGCCGTGGCCGCGGTCGATGCCGGCATTTCCGTACCACGTGTCGATCTGACCGAGGTGGTCCTTCGCCGCCCCGACGAGGCGGGCCACGCCCTCGACGGAGGCCGCGTCACCGGCCACCGGATGGGCACCGATCTGGTCGGCGGTCTCGGCCAGGCGTACCTCGTCGATGTCGTTGACCACGACGCGAACGCCCTCGGCGACGAGGCGGGCGGCCAGGGCACGGCCGATGCCGCCCGCGGCGCCGGTGACGACCGCCGTGCTGTCGGGAAGGATCGGCATCAGACGCGTCCGCCGGCGAGGGTGAGGCCGCCGTCCATGGTGACGAGTTGGCCGGTCATCCAGCTGGCGTCCTCGGAGAGGAGGAACGCGGCGGCGCCGGCGATGTCCTCCGGGGTCCCGAGGCGCTTGAGCGGGTAGGCGGCCGAGACCTCGGCCTCGCGGCCCTCGTAGAGGAGCTCGGCGAACTTCGTCTTCACCACGGCCGGGAGGATCGCGTTGACGCGTACCTTCGGGCCGAGCTCGACGGAGAGCTCCTGGGTGATGTAGCTGAGCATCGCCTTGCTGGCGCCGTACGTCGCGATCAGCGGGGTCGGGGCGAGGCCAGCGACCGAGGAGATGTTGACGACCGCGCCGCCGTGCTCGGACATCCACTGCCGCCAGACCTGCTGGGTCCAGCCGATCGGCGAGAGGCAGTTGACCTCGACGGTCTTGCGGGCCGACTCGCGGTCCATGTCGATCAGCCCACCGGCCTTCGGGTTGATACCGGCGTTGTTGATCATGAAGTCGGCGCTGCCGAAGGTGTCGATGGCCGTCTTCACGACCTCCTCCTGGTGAGCGGGGTCGTCGGCCTTCCCGGCGATTCCGAGCGCCTTCGCGCTGCCGCCGAGGGTCTCGACGGCTTCCGCGAGCGCCTCGGGCTTGCGCGCAGTGATGACGACCCTGGCCCCCTCGTCCACCAGGCGCTGGGCGATACCCAGCCCGATCCCCCGACTGGCCCCGGTGATGATCGCCGTACGTCCCTCGAACCTCGACATGTTCAATCCCTCGTCTGTGCTCGGCTAATCTAAGCGCTTGCTTAGGTGGTGATGACGGTCACTCTACGGGGTAGCCCAAGAACATGGAAGGTCAGAGTTCGAAGCAATGCCGAGAAGTCAGCCCCGTCGGCCGAAGCGTCACTTGCGCCGAGCGAGACGTCACTTGGGACGGCCGAGTTGGCACCGCGGTGACCACTCGGCCGACGTAAGTGACGTCTCGGCGGGCGGGCGGCGGCTCGAAGGGTGGCGCACTTTCGCGCCACGGCGGGGATCTGTGGCGCTGGGATGCAGCCAGCCATGCTGAATCTGTAGTTGTGGCGGGTCGAAAAAGCAGTTGTGGGCGACGAAACTAGAGTTTCGTCGCC
>NZ_JACIXG010000044.1 GCF_014360585.1 Nocardioides sp.
CTTGCCATGGGGCTGGGGGATAGCTGGTCACGTACGTCTCCCGAATTCTGTTGTCGATCCGTGTCGAGATGGTGATGCTTCCCTCGACGCGTTTGGTGAGTGGCGATGGTCGCCACGCTTGCACAAGGAGACCAGAGATGACCGATCAGGTGAAGGGCCCCGCCTCCTACTTCCCGTCCATCGAGAAGAAGTACGGCCGCCCGATCGCCGAGTGGAAGCCCCGGAGAAGTGGCTCAGCATCCGCGACCACGGGAGCAGCAAGCACATGGAGCTCGTGGCCCACCTGAAGGGCGAGTACGCCCTCGGCCACGGTCACGCCAACGCCCTCGTCGCGCACACGCTCGCCGAGGGTCTGTGATCCGGTCCGTCGGCAGGCGGCGAAGGCCGCCTGCTGGTTGACTTCGCCCATGCGTGAGGGACCGTTGGAGATCACCGACCTGCTCTGGTCAGGCTCGGGCGAGCCGGTGGTGCGGGAGGACGCGGTCGCGCTGCTGCGGTCTCGTGGGCAGCCGCAGGCGGCTCGGATCGTCTCACTGCTGCCTGCTCGGGACGGTGTCCTCGACGCAGAGGCGACGGACGCGCTCGGGCTGCGGATCCATCGCGAGCTGCAGCGGCTGGGGGAGGAGCTGCAGCTGGGCCGGCGGGTGGCGTCGGTGGTGCGTACGTTGCTCCCTGCCGGTAGCGAACCGGTGCGGGTGGTCGACGTCGGCTGTGGGCTCGGGCACGTGCTGCGCGCGATCGCGGTGCGTGGGGACCTCCCTGAGCATGTCGAGCTGGTCGGTGTCGACCTCAACCCGGTGCTCGCCGATGAGGCGGCACGGCTGAGTGCGGTAGAGGGGCTGAGGTGTCGGTTCGTCGCGGGCGACGCCTTCGAGCCGGGTCTCGTGGTCGAAGACGGCACGCGGACCGTGGTCGTGTCCAGCGGGCTGATGCACCATCTCGCGCCGGAGGACCTGGACGGGTTCTTCGCTGCGCAGGCGCGGCTGGAGGTCGCGGCGTTCGCGCACTGGGACATCGCACCTTGCCTGTGGTCGACGATGGGTGCCTGGCTCTTCCATCAGGCGCGGATGCGTGAGGCGGTCTCACGCCATGACGGTGTGATGTCGGCACGCCGGGCCCATCCGGCCGAGACGCTGCTGGCGGCCGCAGGCCGTGGTGCGCCCGACTACGCCGCCGAGGTGCGCGAAGGGTCGCGCTGGCGTCCGAAGGCGCTCGACGTACTCCGTCCGCTCGTGGGAGTGCGCCGATGAGCCTGATCGTCCTCGTGCTGCTCGGCCTCCTCGACGCCGCCTTCAGCGGGTTCCGTTCCGCGCAGGGCCGCAGCGGGCTGATCGACCACGCTCACGGGGACCGCGCGGGCATGCTCCGTGGGGTCCGCCTGTTCCCGTGGCTGTCCTTGCCGGCCCTCGCCTTCCTCGCGATCGACCTGTTCCTCGGGCAGGACCTCCAGGCGTACGGATCGTCCGCTGACCTGTTCCTGCTGATCATCGCGCCATTCGCTGTCATCGTGCTGGTCGCGCTGGCGGCGTACGGCATCCTGCGCTGGGAGCTGAGATACCTCGCCTCCGCGATCATCCTCGGACCGTGCACGTTCCTGCGTCCGTACGTCGTCGCGGCAGCCGCCGTCGTCGTGATCGTCCGCGCCGGCGAGGTGAGTGTGGCCGTCGCTGCAACCCTCGCCGTGATCGCGGTGCTCGCCGTCGAGCCGATCCTCGACAAGCGCGGGAAATGAGAGAGACCGCTGGTCACCCAGCGGTCTCGTCTGTGCCCCCGGCAGGAATCGAACCTGCGGCCTACGGTACCGGAAACCGGCGCTCTATCCCCTGAGCTACGGAGGCAGTGCACCGCCTGAGCGATGCAGATGGAACCCTACAGGCTGGGACGGATAACGGTGAAACCGACTGGCGCTTATACGCTGGACCTCGTGACTCCTGAGCAGCTTTCCACCGCGGTCGTCGATGTCCTCACCGCGCTCGTCGATGAGGGTGCGATCACCCTTCCTGACGGCGTTCCGAGCACTGTCACGGTGGAGCGACCCCGGCAGAAGGGGCACGGCGACTACGCCACCAACGTGGCGCTGCAGCTGGCCAAGAAGGCCGGCATGAACCCGCGCGCGATGGGGGAACAGGTCGCCGAGAAGCTGAAGGCCACCGACGGGATCGCCGACGTCGAGATCGCCGGGCCGGGCTTCCTGAACATCTCCGTGGAGGCCGGTGCCCAGGGCAAGGTGGCGGGCGAGATCGTCGCTGCCGGCGCCGCCTACGGCAACAACGAGGCCTTCGCGGGACACAACATCAACCTCGAGTTCGTCTCCGCCAACCCGACCGGCCCGCTGCACCTCGGTGGTGTCCGCTGGGCCGCGGTCGGCGACGCGCTGGGCCGCGTGCTCGAGGCGAGCGGTGCCGAGGTCACCCGGGAGTACTACTTCAACGACCACGGCGGCCAGATCGACCGCTTCGCACGCTCGCTCCTGGCCTGGGCCCAAGGCAAGCCGGTCCCGGAGGACGGCTACGGCGGGGCGTACATCGAGGAGATCGCCAAGCAGGTCATCGCCAAGGAGCCGGGCGCGGTCGAGAGCGATGACCCGCAGGAGGTCTTCCGTGCGATCGGCGTGGACCTGATGTTCACCGAGATCAAGCAGAGCCTGCACGACTTCAACGTCGACTTCGACGTCTACTTCCACGAGGACAACCTGCACAAGTCCGGTGCCGTGGACCGCGCCATCGCGAAGCTCAAGGAGCTCGGCAACGTCTACGAGAAGGACGGCGCGATCTGGCTCGCGACCGAGAAGTTCGGTGACGACAAGGACCGCGTCGTGATCAAGGCCGACGGCAACGGCGCCTACTTCTCCGGAGACCTCGCCTACTACCTCGACAAGCGCGAGCGCGGCTTCGACCGGTGCTTCATCATGCTCGGCGCCGACCACCACGGCTACGTCGGCCGGATGATGGCGATGTGCGCCGCCTTCGGCGACACCCCCCACGAGAACCTCGAGATCCTGATCGGCCAGATGGTCAACCTCCTCAAGGACGGCCAGCCGATGCGGATGTCGAAGCGCGCCGGCACCGTGGTCACCATCGACGACATCGTCGAGGCGATCGGCGTGGATGCGGCCCGCTACGCGCTGGCCCGTTACTCCAGCGACTCCAACATCGACATCGACCTGGACCTGTGGGCGAAGGCCGACAGCGCCAACCCGGTCTACTACGTGCAGTACGTCCACGCGCGCACCTGCCGGATGATGGCCAACGCCGCCGACCTCGGTATGCAGATCGACCTCGACACCTTCGACCCCTCGCTGCTCACCCACGAGCGGGAGGGCGAGCTGCTGCGCGCGCTCGCCGAGCTGCCGCGCGTGGTCGCCACCGCCGCCGAGCTGCGTGAGCCCCACCGGGTCGCCCGCTACCTGGAGGACACCGCCGGGATCTTCCACCGCTGGTACGACGATGACGAATGCCGGATGCTGCCCAAGGGCGACGAGCCGGTCGCCCCCGTCAACCTGGCTCGGCTGGCGCTCGTCTCCGCTGCCCGCACCGTCTTCGCCAACGGCCTAGGGCTGCTCGGCGTCTCCGCCCCGGAGCGGATGTGACAATCGTCGAGTCGGCTCATCCTGACGAGTTCTTGCGCCGAGTCGGCTCGTCATAACGCGCCGACTCGGCAGGGATCTGTGTCAGGACGCGCCGACTCGGCGGATCGATTCGTGAACTTGCGCCGACTCGGCGTGGAGAGGAGCGGGGATGAGCTCGCATGTATCGCCCGGTGGATTCACCGGTACGTCGCCGGTGTGGCTGCGGGAGCCTGAAGACGTCAACGCGTTGGTGCCTGCGCTGTGGTCATCGACTGCGTCCAAGGACGCGACCGGTGCCCTCGCCGTCGGCGGCGTAGCCATCCCCGACCTCGTCGCGAACGTCAACACCCCTGCGTACGTCCTGGACGAGGCCGACTTCCGCGAGCGTGCCCGCGCGTTCCGTGACGCCTTCTCCGGCTACGACGTCTACTACGCCGGCAAGGCGTTCCTCTGCACCGAGGTGGCGCGCTGGGTGGCGCAGGAGGGGCTCTGCCTCGACGTGTGCTCCGACGGTGAGCTCTCGGTCGCGCTGCGTGCCGAGGTGGACCCGGCGAAGATCGGCTACCACGGCAACAACAAGGCGCCGATGGAGCTGCGCCGGGCGATCGTCGCCGGCGTCGGGCGGATCATCGTCGACTCCTTCGCCGAGGTCGAGCGGGTCGCCGCGATCGCCGCCGAGACCGGCGTCACCGCCCGCGTGATGGTGCGAGTGACCGCCGGGGTCGAGGCCCACACCCACGAATACATCGCCACCGCCCACGAGGACCAGAAGTTCGGCTTCTCGATCTCCTCCGGCGATGCCTTCGAGGCCGTACGCCGCCTCCTGGACGCCCCGAACGTCGAGCTGCGTGGGCTGCACTCCCACATCGGCTCCCAGATCTTCGACTCCTCCGGCTTCGAGGTCGCTGCCCGGCGCGTGCTGGCGCTGCAGGCGCGGATCCGCGACGAGCTCGGCACCGAGTTGCCCGAGATGGACCTCGGTGGTGGCTTCGGCATCGCCTACACCACCCAGGACGACCCCTCGACGCCCAAGGCGCTCGCCGAGGAGCTGACCGCGATCGTCGAGCACGAGTGCCGTGGCTTCGGTCTGGCGGTGCCCCACCTCTCGATCGAGCCGGGCCGGGCCATCGTCGGGCCCTCGATGTGCACCGTCTACACGGTCGGCACGGTCAAGGAGGTCGCCCTCGACGGCGGCGTGACCCGGACCTATGTCAGCGTCGACGGCGGGATGAGCGACAACATCCGCACGGCCCTCTACGACGCCGACTACTCCGCCACCCTCGCCGGCCGGACCTCGGCCGCCGGGCCCGTCCTGGGTCGCGTCGTCGGCAAGCACTGCGAGGCCGGCGACATCGTGGTCAAGCACGAGTTCCTTCCCGGCGACATCGCTCCCGGCGACCTGATCGCCGTGCCGGGCACGGGTGCCTACGGGCGCTCGATGGCCTCCAACTACAACCACGCGCTGCGGCCCCCGGTCGTCGCGGTCCGCGACGGGGAGTCCCGCGTCATCGTCCGGCGCGAGACCGAGGCCGACCTGTTCGCCACCGACCTGGGCTAGGCCCAGCCGAGACGTCGATCACGTCGGCCGAGACGTCAGTTGCGTCGGCCGAATGGTCGCGTCGATGCCCATTCGGCCGACCGGAGTGACGCTTCGGCCGCCGGGGGTGACGGCTCAGCCCGATCGAAGCGCCCGGAGCACCGCCCGCCCGCGCGGCGAGAGGCGATAGCCAACCGGGAGGGACTCGGTGAGACCGAGCTCCTTGAGGCGGCGGATGTCGGCCTTGAACGGCTTCTTCTCACGCCCGATCGAGGCCGCGATGGTCTCGGCGAGCTCGCCGGGGCGGGCCTCGATGAGCTCGAGGTGCTCCCGCGTCCACGGACCCCGGCGACTGCGCCGGTCCATGTCGGCCAGCTTCGAGACCAGTGCGGCGGTCTCCTTCTTGCCCGGGCGCTTGGCGCGTAGCGCGATCCGCTCGTCGTCGCCGGCGTAACGCACCTCGATCCGGTAGACCTCCCCGTCCTTGCGGGCGAGGAACGTCAGCAGGTCGGGGAGCGTCGTACCTGCCCGGCGGGCGTCCTCGTCGGTGAGCGCATCACAGGTCGTCGGGGACACGGCGACGAACTCGACCACACCGATCCCCGTGCGCTGGCGCCCGCCGGCGACATGCATCGGACGCTTCCAGCGGCGGAAGGCCAGGTCGATCTCACCGGCGCGGATGCGTTCGAGGTCGGCGTTGGGGAACAGCACCCACCCATCAAACCTCGTAATCAAGAAATTCGGTTTCGCCTTCCCGAAATCCGGTGGTGCGGGCGCTTACGATGGAGCGCATGCCGAGGGGCGCCTACTCAGATGGAGCCGCGGCGCCGTCGCAGGCGCCGCGGACCTCTGTCGCCCGCATGACGAAGGAGCGGCGCGACAGCGTGACCCGCGCCGCGCAGACGTTCGGCTGGTCGGTGGTGACGGGCAAGGCCGCGGCGCAGCGGCCGGTTCGGTGGGAGGTGCTGGGCACCGACGTACGCGCCGAGCGCTGCGACCTCGTCGTCGACGGCTCCTGCGACGGGATCCTGGTCGAGTACTGGCACGGCAAGGCGTCCCCGGGGAAAGGCTCCTGGCGTCCGGCGCGCTGGGTGGTGGTGCGGGTCCCCGCCCACCTGCCCAAGACGGCCGCGATGATCGGGCTCTCGCCGGGCTCCGGCAACACCGGCACGGGCCGGGTGCCGACGCCGGTCTTCTTCCCGCCGGAGTTCCGTGCCAAGACCAGCGTGACCACTCCCGACGGGGCCGTGATCGCGGCGGACGAGGAGCACGCCCGGTCGCTGTCCCGGTTCGCCAGCCATGTCGTCGACGAGCGTCTGTGGGTGGTGGCCCGCAACGACGCCATCACGGTCACCACCGACGTGGAGCCGGACGCGGAGGAGCTGCTCCGGCGCGTACGCCTCGCGCGTGATGTCGCCGCTGTTCTCCGGCCGATCCCGGAGCTCGCCTGAGGTCTTCCCGAAAAACCTTGACCTCAAGTCAGCTTGAGCATGTTGACTCGCCGTATGAGAGCGATCAGACAGCACGAGTTCGGCGGCCCGGAGGTCCTGCGCATCGAGAAGGTGCCGGATCCGACACCAGGGCCGGGCCAGGTACGCATCAAGGTGGAGGCCGCCGGTGTCCACCGTCTCGACACCTCGATCAGAGCGGGCAACCTGCCGCCGACGATGCCGCGCCCGGAGCTTCCGATGACTCCTGGTCGTGAGGTTGCCGGGGTGGTCGACGAGATCGGCGATGGCGTCGACGAGGTCTGGCGGGGCGCGAAGGTCGTCGCCCATCTCGGTGTGGGGAGCAGCGGCGGCTATGCCGAGCTCGCCGTCGCCGACGAGAAGCAGCTCTACCTCCGCCCCGACGGCCTGGAGCCGGCCGACGCCGTGGCCGCGATCGGCACCGGACGCACCTCGGCCGCTGTGCTCGAGGACGCCCAGATCACGCCCGACGACGTCGTCGTGGTCACCTCGGCAGCCGGTGGCATGGGTGCGATCCTGCTCCAGGGCATCCGCAACGCGGGCGCTCGTGCGGTCGGGCTCGCGGGCTCGGACGCCAAGCTCGAGATCGCCCGCGGGTTCGGTGCGCAGACGGTCGTCGACTACCGCAAAGACGGTTGGCTGGAGCGGCTTCGCGCCGAGGAGCCGCGGATCACGGTCCTCCTCGATGGGCTCGGGGGTGACGTACCCAGGCAGGTCTATGCCCACCTGCAGGCCGAGGGCCGGATGGTCCGGTTCTCCGCCGACCAGGACGGCTACGAGGGCGGCGCGACGATCATCGACATCCTCGGACCCCGGGTCCTGGGCCGGATCAAGGAGTTCGAACGGGCCTCGCTCGAGGCCGCCGCGGACGGCACGCGGAGGCCTTATGTCGGATCGACGTTCCCTCTCGCCGAGGCCTCGGCGGCCCACGCCGCTCTCGAGAACCGCGAGACGACGGGAAAGGTCGTCCTGGTGACTCGGCCCAGCTAGTTGTGAAGCTGAGAGTGGCCTATAGGCCACTCTCAGCTTCACAACCCTCCGGACGTGTCCGCGCCTAGAGCGGAAGTCGGACCCGGGAGCCTGTCCCGGATACCCTTGGCGCGTGAGCAGCAACAAGACGACCACGCACGCCGTCGAGCCCCTGGGCGTCGCCGTCCTCGGCTGCGGTGTGGTGGGGTCCCAGGTGGTCCGGCTCCTGCTCGAGGGCGATGCGGATCTCGCCGCCAGAGTGGGTGCCCCCCTGGAGATCAGAGGCGTGGCCGTACGCCGCCTCGACGCACCCCGCGACGTCGAGGTGCCTGCGGAGCTGCTCACCACCGACGCGCACGGCCTGGTCGCCCGCGACGACGTCGACCTCGTGGTCGAGGTGATCGGCGGCATCGAGCCGGCGCGCGGCCTCATCCTCGAGGCCCTGGAGAGCGGCGCCAGCGTCGTCACCGCCAACAAGGCGCTCCTCGCCGAGGACGGCCCGACGCTCTACGAGGCCGCCGAGAAGGCCGGCACCGACCTCTACTACGAGGCCGCGGTCGCCGGTGCGATCCCGATCCTCCGTCCCCTGCGTGACTCGCTCGTCGGCGACCACGTCACCAAGGTGATGGGCATCGTCAACGGCACCACCAACTACATCCTCGACAAGATGGACACCTACGGCGCCGGCTTCGAGGAGGCTCTCGTCGAAGCCCAGGAGCTTGGCTACGCCGAGGCCGACCCGACCGCCGACGTCGAGGGGTTCGACGCCGCCGCCAAGGCCGCCATCCTGGCCTCGCTCGCGTTCCACACCCGGGTGACCGCCAGCGACGTCTACCGCGAGGGCATCACCGAGGTGACCGCCGGTGACGTCGCCTCCGCCAAGGCCATGGGGAGCGTCGTCAAGCTGCTCGCGATCGCCGAGCTCGATGACGACGACGTCTCGGTCCGCGTCCACCCGGTGATGATCCCGCGCAGCCACGCGCTGGCGACCGTACGCGGCGCCTACAACGCCGTCTTCGTCGAGTCAGCCTCGGCCGGTGACCTGATGTTCTACGGCCAGGGCGCGGGCGGGGAACCCACCGCGAGCGCCGTCCTCGGTGACCTGGTCACGATCGCGCGCAACAAGGTCCTCGGCACCCGCAGCTTCGGCGAGTCCTCCTACGCCGCCCGCGCGGTGCGCCCGATGGGGGAGACCGTCACCCGCTACCACGTCAGCCTCGACGTCGCCGACAAGGCCGGCGTGCTCGCCGCCGTCGCGACCGCCTTCTCCGAGCACGGCGTCTCGATCAAGGCCGTCCGCCAAGAAGGACGTGGCGAGGACGCCCAGCTCGTCGTCGTCTCCCACGAAGCCCCCGACGCCGCGCTCGCGGCGACCGTGCAGCACCTGCGCGAGATGGAGTACGTCCGCGACGTCGCCTCGGTGATGCGCGTAGAAGGAGCAGTTTGATGACAACCAGCCAATGGCGCGGCGTGATCGAGGAGTATCGCACCCTCCTCGACATCCCCCAGGACACCCCGGCGGTCACGCTGGGCGAGGGCGGCACCCCGCTGGTCCACTCCGAGTGGCTCTCCAGCGCCACCAAGGGTGAGGTGTGGCTGAAGGTCGAGGGCCAGAATCCGACCGGCTCGTTCAAGGACCGCGGCATGACCGCGGCCATCTCCGTCGCCGTCCACGAGGGCGCGAAGGCCGTCGTGTGCGCCTCGACCGGCAACACCAGTGCCTCGATGGCCGCCTATGCCGCCAAGGCCGGGATCACCCCGGTCGTACTCGTCCCAAACGGCAAGATCAGCGCCGCCAAGATGGCCCAGGCGCTGGTCCACGGCGCCGAGGTGGTGAAGGTACGCGGCAACTTCGACGACTGCCTCAAGCTCTCCCGCGCGCTCGCCGACAACTACCCGGTCGCGCTGGTCAACTCCGTCAACCCGATCCGGCTCGAGGGCCAGAAGACGGCTGCCTTCGAGGTGGTCGACCGCCTCGGCGACGCTCCCGACTACCACCTGATGCCGATCGGCAACGCCGGCAACCTGTCCGCCTACTGGCTCGGCTACGAGCAGTACGCAGCGGCCGGCCACGCCACCAAGACCCCGGTCATGCGCGCCTTCCAGGCCGAGGGTGCGGCGCCGCTCGTGCTCGGCCACCCGGTCGAGCATCCCGAGACCAAGGCGACCGCGATCCGTATCGGCAACCCGGCCTCGTGGCAGCTCGCCGAGGCCGCGGCCGCCAAGTCCGGTGGCCGGTTCCGCGCGCTCACCGACGAGCAGATCCTCTCCGCCCAGTCCCAGCTCGCCCGCAACGACGGCGTCTTCGTCGAGCCCGCCTCGGCGGCGGGTGTCGCGGGCCTGCTCGCCGACCTCCAGGCGGGGGAGCCCTACGCCGGAGCGACCACCGTCATCACCGTCACCGGTCACGGCCTCAAGGACACCGCCACCGCGCTGGAGTTCTTCGGTGAGCTGACCGAGATCGTCATCGACGCCGACCTCGAGGCCGCGGCGGCCGCAGCCGGGCTCGCGTAGTAGCAACGATGACCTTCGTAGAAGGCCCGGTGACCGTCACCGTCCCGGCCACCTCCGCCAACCTCGGCCCCGGCTACGACTCGCTCGGGCTGGCGCTCGACCTGCGTGACGAGCTCACCGGCGAGGTGTTCTCGACAGACCGGGCCGCCGGGAGCCTGGAGGTCACCGTCGAGGGTGCGGGCGAGGGCACGGTCCCGCTCGATGAGTCCCACCTCGTCGTACGCTCCATGCGAGCCGCCTTCGAGATCATCGGCAAGCAGCCGGCCGGGCTGAGGCTGCACTGCCGCAACCAGATCCCGCATGCCCGCGGGATGGGGTCGTCCTCGGCGGCGATCGTCGGCGGCCTGGTGCTGGCTCGGGCCCTGGTCGCCGGGGGAGAGCTGATCCTCGACGACGAGACGCTCTTCCAGACGGCTGCCGAGATCGAGGGCCACCCCGACAACGTCGCGCCTGCCTTCTACGGCGGCTTCACGATCGCGGGTGAGGACGAGGCCCCGCCGACAGGCTCAAAGGGGCACAGTTTTGCGGTGCGCACCGCAGTGGACCCGAGGGTCAGCGTCGTCGTCTTCGTCCCCGCGACCGGTGTCGAGACCAAGACCGCCCGTGGGCTGCTGCCCGAGACGGTCCCGCACTCGGACGCGGCGGCCGACGCGGGTCGTACGGCCCTTCTGGTCGCGGCCCTGAGCGACGCGCCGGAGCACCTGCACCGTGCCACCCGAGACTTCCTCCATCAGGAATACCGCCGACCCGCGATGCCGGAGTCGCTCGCCCTGGTCGACGAGCTGCGCGCCGACGGCGTCGCGGCCATCGTCTCCGGTGCCGGACCGACGGTCCTGGCCTTCAGCAGCGGCGTGGAGTCGGCGGAGACGACCAAGCTCACCGCCCGCTGTCCGGCGGGTTGGAGCTGCCATGCGCTGAGCGTCGACATGGACGGCGTACGCATCCTCTGAACTGCCGTCCGGGCCCCTGCTGTCATGGGTGCTGTGCGTGTTAGCCTGGATCCACATCTGGCCGTTCAGGCATTCAGGATGTGATCCCCCTTTCGTGCCGTGCCACTTCGTTTGGCGCGCGTCGGCCCGTCAGGGGTTCTGACAAACGAGCCGTCGGTGTCGTACGCCGATCGGCGATACGTGGGAAAGGACTCACGTGACTGAGACCATGGAATCCACCGCTCCGGAGCCGAACGCCCCGAAGAAGCGTGGTGGCCTTGGCGGAATGCTCCTCGCCGATCTCAAGGCGATGGCCAACGGGATGGGCATCGCCGGGGCGAACTCGATGAAGAAGGCCCAGCTGATCGACGCGATCAAGGCCGCCCAGGGCAACCGTGCGCAGTCGGCGCCGGCGCAGAAGGCCGAGAAGCCTGCCGTCGAGAAGCCTGCAGTCGAGAAGCCCGCCGTCGAGAAGCCCGCGACCGAGAAGGCCCAGAAGCCTGTCGAGAAGCCGGTCGTCGAGAAGCCTGCCGCTGAGAAGCCGGCGGCGAAGACCGCTGAGAAGCAGCCTGCAGAGAAACCGGCCGAGAAGGCCGAGAAGCCCGCGGAGAAGTCCGCCGAGGCTGCCGACGCCGGCAACGAGGGCGGCCAGCGCCCACGCCGCCAGCGCAACCAGAGCCAGAACAAGACCGGGGGCCAGGGCGGTCAGGGCGGCCAGCCCGCCGGCGGTCAGGGCAAGGGACCGGCCAAGTCCGGCCAGCCTGCCGCCGAGCGGAAGAACGAGGAAGCCCAGAAGGAGAAGCCGGCCGAGCAGGCCGACGACTCCGGCGATGACGACGGCGAGGGCGGCAGCCGCCGCAACCGCCGCCGCCGTGGTCGTGACCGCGACCGCAACCGCCCCGGCCGTGGCGAGCCGGACACGACCGTCCTCGAGGACGACGTGCTGGTGCCCGCCGCAGGCATCCTGGACGTACTCGACAACTACGCCTTCGTCCGCACCTCCGGATACCTCCCCGGACCCGACGACGTCTACCTCTCCCTGTCGCTGGTCAAGCGTCTCGGCCTGCGCCGTGGTGACGCGATCGTCGGTCAGGTGCGCCAGCCCCGCGAGGGCGAGCGCAAGGAGAAGTACAACCCGATGGTGCGCATCGACTCGGTCAACGGTGCCGACCCCGAGGTCGCCAAGCACCGCGTCGAGTTCGACAAGCTCGCTCCGGTCCACCCCGACCAGCGGCTGCGCCTCGAGGGCGGCACCGACCCGGTCACCGGCCGGATCATCGACCTGGTCTCCCCGATCGGCAAGGGCCAGCGCGGTCTGATCTCCGCTCCGTCGAAGGCCGGCAAGACCACCGTCCTGCAGGCGATCGCCGGCGCGATCACCGCCAACAACCCCGAGTGCCACCTGATGGTCGTGCTCGTCGACGAGCGCCCCGAAGAGGTCACCGACTTCGAGCGGAGCGTCAAGGGCGAGGTCATCGCCTCCACCTTCGACCGGCAGCCGGCCGACCACACCGTGGTGGCCGAGCTGGCCATCGAGCGGGCCAAGCGCCTGGTCGAGCTCGGCCACGACGTGGTCGTCCTGCTCGACGGGCTGACCCGCCTGGGCAAGGCGTACAACCTCTCGGTCCCGGCGTCGGGCCGGATCCTCGGTGGCGGCGTCGACTCCGCGGCGCTCTACCCGACCAAGCGGTTCTTCGGTGCGGCCCGCAACGTCGAGGACGGCGGCTCGCTGACCATCCTCGCCACGGCCGCGGTCGAGACCGGTTCGAAGACCGACGAGATCATCTTCGAGGCGTTCAAGGACACCGCCAACTCCGAGCTGCGACTGAGCGAGGCGTACGCGGAGGCCGGGATCTTCCCCGCCGTCGACGTCAACGCCTCCGGCACCCGTCGCGACGACCTGCTCTTCACCGGCGGCGAGGGCGACGCGGTGCGCAAGCTGCGCGCCTCCCTGGCCACGCTCGAGGGCGCTAAGGCCGCATCGGTTCTGGTCGACAAGGTCGCCGGGTCGGCCACCAACATGGTGCTGCTCAACGGCGTCGCCAAGAGCTGAGGCGTGGATCTCGACCCGCCTGTCACCCCGGCGAGCAAGCTCGCCGGGGTGAGGCTCGCTCGATCCCGCCTTCGTGCGGAGCCGCTCGTGCCTCGCGGTTCCGCAGGCGGTGGGAATTATTGGCGGCCCCAGACGTTCACATACACTGAATCCTCGGTGCCGGTTCACGTCCCGCAACCTGCGGCGGCGACCCGGGGCCCAATGTCTTGAGAGGAACCTCATGAAGCCCGAGATCCACCCGACTTACGTCGACACCCAGGTCACCTGCACCTGTGGCAACTCGTTCACCACCCGCAGCACCGTGAACGAGGGCGCTATCCGCGCCGACGTGTGCTCCAACTGCCACCCGTTCTACACCGGCAAGCAGAAGATCCTCGACACCGGCGGTCGCGTGGCTCGCTTCGAGGCTCGCTTCGGCAAGCGCAGCAAGTAGCTGCTTCCCAGCGCCGGCCCCTGCATCCGCGGGGGCCGGCGTTGGCGTATTTCAGCGACCACACGGTTTGAACACCCACTCCCGGGCGGAGATGTCCCGCCGGAGCGAAGCGGAGGCGCAAGACAATGCAGTTTGATGCGGTCGAAGGGCTCATCGAAGAGCACGTAGGGCTGGAGAAGCGGCTCGCCGAGCCCGAGACCCACGCCGACGCGCGCCTGGCGAAGAAGCTCAACCAGAGGTACGCCGAGCTGAGCTCGATCATCGACGCCTACCACTCCTGGCAGCAGCTCGGTGACGACCTCGAGGCCGCCCGTGAGCTGGCGGGGGAGGACGCCTCGTTCGCCGAGGAGGCCGAGGCGCTGGTGCCCCAGCGGGAGGTCGCCGAGGAGCGGCTGCGTCGGCTGCTCGTGCCCCGCGACCCGACCGACGACAAGGACGCCATCCTCGAGGTGAAGTCGGGGGAGGGCGGCGAGGAGTCGGCGCTGTTCGCCGGCGACCTGCTGCGGATGTACTCCCGCTATGCCGAGCACCAGGGCTGGAAGCTCGAATTCCTCGATGCCAACGAGTCCGACCTCGGCGGCTACAAGTCGGTCACCGTCGCGGTGAAGGCGAAGGGCAGCACCGAGCCCGGCCGCGCCCCTTACGCGCTGCTCAAGTTCGAGGGTGGCGTGCACCGTGTCCAGCGGGTCCCGGTCACCGAGTCGCAGGGCCGGGTGCACACCTCGGCCGCCGGTGTCCTCGTGGTTCCCGAGGCCGAGCCCATCGATGTCGAGATCAACGACAACGACCTCCGCATCGACGTCTACCGCTCCTCGGGCCCAGGCGGCCAGTCGGTCAACACCACCGACTCCGCGGTCCGGATCACCCACGTCCCCACCGGCATCGTCGTCTCGATGCAGAACGAGAAGTCGCAGCTGCAGAACAAGGAGCAGGCGATGCGCGTGCTGCGCTCGCGCCTGCTCCAGGCCGCCCAGGACGCCGCCGACGCGGAAGCCTCCGACGTCCGCCGTTCCCAGGTGCGCACCGTCGACCGCTCCGAGCGCATCCGCACCTACAACTACCCCGAGAACCGCATCTCCGACCACCGCACCGGCTACAAGTCCTACAACCTGGACCAGGTCCTGGACGGCGACCTGGAGCCGGTGATCGCCAGCGCGGTGGACGCCGATCTGGCTGCCCGTCTGGCCAGCCTGGAGTCCTGACTCCCTGCGGGAAAAGTCGAAGGTCGCAGCCGTTGCTGGCTGCGACCTTCGAGCTCTTGGGCCGAGACGATCAGGCGTCGACCTTCTTCTTGAAGCCTGCGATGAAGCCGGCGGCCTCGGCCGACTCCTCGGTGTCGAAGTAGACGGCCGCCTTCGTACGGCTGTAGTAGGGGCTCGCCGTCGTGTGGTACTTCTTCCCGCTGCTGCCCTTGATGTCGTACGCGGCATCCGAGCTGGTTCCGTCCGCAGCAGGCAGCACCGCGCCGGCGTAGGGAGCGCCGTCGGTCGCGGCGGGCTTCTCGGCGACCGGGACGACCTCCGGCTCGATGTCGACGGGAGCAGCCGCCGCCTCCTCGGCCACGGGCTCCTCGGTGTCGGCGGCGGCAGCGACGACGCTCTCGGCCTCCGCAACGACCGCAGCGGTGTCGGCCTCGGTGTCCGCGGCGGACTCGGTGGTCTCGTCGGCGGTCTTGCTGTCAGCGACCTCGGCGGCCGGAGTCTCAGCAGCGGGAGCATCCGCGGCCTTCTCGGCTGGATCTGCGGTCTTGGCGTCCTTGCGGATCGGTCGTCCGAAGAAGAACCAGATCAGGGAGGCGAGGACGAGGATGAGTGCAAGCAGCAATGGCCACTTCATGGGGTGGTGTTTCCTTCCAGGGGGGATCTCGGGTGCGGTGGTGGGGCAGCACAGTGCCCGACGAGGGTGCGGCCATTCCCGCGTCCCCCGTCATGACCCGAAGAACTGTTGAAGCGCCCGAACGTTACCCTCAGCCGGGTAGAGCATGACTAACACATTTCAGGAGCAGTTGCCCATGACCGCCCCGCGCACCCTTCTGGCAAGTGCCCGAAAGCAGCTCGAAGAGGCCGGCGTCGACAGCCCGGATGCCGATGCGGCCATCCTGCTGGCCCACGTCCTCGACACCGACCGCAACCGTCTCTTCCTCGTCGACGACGTCGCGGAGCATCAGGAGAAGGCCTACGCGAGCCTGCTCGCCCGCCGTGCGGAACGCGAGCCGCTGCAGCACCTGACCGGGGTGGCGTACTTCAGACACGTCGAGCTCGCCGTCGGGCCCGGCGTCTTCGTGCCCCGGCCGGAGACGGAGCTGCTCGCCGGCTGGGCGATCGACCGAGCCACGGCCATCGACAGGCCTGTCGTCGTCGACCTCTGCACCGGGTCGGGAGCGATCGCGAAGAGCATCGCCGACGAGGTCCCGGGTGCCGAGGTGCACGCGGTCGAGCTCTCCGAGGATGCCTACCCCTGGGCCGTACGCAACCTGACCGGCACCGGCGTGGACCTGCGGCAGGGCGACATGGCCGACGCGTTCAGCGAGCTGGACGGCACCGTCGACGTGCTCGTCTGCAACCCGCCGTACATCCCTCTCGAGGCCTGGGAGTCCGTCGCCACGGAGGCGCGCGACCACGACCCCGACCTCGCCCTCTTCTCCGGGCAGGACGGCCTCGACGCGATCCGCGTGCTGGAACGACGGGCCGCCGAGCTGCTCAAGCCCGGGGGCGTGGTCGGGTTCGAGCACGCCGACGAGCAGGGTCCGGAGGGCGCCGACGGCGGCGCCCCGGCCGTCTTCAGCAGCACGGGAAGATGGCACGACGTGCGCGATCATCGCGATCTGGCAGGGCGTCCGCGCTTCACGACCGCGCAACTGGCAACATGAGCACTGTGACTGAGCGCTACCCGATCGCGACCGAGGACGAGCAGACCGAGGCGATCGATGCTGCTGTGACCGCCCTTCAGGCAGGCGAGCTCGTGATCGTGCCGACCGACACGGTCTACGGCATCGCCGCCGACGCGTTCGACAAGGGCGCGGTGGCTGGCCTGCTCGCCGCCAAGGGCCGAGGCCGCGCGATGCCGCCGCCCGTGCTGATCTCCAACGTAGCGACCCTCGACGCCCTCGCGACGAGGATCCCCGACTGGGCGCGCAGCCTCGCCGAGGAGCTGTGGCCCGGGGCGCTGACGATCGTGCTCCACCAGCAGCCGTCGCTGCAGTGGGACCTGGGCGAGGCCCGCCAGACCGTGGCGGTACGCATCCCCGACTCCGACATCCTGCGGCAGATCATCGACCGGGTCGGGCCGCTGGCGACCAGCTCGGCCAACCGCACCACGAAGCCGGCAGCCACCAACGCCGACCAGGCCGAGGAGATGCTGGGCAAGATGGTCAAGGCCATCCTCGACGGCGGCGAGTCGCCTGTCGGGGAGGCGTCCACGATCGTCTCCGCCACCGGTGACGAGCCTAAGATCCTCCGCGAGGGCGCGATCAGCATCGACCGGATCAACGAGATCCTCGCCGAGCACGATGTCGCCATCCGTCGGCCGGGCGACCCGGATCCCGCTGCGGAGACCGAGACCGACACCCCCGCCACGGACGCCGACACAGAGGCCTGATGCGCGCCTACGTCCTCCTCTTCCTGGTCGCCGCCGTGGTGACCTACCTGCTCACCGTTGTCGCCCGCGAGATCGCGATGCGCACGGGGGCCGTCGCGAAGGTCCGCGACCGCGACGTACACGCCGTTCCGATCCCCTACATGGGCGGCGTCGCGATGCTGGGCGGCCTGGTGGCGGCCTACCTGGTCGCCCGCGAGCTGCCGTTCCTGGCCGATGCAGCGGACTTCGTGCTCGAGGACACCGGCGTGGTGATCCTCGCCGGCGCGCTGATCTGCGTGGTCGGTGTCGTCGATGACATCTTCGAGCTCGACGCCCTCACCAAGCTGGGCGGGCAGGTGCTGGCCACCGCGATCCTGGTGGGCTTCAACCTGCAGTACAACCTGATCACGTTCCCCGACGGCACCCAGTTCTCGATCGACCCCGCCCAGGGTGCTCTGCTCACCGGGCTCGTGGTGATCACCGTTGTCAACGCGGTCAACTTCATCGACGGTCTCGATGGTCTGGCCGCGGGAGTCGTCGGTATCGGCGCGCTGGCGCTGTTCCTGTTCTGCTACCAGTTCACCCGGATCAACGACATCGGCCGCGCCTCGACTGCGGCGCTGCTGACCGTCGCGCTCGCCGGAGCCTGCGCCGGCTTCCTCATCCACAACTGGCATCCCGCCCGGCTGTTCATGGGCGACAGCGGCTCGATGCTGATCGGTCTGATCCTCGCCGCCAGCGCGGTCACCCTCTCGGGCTCCTACAGCGCTGGCGGTCTGAACGTGAACGCCTTCGACGCCTCCACCGCGCTCCTGGTGACCTTCCTGCCATTGCTGCTCCCACTGACGATCCTGGTGGTGCCACTCGTCGACCTGGTGCTGGCCGTCGTACGCCGCACCCGCGCCGGACGCTCCCCCTTCGCCGCGGACAAGAAGCACCTCCACCACCGCCTCCTGGAGATCGGCCACTCCCAGCGTCGTGCCGTGCTGATCATGTGGCTCTGGGCTGGCCTGATGTCATTCGGATCGGTCTTCGTGACCCTCTACCGCGGCCCGGTCGTCATCGGCGGCGTCATCGTCGCCACCGCCCTCATCGTGCTGCTCACCTTCGTCCTCCCCAAGATCCGCGGCGAGCGCACCGACAAGCTCCTCGAGGTCCCCGAGGAGCTCACCCCGTTGGAGAACCAACCCCGCTGACTCGCGCGGACTCATTGCCCTTGTCACGGTCGAGAGGTCGATGCAGACTGGGTCGCGCTCGGTCAGTCAATTGACCGATATCTCGGACTGAGTGGGGTTTCAGGTGGACGGCTTTGTTGTGCAGCCGGCGGCCATTCGGGCGGCCGCCTGGGATTTCGAGAGCTTGTCGGACAAGGCGGACTACATTCGCAACGCCGCGTCCAGCTGGATGCATGTGCCTCACGATTCCACTGTGCTGAGTGAGATTGCCTCTGAAGTCGAAGGGATTCGTGAAGCGCTCCTCGACTCGTACGGGGCAACAGGCGAATACCGCCGAATGATGGAGGGAGTCGTCGACACGCTGCGTGCGATCGCCCGAGACTACGAGAACACCGACATCGATGTCGCCCGCCGGGCTGATGGCCTGATGAAGGAGATCGCCCGGCCCGGGACCGGCTCATTCGCCAGCCCCGGGATCGACGAAGATGAGTACGCCTCGAAGTTCAAGGAGGGGCCGACGGGAAGCTTGGACCAGTACGACCAGTTCGTCAGCATCAGCAAGAGCATCAACTACATGCTTGAGTTCAAATGGGTTGGCAGCGCCTTGGAGAAGCTGGGTATCCAGGATCCCATCAAGAAGCTGAAGTTCGAGCTGAGCGGCGACTGGACCAAGGTGGGCGATGCGTTGGGCGCGCTGGAGATGGCGACCCAGACGATGACCGACATTGTTTGGGATATCGACGGAATCATCGAGGGCCTCGATGGCAAGTGGGAGGGCAACGCTTCTAACGCCGCGCGCGAGTACTTCAAGAAGGTACGAGGCGTCGTGTACGAGAGCGGCGTCGGGTTCAGTGCGTATCAGGAGCGACTGATAGCGGAGTCACTGGCTTACAAGGCTGCCGTCGAGGCGATGAACGATGCGTTTGAGCTGCTGGTGGACACCATCCCCCAGCCGACGAGCCTGGCGAATGTGCTGACGACAGCACTGAACACGGTGACGCCGGCGGCGCTGTCCAAACTGCTCACGAACGTCATGGTGTACAAGGCCGCGTTCGACTTCGCATTCGCTGCAGCGCAGCAGCTTGTTGCCGGATTCGCGCAGCTTGCGCGCTTCAATCAAGACATCCGGTTTCCCGAGGTGCCGAGCTGGACCGCGCCAGACGTGAACGGGGCAGCGTGATGGGACGGGAACTGTTCGACGAGACTGCCAGAGCACTCCTCGAGCGCACCCGGGACGCCCATCTCGTGGGTCAGATCCAGAAGTACCTGGCAGGCCGCTTGAGTCGGTTCGACCTGATGCGGGACGCTGGCTTCAGCGAGGCCATGCAGCAGTGGTACGACGAGGTGGCGGACAAGCACCGTCAGCGCGGGATCGACCTGGCCGAGGTCGGAGCTCAAGTCTGGAAGCAGTGGGAGGACGAGTCGATCAGTCGATCTTGATCGATCAATTAGGGCACCCAAACCCGCTTGTGATAGTTTTCACGAGCGTTGAGGATACGCTCCTGAACGCGTGAAATGCCCCCAGAGAGAACGGCCGCCGACGATGACGACCGCAACCAGCAAGACCATGGTGCTGCGAGGTTCTGCCGCAGTCTCTGGTGCCGCTGCGCTCGCGGCACTCGTGGTGGCTTTCTTCGTTGCCGGGACCTCCGGTCTGGCCGGCGCCGCGATCGGCGCGGTCGCTGCTCTGGTCATCCTCGGCTCCGGCACCTGGGCGATGTTCTGGATCGCCGGCAAGTCGCCGGCAATGTCACTTCCGGGATCGTTCGCTGTGTTCACCCTTCAGGGGCTGTTGTTGTTCGCCTTCCTGCTGGTGCTCTCGACCCAGACTGAGAGTGTTGTCGTTCGCTCGGCTGCGCTCCTGGTCGTCGTGGTCACCATCGCTTGGACGACGTCCTTCGCCTTCTTGGTGCGACGGGAGCGGATCCCGCTCTTCGACCTGCCGGGGGCAGACTCATGACTCGCCAGTAACGCCTGATATCGTCCGGGCCGTCGGGGGTGGCCGCCGGGATGATACCTGAGCCGTAGGGCTCGCCCCCCAGAATCGTAAGTTTCGAAGAAACAGGAGACAGCGTGAAGTCGCTTGCCGCCAGTGTCTTGGCGTCCGCACCGGAGCCCCACATCCCGGGGCCCGCGGACTTCAACCTGCCGCCGATCGTAGGGTCCGGCGACTGGGCAATCACCAAGGTCACGATCCTTGTCGTCCTGTCGGCCGTGATCGCCTTCGCCCTGTTCTACGCCATGTCGCGCAAGGCGGCCGTCGTTCCGGGGCGCCTGCAGTTCGTCGGTGAGTACGCCTACGGCTTCGTGCGCAACAGCATCGCCCGCGACAACATCGGCTCGCACGACTTCATGAAGTTCGTGCCCTACCTGTTCACCATCTTCCTCTTCATCCTGGTGAACAACTTCTACGGGATCATCCCGTTCGTCCAGTTCCCGACGATGTCCCACATCGGCTACCCGACGGCGCTCGCGCTGCTCACCTGGCTGATCTACAACGTCGTGGGGATCGCCAAGCACGGTTTCTTCGGCTACCTGAAGCACCAGACGGTGCCGTCCGGAATCAGCGGTCCGATCCTGATCATCCTGGTGCCGCTGGAGTTCTTCTCCAACATCATCGTCCGGCCGTTCACGCTCGCGCTGCGTCTCTTCGCGACCATGTTCGCCGGCCACCTGCTGCTCGCGCTGTTCTCCATCGGTGGCGCCTACCTGATCCTGCACTACTCGCCGGCCGTCATCGGTGTCTCCGCCGGTGTGCTGTCGTTCATCATCGGCATCGCGGTGAGCTTCCTCGACATGCTGATCATGTTCCTGCAGGCCTACGTCTTCACCCTGCTCTCGGCCATGTACATCGGCCAGGCAATCGCTGACGAGCACTGAGCTCCGAAGCACCTTTACCAAACCCACGACGCACAACAACTGACGCATCAGGCGTCAACAACCCGAAAGGAAAACCCATGGAGATCGCCCTGGGCACCCTCAACATGGTCGGCCTCGGCCTCGCTGCGATCGGCCCGGCCATCGGCGTCGGCCTGATCTTCGCGGCGTACGTCGCCGGCGTTGCCCGCCAGCCGGAGGCTCAGAGCCGCCTGCAGACGATCGCCATCTTCGGCTTCGTTCTGTGTGAGCAGTTCTTCATCATCTCCCTCGCCCTCGCCTTCGTCCTCCAGCCCTGATACCGGGGAGCTACTGAGGTTTCGACATGATCCTTACCCAGGTAATGGCAGCGGAGGAAGGGCCCGGCCCTCTCGTTCCGCACGTTCCGGAGATCATTCTCGGCTTCATCGTCATCGCCATCCTCTACATCGGGATCTCCAAGTTCATCGTTCCGAACTTCGAGAAGGCGTACGCCGATCGAACCGCAGCGATCGAAGGCGGCATCCAGAACGCCGAGGCCAAGCAGGCCGAGGCAGATGCCAAGCTCGCCCAGCTCGAGGAGCAGCTCTCGCAGGCCCGCCACGAGGCGTCCCGCATCCGTGAGGAAGCTCGCGAGCAGGGCGCGGCGATCGTGGCCGAGATGCGTCAGCAGGCTCAGGCCGAGTCGACTCGCATCGTCGAGCACGGCAAGGCGCAGATCGAGGCCGAGCGCCAGGCGGCGGTCACCTCGCTGCGTACCGAGGTCGGTTCGCTGGCCACCGGTCTCGCCGGTCGTATCGTGGGCGAGTCCCTCGACGACGACGCGCGTTCCAGCCGTGTGGTCGAGCGGTTCCTCGCCGACCTCGAGGCGGGGGTTCACTGATGGACTTCCGTGGAGCGTCGGCCGACGCAGTTGCCGCCCTGACCGAGGAGCTGAAGACCGCTGTCTCCGCCTCTCCTGAGGCGGCGGCCAAGGCGGCCGACACCCTCTTCGAGGTCTCCCAGACCTTCCGCGCCGAAGCAGCTCTGCGCCGCTACGTCACCGACGCGTCGGTGCCAAAGGAGGCCAAGACCGGCCTCATCGGTGAGCTGTTCGGCGGGAAGGTCGACGCGACGGCCCTCGGCGTGCTCGAGTCGGCGGTCAAGCACCGCTGGACGCGCGCCGGCGACCTGAGCAACGCGGTCGAGCGACTGAGCGAGATCGCGGCGGTCCGCAGCGCCGGCAGCGAGGCCAACCGCCTCGCTGACGAGCTCTTCGCGGTCCAGCGGTCCGTGCAGGAGACGCCGGAGCTGCGCGACGCGCTCTCCGACCCGGCCCGTGCGACCGAGGACAAGGCCGCGCTGGTCGACACGCTGCTCGCGGGCAAGGCGCTTCCGGCGACCGTGACCCTGACGAAGCATGCGCTGGCGGGCACCTACCGCACCGCATCGGCCGCTCTCGGTGAATACCAGAAGGTCGCGGCATCCGTCGCAGGCGAGGGCACCGCGGTCGTCCGCGTTGCGGCTCCGCTCTCGGAGGCCGAGACCACCCGTCTGGCGACAGCACTGGCGAGGAAGTACGGCCGCGAGGTCCACCTCAACGTGGTCGTCGACCCGGCTGTCGTCGGTGGCATCAAGGTATCGATCGGTGACGACGTCATCGACGGCACCGTCTCGAGTCGCCTCGAAGGGGCGCAGCGAGCCCTGGCCGGCTGATCCGGCACCGCGGCCGACCTCAACTGGCCGTACGACCCCTGTGTGACACAGACTGACTTGTAAGAACTGAGAGAGAAGGCACAGATGACGGAGCTCTCCATCCGTCCCGACGAGATCCGGGACGCACTGGCAAAGTACGTCGCGGACTACAAGCCGGAGGCGGCGAAGACCGAGGAGGTCGGCACCGTCGCTTCGACCGCGGACGGCATCGCCCGCGTGTCGGGTCTGCCCTCGGCCATGACCAACGAGCTCCTCGAGTTCGAGGACGGCACCCTTGGTCTCGCCCTGAACCTGGACACCCGCGAGATCGGTGTCGTCGTCCTGGGTGACTTCGACAAGATCGAGGAGGGCCAGGCGGTCCGACGTACGGGCGAGGTTCTCTCGGTCCCCGTCGGTGACGGCTACCTCGGCCGCGTCGTGGACCCGCTCGGCAACGCGATCGACGGCCTCGGCGACATCGAGACGGTCGGCCGTCGTGCCCTGGAGCTCCAGGCTCCCGGCGTGATGGCCCGCAAGTCGGTGCACGAGCCGCTCGCCACCGGCATCAAGGCGATCGACGCGATGACCCCGATCGGCCGTGGCCAGCGTCAGCTGATCATCGGTGACCGCTCGACCGGTAAGACCACGGTCGCGATCGACACGATCATCAACCAGAAGCAGAACTGGGAGTCGGGCGACCCCGACAAGCAGGTCCGCTGCATCTACGTAGCCATCGGCCAGAAGGGCTCGACCATCGCCTCCGTGCGTGGCGCCCTCGAGGAGTCCGGCGCGCTCGAGTACACGACGATCGTCGCGGCTCCGGCCTCCGACTCCGCCGGCTTCAAGTACCTCGCCCCCTACACCGGCTCGGCCATCGGCCAGCACTGGATGTACGAGGGCAAGCACGTCCTGATCGTCTTCGACGACCTGACCAAGCAGGCCGAGGCATACCGCGCCGTGTCGCTGCTGCTGCGCCGCCCGCCGGGCCGTGAGGCCTACCCGGGTGACGTCTTCTACCTGCACTCCCGGCTGCTGGAGCGCTGCGCGAAGCTCTCCGACGAGATGGGCAAGGGCTCGATGACCGGTCTGCCGATCATCGAGACCAAGGCCAACGACGTCTCGGCGTTCATCCCGACCAACGTCATCTCCATCACCGACGGTCAGATCTTCCTGCAGTCCGACCTGTTCGCGGCCAACCAGCGCCCGGCGATCGACGTCGGTGTCTCGGTCTCCCGCGTCGGTAGCGCCGCGATGACCAAGGCCCTCAAGGCCGTCACCGGCTCGCTCAAGGTCGAGCTCGCGCAGTACCGCGCGATGGAGGCCTTCGCGATGTTCGCCTCCGACCTGGACGCGGCCTCGAAGCAGCAGCTGGCCCGCGGTCAGCGGCTGATGGCGCTGCTCAAGCAGCCGGCCTACTCGCCCTACCCGATCGACGAGATGACCGTCTCGCTGTGGCTCGGCACCTCCGGCAGCCTGGACATCGTCCCGGTCGCGGACGTGCTCAAGTTCGAGCGCGAGTTCATCGACTACCTGCGTCGCGCCCACGACGGCATCCTCGCCGGCATCCGTGAGTCGCTGAAGTTCGAGGACTCCACCGAGTCCGAGCTGAAGAAGGCTTACGACTCCTTCCTCGACCAGTTCGAGACCTCGGAGGGCCACTCGATCAAGCCGGGTTCCGCCAAGGAAGAGGCCCTGGCTGACGAGGACGTCGAGCAGGAGCAGATCGTCAAGCAGAAGCGGGGCTGACCCATGGCCGTGTCAGTGCGTGAACTCCGCGCGCGGATCAAGTCGACGGAGTCGATGAAGAAGATCACGCGTGCCATGGAGCTCATCGCTGCGTCCCGGATCATCAAGGCGCAGCAGCGGGCCAATGCGGCCGCGCCGTACGCCCGTGAGCTCACCCGCGCCGTCTCGGCGGTGGCGACCTACTCCAACCAGGACCACCCGCTGACCACCGAGCCGGAGACGCCCACCCGCGCCGCCGTGCTGGTGGTCACCAGCGACCGTGGTCTGGCCGGCTCCTACTCCTCGAGCGTGCTCAAGGAGGCCGAGGGGCTGGTCGAGAAGCTCAAGGCCGAGGGCAAGGAGGTCGACCTCTACGTCACCGGACGTAAGGCGGAGGCCTTCTACAAGTTCCGCGGCCGTCCCGTGGTGCAGGCCTGGACCGGCTTCTCGGACCGCCCGGAGTTCGACGCGGCCAAGGAGATCGGTGAGAAGCTGATCGAGGTCTTCGTCGAGGGTGCCGAGGCTGAGGCCGCAGTGGCTCCCGGCGTCGACGAGGTCCACGTGGTCTACACGCGGTTCATCACCATGATGACGCAGAAGCCCACCGCCGTACGTCTCCTGCCTCTGGAGGTAGTGGAGGGCACCGAGGCTCCGGCCGAGGGCGATGTCCTGCCGCTCTACGAGTTCGAGCCGTCGGCCGAGGCCGTGCTCGACTCGCTGCTCCCGCAGTACGTCGTGAGCCGGATCTGGTTCGCGCTGCTGCAGGCCGCCGCCTCCGAGCTGGCCCAGCGTCAGAAGGCGATGAAGTCGGCTACCGACAACGCCGACGAGCTCATCAAGAAGTTCACCCGGGTCGCCAACCAGGCTCGCCAGGCAGGCATCACCCAGGAGATCAGCGAGATCGTCGGCGGCGTGAATGCGCTCGCCGATGCCCAGGCTGCGAACGACTGAGAACCCACAGAAGGACTGACTAGAAAATGACCGCACAGGTTGACGAGAAGACCACGACGGGCCGTATCGCCCGCGTGATCGGCCCGGTCGTCGACGTGGAGTTCCCCGTCGACGCCATGCCGGATATCTACAACAAGCTCGAGGTCGATGTCACCATCAGCGGTGAGACGACGACCCTGCCGCTCGAGGTTGCCCAGCACATCGGTGACGGCATGGTCCGCGCGATCTCGCTGAAGCCGACCGACGGCGTCGTACGCGGCTCCGCGGTGCGCGACACCGGCGGCCCGATCACGGTTCCCGTGGGTGACGTCACCCTCGGCCACGTGTTCAACGCCACCGGTGACATCCTCGACGTCGACCCGTCCACGGTCGAGGTCAAGGAGCGCTGGGGCATCCACCGCAAGGCTCCGGCCTTCGACCAGCTCGAGTCCAAGACCCAGATGTTCGAGACGGGCATCAAGGTCATCGACCTCCTCACCCCGTACGTTACCGGTGGAAAGATCGGCCTCTTCGGTGGTGCGGGCGTCGGCAAGACCGTCCTCATCCAGGAGATGATCGCCCGAGTCGCCAAGAACCACGGCGGTGTCTCCGTGTTCGCCGGTGTCGGCGAGCGCACCCGTGAGGGCAACGACCTCATCCACGAGATGCAGGAGGCCGGCGTCTACGACAAGGTCGCCCTGACCTTCGGCCAGATGGACGAGCCGCCGGGCACGCGTCTTCGCGTGGCCCTCTCGGCACTGACGATGGCGGAGTACTTCCGCGACGTCCAGGGCCAGGACGTGCTGCTGTTCATCGACAACATCTTCCGCTTCACCCAGGCGGGCTCCGAGGTCTCGACCCTGCTGGGCCGGATGCCTTCGGCCGTGGGCTACCAGCCCAACCTCGCCGACGAGATGGGTCAGCTCCAGGAGCGGATCACCTCGACGCGTGGTCACTCGATCACCTCGATGCAGGCGATCTACGTGCCGGCCGACGACTACACCGACCCGGCGCCGGCGACCACGTTCGCGCACCTGGACGCCACGACCGAGCTCTCCCGTGAGATCGCGTCGCTCGGTATCTACCCGGCCGTGGACCCGCTGACCTCGACGTCGCGAATCCTGGACCCGCAGTACATCGGTCAGGACCACTACGACTGCGCCGTCCGCGTCAAGCAGATCCTCCAGCGCAACAAGGAGCTGCAGGACATCATCGCGATCCTGGGTGTCGACGAGCTCTCCGAGGAAGACAAGATCATCGTCTCCCGCGCTCGCCGGATCCAGCGGTTCCTGTCGCAGAACACCTACGTCGCCAAGCAGTTCACCGGCATCGAGGGTTCGACGGTTCCGGTCAAGGACACCATCGAGGCGTTCAACAAGATCGCCGAGGGTGAGTACGACCACGTCGCCGAGCAGGCGTTCTTCATGTGCGGTGGCCTCGACGACGTCGAGGCGAAGTGGGCCGAGATCCAGAAGAGCCTCTGATGACGGACGCACTTCAGGTGGAGCTCGTCGCTGCAGACCGCGTGGTCTGGAGCGGCGGGGCCACCATGGTCATCGCCCGAACGGTCGACGGTGATGTCGGCGTCCTGCGCGGTCACGCGCCGGTGCTGTCGGCACTCACCGACGCGGTCGTGGAGATCACTCCTGAGGAGGGCACCGAGGTCATCGCGACCGTTGACGGTGGCTTCCTCTCGGTGGCCAACGACCGCGTCTCGATCCTGTCCGAGCATGTGCTGCTGTCCCATGAGATCGACCTCGGCAAGGCCGAGGTCGAGCTCGAGGAAGCTCGTCGCCTGCTCGGCACCAGCAACGACGCCGAGAAGCGCATCCGTCGTGCCGAGGCACGCATCCGCGCTGTCGAGAAGGCCTCCTAGGTAGAGAGGGACGGACCCGAATGGCATGGTGGGAGCTGCTCTTGGCCGTTGTGGCCTGTTTGCTTCTGCTTGTCCTTGCCTATGGCATCGGGATCGCCGTACGCCGCCGTCTGCTCGAACGCAACGGCGGCGTCTTCGAACTGAGCCACCGCGTCCGGGACACCAAGCCCGGGCGCGGTTGGATCATCGGTATCGGCCGCTACTCCGGCGATGCGCAGCTGGAGTGGTTTCGGATCTTCTCGCTCTCGCCCAAACCCAAACGGGTCTGGCGCCGGGTCGAGATCAGCTACGTCTCCAGCCGCTCCCCTGAGGGGATCGAGGAGCTGGTTCTCTACCCCGAGAGCCTGATCGTGACCTGTGAGGTCAAGGACGAGCTGATCGACCTCTCGATGGACCAGCAGACCCTCATCGGGTTCCAGGCGTGGCTCGAATCGCGCCCGATCCGGTCCAACTGGACCGTCTTCTGAGCTTGTCGATACGACCGACTCCGGCACGACGCCGGGGTCGGTCGTTCGGTTTTCGGGGGCTTCCCTGATTGTCCGGGAGCCGTCTGGGGCGGATGGTTGAGGTATGTCCTCAACTGCTCCCATCCCTCCCGCGCCCACCCTGACCGCCCAGTCCGACGAGCTCCGCTGCACCGACGCCGACCGCGACCGCGTCATCGACGTGCTGAAGTCCGCCTACGCCGACGGCCGGCTCGACCAGGCCGAGTTCGACGTCCGGTTCGACCTGACCATGAAGGCGAAGACGTACGCCGCCCTCGAGCCGATCACCCGTGACCTGGTCGCGCAGCCCGCTGCTGTCGCTCCGCCGCCCGCGAAGCCCGTCCGAGACCTGCTGCCGCCCCCGACCACGGAGGAGAAGCTCCTGGGTGCCCTCGCCCAGGCCACCACCTTGGTGCCGATCGTCGTCGGCCCGGCGATCATGTACTACACCGTCGGCAAGCGCTCCGAGTTCGTCAAGCACCACGCCGCCGGCGCTCTCAACCTGCAGCTGACCCTGCTCGCCGTCACGATAGTGACGTTCGGGCTCGGTGGCGCGCTCTACGGGATCGCCTGGGTCCTGGCGACCGCCTTCGCCGTGGTCGCGCTCGCCGGCGCCCCGCTGCGCCAGCCCTGGGTGCTGCCGATCTTCGGTCGCGGCGGCCCGTACGAGAAGCGCGACTGACCCAGCATCTGGAGGCGTCCGGGGGCGCCACTAGCCTTTGCTCGTGACGCCCCTTTCCCGTGCCCAAGCCGGTTCGGTGGTGGCGTTCGCCACCAACGGGCTGCTGTCCGCGACCTTCATCTCCCGGATCCCGGCGCTGCGCGAGAGTCTCGGTCTGAGCAACTCGGCCGTCGGCCTGATGCTGCTGGCGATGGGCATCGGATCGGTCGCTGCGCTGCCGTTCGCCGGCGGGCTGGTGATGCGCTGGGGCGCCGCCCGGCTCGTACGCCGCTGCGCGGCCCTCTGCGTCGTCGCCCTGTGCCTGGTGGCGGTCTCCGGCAGCTGGCTCGGACAGGCTTGGCTGGTGGCGCTGTTCCTCGTGGCGTACGGGGTCGGCTATGGGGTCTGGGACGTCGCCATGAACGTCGAGGGGGCCGCGGTCGAGCGGCTGGGCGGCAAGACGCTGATGCCGCAACTGCACGCGATGTGGAGCGTCGGCACCGTGGTCGGTGGGGTGCTGGGCATCGCCCTGGTGGGTACGTTGCCGACCGTGTGGCACATCGCCGGGGTCGCCGGCGTCGCACTGGCGGCCTGCTGGTGGGGGACCGCCGGGTTCCTCCCGGCCGAGGTTCCGCCCGAGGGACACTCTCCACGGCGCGAGCTGCTCGCCGCCTGGCGCTCGCCGCACACTCTGCTGCTCGGCCTGATGGTGCTCGCCTTCGCCGCCGCGGAGGGGAGCGCGAACGACTGGGTCGCGCTGGCGATGATCGACGGCTACGACGTCAGCCACCGGGTCGGGGTGGCGTGCTACGCGGCGTTCGTCCTCTGCATGAGCCTCGCCCGTTTCGCCGGTGCGAAGGTGATCGATCGGGTCGGCCGACAGCCGGTGCTGATCACCTCGGCGGCTCTCGCGGGCGCCGGGATCGTGCTGACGGTCTTCTCCGGTTCCTTCGGGATCGCTCTGGTCGGCATCGTCCTGTGGGGCTTCGGCGCGGCCCTCGGCTTCCCGCTCGGGATCAGCATCGCCGCCGACGACGAGACCCGAGCCGCGGCTCGCGTCTCGGTCGTCTCCACGCTGGCGTACGGAGCCTTCCTGGGCTTCCCGCCGATCCTGGGCGCGGTAGGAGACCAGATCGGCACCCTGAGGTCCCTCCTGGTCGTCGCCGTCCTGATGCTCCCCGCGGCGGCGCTGGCGGCGACGGTGGCACGGCGGCGGTCGGTGTAACACGCTGTTCGTAGGACTATCCGGTCGTTCAACAGGGCGAGTAGTCCTCCGAACGACGTGTTACACCGGAGCGATGCTTGCGACCGCAGGTCGATCGTGGCGTATTCGAACCTGATGGCCGACGGGAGGTTGATCAGGCTGCAAAGTCAAGGCGGTACCCAACGCCTCGCAGAGTGGTGATCGTAATGCTGTCCGCATGGCGAAGCTTGGCACGAAGTCGTCCGACTGCGGAATGTATGGGGTCAGGATCACCAAGATAGGTCTGATCCCAAACGTGGTGAAACAGGTGCTCGTACGTCCAGGCGTGACCGGGCCGTGAAGTCAGCGCCGTCAAGAGGTCGAACTCCTGTGGCGACAGGTTGATGTCAGTGCCGGCAAGAACTGCACGCCGCCCCCTCTGGTCGAGGATGAGCTCGCTGCCATGGGCGTTCTTCGAGACGAGAGCAAGCGCATGCCTGAGCGGTCTGGTCGGGGCAGCCGCGAGATGATCTACGAGCCATCTAATCGCTGCGGGTATGTCTGGGAACTCAACAATCTTGCCGGAGCGGTGATCTTCGGCGACATCCGCGTTGTCGCTGATGTGGATCAGTAGCCCGTCCTTCAATCCAGTGCCCGAGTTGGAGTTCATCGATCATTCCTATACTGCTGAGCCCCGCGGTCTTTACTTTACGTTTATACCCGGGGCGGCACCGTGAATGGGTGGCATGGAGACGCTTTGACACAGAAACGTGACCTTGACGTCGTGGGCACTGCGGTCGTCCGACTGACGGAGATCTGACGGAGCCGTGAGGTTGTTCGACGCCTAGCACCGGGGAACGCTTGTTGGCAGGCGGACCGCATAGGCGGACCGCCACCTAACCTCGGAAAGATGGTGGATTCATGAAGTTCGGCTGGCTGAAGACCGTTGCAGCGATCGCTGCGTTGGCCTCGACCATGTACTGCTCGGCACCCGCAACGGCGGCATCGGCGAGCCCAACTGCCAGCGACGACACGACGGTGTCAAAGCTGGCGACGACCTACGAGGCGATCGGGAAAGCGCAACTCGTCGAGGGCGACGAGGCGGAAGCGTACGTCCAGCAGGCCCTGCGCGAGGTAACGGCTGTTGGCACACACGTGAACGGTGCCGAGGGGGAGTCTGTCGGCTTCGCCAACGAGCGCGTGATGCGGTTCGAGGATGGCACTGTCTTCGTGAACTTCCCCCTTGGGGGTGGCGAACTCGTCAGCAGCGCGTTGAACGTCGCGATCTCTGAGAACGGGGAGTCGCGGGTGTTCGAGATTCTCATGCGACAGATCAACGCGACCTCTGGGAGCGTCGAGTACTGGGTAGGCGGGGACAAGGTTCTTGACCGGATCGTGGAAGAACCCGCAGAGCCCGAGATGTCTGCTAAGGGGTGGGGTGAGTTCATCGACTGCCTGGAGAGTCAGAGCGTCCCCGGATGGGTGATCACGGGAATCACCATCGCTTGCTCGGTGATCTGTGTGGGGACCTTTGGCGCCGCTTGCGCCGCCTGCATCGGCGCAGCTATCACCGGCTATGGTTCGGTGATCGGGTTGTGCATCCAGAGGGCGACCTCCTGAGAGGAAGTGAGGACTCGATGCTTCACATTGGTTTCGCGATTGTTGTGTCTGCGGGTGTTCTTTCCGCCGCGTATGCCTCATATCCAGGGGCTGGAGCTGTTGGCTATGCGATAGCCGGCGTCGGTCTGTTCGCGTGGGTCGCCTACGCCGTGAAGAAGTCGCACGAGGGCAAGTCCTAGGGTCCGCTGGCCGGCGTTCACGTAGCCGCTGCCAAGTGACGTAGACGATCTGGCTGCGCCGTCTTTGGGCGCAGCCAGATCGCGCGTCAGACAGGCGCGATCAGAGTTGACTACGTCCTTAGTCGAAGAGCGCGCGGATGTCGTCGGCGCCGATGGTGGAGCCCATCGCGCCCTCGCCGTCGACGACCTTGGCGAAGAGCTCGGCCTTGCGCTCCTTGAGCTCCATGACCTTCTCCTCGATCGTGCCCGTCGAGACCAGCCGGTAGACCATGACGTGCTGGGTCTGGCCGATGCGGTGGGCGCGGTCGACGGCCTGAGCCTCGGCAGCGGGGTTCCACCAGGGGTCGAGCACGAAGACGTAGTCGGCCTCGGTCAGGGTCAGACCGACGCCACCCGCCTTGAGAGAGATGAGGAAGACCGGGGCGTCACCCTCGCGGAAGCTCTCGATCACCGCCCCGCGGTCGCGCGTCGAGCCGTCGAGGTAGGCGGTGTCGATGCCGGCCTCGGCGAGCCGGGTGCGGGCCCGGCCGAGGAACGAGGTGAACTGGCTGAAGACGAGCGCCTTGTGGCCCTCGGCGGCGAGCTCCTCGATGTGGTCGACGAGCGTCTCGAGCTTGGCCGAGCCGACGTCGTTGTCCTCGGGGTCGACCAGGCCGGGGTCGAGCGAGAGCTGCCGCAGCCTGGTCAGCGCGCTGAGGATCGCGACCCGGTTGTCGTTGAAGTCGTCGAGCAGATGCAGGATCCGCTGCCGCTCCTTGGCCAGGTGGGCGTCGTAGATCTTGCGGTGGGCCGGGTTGAGGTCGACGCCGAGCACCTGCTCCTGCTTGGGCGGCAGGTCGTCGGCGACGAGCTCCTTCGTACGCCGCAGCAGGAACGGGCGCAGCCGGGTCCGGAACCGACGCAGCGCGTCGTCGTCGCCCGACTTCTCCACGGGAGAGACCACCGTGTCGCGGAACATCCGCGGGCTGGGGTAGAGGCCCGACGCGGTGATCGAGAGCAATGCCCACAGCTCCATCAGCCGGTTCTCGAACGGCGTGCCCGTCACCGCGAGACGCCAGCGGGCGTCGATGCGGCGGGCCGCTGCGTACGTCTTGGACTGGTGGTTCTTGACCTGCTGCGCCTCGTCGAGGACGAGACCGGACCACGGCCGGCCGGCGAAGGCGTCCTGCTCGAGCCGGAGGATGGCGTAGGTCGTGACCACGACGTCGGCATCCTCGCGCGCCTCGGCCACGGAGTCGACCCGCCTGCTCACCGTGCTGACCCGAAGGCCGGGGGTGTGGCGGCGGGCCTCCTGCACCCAGGCCGGTACGACGCTGGTCGGCGCCACCACGAGGTAGGGGGCGCGCTCGCCCGGCTGAGCGTGCACGGCGTGGGAGATCGTGGCCAGCACCTGGAGCGTCTTGCCGAGGCCCATGTCGTCGGCGAGGATCCCACCGAGACCCTGCTCGTGGAGGAACGCGAGCCAGTGGAAGCCGTCGAGCTGGTAGTGGCGAAGCTCGGTCGCCACGCCGACGGGCTCCGGCCGCGGGATCTCGCGCAGGTCGCGAAGGGCCTGGGCACGCTGGACCCACTCGGCGGCCTGCTGGTCGACCACACCCAGCTCGGCGAGCTCGGCCCAGACGCCGAGGTCGTGCTTGCCGACGGCGATCCCCTCACCGGAGCGCTCGTGGAGCTGGCCGGCGGCCTCGACGACGTTGCGGAGCCGGTCGAGCTCTGGACGGTCCGTGGTGAGGTAGGTGCCGCTGGGGAGGATGAGGTGGTCGTCGCCGCGGGTCAGCGCCCCGAGCACGTCGGGCAGCGGGACGGCCTCGTTGCCGATGCGGATGACCACCTGAAGGTCGAGCCAGTCCTGGCCGCCCACTGCGGCGCCGTCGGGGGAGGTGATCTCGAAGGAGATCTCCGGGTCCTCGTCGGTCTCGCGGAAGTCGGGCCGCTGCACCTCGGTGACCTCGACGCCCTCGACCTCACGCAGCGCCGGGAGGTCGTGGATGGCGAGCGCGAGCGCGTCGCCGTCCCGGACCTCCTGCTTGCGGAGCAGCTCGGCGGAGACGCGGCCGCGAAGCGAGGCCTCCTCGGCCGGGTCGCGGACCAGGCCGAGGTCCTCGCGCGAGTCCACCGGGTAGTGGCGTACGCCGTAGGCCCACGTCCAGCCGAGCGTGGCATGGGTCGAGCTGCGCCAGGTGACCGTCAGGCTCAGCCGCGGCGCGGGCGGGTCCGGGATGTCGAGGGAGTCGTCGGACGAGCGCAGCGGAACCAGCCGGGCCAGCGGGCCCAACAGGGCGCTCAGCGTGCCGATCTCGCGCTCGGGGACGGTCAGCGGCTCCCGGGCCGTCACCAGCCGATGGGCGTGCGTCGAGAGCGGTCCGGACAGCTCGCCGAGGTGGAGCACTCCGGCATCGAGCACGCCCACCGAGCGGATCGGGCGACCGATCGGGAGCACCGTGGGGCCGGCGTAGACGCGGTCGTCATGGGCCAGGCCGAAGCGGAGGACGGCCTCGCCGTCCTCGCGATGCAGCTCCCCGGCGAGCGAGAGCGGCTCGTCGAAGATCACCACGCCGCGTACGTTCTCGCCGGGCAGCACGGTCACCCCGCCACGGATCGCATCGCGCAGCAGCGAGATCGCGTGCTCACCGAAGTCGGCGAGGCTCAGCGAGGAGCCGCGAGCGTAGAGCAGCCGATCCGGCCGTAGCTGGCGGGCCAGCTCCTGCAGGGGGAGCAGCTGGTTGCGCGGGAAGTCCTTGCCGGGCTGGGCGTTGGGGATGCTGGACCAGTCGGCGCCGGTCTTCGCCCAGCGGTCGCGGTTGCCCATGCGCATCGGCCGGAGCTCGACGCTGGGGGAGCCCCCCACGGCTGCCCGCGGGCTGTGGACGTCGATCTCGAGCGCCAGTGGGGGCAGGTCGTCCTCGGGTTTGTTGTCCTCGGCGAGCTGGCCCAGCAGCGTACGCAGCTCCGTCTCCCACGTCGGGCCCGGCGCGGTCGCCTTCCTGGGTGAGTCGGCGAGGACCATGGCCAGGGCGACCCCGTGCTTGCAGCTGTTGTGCACGGGGCAGCTGCACTGGGTCGTCAGCCTGGCGACGCCGTTGCCGGACTCCAGATTGAGGGTCACGCGGTAGGGGGCTGGGATGCCGCCTCTGACCTCGGCCGCTGCGCGCAGCGCGCTGCTGCCGATCTCCGTGATCCGGGGCTCACCGACCCGGCCCTCGGTCGCGTAGGCCTGGCCACGCTCGATGGTCTGCGGGTCGAAGGTCTCGCGGAGTAGGTCGTTCGTGAGAGCTTCGAGCAAGGGCACCCGATCTATTCTTCCAGCATGAGGCCGGTTCTGCGACTTCGCGGACGCTTGTGGTGAGCTGCGCCTCGCTCGCTGCGGTGGCACTGGTCCAGACCGGTCGGGCGCCTCGACGGCGTTTCGACCCACTCACCGGCGTGACTGGCTATGCGGGCGTCCCGGACGCCGGGCAACTGGATCCGAACCGATCGGGCCGACTTCGCCACGCAAAAGTAAAGCCACCTCGATCCGAGCGGGGGGATCCGGACCGAGGTGGCGATGAATACTTTCGGCCAAGTTGACGAGGAATGCAAGTCGAAGCGCCCTGGCGGGAATATGACGTGTCGTATATCTGCCATGATGTCGGTCGTTCGTTCCGCAACGGAAAGGCATTCCGGATGCTCGATGCGCTCGGTCTCGACAATCTCGAGGAGACGGTCTACCGCCAGCTGGTCGGCGCGCCGTCGGCCAATCTGGAGGAGCTGGCCGAGGCGGCCGACCTGGACGCCTACGCGGTCTCCGCGGTGCTGGCCGCGCTCGAGGGGAAGGGTCTGGTGGCCAGGGCGTCGGCGGGCCAGGACCGCTACGTCGCCTCTCCGCCGGCGGTGGCGCTCGGGGCGCTGCTCGTCCAGCGTCAGGACGAGCTGCGCCGCGCCCAGGTCGAGATGACCGAGCTCGCCGGTCTCTATCGCGGGTCGGTCGCTCGCCGGGACGTGGCGGATGTCGTCGACGTCGTGCACGGCACCGAGGCGATCGCCCAGCGGTTCGCCCAGCTGCAGTACTCGGCGAGAAAGTGCATCCAGGCGCTCCAGAAGCCCCAGGCCGCCGTCGTCACCCGTGAGGACGCCGACGAGGCCGAGCGGGCCGCGATCGAACGCGGCGTCCGGCACGACATCGTGCTCGAGCGTTCCGTCTTCGACACACCCGGCATCTACGAGACGATCGACTCCGGGCTCGAGATCGGGATCGAGCTGCGGGTGGTGCCGACGGTGCCGCTGCGCGCTTTCATCGTCGACCGGGAGATCGCGCTGATCCCGCTGATGCAGGGTGAGTCGGCGACGGGCGGGCCCAACACGGTCCAGGACGCGCTGCTGCTTCACCCCAGCGGCCTGCTCGACGCGATCATCGCTCTCTTCGACCTGATCTGGGCCTCCGCGCCGAAGCTGGTCGCGACGCCGGAGGGCACGGTCGAGACGGCCGCCGACCGACTCGAGCCTCTTGACACCAAGGTCCTCTCGCTGCTGCTCGCGGGCCTGACGGATGCCTCGATCGGTGCGCAGCTCGGGCTGTCGCTGCGTACGGTCCAGCGCCGGGTTCGCCAGATGATGGACCGGGCGCACGTCGACACCCGCCTCCAGCTCGGCTACGAGGCGGGGCGCCGCGGCTGGTTGTGACCGGCCGGCTGTGAGCGGCTGGCTGTGAGCGGCTGGCTGTGAGCGCGCCTAGCGCTCGCCGCCCGGCACCCACAGGACGTCGCCCTGCTCGCGGTTCGCGTGCCGGGCGAGGATGAAGAGCAGGTCGCTGAGCCGGTTCAGGTAGGTGAGGGCGAGCTTGTTCATGATCTCGCCGTGGACCTCGTACGCGGCCCAGGCGGCTCGTTCCGCGCGGCGTACGACGGTGCGGGCCACGTGCAGGTGGGCCGCGGCCACGGTGCCGCCGGAGAGGATGAAGGAGCGGAGCTTCTCGAGGGGCTCGTTGTACTCGTCGCACCAGGCCTCGAGCCGGTCGACGTAGGCCTGCTCGACGCGGAGCGGGGGATACTCGGGGTCGGCCACCACCGGGGTCGAGAGGTCGGCGCCGACGTCGAAGAGATCGTTCTGGATGGTCGTCAGCACCTTCACGACGTCCTCGTCGATCCCGCCGTGGGCGAGGGCGACGCCGATCGCCGCTCCGGCCTCGTCGGTGGTCGCGTACGCCTCCAGCCGCAGGTCGGTCTTGGCGGTCAGGCTCATGTCGCCGAGCCGGGTCTCACCGGCGTCGCCGGTGCGGGTGTAGATGCGCGTCAGGTTGACCATGCGCTGAGCCTATTCGCAGGGGCCATATCTCGGCGAACAAGGTCAATTGACAGAAAATAGGTACGGAAGTGACGAATGAGGCTGGTGAGGTGCAACCAACGGCTGCGGCCAGACGTCATAGTGGCGAGAGGGAGCGCCGTGTGATGCGTAGAGCTTCTGTGTAGGGGCAACCACTTCCCGGGGGATGGAGGCAGGCATGGAGATCGTGATCGACGGGCCGACGCTGGTGTTGAGCGGAGATTTCGACGTACGCAGCACCTGGATGGCGCGCAGCGTCATCTACGACCATCTCGACGCGGTGGAGGGTGACGTCGTGCTCGATGTCTCCGGCGTGACGAGTGCCGATGTGACGGCCCTGAAGCTGCTCGCCGTCGCGACCCGGCAGGCCCATGCCGACGGTCGTCGTCTCATTCTTCACGGCTGCACCCCCGCGGTGCGGCGGATGCTCCATCTCTCCAGGCTCTACCGCGTCCTCGAGGTGGAGAACTCCCCGCTCATCGCCTAGGCGGGTAAAGGAATGCCGGTGAGTGACATCTTCCACACCGGAGTCAGTTACTGATCGGTAACCGAAGGGCTAGCATGCCTCTTATGACGGACACCACGCCCTCCGAGCAGCGCCGCCCGGCGAAGGATCGCTCCTGGCTGATGCGCACGTACGCCGGCCACTCGACCGCCGAGGCGTCCAACGAGCTCTATCGCAACAATCTCGCCAAGGGTCAGACGGGCCTCTCGGTGGCCTTCGACCTGCCGACGCAGACCGGCTACGACCCCGACAGCGTCCTCGCTCGCGGCGAGGTCGGCAAGGTGGGCGTGCCGATCATGCACATGGGAGAGATGCGCAAGCTCTTCGACCAGATCCCGCTCACCGAGATGAACACCTCGATGACGATCAACGCGACCGCCATGTGGCTGCTCGCGATGTACCAGGTCGCCGCCGAGGAGCAGAACCCCGGGATGGACCCTGCCGAGGTCGCTGCCAAGCTGGCCGGCACCACCCAGAACGACATCATCAAGGAGTATCTCTCCCGGGGGACGTACGTCTTTCCGCCGGAGCACTCCCTGCGGCTGATCAGCGACATGATCGCCTACACGGTCCACCAGATCCCGAAGTGGAACCCGATCAACATCTGCAGCTACCACCTGCAGGAGGCCGGCGCGACGCCGGTGCAGGAGATCGCCTACGCCATGTGCACCGCGATCTCGGTGCTCGATTCGGTCAAGGCCTCCGGGCAGGTGTCGGAGGAGGACTTCGGCAAGGTCGTCGGCCGGATCTCGTTCTTCGTCAACGCCGGTGTGCGGTTCGTCGAGGAGATGTGCAAGATGCGCGCCTTCGTCGAGCTGTGGGACGACATCACCCGGGAGCGCTACGGCGTCGAGGACCCGAAGATGCGTCGGTTCCGCTACGGCGTCCAGGTCAACTCGCTCGGCCTGACCGAGGCCCAGCCGGAGAACAACGTCCAGCGCATCGTGCTGGAGATGCTCGCCGTGACGCTGTCCAAGAACGCCCGGGCTCGCGCGGTGCAGCTGCCGGCCTGGAACGAGGCGCTCGGTCTGCCGCGGCCGTGGGACCAGCAGTGGTCCCTGCGCCTGCAGCAGGTGCTGGCCTACGAGTCCGACCTGCTGGAGTACGGCGACCTCTTCGACGGCTCGCCGGTCGTCGAGGCCAAGGTCGCCGAGCTCGTCGCCGGGGCCAAGGAGGAGATCGACCGGGTCCAGGCCATGGGCGGCGCGATCGCCGCGGTCGACACCGGCTACATGAAGTCCGAGCTGGTCTCCTCGCACGCGCGCCGTCGAGGCGCCATCGAGTCCGGCGAGGAGATCATCGTCGGGGTCAACAAGTTCACCACCACCGAGCCGTCCCCGCTGACAGCCGATCTGGACGCCGCGATCATGGTCGCGGACCCGCGTGCAGAGGAGGCCGCCAAGGCCTCCCTCGAGGCGTGGAAGGCCGAGCGTGACGAGACTGCCGTGACCGAGGCGCTGGCTGCGCTGGCCGCCGCCGCGAAGACCGACGCCAACCTGATGGAGGCCACCTTGGCCGCCGCCCGTGCTGGCGCGACCACGGGGGAGTGGGCCGGCACCCTGCGCGAGGTGTTCGGCGAGTTCCGGGCCCCCACCGGTGTCTCCGGTGCGGTCGGCGCTGCGGAGGCCGGCGCCGAGCTCTCGGTCGTACGCGACCGGGTGAAGGCCACCGGCGACGAGCTGGGCGTCAAGCTGCGCATGCTCGTCGGCAAACCCGGCCTGGACGGTCACTCCAACGGGGCCGAGCAGGTCGCGGTCCGCGCCCGCGATGCCGGCTTCGAGGTCATCTACCAGGGCATCCGGCTCACCCCGGAGCAGATCGTCGCCGCGGCGGTCGCCGAGGACGTACACGTGGTCGGCCTCTCCATCCTCTCCGGGTCGCACATGTCCCTGGTGCCGTCGGTGGTCGAGGGTCTGCGCGATGCGGGCCTCGGTGACGTCCCGGTCATCGTCGGCGGCATCGTCCCCGAGTCCGACGCCCGCACCCTGATCAGCTCGGGAGTCGCGGCGGTCTACACGCCCAAGGACTTCAGCCTCACCGAGATCATGGCCGACATCGTCGAGGTCATCCGCAAGGCCAACGACCTCACCTGAGCCGAGGATCGACACGTCTCCCGAAAATTCTCGGGGGACGTGTCGATCCGGCGCGCTCCCGTTCGTGGAATGGGCAGAGGGAGGCGAACAGCGCCTCCCGCCACGTAACGGGAGATCGAGATGTCCACCATCACCACCGCCCAGCAGGTCACCGCCCCCACCGTCCGCGTCGCTCGCAAGTCTCTCTGGCTCCATGGCCTCGGTGCCACGGTTGCCGCGAGCGCAGTCGTCACCGTTCTCGCGGCGGCCTCCTCGGCGGCGGGGGTGAGCTTCGAGACTGCCAGCGGCACGATTCCGCTCGCCGGCTACGCCCAGCTGACCGCCCTCTTCTCGCTCATCGGGGTCGCGATGGCTGCGGTGATGGCCCGCGTGGCCCGCCGGCCGCGGCGTACGTTCGTGGTCACCACCGTCGTGCTCACCGTCGTCTCGCTCGTCCCCGACGTCACCTTCGGCTTCGACGCCGCCAGCGCGATCGTGCTGATGCTCCTGCACGTCGTCGCGGCCGTCATCGTCATCCCGGTGCTGGCTCGTCGCCTCGCCGAGGAGCGGTGAGAACCCCGCTCGTACGCTCCGACTGCTGAGGCGCACGCCGGCCGAGCCGGGGTGCGCCTCGACGTCCGCCGGTAGTAAGGCTCGCCTAACACGCTGTTACCCTTCGAGCGTGGGCAAGAAGAGGAAGCCTCCCAAGACGGAGTGCTGCGTGTCGAAGCCGCGCTGCAAGCGGTGCCCGATCCGCATGCTCCAGGAGGGCACCCTGCCCGAGGGGATGACGGTCAAGAAGCGACGCCTGGTGACCCTCGACGGCAAGCCCGTCAAGAAGAAGCATCTCGCGGCCTAGGGACCGCTGAATCCCTTTACCGGGAAAAGCCACCGCCAAGTAGCACCCGAGGTGGTAGGAATTGCCTTGCAGCCGTTTACCTACTCATGCAAGGACGTTACCGATGCCTCTCGCCACCCGTCGCTCTGTCCTGTCCGGTGCCGTCACAGGCGCCGCGGCGCTGAGTGCCGCCGGCTATGCCGCCACCCCTGCCCATGGTGCGGGCAAGTCCGACACCGTCAGGCTGACCGTGCTCGGCACCACCGACCTGCACGGCAACGTCTTCAACTGGGACTACTTCAAGAACGCCGCGTTCTCCAACAGCGCCGGCGACGAGATCGGCGTCGCCAAGGTCAAGACGCTGATCGACGCCGTCCGTGAGGAGCGTCGCGGCGAGCCGATCCTGACGATCGACGCCGGCGACACCATCCAGGGCACCCCGCTGGCCTACTACTACGCGCGGATCGACCCGATCACCAAGGGCGCGGTCCACCCGATGGCGCGGGCGATGAACCTGGTCGGCTACGACGCCGCGGCGCTCGGAAACCACGAGTTCAACTACGGCATCGACACGATCCGGAAGTTCGAGGAGCAGGTGAACTTCCCGATGCTCGGCGCCAACGCCGTCGACCCGTCGACCAAGCTGCCGGTGTTCCCGCCCTACATCATCAAGGACTACGACCTCGGCCGCGGCCGGCGCCTGCGGGTCGGTGTGCTCGGTCTGACCAACCCGGGCATCGCGATCTGGGACAAGGCCATCGTCGAGGGCAAGATGGAGTTCCCGGGCCTGGTCGAGCAGGCCAAGATCTACGTCCCGGAGCTCAAGAAGGCCGGCTGCGACCTGGTCATCATCAGCGCCCACTCCGGCGCCGACACCTCCAGCTCCTACGGCGACGAGCTGCCCCCGGAGAACGCAGCCACCCTGGTCGCCGAGCAGGTGCCGGACGTCGACGCGATCCTGGTCGGCCACGCCCACCGGGAGATCACCGAGCGCTTCGTCTCCAACGCCGAGACCGGCAAGCAGGTGCTGCTCACCGAGCCGCTCTACTGGGGCATGCGTGTCTCCGTCATGGACCTGGTCGTACGCCGCGAGAAGGGCCGCGGCCGGCCGCGCTGGGTCCTGCAGTCGGCGACGTCGCAGACGCTCAACTCCAACACCGTCGACGCCGACCCGGACGTCTCGGCCGCGGTGCAGGAGCAGCACGACGTCGTGGTCTCCTACGTCAACTCCGTCGTCGGCAACTCGGCCGTGGAGATGCTGGCGGCCCGGGCGGTCGTCGAGGACGTACCCATCATCGACTTCGTGAGCTTCGTCCAGGCGGACGCGGTCAAGGCCGCGCTGACCGGGGACGACGCGGCTCTGCCGGTGCTCTCGATCGCAGCCCCGTTCAGCCGCGCCGCGGCCTTCCCTGCCGGCGAGGTGACCGTACGCGACGTGGCCGGTCTCTACATCTACGACAACACCCTGATGGCGGTGCGCATCACGGGCGCTCAGCTCAAGGACTATCTCGAGTTCACCGCGCGCTACTTCAAGCGGGTCAGTGGCACCGGCCCGTTCCCGATCGCGGATGTGACCAACGCGCCCACCGACACCGCCCCCAACGGCACGCCCGACTACAACTTCGACACGATCGCCGGGCTGGACGCGGCGCTGACCTACGACATCGACATCTCGATGCCGGTCGGCTCGCGGATCACCGATCTCGCCTACGACGGTGTCGCCGTCACCGACGCCCAGGAGTTCGTGCTCGCGGTCAACAACTACCGCCAGTCCGGCGGCGGTGGTTTCCCGCACGTCACCGACGCCACCGTGGTCTACAACCAGCAGGTCGAGATCCGGCAGCTGCTCATCGACTGGGTCACCGCCAACCAGGTCATCGATCCCGCGACGTTCGCCTCGGTCGACTGGCGCCTGGTCTCCGATGGCGAGCCGATCACCGTCAACTCCTGAGCACAGGTCGGTCGGCTCATCCTGACGCCGTCAGGATGAGCCGACTCGACGGGTCAGCGCGGGTTGATCCAGTTGAGCAGCTGGC
>NZ_JACIXG010000045.1 GCF_014360585.1 Nocardioides sp.
CCGACGGACACTCACTGGTCAAGGATCTCTTCGAGCTCGCCGGCACGGAACCAGAAGGCTGGAACCATGACTGAGCAGGAGACCTACCGCGACTGGCGCTCGCTCGAACTTGCTATCAAAGAAGCGGCGAAGAAGACAGCCAAGGCGGCCGGACCAAGTGTGAGCGCCGCGAGGATCGACGCGCAGATCCGCCAGGCCCGCTTCGACCGCTTCCTTTCCCGCGTCTTCGCAGCTGGCGAGCACTCAGAGTGGCTACTCAAAGGCGGGATGAGCATGCTCGCCCGTGTACCGCGCTCGCGCACGACCAAGGACATGGATCTGGCCGCACAGCACGCCGCGGACCTCGATTCGGCCGGTCAAGCGCTGACCAAGCTAGTCGACACCGATCTCGGCGACCACCTCACCTTCCGACTCATCGGTTCTGCCCCTACCGGCCTCGGCGACAACCAGCCCGGCGTCGCCACCCGCCGCTTCACGTTTGCATGCTTCGACGCCGACCACGACACCCAGATCGACACCATGACCGTCGACGTCGTGGTCGGCCCACCACCGGTCGGTCGACCCGAGATCGTCGACCCGGCCAACCGACTCCACCTGCGAAAACCACTCATCACCCACCCCTACCGCCTCTACCCCGTCGTCGACCAGATCGCTGACAAGGTCTGCGCGACCATGGACACCAACTACCCCGGCAGCAAACGCAGCAGCCGCGTCAAGGACCTTGTCGACCTCGTCGTACTTGCCCACACCCAGACCGTCGAACTGGCAGAGTTGAGGTCCGCGATCGAGGCCAAGCGCGCAATCAGCGGTATCGACCCGTTCTCCCACTTCGATGCCCCGCCCGACTGGGCGCGTACGTATTCGACGACGGCCAGGGGTGTCCCCCTCGCCTCGGACATGACCGCGGCCACAGCATCCGATCTAGTCGCAACCTTCATCGACCCCGCGCTGGACACCATCTCCGACACGGCGACCTGGAACCCCGACAACCTCACCTGGACCACCGACGCCACTGAATGAGGCAGCGGCCGGCCATCGGCTGACCTATCGTGGCCACGTGGACCTACCCGTGATGCCACCCATCAAGCCGATGCTCGCGAAGCCCGCGAAGGGCGTGCCGACCGACGGCGGCTATGCGTTCGAGCCCAAGTGGGACGGGTTCAGGTGCATCGTGTTCAAGGACGGCGACGAGGTGGAGCTGGCCTCGCGCAACACCAAGCCGCTGACTCGCTACTTCCCCGAGGTGGTCGAGGCGCTGCGTGAGTCGCTGCCGGAGAAGATCGTGCTCGACGGCGAGATCTTCGTGGCGATCGGCGACCGGCTGGAGTTCGAGGTGCTGCAGCAGCGGATCCACCCGGCCGAGTCGCGGATCACCCTGCTGGCGGAGGAGACGCCCGCTGCGTACGCGGCCTTCGATCTGCTCGCGCTGGGCGACAGGTCCTTCCTTGACGAACCGCTGACGGAACGACGGGCGGCGCTGGAGGGCGTCTTCGCGGGTCTCGACAAGCTCGACCACCGGAGGCGAAGCGTGCATCTGTGCACGACGACGACCGACCCCGAGGTCGCCGAGGACTGGTTCACCCGGTTCGAGGGCGCCGGGCTGGACGGGGTGATGGCCAAGCCGCTGGACGCTCCCTACGCCCCCGACAAGCGGACGATGCTGAAGATCAAGCATGCGCGTACGGCTGACGTGGTCGTGGCGGGCTACCGCGAGCACAAGACCTCCACCCCGGAGGCGCCGTTGCTCGGGAGCCTGCTGCTGGGCCTGTACGCACCCGGGGAGGACGGCCGGCCGGAACTGCAGCACATCGGGGTCTCGGCCTCCTTCACCGCCGCACGACGCGCCGAGCTGTGGCAGGAGCTCCAGGAGCTGGTCGTCCCGATCGAGGAGCACCCCTGGGGACGCTGGAGCGAGTGGTTGACCGCCAACCCCGACCGCGTCCCCGGCACCCAGAGCCGCTGGTCGCAGGGGAAGGACCTCACCTTCACCCCGCTGCGTCCGGAGCGGGTCGTCGAGGTCGGCTACGACCACATGGAGGGACGCCGGTTCCGCCACACCGCCCAGTTCAAGCGCTGGCGCCCCGACCGTGACCCGGAGTCTTGCGGATACGACCAGCTCGAGGAACCCGTGGCGTACGACCTGGCGGAAGTGCTCGGAGTGCCCCGCTGAACAGCACAGTCGATTCCCGCTAGGGTCGGAGACATGAGCTACGACGTCGTACTCCTGGTCGAGCAGGCACTCTCTCTCGACGACGCGACCCGGGTCCACTCCCTCCACGAGGGAGTCGAGGACCCGGTCTACCACGTGCTGCTGCCCTTGGAGGACGCCGCCGCTCGGATCGAGTCGGCGATGGGCACGCTCAGCGCAGCCGAATACCTCGGCTCGGCCATGATCATGAACGAGATCGACCTCGACGCGGTGCGCGAGGAGGCCAGGGAAGGTGCCGAGAAGGCCCTCGCCCAGACTCTCCAGGTCCTGAAGAGCTCCGGAGCCTCCGCCCACGGAGAGCTCGTCCAGGACCCGGTCAAGGCGCTGCGCGCGAAGGTCGCAGCGGTCGATGGCCGCGAGGCGATCATCATGACCCGCCCGCACGTGGTCGCCGAGTTCTTCCACGTCGACTGGACCCATCAGGCCCGCCGCCACCTCGAGGTCCCGGTGCTGCACCTGATCGAGCACGAGAACTTCGATGAGCAGGCCGGCGAAGGTGAAGGAATCACCGGCATGTGAGGCGTGTCGTCGTCACTACCGCTGAATCCGCGGAAGTGACGGTGAACACACCAACGGTTACCGCTCTGTTACCGGCTTCACATGGCAGTTGTGGCCCGCGTTCCCCTAAGATCTTGAGGTCCGCTGTTCTGGGGGGATCCAGCGGACAAGAGGTGCCTGCTCGTGCGATCGGGGGATCCGCGCTGAGCAGGCACTTCTGTCATTTGTCGTCGATCCGGTTGCCGTCCTCGTCCCAGTGGGAGGCGACCTTCTTGCTCGGCTGCACGCGCGGCGGCTCGCCGGGCATCTTCGGGTAGTCGGGCGGGTAGTTCAGCTCGCCTCCGGGCAGCTTCTCCCAGAGCTCGAGCAGGGGTCCGAGGTCGTACGCCTCGTCGTCGATCTCCGCCCAACGGTCGCCGTCGGCGAGGAGGTCGGGGACGGTGAAGAGGTTGAGCTCGCGCGGGTCCTTCAGGTCGGCGAGCTCGTCCCAGGTGAGCGGCGTGGAGACCGGGGCGCCGGGCTTGGGACGCAGCGAGTAGGCCGAAGCGATGGTTCGATCCCGGTTGTTCTGGTTGAAGTCGACGAAGATGCGCTCCCCGCGCTCCTCCTTCCACCACGCGGTGGTCACTCCCCCGTCACGACGCTCCAGCTCGCGGCCGAAGCCGATCGCGGCGTGGCGCAGCTCCTCGAAGGTCCACTCCGGCCGGATGCGGACATAGATGTGTACGCCGCGGTTGCCGCTGGTCTTCGCGAAACCACGCAGGCCGAGCTCTTCCAGGGTCTCGCGGGCGATCGCGGCGACGCGCTTGGCGTCGCCGAAGTCGGTGCCGGGCTGGGGGTCGAGGTCGATGCGCAGCTCGTCGGGGTGGTCGACGTCCTCCCGGCGCACCGGCCAGGGATGGAAGGTGAGGGTGCCCATCTGAGCGCACCAGACCGGGATCGCGGGCTCGGTCGGGCAGACCTCTCGCGCCTTGCGTCCGCTCGGGAAGGTGATCTCGACCTCCTCGAGGTAGTCGGGGGCACCCTTGGGCGTGCGCTTCTGGTAGAAGCCGTCGCCCTCTTTGTCGGTGGGTCCGGTGGCCAGCTTCATGCCTTCGCGCCAGCCGTCGGGCCAGCGCTCCAGTGCGGTGGGGCGCTCGCGCAGCGCCCGCATGAGCGGGTCGCCGACGGACGCGAAGAACTCCGCGACCATCAGCTTGGTGACCTCGGGGGTGTGATCGGTCGCCTCGTAGATCACTCGGTCAGGGCTGGAGATCCGCACCTCGCGCTCGCCTACCTGCACATGTGCCGCCGGTGTCTTCGCCATGGCGCCAACCTAGCCCGCTCCAAGCCCCTCCCCCAGCGAAATCGTTCGGACGACATCCGCAACTCACTGGCCAGTACGCCTTGAGACCGGCATGATCCGCTCCAACGTACGGCGACCGCCACGATCTCGGAGGACCCCCACATGTCGACTCGAACCACGGCACTGACCGCCGCCACGGCGGCCTTGGCCGCCGCCATCACCCTCGGCCTCACCGGCGCTCCCTCGACCGCGAGCACCAACCCCACCTGCGGGACCGTCGCCTCGCCCGACACCCGGGTGGAGCACACCCGGCTCACCGACCCGACGGTGACCGACATCCTGGCCCGCTCCGGGTTCGACGACGTTGCCGGCGCGGTGAGGACGGCCGTCTGCGGCGCCGGCAGCAGCAAGGCAGCCACCGCCGCGGCACGGCTCGCCGGCCAGGCGCTGTGGCAGCGCGCGGTCGACCGCGTGCAGGGCCGCGGCGACGCCGGTGGCGACCTGCCGCGCAGCGACGACCGGCCGCTCTACTGGGCCCGGCTCGCGGGCGAGCTTGAGATCGCGCGGGTCGCTCCTGCGTACCGGACCTGGTCCGAGGACGCCCGGGCGAAGGTGCTGGCGGCCTTCGACCGGAGCTCGCGCGGGATCGAGTCGACCGCCTTCGCCCGTGACGAGTCCGGCCGGTCACGGCAGGTGCTGGCCTCCGGCTTCGACCCCTTCACCCTCGATCGCAACATCCGCCAGTCGAACCCCTCCGGGGCGACGGCACTGGCGATGGACGGGCGCGTCGTACAGACAGCGAAGGGTCCCGTCGAGATCCAGACCGTGGTGTTCCCGGTGCTGTGGGAGCCGTTCGCGCAGGGCATCGTCGAGCGCGCCTTCCTGCCCCACCTGATCCCCGGTAAGCGCGACGTGGACACCGCCATCACCATCAGCCAGGGCCGCGCCGGCCGTTTCGACCTGGAGGTCTGGAACGGCGCCCATCGGGGCACCTTCCCCGACAACGACCGGGTCAGCGTCAACGAGACGATCCCGATCCCCGAGGACCTTCCTCATGCCGACCCGCAGCCGCAGTGGACCCGGACCACGCTGCCGGTCGAGGCGATGAAGGCGGCCGTGCCCGGCACCTTCCCCGTGAACATCAACCGGGTCGTCACCGAGATCCCGGCAGGATCGACCGCGCCGGTCACCCGGGAGGACCCGACGCCGGGCTCCACTGCGGTCGCCGGTGGCGGCGGTGACTACCTGTCCAACGAGTCGGCCTACCGCACCACCGCCCTCCGTGACGCGCTCGAGGCCGACACCAAGCAGGGTCACATCCACGTACCCGTCCTCGACGGGGACGCCAGCGGTGAACCGCTGGCCGACATGCGGGCAGACATCGTGGCCCAGACTGTCGATCTCGTGGCGGCTGCGGCGACGAGCTGATCCGGAGATGGCCCGAAGAAATGGCCCGAAGGAACTAGCCCTGTCCCGCACCGTTTTCATGCCCCCGGGCGTACTAGAGGCATGAAAACAGCAAAGGTCAGGCCTATCTCGGGTGCGGCCCTTGTGATCAGCATCGTCAGTGTCCTCGCCCTCGGCGCGTGCGGCGGGTCGGGCGAGTCCGCCGACTCCGGCTCGGTCGAGTCGCTGGCCGACTCATCAGGCGGAAGAGCGGCCGCGCCGGAGATGGCCGCGCAGGACGAGGATGCGGCAGCGCCGGAGCAGGCCGTCGAGAAAGCCTCGATCATCTCCACCGGCTCGGTCTCGCTCCGCGCCAAAGATGTTGCGAAGATCCGTTCGCGGGTCCAGCACATCACCGATCGGTACTCCGGTCAGGTCACCCAACAGGAGACCAGCGACAGCGACGACGACGGTCCGAGCCATGCCCGCATGGTCCTCCGGATCCCGTCGAAGTCGTTCGACGCCGCGATGGCCGACCTCGAGGAGACCGCCACCCTGGTGGACTCCAGCACCACGACCACCGACGTCACCACCGAGGTCGTCGACACCGAGGTGCGGGTGAAAAACGCCCGCACGAGCATCGAGAGGATCCGTACGCTCCTCTCCCGCGCCGACGCGATCGGTGACGTCATCGCGATCGAGTCCGAGCTCGCCCGCCGCGAGGCCGATCTCGACTCCCTGCTCGCCCAGCAGGCGGCCCTCGAGGACCAGACCTCGCTCTCGACGATCACGGTGAGCATCGACCGGGCCGGACCCGGCGGCTCCTCCGGCGACGGCCCCGGCTTCCTGGCCGGCCTGAGCGCCGGCTGGGACGCGCTCGGGGCCTCGGCTCGGGTGCTCGCGGTCGCCTTCGGCGCCATCCTTCCGTGGACGCCGGTCGTCCTGCTCCTCATCGCGCCCGTCTGGCTCCTCCGGCGGCGGAAGGCGGCCGTCGCATCGGCCACGGTTCCGGCCCCAGCGCCGGCCACTGCCACGGGCCCGGCGGAGGAATAACCAGTCGAGATCGGGTTGCTCGACGGCGTACGTTCTGACCATGAGCGCGCTCGAGCACCCCGGTCTCGTCTTTCGCAGCCTCGACCCGTTCGACGGGGACGAGGCCCTGCTGAAGGGATGGTACGAAGCGACTCGACGTGGCTTCCACCAGGCCCGAGGCAACGACGACGGGCTGCAGGTCTGGCGCGATCACATCCGCGCCGACTCGGTGACGCTGCGAGGCGCATGGACGGAGAGCTCGGAGTTCTCCTCCGCCACGATCCCGGTCGCGACCTTCTCGTCCTGGACGTCGCCGGTCAACGTCGGTGGCGGCGCCAGCCTGCCGGCACTGCTGATCAGCGACGTGACCGTCTCCCCCACCCACCGACGCCAGGGGCTGCTGCGCAGGCTGATGACCGTCGCGCTCGCCGACGCGGTCGCGGCGGGGGTGCCGCTGGCGGCGCTGACCGTCTCGGAGGGTTCGATCTACGGTCGTTTCGGGTTCGGCACGGCCACACATCTGCGCCAGGTCGAGGTCGATGTGACCTCGACGTTCCGCTACCGTCCGGAGGTTCCCGACGACGACGGCTCGGTGACGCTGGTCGAGCCTTCCGAGGCGTGGAAGACGGTCGCCAAGATCTACGGCACCTTCCAGGAACGCACCCGCGGATCGGTCACCAGGCCACAGTTCTACGAGCCGATGCTCTCCAGCGCCTACGACTTCGGGGGCGACTCGAAGGGCGAGTCGAAGCAGCGGGCCGTGCTGCACCTGGACGCCTCCGGCGCACCCGACGGCTACGCGATCTACAAGACCGCCGACGAGCGCAACGACTCCGGACTGCGGATGGCGCGGGTCGTCGACCTGGTGGCCCTGACCCCGGCGGCCTACCTGCGGCTGTGGCGCTTCCTCGCCGACATCGACCTCGTGGAGCGGGTCGCGTGGCGCAAAGCGCCGCTCCAGGACCCGCTCTACTGGGCGCTCGCCGAGCCGTTCGCGGTCAAGAGCGCCGAGATCGACGACATGCTGTGGGTGCGGGTGCTCGATGTGCCGGCGGCGCTGCAGGCACGACCCTGGTACGCCGCGGGCGAGGTCGTCCTCGGCGTCGACGACGCGCTCGGACATGCTGCCGGTGCCTGGCGGGTCGCGGTGAGGGACGGGGTCGTCGAGGTCACCCCGACCGACGCCGACCCCACCGTCGAGCTGGCCGCGGACACCCTCGGCGCCCTGTATCTCGGTGGCGTCGACGTCCGCACCTTGGCGGCGGCCGGCCGGATCACCGGCTCGCCCGAGGCGATCGAGACCTGGGCCGCGATGGCCGACGGCGGTCCGCCGCCCTACTGCATCACCGGTTTCTGAGGGCCCCGGCGTACCATTTCAACCATGGGTTACAACGTGGAGAAGTCCGACGAGGAGTGGCGTGCAGAGCTGACGCCTGAGGAGTACGCGGTGCTGCGTGAGGCGGGCACCGAGCGGGCGTTCACGGGTGAATACACCGACACCGAGGCCAAGGGCATCTACTCGTGCAAGGCCTGCAAGGCCAAGCTCTTCGAGTCCGACACCAAGTTCCACTCCGGCTGCGGCTGGCCGTCGTTCTACCAGCCGATCAGCGACACGATCGAATACATCGAGGACAAGTCGCACGGGATGGACCGGGTCGAGGTGCGCTGCGCCAACTGCGGCTCCCATCTCGGCCACGTCTTCCCCGACGGCTACGGCACCCCGACCGGCGACCGGTTCTGCATCAACTCGATCTCGATCAGCCTGGAGCCGGCCGACCAGGCCTGATCGCTCAGCTGACCGGCTCCCGCTCACGCACGGGCGAGTCCACCCGAGTGAGGGCGGGGGCCGGGATGCGCTTGGTCCGGGGACGTCCGTCCTCCTGGGCCAGCGACTCGAAGGAGCGCTTGAGCCCACGCTTGAGCAGCGGGGAGAGCGGCCGCTCGACGAGCCGGTGGATGAGCCAGGCGAGGACGACGGAGGCGCCGACGGCGATGGCCAGGACCGCGTAGCGCGGCAGGTCGTCCTGGAGAAGTCGGATGATCGCGAATCCCCAGTACTGGTGGATGAGGTAGAGCGGGTAGGTCAGCAGGCCGGCCGTCGTGAGCCAGCTGCCGGTGATCCGGGAGACCGGTGTGAGGGTGACCAGGGCGACCAGCACGAAGCACGCCAGGCTGGCCAGCACGCACCAGATCACCGGCGGCTCGAAGGCGGTCCACTCCATCAGCCGTTCCCGGGTGTTGAGCGAGGCCCAGCCCGCACCGAGGGCGACGTTCTGCAGCACCACCAGCCACGCCAGCAGGTTCCGCTTGTCCCGCGCCACCATGTAGATCGCCATCCCGCCGGCGAACATCGGGGCGTACTCGGCGATCAGCAGATCACTGAGCAGCCCGGCGCCGGCGGCCTCGGCCAGCACCGCGGCAGTCGGCCAGATCGCCGCGAAGGCGAGCACGCGGGTCCCGGTCAGCCCGAAGAGCATCAGGATCCCGATGAGGACGTAGAACCGCAACTCGAACCAGAGCGTCCAGTAGACGCCGTCGACCATCGGCACCGAGAACGCCGTCTGCACCATCGTCAGGTTCACGCCCACCTCGGTCAGCTCGACCTGCTTGCCGGTGGGGGCCCATACGAACATCAGCAGGCCTGCGGTGAGCAGTACCGCCGCCCAGTAGCCCGGGAAGAGCCGCGAGATCCGTGAGGTCGTGAACGAGGTGACGTCACGCCCCCAGGCCGACATCAGGATGACGAACCCCGAGATGATGAAGAAGAGGTCGACGCCGAACTGCCCGAAGACCGTGAAGTCGGACAGGTCGGGGAAGAACTCCGAGGAGTTGGTGCCCTCCTGCCACGGGTCATGGGCGCGTGCCGTGAAGTGGTAGAGCACCACGACGATGGCGGCAAAGAGGCGGACGGCGTCAAGGACGGCCATCCGCCCGAGCGACGGCTCGGTGGGGGGCTTCGAGGCAGACACAGCGATCCTGGGGTTGGGGGACCTTCAGATGAGCGTGGAGCGAACCCGGAGCGTACATAGCCCGAACAGGCTATGGGAAACCACCGCGTCGAGCCATCCGGGTAGTTATCACGACAACGTCCTGGCCCGGGCGATACGTTGAGGCTGTGACGGTGCGGATCGCGATGTGGTCAGGGCCCAGGAACCTGTCCACGGCGCTGATGCGCTCGTTCGAGAACAGGCCGGACTGCACGGCCCTCGACGAGCCTCTGTACGCCGCCTACCTCTCGGCGACGGGCATCGACCATCCCGGACGTGATGACGTGCTCGCCTCCCAGCCGACCGACTGGCGGGTCGTGGCCCAGGAGATCACGTCGGGCCCTGTCGACTCGGCGGTGCAGTACCAGAAGCACATGACCCACCACCTGCTCCCGGAGATGGACCACGGCGCCTTCGCCGGGCTCTCGCACGCGTTCCTGGTCCGGGACCCGGAGCGGGTGCTGACCTCGTACGCCAAGGTTCGCGAGGAGCCGACGCTCGAGGACCTCGGGCTGCCGCAGCAGGTGGCGATCTTCGAGGAGTTCGGCGGGCCTGTCGTGGATGCCGCCTCGATCCTGGCCTCGCCTCGCGCGGCGCTCACCGGGCTGTGCGAGGCGCTGGGGATCGGGTTCGACGAGGCGATGCTGTCGTGGCCGGCCGGCCCCCGCAGCTCCGACGGGGTGTGGGCACCGCACTGGTACTCAGGGGTGTGGGCCTCGACCGGTTTCGCGGCCTCCTCCCCCGGCGCCGCCGACCCGCTGCCCTCGCGACTGGCGCCGCTGCTGGAGCGCTGCCGGCCCTACTACGATCGCCTCGCCCCCTATGTCATGACCCCGATATCAAGAAGAGCGACTGATGCTGCAGACCTACGACCCCCGCAACGACGATCTCCAGGTCTGGATCAACGGTGAGCTCAGCCACCGCCTGGATGCGCGGATCTCGCCGTTCGACTCGCTCGCCCAGGGCGGCGACGGCGTCTGGGAGGGCCTCCGGCTCACCCAGGGACGCATCTTCAAGCTCTCCGAGCATCTGCTCCGGCTTCGCCGTTCGGCGCGGGCGATGGCGTTCTCCGACATCCCCTCCGACGAGTTCATGACCCAGGCGATCCGGGAGTGCCTTGCGGCCAACGGGATGCGCGACGACGTCCACATCCGGCTCACCCTCTCCCGCGGGGTGAAGGTCACCTCCGGGATGGATCCCCGGCTCAACCAGTCAGGCCCGACGCTGATCGTGCTGGCGGAGTTCAAGTCCCCGGTCTACGACGACTCGGGGATCACGCTGGTCACCGCGGCCCAGCGCCGCCCGCGCGCCGACATGCTCGACCCGAAGATCCACCACAACAACCTGATCCCCTCGATCCTGGCCAAGGTCGAGGCCAACAACGCGGGCGCCGACGACGCGCTGATGCTCGACGACGCCGGCTTCGTCGCCGAGACCAACGCGACCCATTTCTTCCACGTACGCGACGGGGTGCTGCGCACCTCGACGACCCGCGCCTGCCCTGAGGGGATCACCCGGGCGACCGTGCTGGAGCTCGCTGCCGACCTGGGTCTGCCGGTGGACGTCGGTGACTTCTCGCTCACCGACGCCCACACGGCCGACGAGGCCTTCGTGACCGGCACGATGGGCGGACTCACCCCGGTCGTCTCGCTCGACGGTCGGCCGATCGAGCGCGGGCCGGTGACGCAGCAGCTCTCGAAAGCGTACGCAGACCTGCAGGCGACCTCGGGGACGGTCGTCGCGGGCTGAATGCTGACCGAGGTAACTCGGTGAGCGCGCGCTTCCTTCGTAGAGTTCCACGAAGGAAGCGGCGGCCGACCGAGGTAACTCGGTGAACGGTCAGGCGCCGACAGAGTCGCGCCAGGCGACGAGGTCCTCGAGCGGCTTGAGGTCGTAGTCGGGACCGTTGACGCCGTAGGTGAACAGCCGGGCACCGGCGTCGTAGAGCGGCTTGGCGGCCTCCGCGCTGTCAGCGGCGGTCGAGATCTCGATCTCGTTCACGTCGCGGCCGATCGCCTCGCAGTGGCCGGCGAGCACGCCGCGCTTGCGCTCCAGGGTCTCCACGTCGGAGAAGGAGTGCCAGATGTCGGCGTGCTTCGCGACGTACTTCAGGGTCTTCTTCTCCCCGCCACCACCGATCAGGACGGGGATCTTGCGGGTCGGGGCGGGGTTGAGCTTCTCCCAGCGCGCCTCGATCTGCGGGAGGGCCTCGCCGAGGGCGTCGAGGCGGCCGCCGGCGGTCCCGAACTCGTAGCCGTACTCGGTGTAGTCCCGCTCGAACCAGCCCGAGCCGATACCGAAGACCAGGCGGCCGCCGGAGATGTGGTCGACGGTGCGGGCCATGTCGGCGAGCAGCTCGGGGTTGCGGTAGGAGTTGCAGGTCACCAGACAGCCGATCTCGGCGCGCGAGGTCTGCTCGGCCCACGCCGCGAGCATGGTCCAGGCCTCGAAGTGCTTGCCGTCGGGCTCGCCGTAGAGCGGGTAGAAGTGGTCCCAGTTGAAGATCACGTCGACACCGATCTCCTCGGCGCGGCGCGCGGCGTCGCGGATCTGGTCGTAGTCGGCGTGCTGGGGCTGGATCTGGACTCCGATGCGGATCGTCATGTCCTCAACACTACGGAGCGCCTGGCCTTTGTCCACGCGTCAATCGGTTCTATCGTTCGGCAGGCGGCGGATCGCGCCGTACGAGAGCTGAAGAGGGTACGAGATGCGATTCGGTTGGGACCTGCACGAAGACGGCAAGAACGTACGGGACGGCGCGATCGTCAAGCCCGGCGAGCGGTTGAGCTGGCCGAGGACCATCGGGTTCGGCGGCCAGCACGTGGTCGCGATGTTCGGCGCCACGTTCCTGGTGCCTCTTCTGACCGGCTTCCCGCCGACCACGACCCTGTTCTTCTCCGGCGTCGGCACGCTGCTGTTCCTGCTCATCACGCGCAACCGGCTGCCCAGCTACCTCGGCTCCTCGTTCGCCTTCATCGCGCCGATCGGTGCCGCGATGGCGGGCAGCGGGATGGGGGAAGCACTCTTCGGCATCCTGGTCACCGGCGCGCTGCTGGCCCTGGTCGGCGTGATCGTGATGGTCACCGGCACCCGCTGGATCGAGGCGCTGATGCCACCGGTGGTGACCGGTGCAATCGTCGCGCTGATCGGTCTCAACCTGGCGTCGGCCGCGACCAACAACGTGGTCGGTGGTGACCCGGCCAACCCGGACAACGGCGCGGCGCTGATCGCCACGATCACCCTGGCGACCGTACTGATCGTCGCTGTCGCCTTCCGCGGACTGATCGCACGGCTCTCGATCCTGGTCGGTGTCGTCGTGGGCTACGTGGCCGCGCTGATCGCCGGCCAGATCGACACCTCGGAGTTCCAGAAGGCCGCCTGGTTCGGGCTCCCCGACTTCACCACGCCGACCGTGTCCTGGTCCGTCGTGCCCATGTTCCTGCCGGTCGTGCTCGTCCTCGTCGCCGAGAACGTCGGCCACGTACGCAGCGTCGCTCATCTCGCCGGCGACGACTCCATCAACCGCGAGACCGGCCGGGCCCTCTTCGCCGACGGCCTCGCGACAACCATCGCCGGTGGCTTCGGCGGCTCGGCGACGACGACGTACGGCGAGAACATCGGCGTCATGACCGCGACCCGGGTCTTCTCCACGGCGGCCTACTGGGTGGCCGGTGTCGTCGCGATCCTGCTCTCGCTCTCACCGAAGTTCGGCGCGCTGCTCAACACCGTCCCGGCCGGCGTGCTCGGCGGGATCACGGTCGCCCTCTACGGCCTCATCGGCCTGATCGGCATCCGGATCTGGCTCGACAACCGGGTCGACTTCTCCCAGCCGGTCAACCAGTTCACCGCCGCAGTCGCGCTGGTCATCGGCATCGGCAACCTCACCCTCACCTTCGGTGACCTGACCTTCACCGGGATCGCGCTGGGCACCATCGCCGCGGTCGTGATCTACCACGGGATGAGCGCCCTGGCGCGTCTGCGGAGGTAGTTGTGAAGCCGAGAGTGGTCTATGGGCCACTCTCAGCTTCACAACCTCCGCTGCAAGACGGTCGCGTCGTCCACGGCCAGGAAGCCGCCACCCTCACCCGAACCGATGATGACGCCGCCGTCGTCGAGCGTCTCCACGGTCCCCACACCGAGACGAGCTGGCGCAGGATCGGGTCGGCAAGTGCACCCACGCCAGCACCACATCACTTGAGCACGAAGGCGTTCCGGACATTACGCCGAGTCATCAAGATGTGAGCGGATGACAATCAGCAGCCGCCCGCCCCGCCATCGACGCTCAAGCCTCTGGCTCGGCCCTCGCAAAATCGCTTGGTCGGATACTGATTCTCGGTTGAGTTCCCCGCGGGGGTCCGTAACCCAAGAACACTGCCTCGATCTCGTCTCCGATCGCTGGGAGCGAGTCACGGGCACGCCGCGGATCATCGTCGATCAGAGCATCCAGCAACAGTGCCGCGAGCTCTGACTCTCCGATGTCCACGAACGCGCCGTACGCCTCGTGACGAACCACGCGGCCTCGTACTCGTTGTCCGACGGTCAGCATCATGACTCCTGGTCGTGGGGGTTACGTGGGGACGTTATGGGGTGTGCGAGGAAACGAACTCAGGAGGTCGAGCAGGTCAGACGGAACCTCCAACTCCGTGTCCCCCTCAGAGCCAAGATATCTCCACTCATGCGGCGCAAAGTGCTCGTCGAAGACTGACTGCGGCATTCGAATCTCGATGTAGCCGTCACCGTAGATCTCTGACCAATGCTGGGCAAGGCGCTCATCCCGGGTGAAGAAGGCGACACCTGGGAAATCCTCAGCCTTGTACCCTTCACGGTAGTGCTGAGAACCCAACCCGGGCTGTGAAGCCTTGTAGATGGAGACGTCACACCCGAGAAGGCCCGTGGGGTCGGCCCAAGTCGTCGGATTTGCCACGTACGTGTTCGGGTTCGGAGCCGGGGCAAGTCCGAGCGGATCCTGCGAGAGGTACCTACCCGTGCTGGGATCGTAATAGCGCTGGTTGTTGTAATAGAGGCCCGTCTCCGAGTCGGCGTATTGGCCGGCGAAGCGGAGCGGAGTCGCTGACGCCTCGGAGGACGCGCCCCAGATCGTGCGACGGGCATGCCAGGCAAGTTCGCCATCGGGGGTAACTAGCTCGGAGGGGGCGCCCGCTAGATCCGTGACGATGGAGTAGAAACGGGTGTCGAGCTCATCCTGGGACATCGTGTCGAGCTCGATCTGAGCGAGAGGCTTGAAACCCCGGTATGCCCACGAGAGCGTTGCGCCCTCTGATTCTCCCGCCACGGTGGTCTGCTCGATGAGGTTGACGCCGTCCCATGCGAACTGGATCTCCTCGACCACCGCGCCGTCCTGGGCATCGCGGCGCTTGGTGACACGGCGGCCGAGGGCGTCGTAGAGGTAGGTCCAGCGGGTGCCGTCGGGAGTGCGTACGGCAGTGAGACGGTCGTTGGCGTCCCACTCGTAGAGCCACGTGTCCGGCTTCTCGGACAGTCGGGCGCGAGTGTGGCGCACCAGGCGGCCCTGTGCGTCGTACGCGTAGCGGCTGCGGCCGGCGCGGGTGAGGAGGGTGCCGTCGTAGTCACGGCGCTCAGCGTCACCGCTGCCGGTGGAAGAGCGGGTGATGTTGCCGAGGGGGTCGTAGGAATAGGCCTCCGACACGGAGTCGTTGAGAGCGACCGAGGTGATCCGGTCGGCGAGATCGAGCTCGAAGCGGCGGGCGCCGGTGATCTTGTCCTCGACGCCGATCAGACGGCCCGCGGACTCGTAGGCGTAGGTGCGCTCCTGGAGCACATCCGCCGGTGAGGAAGAGTCGCTGCGCTCGAGGCGCTGGGTCAGGGGCTGACCGAGGAGGTCCCAGGTCTGCTCCAGGACGAGATCGCCTGTGGTTCTCCGGGTCTCGCGACCGGACAGGTCGTGCTCGAAAGCGATCTCCTGGCCGGCGACGGTCATCCGCTCCGGGGCGAGGCCGAGACCGTAGGACCACTCGGTCTCGACGCCCGCAGGTGTCGAGCGACGGGTCGGCCGACCGAGGGCGTCGTACGTCTTGGCCACGCGCCGACCGTTGACCGACTCCGCGAGCACCCTGCCGAGCGCATCGCGTTCGATGACCAGATCGACGCTTGGAGAGGTCGCGCGCAGGAGACGACCGAGTGGGTCGTACGCCATCGTCGTGGTCTGGTCGTCGGCCTGCTCGGTGACCACGTTGCCGAGAGCGTCATAGTCGTAGGCCAACCGCTGACCTGCGCCGTTGACCTGCTCGACCATCTGGCCGGCGGCGTCGTAGGCGTAGGTCAGCGTCCGGCCGTTGTAGTCGGTCTCGGTCGCGAGTCGGCCGGCCTCGTCGTACTCATAGCGCCAGGTCGTGCCCTGGGGGCTCGTGACGCTGGTCAGGCGGAGCTCGGGGTCGTAGGCGTACTGCGTGATCGAGCCGTCGGGAGCCAGGACCTCGGCGGGCATGTCGAAGTGGGTGAACCTGGTCATGGTGGTGCGCCCGGCGGGGTCGGTGTAGGAGACCGGGTTCCCCTCGCCGTCGTACGTCCAGGACTCCGTCGAGCCGTCCGGAAGCAGTCGGGACGCGAGCTGGCCGTCGACGGTCCAGGAGTATTCCGTGCGCGCACCGAGCGCATCGGTGCTGGCGACGACCCGGCCGAGGTGGTCGCGCTCGAACTCGGCCCAGCGGCCGTCGGGCTCGACCACCCGCCGCGGTAGACCGGCGGCGTCGGTCTCGATGGCACGGACCCGACCGAGGGCATCGGTGACTGAGGCCAGGTGGCCGTGGTCGTCGTAGCCGAACCCGGTGGTCGCGCCGGTCGCGTCGGTCGCCGAGATGCGCCGTCCGGCTTCGTCGTAGCCCAGCATCGTCACCGCGCCGTCGGGCAGCACCTGGCGTGCTAGGCGTGGCCCGGCGAAGGTGTCAACCCACTCCATCGTGGTCTGGCTGCCGTCCGGGCGGGTGACCTCCGTGAGGTTGCCGGCCTCGTCGTAGGCGAAGGTCGCGCGGCGGCCGAGCGGGTCGGTACGCGCGAGGAGCTGGTTCTGCTCGCTCCACTCCGAGCTGGTCGCGGCTCCCAACGGGTCAACCGTGGCGACGACCTGGAACCGGGCGTTGATCTTGAAGACGGTGGCGTTCTCACGAGAGTCCGTCACTCTGGTCTCACGCAGGCCGCTGGCGTTGGGCTCGCCGTACTCGAACGTGTTCCGCATGACGCCGTCGGAGCCACCCTGGCTGACACAGCGACCCTGGGTGTCGTAGACGTAGTCGTAGAAGGTGCCGTTACGGTCGACCCAGCGAGTCAGACGGTGGTGCTCGTAGCCGAACTCCAGCTCCTCGCCGGAACCGTTGACGACCCCGACCAGATCGCCGTTGGCGTCGTAGCGGTAGCCCGTCACCTGCACCGCATCGGAGCCGTCGGGACGGGTCACCGTCAGACCGGTGACCCGATGCTCGGCGGTGGCGACCTGCACTCGATACCCGGCACTGTGGGTGACTTCCGCGGGCGCACCCTGCTCGTCACGAGCGAACCGGATCCAATCGCCCGAGGCGTTCGTGATCGACGTCAGCCAAGCAGTGCCACCCGCATCGCTGGGGGTGTAGTGGCGGGTCTCCCCGGTCGCGGCGTCGAGCAGACGGTGTTCGCCGTCCTCGCTGACGTGAAGCCGCAGAGCCCCACCCGCGACCGGTCGGGCGTCCTGGCCGGCCGTCAGGTTCTTGAAGACGTGCGCTCTGGTGTCAGCAGCCACCACGACTGCTGAACGCCGACCCACCACATCGGTGTGGACGTCGATCCGCTCGTCGAACGTCGAGGACCACGAGGGGCCGAACCAATGACCATAGGTCCAGTCGCTCGAATGCTTCCGGCTAAGGATCAACGGGAGGTCACCAGGGAGCGTCAGATCGGTCCGCTGCAGAAAGACCGCGCCCGTGGCCACGTCGACCGGGTCACCACAACCTTGCTGGTCACGGCTTCCGTTTTTGTTCGTACCGCTCTTGTCCGAGGGCAAGCTGTCGGTCCGACCGGGCTTATCGGAGCCGGACCTGGCCATATCACCGTCCAGGTCGCGACGAGCATCCGCCTGCTTCCGGATCCCGTCGGCGACATCGTCGGCGTTCTTCTTGAACGCCTGTCCGGCGTCGCCGACAGTCTTGGTCACCGCCTCGCGGAGCTCCTCGACGACGTCATCCATCTTTCTGGCCATCGAAGTCTCCTAGGACTCGAAGAAGGGCAGGGCGGACACTTCGGCTGCGAACGTCGCGCAGAGGTCGTACTGATCGGCGCCACAGTCGTTGAGGGCCGAGGCGATCTGCTCCATCAGGTCGTAGCTGAGCTTGGTCGCCGCGGTCGCCTCGCCGTCGGTCACGATCGGAGCATCTGCGACCGCCATGGCGAGCTCGGTGATCGTCCCGGTCAGCGGCTCGATCACCATGCTCGCGACCTGGCCGATCACCTCTTCCACCGCCATGTCGGTGGCGATGTCGAGCGCCTTCTTTCGAATGGTGATGATCGCTGCGTTGCCGGCCACGCTGAGGCCGGCCGTGACCACAGCGGTCGCCGCCGCGGCCGCGATCTGCGCAGCGGTGATCGTCAGCTCGGCGACCACCTTCACCTTCAGCCCGACGATCGCATCAGCGGCGAGGTCGATCCCCGCTGCGACTCCGGGCAGCGCGTCGAGCAGCCCGTCCATGTTGGCCGTGCGATTCTCCGTCCACGCCCTGATCAGCGCATTCACCGACTGCGCCTCGGCACCGCCGCCGCCGAGCTCGTTGACCCGGATCTCCAGCTCGTCGAGCGTGCCGCGAAGGTCCGACTCCAGACCGCGCAGCAGCTGCGCGGCATCGCGGACCGCGTCTTCGTTGACGTTCGGCCATTCATAGCCGAGCATGTCGAGAACGAAGTCCAACTCCCCAGGGATGGTCATCCCCACGTCTCAGCCCTCCCAGGTCATGCGGACATGTCAGGAGCCCGTGACGGGATCGGCACACGAACCCGAGCAGGAGCCACCGCGACGCAAGAGGCTAGTGGAGACGTACGAGGCCGGACAGTGAATTACCGAGACGTATTCACCGGGTCAGGCAGGTGTCAGGGAAGGCGCTCCAGGAGGTCACCGATCTCGACGCGGGCACCGGTGTAGAACGGCACCTCCTCGCGTACGTGGCGACGGGTCTCCGACCCGCGCAGGTGACGCATCAGGTCGACGATGCGGGAGAGGTCGTCGGCCTCGAAGGCGAGCATCCACTCGTAGTCGCCGAGGGCGAAGGAGGGGACGGTGTTGGCCCGCACGTCGGGGTAGTCGCGCGCCATCTGGCCGTGCTCGGCGAGGAGCCGGCGGCGCTCCTTGTCGTCGAGGAGATACCACTCGTAGGAGCGGATGAACGGGTAGACCGCGACGTAGTCGTGGGTGCGCTCGTCGGCGAGGAACGCCGGCAGGTGGCTCCGGTTGAACTCCGCGGGCCGGTGCAGCGCCATCTGCGACCAGACCGGGACGAGCCGGCCACCGAAGGCGGTGCGGCGGAGGCGGTGGTAGGCCGACTGGAGCTTGTCGGAGGAGTCGGCGTGCAGCCAGAACATCACGTCGGCGTCGGCGCGCAGGCCGGCCACGTCGTAGGTGCCGCGCACCACGATGTCCTCGCCGGCAAGAGCGGCGAAGAGCTCCTCGACCTCGACCGCCTCGGCCTTGCGGTCGGCGTCGCCGAGGGTCTCCTCGAGGGAGAAGACCGACCACATCGTGTAGCGGATCGTGTCGTTGAGCTCGTTGATCTTGGCTGCGTTGGACTTGATGTCGGCCTGCGGATCGGTCATGCCCCCATTTTGCGCTACCACCGGTCGCCGATCCCCGCCGGGCTCCTTCGTCCGGCCTCTATGGTGTGGGCATGCTGCCGCTGCGTACCCGCATCTTCGCCTTTCTCCAGGAGCGCCTGGTCAAGACACCGCTGAACGCCGAGGAGATGATCTCCCTGCGCGCTCAGCGCGAGGGGCTCCGGACCGGGCCGGTCACCGCGTTCCTCTTCGGCCGACCCGCGGACGTCGAGAGCAAGGAGACGTACGTCGACGGGCGCCGGTTCGTGATCTACTCCCCGCGCGACCTCAGCGGGCCTGCGCCGGTCGTCATCAACTTCCATGGCGGTGGCTGGTGCCTCGGCACCCCGGAGCAGAGCGCGTGGGTCTCCTCGCACGTGGCCGCGCGGACCGGGTCGATCGTGATCGCGCCGTCCTACCGGCTGGCGCCGGAGAACCCGTTCCCGGCAGCCGTCGAGGACGCCTGGGCGGCGGTGGAGTGGGTCGCGAAGAACGCCGCCGACCTGGGCGGGGACCCGACGCGGCTCGCCGTGATGGGCGACAGTGCCGGCGGCAACCTGGCGGCCGTGGTCTCGCTGATGGCACGTGACGCCGGCGGGCCCGCGATCGGCGCGCAGGTGCTGATCTATCCGGCGGTGGAGATGTATGAGAAGTTCCCCTCCGAGGCGGCCAACGCCAACGGCCCGGTGCTCACCTCGACGCAGATGAGCACCTTCGGCCACCTCTACATGGGCGAGCGCTACGGGGACGAGTCCTGGCAGGCCTCTCCCCTGCGTGCCGCGTCCCATGCCGACCTCCCGCCAGCCCACATCATCACGGCGCTGCATGACCCGATCCGGGACCAGGGCACGCGCTACGCGGAGGTCCTCCGTGCGGCTGGGACGTCGGTCTCGCTCGTGGACTACGACACCGCGTTCCACGGGTTCATGTCGCTCCCCGGCGTCGCACCGGCGGCCACCGAGGCGCTCGACGGGATCGTCGCGTTCCTACGGTGAAATCATCAACAGCTCTCAACATTCGATTGGGAGTTTGTTAACCGTCCCCGCCAGGCCGTGTTGTAACGTTCCACTTGGGTGTCCGTCGCCAGGTTTTCTCGGGTCGTGCACCACCCCGATCCCCCAATTCGCCTGCGGCTGAGAGCGCTGTCGCATCTCCTCGGCGAGCCTGCGCACACCGGAAAGGCGTAGCCACGTGCCAGACGTCTCCATCAAGATCGACACCCTTGATCAGACGGTCAAGAAGCTTGATTCGATCATCGACGAGTTCGACCACGCGGTCGGCAACTCCGACGCGCTCGAAGGCGCCATCGGGACCCCGTTTCACCGCGGCGAGCTGCGTAGTCAGGCCGACGACTTCGAACAACGCTGGGACATGAAGCGCAAGGAACTCAAGGACGAGCTCTCCGGCGTGCGAGACCACATCAAGGGCGTCGTCGAGGGGTTCCAGAACTGGGACAGCGAGACGGCTCTCCTGTTCCAGCAGAAATAGACGGATGGAGTGAGTCATGGATCAGTCACCCAAGGGTCGGGAGATCCAACCCCTCACCGGCGACTCGGCGGTGATCGTCGATCGCGGGAACAAGATCGAAGAGCTCGGCGTACAGATGTCCGAGGCGGCCACCGTCCTCGAGCAGATCGCCACCGGTGAGCTGGCCGACGGCCAGATGCAGGGGAAGGCCGTGGCTGAGCTCCAGGACAAGATCGGGTCCTCCTACGAGACGTTGCGGGAGGCCAGCGAGCTGTACACGCCTGTCGGGCCCCTGATCGCTGCGTACGGTACGAGTCTCGGGGAGCTCCAAGCCAAGATGGGACCCCTGGTCGATTCGTGCACGGAAAAGTGGACTGCCTACGAGGCGCTCCCGGGAGACCGCGAGGCCGACGACGAGGAAGGCCAGGCCAAGGAGACCGCTTACAACGAGTGGCAGGACGACGCCGAGAGCTGGGACGCCCAGTACGACACCTGGGAGGACGCCTACGACCTCGCGGTCAACGGCATCGGCAACGAGATGGCCGGCAGCATCAAGGACGGCTTCTGGGAGATCTTCGGCTTCCTGATCAACATCCTCGAGGCCATCGCGATGGTCTTCATGATCGCCGGGCTCTTCCTCGGTGGCATTGTCGCCGTCATCGGATTCGCCCTCGGCGCCTTGGTGCTGATCGGCAAGATCGTCCAGGCGTCAGCCGGCAAATGCGAGGTGACAGACGTGCTCTTAGCGGTTCTCGCGGTGCTCCCCTTCGGAAAGCTCGGCCAGATCGGGAAGGCTTGGACAGCGATGGGGAAGGGTGCCGCCTCCGGCGGGAAAACCGCCGGCGCGGCCGGACGAGGCTACGGAAACTTTGCTCTGAAACGAGCGGTGCCGCTGAACCCACCTCCCGTGAATGTCACGTTCGGCGCCAAGTTCAAGACCGCACTCTCCATCTCCACCGGAGCGAGGGAGGTCCCCCGGACCAGGGCCGCTTGGATGGCCAACCCGTTCAAGCCTCCCAAGGACATTCCCGTGGGCATCATGAGCGGCTCCGACATCGCTACCGGGATGGCCATCTACGGGGGGATACGCACCGGGACCTGGGGCCAGAAGGTCGGGGCTGGCTTCGACGGGCTCAGCGGCCTGGGGAAGTGGGCAGGCGAGTGGTACGGCACCACCTCGACGAGCCAGGCGCTGAATGACCGGCGCACCAATGACCAGCAGAGCGCACAGCCCTCGGAGCGATGATGCCGGAGACATGGCAAGCTGAGATCGCCCAGCCATCGGAGCGATGGGTCTGGGTCCCGAACGCGGGCGAGCTCGACACCGCCGGGGCGGAGAGGTGGGTCGAGGACGTGCTCGCCTCGGTCCTCGACACCTGGGACGGCGAGTGGACCGACGAGGTCGACCCCGACGCGCGTGCCCTGCTCGCCCACCACCTCGCCAGCGACCTCCACCCCGGGACGCTGGCCTCGATGCTCCACTGGCCGCTGCCCGCGCCCGTCGTCAGCCGGGTGCGGGTCGTACTCGGGGGCGGCGAGCCGACCTCGCCGGAGGAGTGGCGGCAGCAGGGCTTCGACGTCGATGAGTACGCTGGGGCAGCTCTCGGTCCCGGACTGAGATGTCTCGCGTCCAGGACCGGCGAGGTCGACGGTGAGACCGTCGAGTTCCTCACCGGCATCTTCGTCTTCTCGACGCAGGAGATCAGCGTGATGGTAGTGGTCGAGGCAGGCGCACCCGAGATCTTCGGTCTCACCATCGCGGACATGCCGTTCTTCCTCGCCGAGCTCGAGGTCGTACGCCCCGATGGCACCCCGTTCTCGGCAGAGCCGGTCCCCGGCGTGCTGAGCGACCCGTTCGACGTATGGGAGGACTCTTCCTTTGTCTGAGGCAGCACCCGCCCCGCAGTCATCGCTACGCGAGATGCTCGGTGGCGCCAAAGAGCCGGAGTTCGAGCTGAGGCTCCTCCCCGGCTGGGAACGACACTCCCCCGGTGAGGCCGACCGGGCAGCGATGGACGCGGCGTTGAAGAAGCGCTTCATGAGCATCAACCGGCCCGAGCTCCACGCCTCGATGCGCGCCCAGCTCGATCAGGCGTACGCGCTCATGAAGCAGCATCAGGTCAAGGCCTACTTCGCTGCCACCGCCCCGACCGACAGCCTCGCCATCATCCCCGGGGCGATCGTCGCGACCACGTTCCACGCCCTCAGCGGCGAGACCCTCGACACCCACGTCGCCGCGATCATCCGTGACCACGGCGCCAAGCCGCTCTTCGGCGACAAACGGTTCATCCGCTACGAGCGTGAGTCGACCCGGACCGCCGAGGGCGACGAGCCCATGATCGTCACGTCGATCGTCTACATGACCCCGGTCCCCGGATCGAAGCGGCGTCGGGGGCTTCAGTTGACCGCGACGATCGCCCGGCCGCTGGACATGACGGCGTCCGACGAGAAGTTCCTGGCGTGGAAGCTGGCGCTGGACGTCTGTGTCTCGACCCTCCGGTGGAAGCCAGCCTGAGTCAGCTCAGGTCCTCGGTTGCACGGTGGGCAGAGGCGATCGTGGCCGGGATCCCGACCCCGTCGTACGAGGCCCCTGCGAGGACCAGACCGGGGACGCCGCGAAGCCCCTGGCGAATCCTGGCCACACGGTCGAGGTGACCGACGGGATACTGCGGGAGCGCGTCGGTCCAGCGCTGCACATGTACGTCGGATGGCTTCGCGGTGATGCCGGCGATCTCGGCCAGAGCCGCCAGGGAGTCGGCGACGAGTCGGTCGTCGTCGTCCGAGGGCGGCTCGCCGTGACGCCCGATGGACGTACGCAGATAGTTGCCGCGCTCCCCCACCCACGCCCACTTGGCGAAGGAGAAGGTGGAGGCCTTGATCGCGCACTCCTCGACGGGCGGGACGAGGAATCCGGACTTGCCGGCCAACGAGGCGGGCAGCTCGGGAAAGGCGAAGGTCACCACGGCCACGCTCGCGGTCTCGATCCCGGACAGCTCGCGGGCGACCGCCGGGGCGGTCGAGCGGAGGAGCTTCGCCGCGACCGGTGCGGGGGTGGCGACCACGACGGCGTCGGCCACCTCCACCTCGTCACCGATCTCGACCAGGAAGCCCTGCAGCGTGCGCGTGACCATGTCGACCGGGGTGTCGAGCCGGACGTCCAGTCCCTCGGCGAGCGCGGCGGGCAGCCCCGACATCCCGCCGTCGATCCCCGCGAACACCGGGACGTTCGAGTTCGGGAGCGCGGCTGCGGCCTCGAGCAACGATCCCTTCTCGGCAAGCATGAACAGCTGCGGCGCGGCCGCCTTCACCGAGATCGCGCGGGCGTGCCCGGCGTAGACCCCCGCAAGCAACGGGTCCGCCAGCCGGTCAGCCGTCTCGTCGCCGAACCGGGACGCGATGAAGTCGCCGACAGAGATGTCCTCGTCGGTCTTGGCGGGTGGGAGCGTGGGTTCGCGGCGTACGACCTCCAGGGTCTCCTCGGAGAGAACCCCGGACGCCTCCAGCGCGGCCAGGTCGAGCGGCACGCCCATGATCGAGCGCGGGATCGGCCGCAGCGCCCCGCGCGACCAGATCGACGACTTCGCATCCGTGGGGTGCACCACCTCGAGCCCGAGCTCCTGGGCGAGCGAGACCCCTTCGGGCCGACGGTTGAGCATCGCCTCAGCCCCGACGTCGACCATCTGCCCGGCGACCGACTCCCCGCGGATCTTTCCGCCGACCCGGTCAGAGGCCTCCAGCACCGTGACCCGGTGGCCCTTCAGGGACAGATCGCGGGCCGCGGTCAGCCCGGCGATCCCCGCTCCGACAACGATGACACGCACAGGAGAAGTCTCGCACCCCGGCGATGAGCTCGGTCAGGTGAGCCGCTCGACCGCGGCCCTCGACTCGGCTGGGTTCAGTCCAGCGGATAGCTCTGCACGAACTCCGTGAGCCGGGCGAGCTGGTCGGGGTCGGTGGTCGGGATGACCCCGTGGCCGAGGTTGAAGACGTGCCCCTTGGCCTGCCGCCCCGTCTCGATGATCTTCCCGGCCTGCTCGAGCATCACCTCGGTGGGCGCGAAGACGAGGGCGGGGTCGAGGTTGCCCTGGACACCGAAGCCGTCGCCGAGCTGACCGATCGCCCAGTCCAGCGGCGTACGCCAGTCGACACCGACGACCTCGGCACCGGCCGAGCCCATCAGGGGCAGCAGCATGGCGGAGTTGACGCCGAAGTGGATGCGCGGGACGCCGAGCTCGCCGACCCTGGTCAGCACGTCCTTGGAGTAGGGCAGCACGTGGCGCTCGTAGTCGGCGGGAGTGCAGGCACCGGCCCAGGAGTCGAAGAGCTGAACCGCGGAGGCACCCGCGCGGACCTGGACCTCCAGGAACGCGCCGGAGATCCCGGCGATCTTGCGCATCAGGGCATCCCACACGTCGGGGGCACCGAACATGAGCGCCTTGGTCTTGGCGTACTCCTTCGAGGGGCCGCCCTCGACCAGGTAGGACGCGACGGTGAACGGGGCGCCGGCGAAGCCGATCAGCGGGGTGCCGCCGTTGATGCCGGCCAGCTCGCCGGTGAGGTTCTGAACGGCCTCGGTGATGTAGGTGACGTGCTCCGGGGTCAGGTCCGGGATCGCCTCCACGTCGGCGATGGTCCGCACCGGGTTGGCGATCACCGGGCCCACCCCGGGCTTGATGTCGAGATCGACCCCGACCGCCTTCAGCGGCAGCACGATGTCGGAGAAGAAGATGGCAGCGTCGACCCCGTAGCGGCGTACGGGCTGGAGGGTGATCTCGGTGATCAGGTCCGCGTTCTGGCAGGACTCGAGCATCCCGATGCCCTCGCGCACCTTCAGGTACTCAGGCAGCGAACGGCCGGCCTGGCGCATGAACCACACCGGCGTACGGCTCGGCTTCTGCCCTGCCAGCGCCTGCAGGAACGGGGAGGATGCGAGCGCGTCGGAGGTGCTGATCTCAACCACACGGCAATGGTCCCACCCGGTGCGGCGTGTACGCACATCGCGAATCGCGGAGAAGACATACGCTGTTCACATGGTCGTCCGTGGAGAGTCGCGTCCCGCCGCGGGGCCGGAGAGCGGCCCGGCCGCGTTCCGGTCCGCCGCGGAGGGCATGCGCGCCGCGACCTTCCGGCCCGAGGTGCTGGTCGAGGAGATGCCGGCGCCGCAGCGGATCGCTCCGCACGCCGCGGCGTTGTCGGCCGACGTGACCGTCGACGACGTGGACGTGGCGACCGGACGGCTGATCCTGCTGCACGATCCGGACGGCAACGACGCCTGGGGCACCGTGCGCGGGCTGCCCGGTATGTTCCGGCTGGTGGCGTACGCACGTGCCGACATCGACGTCGAGCACATCAGCGATCCGCTGCTGGGCGAGGTCGGCTGGTCCTGGCTTCTCGATGCCCTGTCCGCCCACGGCGCCGAGCACGTCGCCGCAGCCGGCACCGTGACCCGGGTCGCCACCGAGTCCTACGGCGGGATGGCCGACGAGGACGGCACCGCCCAGATCGAGATCCGCGCCTCCTGGACTCCGGTGCGGCCGGAGTCGGGCGACCTGGACGTTAGACCGCACACCGAGGCGTGGGGCGAGCTGCTCTGCACGGCCGCGGGCCTTCCTCCGGTGCCCGAGGGTGTCACCGTCATACAGAGCCGGCGCGGGCAGCGAGGCGCGTGATCGAGCACCAGCGAGTGACCCACAGCGCCAGCATGCCGCCGCGTCCGTATCCTTGCGCTTGCGCAACGGAGGTGGCGGCTTGATCGAGGACAACACCGAGGCAGAGACTGACCCGGACGACGCGACGGATTCTGTGGAGACCGAGTCCGTGGAGGAGCCCCCTCCGGCGCCGCTGCTGACCCTGCGCGACGGGCTGCCGCCGGTCACCGACACCGATGAGGGCCTGGCCAAGGCCGCCGCGGCCATCGCCGCCGGCTCCGGGCCGGTCGGGATCGACGCCGAGCGCGCCTCGGGCTATCGCTACTCCAACCGCGCCTACCTGATCCAGCTGCGCCGCGAAGGCTCCGGGATCTGGTTGGTCGATCCGATCGGGCTGACCACCATGCAGCCGCTGATCGACGCGCTCGAAGACACCGAGTGGATCCTGCACGCAGCCACCCAGGACCTCCCCTGCCTCAGCGACCTCGGTCTGCACCCTTCGGCACTGTTCGACACCGAGCTCGCGGGACGCCTGCTGGGCTATCCGCGCGTCGGCCTCGGCACCCTGGTCGAGACAGTGCTCGGCTTCACCATGCTCAAGGAGCACTCAGCGGCCGACTGGTCGACCCGGCCGCTGCCGGAAGCCTGGCTGGAGTACGCCGCGCTCGACGTCGAAGTGCTCGTCGAGCTGCGTGACGCGCTGGCGGCCGAGCTCGTCTCGCAGGGCAAGGAGACCTGGGCCCGCCAGGAGTTCGACTGGCTGCGCGGCTTCGAGGCGCCGGTGCGCACCGATGCCTGGCGGCGCACCTCTGGCATGCACCGGGTCCGCGGCCGCCGCGGCCTCGCCGCGGTGCGCGAGCTGTGGACCGAGCGTGACCGGATCGCGCAGCAGCGCGACGTCACCCCGAGCCGGATCATCCCCGACGCCGCGATCGTTGTCGCCGCGCAGGATCTCCCGCAGGACAAGGCCTCGCTGCTCGGGTTGAAGGGTTTCCACGGCCGGGGCGCGGAGCGCTACGTGAGCTCCTGGGTCAAAGCGCTCAACCGCGCGGTCTCGATGGACGAGGACGAGCTCCCGGTGCGTTCGCCACGGACCGAGGGTCCTCCCCCGCCACGCGCGTGGGCCGACAAGGACCCGATCGCCGCACGTCGGCTCACGCTCGCGCGTGAGTCCGTCAACGCCCTCGCCGAGGACCGCAACCTTCCCGCCGAGAACCTGCTCACACCCGACTTCCTCCGCCGCGCCATGTGGACGCCCCCGAAGACCCGCGACCCCGGTGCCCTCCTCGACGGCATCATCGAGATCCTCTCCGGCTTCGGCGCGCGCGGCTGGCAGATCGCCCTCACCGCCCCGCTCCTCACCGACGCCGTGCTCCACGCCGAGACGAACTGAGCGAGGTCCAGCGGCGAGCTTGCTCGTCCGCTCGCGCCGAGCGCGGGAGTGACCGCGCGAAGCGCGGACAACGACTCCTGACCCGGCACACCTCTCCCCCAGCGAGAGGTCACGCCCGTCGGCCGAGTTGGCATCGACGTGACGCCTCGGCCGACGTGGGTGACGCCTCGGCAGCTAGGAGCTCGGGGAGATGGAAGGCGACGGCGAGGTGGTCGGCGTCGGCTGCGGGAAGACGGTCTTGGAGAGCGCGTCGATCTGGGCCGCGAACTCCTCGATCTGCTCGGGCTCCTCGGCCGTGAGCGATCCCCGGACAGGGGCGGCGGCGACCTTCTGCAGCTGAGCGAGCTGGGCGGCCTCGGGCAGGACCTGCATGTCGCGCACGGTGTCGGTGAAGATGCGGGCGTTCTTGGGGTTGCGCTCGGGCTGGGTGAAGACCGGGGCGTAGCCGACCTCGGAGTTCACCGGCACGAAGTGGCCGGTGCGGACCATCTTGACGACCGACTCGGTCGAGATCAGGTAGGTGAGGAAGTCGGCGGCGGCATCCGGGTCGGCGGGCGCTGCGCCCATGCAAAGTCCGGCGTAGTCACCGGTGGTGCCGTTGCCACCCGGCATCGGCATGACGTCCCACTCCGCCCCTTCGGTCGCACGAAGCTCCGAGACCAGCGATCGGTCGCCGGTCAGCGCCACCAGGCGGCCCTGCTTGAAGGCCTGGAACGGGGTGCGCCCGCCGAGGTCCTTCGGACTGGCCAGCACGTTGGGCTGGTTGAGCGCCGCGACCAGCTCCTCGTACGCACCGGCCGAGTCCCCCAGCGCGGTGGTCGTCGGGGCCAGCGGGTCGTCGAAGAGGGTCGCACCGGCGCCGGCGAGCCACGGCATCATCGAGGAGAGGTTCTGCTCGACGTAGGTGCCCCGGACACCCTTGTTGTGCTCGGCGGCGTAGGTCATCGCCGAGCTGAACTGCTCGAGGGTCCAGCCACGCAGAGAGCCATCGGCCCGGAAGCTGGGGGTGGGCAGCTCCTCCTCCTTCATGGCCTCGAAGTCGATCAGCCCGGTGTTGACGTAGACGACCTGCGGTGAGACGGAGTAGGGCATGCACTCGAGGCGGCGGTCGACGGAGAAGTCCTCCATCGCCTCGCGGGAGTACTTGTCACCGAAGTCGACGTTGCGGGCCTCGAGCAGGGTGTCCACCGGCTGGATCAGCTTGTCCTCGGCGAACTTCTCGACATCGGCGCGCGGGGTCAGCACGACATCGACCTTCTCGCCGCTGTCGACCGCCGCAGCGAGCTGGTCCTCGGTCGGCCAGGACTTCACCTCGACGGTGACGTTGGGGACTTCCTGGGTGTACTCGGCAGCCAGCTGCTTGTAGGTGTCGACCAGCGTCTTGTGGCCGGAGACCCCGAAGACGAGCTTCACCTTCGCCGGGGCCTTCGTCGTGGGGCTCGGTGAGGGCTTCGCGGCGGGCTCACCACCGCAGGCCGCGAGGGAGGCCGAGAGAACCGTCACCATAAGCGCCGTTGCCAGCCGCGTGCGCCGCACCATTTCCTCCATCTCAACACCAGGACCGGGTCTGTGATGGAACCACAGGCCCGGTTTACCAGCGATTCACTTTACGATATGTACCTGGACAGATCCTGAGAAGAACGCCTCGGAACTGCCTCAGGCGAGGTGCTCGCGTGCGGCCTTGATCACATCGTCGAAGATCCCCTTGGCCAGCACATCGCCTTCACGGCGTACGTCCGCGGGGTCCATCCGGATCAGCCGGTCCAGGCGGACCTCGGAGGGCCGGCCCTGGCGGTCCCAGCCGCCGGTGCCCACATCCATCCAGTGCCGACCGTACCGTGCCTCCTGCGCCTCGTCACGGTCGTGGTCCTTGCTGGTCAGCATCAGGCACAGAAGTACGCCGGCCCGCTGCCCGATCACCAGAACCGGCCGGTCCTTGCCTTTGGTCTCGTCGTCCTCGTACGGCACCCAGCCCCAGACGACCTCGCCCGGGTCGGCATTGCCGTCACCGATCTCGGGGTCGTAGGAGATGACGCCCTCGCGCGGGGACGGCTGCGTGTCGGTCACTTCGGCTCCTGGATAGATGGCTGGCGTCGTGGCCACCCAGCCGAGGCGCACCGTAAAAGATGATGAACACGCCGGACCGGGAGCGCCTCACGGCGCACGGCCGCTCGAAGCGGCTGAAGTTGGGACCCGGGGCTGCCGCAGCCCGACGTGTTCAAGCACCAGTGTAACGGCGCTTCCAACCCAGCCGCATCAAAGTGAACAGGAGGCTACCGCACACGCCTCAGCAGGACCTCTAGGCCAACCGCTGCTCGAGCTCCGCGTGACCCGCGGCCTCGAGCTGCTCGGAGAGCTGCAGCACGCTGCGTACGTTCGTGGAGGCCGCGTCCGGGTCCAGCGCCGCCCGACCGGCGGCGATCACGCGGGAGAACGCGGCAGCGCGGAGGAGCACCACCGCGAAGTCGCTGCCGGCGATACCGCGGAGGACCTCGTCGACCATCGTCTTGAGCTCCTGCGGCCCCGGAGGCTCGGCGACCCCGGCCACCACCTGCGCCACCTGGGCCTTGGCACGCCCGGCCTCGAACTCGCGTGCCGCACCGACCGGATCCGCGTACACCCAGCTGCGGAGCAGGTAGAGCCGCCACAGGCAGCCGGCCAGCGACTCCGCCGGCGAGCTCGACCAGACCTCCGCGATCGTCTCGATGCCCTCCGACTCGGCCAGATGGAGGATCCGCTCGACCACAGCTGGGTCGTCGCTCTCCCGCGCACCGCGCACGAGGGCGGTCGCCGCCGCGTCGGCCGCCTCCTGCACCAGGGCAGGGTCGTCGCCCCCGAGGATGGAGTCGAAGAAGCCGTCCCCGGGACGCATCGGCGAATGAAACTCTCTGGACATCAGATCGAGCGTACCGGCCGCCGTGCGCATGTGACACCCGTTGCGGCCTACCCGAGCAGCTTGCGGATCCGCGCGTCGGAGACCTTCTCCGCGGTGCCGAGCTGCTGGGCCCAGAGCTGGACGCGGTACTCCTCGAGCATCCACCGCACCTGCCGCAGCCTCGGCCCCGGCGGCCGACCCTCGGGCAGCGCCGCGACCTGGTGCAGATAGGCGTCCTGGAGGGAGGAGATCCGGTCGTGGGTCGTGCGATCGGTGCGGAGGTCGGCATCGAGCTTGCGGCGGCGCTCGACGATGGCCTTCAGATAGGTCGGATACCGCCTGATCTGCTGCGCACCCGCCTCCGCGACGAACCCGCGGTGCACCAGCCGGGCGAGCTGGTCCTTCATGTCGGTCAGGGCGGGGAGCTGGAACATGTCGGCCCGGCCGGAGAGGGCCTTGTCGGTCTCGCGATTGGCCTCGAGCGCCCGCATCACGTCACCGAGGACCGCACGGACGGCCGCGGCCAGGTCGGCCGGCGCCCCCGCGGCGGCCAGCAGGGCGTCGTACGCCTGCGGCGTCCGCGGCAGCGGACGGGCATCGACGATCTGGCGGACGACGGCGGCGCGACAGTCCTCGACGATCTCGGCGGCGCTCGGATAGGGAGAGCCTGCCAGCGCGAGCTTCTCCATGGTGGACAGGCTGTTGACGACCTGTTTGCCGACATCAGGGAGGGCGAGCAGAAGCAGGCGTACGACCCCCAGCCGGTGGCGCGCCTCGGCCTCCTCCGCCGTCCCGGCGACCATGAGACCGACCGTCGTGCCCTCGTCGACCAGGCACGGGAAGACCGTGACCTCGTGGCCGGCACGCTTCTCGGTGACCGTGGTCTCGATCGCGCCGAAAACCCACGTCGTCTCGCCGGTGCGGGTGTGGCCGGCCGAGGCGGCGACCTCGGCGATCGCGGCCTCGAACTCGCCTTCGAGCGGGGCCTTGAGCGCGTCCAGATCCTTCCCCTTGGCCGTCTCGCGACCGTCCTCGCCGACGACCCGGTAGATCGGGCGCAGGTGCTCGGGCACCTTGGCCCAGTCCCACGCCTCGCGAGGGATGTGCACGCCCGCGGTCGAGCGCGCCCAGCGCTCCAGCGCGGTCAGCAGGGGCTCCTCCCCCGGCGGGGTCTCCTTCAGGAAGGCCCGCGCCTTGTCCGGGGCAGGTACGAAGCTGACCCGGAGCTGCTTGGGGAGCGACCGGATCAGCGCGGTCACCAGCTCCTCGCGCAGGCCAGGCACCAGCCAGGAGAAGTCGTCGGCGCGGACGCGGTTGAGCGTGGCGACGGGTACGTCGATGGTCAGCCCGTCGTCGGCCGTGCCCGGCTCGAAGTGGTAGCTCAGCGGGAACGTGAGCGGGCCACCGCCGGGGTTCTGCAGAGCCCACTCGGCCGGGAAGTCGCTCTCGCGGACCTCGCCGGCAGCCTCGTTGGTGAGCATCGACAGCTCGAAGGTGAGCAGGTCCGGCGTCTCCCGCCGGGCCTGCTTCCACCATTGGTCGAAGTGCGCCCCGGAGACGATGGAGGCCGGGAGCCGACGGTCGTAGAAGTCGAAGAGCGTGTGCTCGTCGACCACGATGTCGCGGCGCCGGGCGCGGTGCTCGAGCTCCTCCGCCTCTTCGACGAGCTTCGCGTTCTCACGGAGGAAGCGGTGGTTCGTACGCCACTCCCCGTAGACCAGGGCATGCCTGATGAACAGCTCCCGGCTCAGCTCGGGATCGATCTTGCCGAAGGCGACCGGACGGTCGGCGACCAGCGGCACGCCATAGAGGGTCACCTTCTCCCGCGCCATCACCGAGGCGCGCTTCTGGGACCAGTGCGGCTCGGAGTAGGTGCGCTTCACCAGGTCACGACCGAGCTGCTCGGCCCACTCCGGCTTGATCGCGGCGTTCTGCCGGGCCCAGAGACGGGAGGTCTCGACCAGCTCGGCGGACATCACGAACTGCGGGTTCTTCCGGTGCAGGGCCGAGCCGGGGAAGATCGCGAACTTCGCGCCGCGGGCGCCCTCGTACTCCCGTGGCCCCGGTCGCCGCTTCTCCCGTGCTCGCGCGGCCTCGGCCTTCTTGTCGCGCTCCTCCAGCGCACCGATGTGCGAGAGCAGCCCGGAGAGCAGCGCCTGGTGGATCCCGTCGGCGTCGTACGCAACCTTGTCCTCGCCGGCGTCGACTTCGACGACGTCGCGGTGTCCCTTGCCGAGGTCGATCTTCATCTCGCGGCAGACCTGACGCAGCTGCGACTCCAGGTCCTGCCACTCCCGGACGCGTACGTAGTGCAGGAACTCCCGCTTGCACAGCCGCCGGAACGCGCTCGAGGAGAGCTCGTGCTGCTGCTGCTTCAGATATCGCCACAGGTTGAGCCAGGTGAGGAAGTCGGAGGTCTCGTCCTTGAACCGCGCGTGCAGCTGGTCGGCCTGCGCCTGCTCCTTGGGGTGGTCCTGCCCGGGCCGCTCGCGCGGGTCCTGGAGCGAGAGCGCGGCGGCGACGACGATGACGTCGCGTACGCACCCGAGCCGCTCGGCCTCGAGCACCATCCGGGCCAGCCGCGGGTCGATCGGCAGCCTGGCCAGCCGCCGGCCCAGCTTCGTCAGCCGCTGCCCCCGCATCGCGCCGAGCTCCTCGAGAAGCTGTACGCCGGCGGTGATGTTGCGCCGGTCCGGCGCCTCCACGAACGGGAACCGGGCGATGTCCCCCAGCCCGAGGGACGCCATCTGCAGGATGACCGAGGCCAGGTTGGTGCGCAGGATCTCCGGGTCGGTGAACTCCGGTCGCCCGAGATAGTCCTCCTCGGAGTAGAGCCGGATCGCGATGCCGGCCTGGACCCGCCCCGTACGCCCCGACCGCTGATTGGCCGAGGCCTGCGAGATCGGCTCGATGGGCAGCCGCTGCACCTTGGTGCGGGCGGAGTAACGCGAGATGCGGGCGACACCGGTGTCGACGACGTACTTGATCCCGGGGACTGTCAGCGAGGTCTCGGCGACGTTGGTAGCGAGCACGATCCGGCGGCCGGTGTGGGGCGAGAAGACCCGGTGCTGATCGGCGGCCGACAGCCGGGAGAACAGCGGGACGATCTCGACCAGCCCCGTTCCGGAGCGCCCCTTGTTCAGCCCGAGCGCATCGCCCAGGGCGTCAGCCGCGTCCCGGATCTCCCGCTCGCCGGGCAGGAAGACGAGGACGTCACCCGGCCCCTCGGCCGAGAGCTCCTTGACCGCGTCGACGATGGCCTCGGTCTGGTCGCGGACGACGACCTCGCCCTCGCCATCCTTTTCGGGCCGAGTCTCCTCGGAGAACTCCATCAGCGGCCGGTAGCGGACCTCGACCGGGTAGGTGCGGCCGGAGACCTCGATGATCGGCGCCGGCTCACCGGAAGCATCGGCGAAGTGGGCGGCGAACCGCTCCGGGTCGATCGTCGCGGAGGTGATGATCAGCTTCAGGTCCGGTCGCCGCGGCAGCAGCCGGCGCAGATAGCCCAGCAGGAAGTCGATGTTCAGCGATCGCTCGTGGGCCTCGTCGATGATGATCGTGTCGTAGCGACGCAGGTCGCGGTCGCGCTGCAGCTCGGCGAGCAGGATGCCGTCGGTCATCAGCTTGATCCGGGAGGCTGCCGAGGACTTGTCCATGAACCGCACCTGGTAGCCCACGAGATCCCCGAGCTCGGTGCCGAGCTCCGAGGCGATCCGCTCCGCAACCGACCGGGCCGCGATCCGGCGCGGCTGGGTGTGCCCGATCAGTCCGGCAGACCCGCGCCCGAGCTCCAGGCAGATCTTGGGCAGCTGCGTCGTCTTTCCCGACCCCGTCTCGCCGGCGACGATCACGACCTGGTGGTCACGGATGGCCGCGGCGATGTCCTCGCGGCGCTGGGTGACCGGCAGCTCGGCAGGGTAGGTGATCGCGACGGCGGGGGCGGCGGTCTGGTCGGCATCGGACATGAGGTCACCCATTCTCCCCCGGCGTACCCCTCGACCGCACATCGGTTTCTCCTGTGCCACAGGCCGGGTTCCTTGGCTCATGCTGGCGGAGGAGGCTGGGTACTCCCCGTTCACCGAAGGAGTTGGCCCCATGACCGAGACCCCCGCCGACCAGATCTTCCCCGACACCCCCGCCCGGCCGCCGTTCGATCCGGAGCTCGTACCGGTCCTCGAGGCGGCACGGCAGGACGCGTCGCCCTTCTCTGCCGAGAACCTCGCGCTGATACGTCAGCTGAGCGCCGAGGGCCTGCCCGGCGTGGAGCCGGTGGACCTGAGCGTGGGTGGCGCGGTCAGGGTCGAGGAGCGTCAGGTCCCCGGTCCCGAGGGCGCGCCCGACATCACCCTGCTGATCCTGAGCCCCGCCGCCGACGGGCCGCCGCGGCCGGCGATCTATCACGTCCACGGAGGCGGAATGGTGATCGGCAACCGCCGGCTCGGCCTGGAGACCTTCCTCCCGTACGTCTCCGATGGCAGCGCCGTCGTCGTGTCGGTGGAGTACCGCCTCGCCCCGGAGCATCCCGACCCCGCACCCGTTGAGGACTGCTATGCCGGCTTGGTCTGGACCGCGAAGAACGCGGCCGATCTCGGTGTCGCCCCCGAGCGGATCATGATCGCGGGGACGAGCGCCGGTGGTGGTCTCGCTGCCGGCACGGCGCTGCTCGCCCGCGACCGGGCCTTCCCGATGCTGAGCCATCAGATCCTCATCTGCCCGATGCTCGACGACCGCTTCGAGACCCACAGCAGCCGCATGCTCGACGAGGAGGGGCTCTGGGACCGCAACGCCAACCTCTTCGGCTGGACCGCCCTGCTCGGCGACCGTCGCGGCGGCCCCGACGTCTCCCCGTACGCGGCACCAGCACGCGCCCAGGATCTCGCCGGCCTTCCTCGCACCTACATCGACACCGGCTCGGCGGAGACGTTCCGTGACGAGACGCTGACCTATGCGCGGCGGCTCTCGGAGGCCGGCGTCAGTGTCGACCTCCACATGTGGGGTGGCGGGTTCCACGGGTTCGACATGATGGCCGCCGACGCCGCCGTCTCCCGAGCCTCGATCGCGACCCGCGACGAGTTCGTCCGCAGAGCGCTCGCAGGCTGATCCGACGGTCGTGTCGGCGTCGTACTAGGCGAGCCTTGGTCCGGGCACCTAGATTATGTCCCCATGACCGGGGAGCCGAGCGAGATGGATGTCCAGGATGCGCTGCGCGTGCTCCGCGGAGAGGACGAGGCCCTGAACGAGCGGTCGGTACAGACCGTTCTCGACCTCCATCGATTGCGCGACGCGCTGACCCGGTTCGGCGACGAGGAGCCCTCCGGCGACACCAGACCGGCGCGGGACAGACTTCGATTCTGAGCCGAATTCGGCCAATGGGTGGGACGCCGAGTTACGAAGGTGATTTCAAGAGGGTTACCGTTGCTGATCGTGACCGAATCTCTAACAGTGCGTGACAACCGCACCGGGGTGGAGTACGACATCCCGATCACCGACGGCACCATCCGCGCCGCCGACCTGGGGAAGATCAAGGCCGCTGACCCGGCTTCCCAAGAAGAGGGCCCTGGCCTGGCGGTCTACGACCCGGGCTTCGTCAACACCGCCTCATGCCGATCTTCCGTCACCTATATCGACGGTGACAAGGGCGTGCTCGAGTATCGGGGCTACCCGATCGAGCAGCTGGCGGAGAAGTCGAGCTTCCTCGAGGTCTCCTATCTCCTGGTCCACGGCGCGCTGCCGACCAAGGAGGAGTACGACGCGTGGGTGCACGAGATCACCTTCCACACGTTCGTGCACGAGAACATCAAGGAGTTCATGCAGGGCTTCCGCTATGACGCCCACCCGATGGGCATGCTCATGGCGTCGGTCGGTGCGATGTCGACGTTCTACCCGGACGCCGCCAACATCTCCGACCCCGACAACCGTCGCCTGCAGATCATCCGGCTGATCGCCAAGATGCCGACGCTGGGCGCGTGGGCGTTCCGGCACGCCCAGGGCAAGCCGTACGTCTACCCCGACAACGACCTGTCCTACACCGGCAACTTCCTCTCGATGCTCTTCAAGATGAGCGAGAGCAAGTACGCCTCGGACGACCGCATCGAGAAGGCGCTCGACACGCTCTTCATCCTGCACGCCGACCACGAGCAGAACGCCTCCGCCAACGCGGTCCGCAGCGTGGGCTCGACCCAGGTCGACCCCTACTCCTCGGTCGCCGCCGGCGTCGGCGCCCTCTTCGGCCCGCTCCACGGTGGCGCCAACGAGGCAGTGCTCCGGATGCTGCGCCGCATCGGCAAGGTCGAGAACATCCCCGCCTTCATCGAGGGAGTCAAGGCCGGAAACGAGCGGCTGATGGGCTTCGGCCACCGGGTCTACAAGAACTACGACCCGCGCGCGACGATCATCAAGCAGCAGGCGCTCAACGTCTTCGAGGTCACCGGCACCAACCCGTTGCTCAACATCGCGATGGAGCTGGAGAAGATCGCCCTCGAGGACGAGTACTTCGTCAGCCGCAAGCTCTACCCCAACGTCGACTTCTACTCCGGCCTGATCTACGAGGCCCTGGAGTTCCCGCCGGAGATGTTCACCGTGCTGTTCGCCATCGGGCGTACGCCGGGCTGGCTCTCCCAGTGGCTGGAGCTCGTCCAGGACAAGGAGCAGAAGATCGCCCGTCCGAAGCAGATCTACACCGGCGAGCGCGGTCTCAACTTCGTCCCGCGCGACGTGCGCTGGGCGTGAGCGCTTAGCCAGGCTCGAGTCGGCGCAAACGGACCGGAGCGAAGCGAGGACCGTATTGCGCCGACTCGAGACGGGCAGCGCGAAGGAGCAACATGGGTAGCGTGGATGGGGTCGTCTGGGATTTCGGGAACGTCCTGATCCGCTGGGACCCGCTCCCGGCGATCGCGGCGGGCGTCGGGGACGCCGACGCCCGCGCGTTCCTGGAGTCCTACGACTTCTGGTCGTGGAACCACGTCCAGGACGCCGGCCGCACCTGGGCCCAGGCACTCGCCGTCCTCGAGGGCGACGCGCCCCAGTGGCTCAGCGCCGGAGCGGCGTACGTCGACCACTTCCCGCTCTCCTTGCTGGGCCCGGTCCCCGGCACCCATGAGCTGGTCCGCGAGCTCGCCGCCGCCGGCGTCCCACAGGTCGGCCTGACCAACTGGTCGGCCGAGCTCTATCCGCATGCTCCCGCGACGTACGACGTGATCGAGCTGCTCCGCGACGTCGTCGTCTCCGGGCAGGAGAGACTGGCCAAGCCCGACCCGGCGATCTACCGGCTCGTCGCCGAGCGCGCCGGCATCCCGCTGGATCGGCTGGTCTTCATCGACGACAGCGTCGCCAACGTCGCCGCCGCCGCGGCTCTGGGCATGCAGGCGTTCCAGTTCATCGGAGCCGAGCAGCTCCGCAGGGACCTGCTCTCCCTGGGCCTTCCTCTCTAGACGGTCTGGTCGGCACGCTCGAGGCGGCGTACGCCGGCGAAGGAGAACGACATCAGGGCGGACCCGGAGATCACCGCTGCGACGATGAGCAGCCACGGGTCGAAACCGACCGCGAGCGCGACCGGGCCGACGAGCGCGAGACCGATGGGGCGGGCGATGAACGAGCCGACGATGTCGAAGGAGTAGACCCGGGAGAGCTTGTCCTCGGGGATCTCCTGCTGGATCGCGATCTGCCAGAAGATGTCGAAGACCTGCAGGCCGAACCCGTGCAGGAAGGCTCCGATGAGGATCGGCCAGAGCGTGTCGGAGACGGCCATCGCGACCGGGAAGAGGCCGGTCATCGCGAGGAAGAAGACGCCGACGGAGAGCAGCCGGCGCGGGCGGAACTTCAGGCAGAACAGGCCGCCGACGAAGAAGCCCGCCATCAGCGCGGCCAGCGCGAAGCCCCACGACGCCCGGCCGATCCCCTCGCCGACGACGATCGGACCGAGCACGCTGTGGGCCCCGGACCAGAACAGGTGGTAGAGCAGCGCCTGCAGGATCAGGAACCACAGCCACGAGTGCCGCATCACCTCGCGGAAGCCCTCGGCGAGCTCCCCCAGCATCGAGGCCTTGCGGGGCGGGCGCTCGTGGGGCACCCGCATCCCGGCGTAGGCGATGGCGGCGACGGCGAAGGTGAGCGCGTCGACCGTGATCGCCCAGCCAGGGCCGACCACCGCGACGAGCACACCGCCGAGGGCGTAGCCGACGGTCGAGGCGGTGGTCTGCAGCAGCGACCGGACCGAGACGGCAGCGCCGAGCTCGTCGGCCGGTACGACGACCTTGGTCATCGCCATCGCCGAGGGCTGGTTGAGCGCGGCGACGATGCCGGCTAGGCCGCCCATCACCGCGATCGAGGGAATGGTGGCGACCCCCAGGATCACCGTCGCGGCGAGCGCTCCGGTGACGACGGCGCTGATCGCCGCCGTGCCCTCCATCATCAGCTTGCGCGAGACCCGGTCACCGAGAACGCCCCCGGCCAGCGTGGTCACCACCTGGCAGGTCGCGAAGATCGCCTCCACGATCCCGAGCTGGGTGACCGTCCCGCCGAGGTCGAGCACCGCGAAGGCCAGCGCCACCGGGGTGATCGCGTTGCCCAGCGACGAGGACGCCGTCCCGGTCACGAGCCGGCGGAAGTTGCGATGCCTCAGCGGCGAACGACGCTTGGTCGCAGGTTCGGTGGGGGCGGGCATGCCGGGAAACTTACTTCGCTGGCGAACTATTCGCCAACGAATTACCCGGTAGGGTCGAACCATGTCCGACCTGCAACCCGCCGAGACGCCCGGCGACGACCTCGTGGAGGACGGGGCCGACCGTCACGTGAACCGTTGGCGCGACCACTGGATCGACATCGACTTCGACGACGAGATCGAGGCGATCACGGTGCGGATCGGGACCATCGCGAAGTTCTTCGACGATGCCCGCGCGGCGGCGGCGAGCGAGGTCGGGCTAGCCGACTTCGAGTACAAGACGCTCCACATGCTGATGATTCGAGACACTCCGGGCCACGCCTCGCCCACGGCGCTCGCCAAGGACCTCGACATCAGTCCGGCCGGAATGACGGGACGGCTCGACAGCATGGAGAAGGCCGGGTGGCTGCGGCGTACGGCGTCGGTCGAGGACCGCCGAAAGATCAGCGTCGAGGCGACCAAGGCCGGCATCGAGATCTGGCGCCGGGCGATGGACCTGCGCGGTGAGGCCGAGACCAGGCTGCTGGAGGGCCTGAGTCCGGAGCGGCGTACGGACCTGGCGGAGCTGCTCAAGCAGGTGACCCTGCGGATCGAAGGCCACTAGACGGCATCGAGAGGAGTCGTTCCTCTCTTCGGCACCACATAGCCGCGTCTCAGCCGGCTCACAGGGACGCTGGTCAGACTCGATCACATGACCGACATCCCTTCTCCGCAGCCGAGTGGGACCCCGCCTCAGTGGACTCCCCCGGCTCCCGCCGGAACCGACCAGCCGTCCGCCCAGCCTCCCGCCGGCCCGTACGCACCCCCGCCGTCTCAGACCGCTGTCATGCCGAGCATGCCCGGCTCGCCCAGCACCCCCTGGGCGCCCGGGCCACCCGCCAAGAAGCGCGGCGCCCGCCGAGCCGGTCTCGTCGCCGCGGTCCTCGCTGGAGCGCTGGTGGCAGGTGGCACCGCCGGCGTCGGCGGTGCGGCGATCTACGACGCCCTCGCCGGTGACGGCATCGGCGGCGGGGCGAACACCCCGGCCACCTCGCAGGTCGTCGACGCGAAGCTCCCCGAGGGCAGCATCGAGAAGGTCTCGGCCAAGGTGCTCCCCTCCGTGGTGAAGATCGAGGTCGCTTCCCAGCAGGGCTCCGGCTCGGGCTCGGGGGTCGTCATCTCCTCCGACGGCACGATCCTGACCAACCACCACGTGGTCGAGCAGGCCGCCAACGGCGGCACCGTGACCGTCGACTTCAACGACGGTACGTCGGCCTCCGCCGAGGTCCTCGGCACCGACCCGCTCACCGATACCGCTGTGATCAAGGCCAGCGGCGTCTCCGGCCTGACCCCGATCACGATGGGCAAGTCCGAGAACCTCAGCGTCGGCCAGAGCGTCGTGGCGATCGGCTCCCCGTTCGGTCTCGACCAGACGGTGACCACCGGCATCGTCAGTGCGCTCGACCGCCCGGTCAACGTCGGCGTCGACCAGAGCGGTGCGGCGACCGTCTACCCCGCAGTGCAGACCGACGCGGCGATCAACCCGGGCAACTCCGGCGGGGCGCTCGTCGACCTCAACGGGAACCTCGTCGGCATCAACGCCTCGATCCGCTCCACCTCTGGTGGAGGCGGCCAGGACGCGGGCTCGATCGGCATCGGGTTCGCCATCCCGATCGACGAGATCCGTCCTATCGTCGAGCAGCTCGAGAAGGGCGAGCAGGCCACCCACGCGCAGTTCGGCATCTCGGTCTCCGACCCCCCCGCGGCTCAGAGCGGCCAGACCTCGGTCACCGGGGCGCAGGTCCAGGAGGTCGGCGCGGGCAGCACCGCCGAGAAGGCGGGCCTCGAGAAGGGCGACGTCATCACGAAGGTCGACGACCACACCATCACCGGCTCGGACTCGCTGGTGGCGACCGTCCGCTCCTACCGCCCCGCAGATGAGGTCGAAGTGACCTGGTCCCGCAACGGCAAGGAGCAAACCGCAAAGGTAACGCTGGACTCCGATGCCAAATGATCCGCCGTGTGCTGCCAGGAGTGCGCTATAGCGCACCCTTGGCAGCACACCGCCGGGGTAGGCGGCGTTTGGCACTCCAAGTAGTCGCAGGT
>NZ_JACIXG010000046.1 GCF_014360585.1 Nocardioides sp.
TGGGTGGAGGTAGCCGTGGTGCCGTTGGGCAGGTGGCGTACGTAGGTGAAGTCCGCCGGGACCGGGCAGGCCTTGGCGGTGGCCGACTTGCGCAGGATCTTCTCGACCTTGGCGGGCGAGAGGGTCTTGCCGGAGCGGTCGTGCTTGCCGTACTTGCCGACGATCAGCGCGGCCACACCAGCGGCGTGCGGGGAGGCCATCGAGGTGCCCTGCAGGTACTGGTAGTAGGAGCACTCGCCGCTGGAGCAGTCCGAGACCGCCCACGGCACCAGGACCTCGCCGGTCGCCGGGTCGATCGCGCCCTCGGCCACGGCCAGGTCGTAGGGGTAGGCAGCCAGGACGGCGGCACCGAGGTCGCGTGTCCCGTCCGCGGTGTCGTACGCGTCGCCACCAGGCGCCGCGACGTCGACGAAGCCGTCGCCGTAGCTGGAGTAGTAGGACTTGCGCTCGGACGGACCGGTGGAGCTCACGGCGATGACGCCGTTGCCCTCGGTCGGCATCGAGGTGCACGACTCCGGGTCGAGCATCTCCCGGACGTACGCGGCCTCGCCGGGCTCGCTGGCGAAGTCGGGGCTGCTCGCGTCGGTCTGCGGCTTGGTGTAGTCGATCGCCTGGTTGCCCGCGGCCGCGACGAGGGTGACGCCGTGGGAGCGGGCGTAGTCGAGACCACGCTGCATCGCGGTGATGATCGTGAGCTGCTCGGCGCGGTCCTCGGCGGAGTCGGCCGGGTGGCTGGTGCAGTTGAACAGCCACGGGTCGACGTAGTAGCTCATGTTGACGACGTCGATGCCGTTGCTGCCGGCGTAGGTCAGCGCGTCGACCGACGGCTGCAGGAAGAAGTAGCCGGAGTCCTGTCCGACGCGAAGGTTGACGATGTCGGCCTGCGGGGCGACGCCGGTGACGCCGACGCCGTTGACCGGAGAGGCGATGGTCGAGGCGACGTGGGTTCCGTGACCGTTCTCGTCGACGTCGGCCGCGTCCTCACAGGAGGCGTCCGCCTCCTCCTCGCACGGGCCGTCGACCGCGTCGCCGTTGGCGTCGACCGGGATGTCGGTGGTGAAGTTGCGGCTCAGCTCCGCGTCGAAGTTGGGCGCGATGTCGGGGTGTGACCCGTCGACACCGGTGTCCATGATGCCGACGCGGACGCCCTTGCCGCGCTCGCTCTTGTTGGCCGCCGCGGCGTCGATCTGCTCCATGTCCCACTGCAGACCCGAGAGCGGCTCACCGGGTCCCTTGGGCTTCGGCTTCTTGGGTGCGGTGCCCTTGGCGCCGCTGCGGAACTCGGTCTCGACCTTCGAGACCTCCTGCTTGCGGGCCTTGCTCGCCGCGTCGGGGGTGGTGGCGCCCACGGCCCGGTCCTGGGCGGCGCCGACGAGCGCGCTCGAGGCGTTGGCCGCCTTGGCGAACCCCTCGCCCGCGGTGACCGTCGCGACGCCGATTGCACTGTTCTCCGAGACGATCTCGCCCCCGGCGGCCTTCACCGCGGCACGAGCGTCGGCGGCCGAGGATCCCTCGGCATATGCCACGACATAGCGGACCTCCTGGTCAGAGGTGGCGTTGCCTGAGCTCGCCATGACGAGGGTGCCGGTGACCCCTAGCGCGACCGCGGCCGCGCTTGTCAACAACCTACGCATGCTTTCTCCATTCCGGATTCGGTGATCGAGATTGTCGGATCACCGCTGCCCTGGCCCGAGTCGGCCCGACAGTGCGCCCCAGCATGCCTTAGTCGGCATCTGGCGAACAGGGTTTTGGAAGCAGGCTTCACCCAGTAATCGAGTTGTGAGTGAGTGCTCACTCATTTAGGCTCGTCGGTGTGGACGAACGACGTACGCGGGCCAAGCCGATTCCCGCAGCCGACCGGCGGGCCGAGATCATCGCGGTGACCGAGACGCTGCTGATCGAGCACGGCTCGGCGACCACCACCAGACTGATCGCCGAGGCGGCAGGAGTCGCCGAAGGCACGATCTTCAGGCACTTCCGCGACAAGCGGGAGCTCTACCGAGCAGTGGCCGAGAACGTCTTCGACCCCGTCCGGGCTGCGGAGTCCATCGCCGAGGGCGTGAGCGACAAGACCGACATCGAGGACAAGCTTCGTGCGGTCATCGACCTGATGGCGGCGGGTTCGCAGCGCGGCGTCCTCGTCATGATGGCGGTGCGCTCGGCCCTGGTCGAGGAGCCGGACCGTGACGGCACGCGTCCGATGGGGCCGCCCCAGTTCGTCGTCGAGGGCAACAAGGCTCTCATCGACAACCTGGCGCGGCTCGTCTTCGAGCCGCACGTGAACGAGCTGCGGCTGCCGCCGCGAAAGGCCGCGCTGGTGCTGCGCAGCCTCACGATCGGGGCCTGGCTCCCCGCTCTCAACCGACCGAACCAGCCGTTGAGCAGCGAGGACGTCATCGACGTGCTGCTCGGCGGCATCTTGACCAGAGAGACCCCCTGAATGCTTCTCCGACTGCTTCGGGACTACCTGCTCCCGTACAAGAGGTTCCTGGTCGTCATCGCGATCCTGCAGCTTCTCTCGACCTCGGCGTTCATGCTGCTGCCCAGCCTGAACGCGGACATCATCGACAAGGGTGTGGCCGAGGGAGACACCGACTACATCATCCGCACCGGAGCGATCATGCTCGGTGTGGCGCTGGTGCAGATCCTGTGCTCGATCGTCAGCGTCTACTTCGCCGCACGCAGCTCGATGAGCTTCGGCCGCGACCTGCGGGCGGCGATCTTCGCCAGGGTCGGCTCCTTCAGTGCCCGCGAGGTCGGCCGCTTCGGCGCCCCGTCGCTGATCACCCGGACCACGAACGACGTCCAGCAGGTCCAGATGCTCGCCGTGCTCACCTGCACGCTCGCGGTGATGGTGCCGATGATGATGGTCGGCGGCGTCGTGATGGCCATCCATGTGGACGCCGGGCTCTCCTGGCTGCTGGCCGTGGTGATCCCCGCGCTGCTCATCTCCATGGCCGTGGTGGTCCGCGGCATGGTGCCCAACTTCCGGAAGGTGCAGGAGCGCATCGACGCGGTCAACCGCATCCTGCGCGAGCAGATCACCGGCATCCGGGTGATCCGTGCCTTCGTGCGTGAGCCGCAGGAGACCGAGCGCTTCGCGAAGGCCAACGACGAGCTCACCGACGTCGCGCTGCGGGCCGGACGCTGGATGTCGACGATGTTCCCGCTGATGATGCTGGTCATCAACGTCGCCAGCGTCGCGGTGATCTGGTTCGGCGGCATCCGGGTCGACAACGGCGTGATGCAGGTCGGTCCGCTGACGGCCTTCCTGCAGTATCTGATGCAGATCCTGATGTCGATCATGATGGGCACCTTCATGCTCATGCAGGTCCCGCGCGCCTCGGTCTGCGCCGACCGCATCGCCGAGGTCCTCGACACCGAGAGCAGCGTGGTGCCGCCGGCCGCAGGCGTCACCGAGATCTCCCGGCGCGGGCACGTCGACATGGTCGGAGCCGGCTTCACCTACCCCGGCGCTGACCATCCCGTCCTCCACGACCTCACCTTCGAGGCCAGGCCCGGGCAGACCGTCGCGATCATCGGCTCCACCGGAGCCGGCAAGACGACGCTCCTGGGCCTCGTGCCACGGCTCTTCGACGCCACGGCCGGCGTCGTTCGTGTCGGTGGGATCGACGTACGCGACCTCGACCCGGCCACTCTGCGCAGCAGCCTCGGGCTGGTGCCCCAGAAGGCCTTCCTCTTCACCGGCACGGTCCGGTCCAACCTGCTTCATGGCAAGCCGGACGCCACCGACGAGGAGCTCTGGCACGCCCTCGAGGTCGCCCAGGCGCGCGACTTCGTGGAGCGGATGGCGCCCGAGGGCGGCACCGGTCTCGACGCCGAGATCGACCAGGGTGGCACCAACGTCTCCGGCGGTCAGCGACAGCGCCTCGCGATCGCTCGCGCGCTGGTGCGGAGACCCGACGTCTACCTCTTCGACGACTCGTTCTCGGCGCTCGACGTCGCCACCGATGCCCGGCTTCGCGCCGCGCTCGCCCCGGAGACCCGCAACGCCACCGTCATCCTCGTGGCCCAGCGTGTCTCCACCATCCGCGACGCCGACAAGATCCTCGTGCTCGAGGACGGCGCGATCGTCGGGGAGGGCACCCACGAGGAGCTGCTCGCCGCCAACGAGACCTACCAGGAGATCGTCTCCTCCCAGCTCAGTGCAGAGGAGGCCGCCGCATGAGCGACCAGAAGGCCGACGAGACCGGCCAGATGAAGCAGACCGAGCGAATCGTACGTCCGCAGGGCGGCCCCGGACCGATGGGCGGTGGCGGCGCGGTGGGGGACAAGGCGATGACCTTCGTGCCCTCGGCCAAGCGCCTGCTGCGCCGGATGGCGCCCTACAAGCTCCACGCCGTCGCCACCATCGCCCTGGCCGCGATCAGCGTCACGCTGATGTCGCTGGGCCCGTGGCTGCTGGGCAGGGCGACCGACATCATCTTCGGTGGCGTCTTCTCCCGGGAACTGCCGGCCGGCGTCACCCAGGAGGAGGCGGTCGAGGGGCTGCGTGCCCAGGGCGACGACAAGGTCGCCGACATGCTCTCCGGGATGGACTACGTCACGCCGGGGCAGGGCGTCGACTTCGACGCGCTGCGCAGCGCGCTGCTCGTGGTGCTCGTCGTCTACCTCGTCGCCTCCCTGCTCTCCTTCGCGCAGGGCTGGATCCTCAACTCAGTTGTCCAAGGCACCGTGAAGGGGCTGCGCGAGGACGTCGAGAAGAAGGTCCACAACGTCCCGCTGTCCTACTTCGACAAGCAGCCGCGCGGCGAGCTGCTCAGTCGGGTCACCAACGACATCGACAACATCAGCCAGACGCTGCAGCAGACCTTCAGCCAGGTGCTGACCGCGCTGTTCACGCTGGTCACGGTCTTGTTCATGATGTTCTGGATCAGCCCGATGCTGGCCCTGATCGCGCTGCTCGCGGTGCCGGTCTCGCTGGTGGTGACAAGCGCGGTGATGAAGCGGTCGCAGGGCCAGTTCGTGGCCCAGTGGCGCCACACCGGCAAGCTCAACGGTCACATCGAGGAGACCTTCTCCGGGCACGACCAGGTCTTGGTCTTCGGTCGTCAGGAAGAGGTCGAGAAGACCTTCGCCGAGGAGAACGACAAGCTCTTCGCCGCGTCGTTCAAGGCCCAGTTCATCAGCGGGATCCTGATGCCGCTGATGATGTTCGTCGGCAACCTGATGTTCGTGGTGGTCTGCGTGGTCGGGTCGCTGCGCGTCGCCAGTGGTTCGCTGAGCCTCGGCGAGCTGCAGGCCTTCATCCAGTACTCGCGCCAGTTCACCCAGCCGATCACCACGCTCGCCTCGATGATGAACCTGCTCCAGTCGGGCGTCGCCTCGGCCGAGCGTGTCTTCGAGCTCCTCGACGCCGAGGAGCAGTCCCCCGAGGTCGGGGCTCCGCGGACCGGTCCCGGGGCCGGCGAGGTCCGGTTCGAGCAGGTGAGTTTCTCCTACGACAAGGACAAGCCGCTGATCGAGGACCTGTCCCTGGTGGCTCGCCCCGGGCAGACCGTCGCGATCGTCGGTCCCACCGGCGCCGGCAAGACCACCCTGGTCAACCTGATCATGCGCTTCTACGAGCTCGACGCCGGCCGGATCACCCTCGACGGCGCCGACATCGCCTCGATCCCCAGATCCGACCTGCGCGAACGCACCGGCATGGTCCTCCAGGACACCTGGCTCTTCGAGGGCACGATCCGCGACAACATCCGCTACGGCAGGCCGTCCGCGACCGACGAGGAGCTTCTCGAGGCGGCCCGGGCGACGTACGTCGACCGGTTCGTGCACTCGCTCCCCGACGGCTACGACACCCTGGTCACCGACCAGGGCGGCAACCTCTCGGCGGGGGAGCGGCAGCTCGTCACCATCGCACGGGCCTTCCTCGCCGAGCCGTCGCTGCTGATCCTCGACGAGGCGACCTCCTCGGTCGACACCCGCACCGAGCTGCTCCTGCAGCACGCCATGGCCGCGCTCCGCTCGGACCGTACGTCCTTCGTGATCGCCCACCGGCTGTCCACGATCCGCGACGCGGATCTGATCCTGGTCATGCGCGACGGTGCGATCGTCGAGCAGGGCAATCACGTCGAGCTGCTCGAGGCCAAGGGTGCGTACGCCGACCTCTACCAGTCGCAGTTCAGCCACCCGCTCGTCGACGAGCCGGCCTGAGAAATAAACCCTTTGATCGCGGTGAGGCCCGGCGCCTACCGTTGAATCACACGGGAAAGGAGGTGATCCGATCAGATGAAGAACGATTGGATGCGTGAGGTGGCTGCTCGCTAGCAGCTTCCCCAACTATGGATGGGGGCTGGCAATTCATCAGCAGCCACCCGACCCGCAGACGTACCGGACTCATCCACCGGGTTGGCCTCTTGGCCCGTCTGCGGGTCGCCCCGTTTTGGGTCCCGGTGGTCGAGCTTGTCGAGACCTTGTCCCGCCCCGTCGGTCGAGCCGCCGGAGCCGCTAGGCGGAGGCGTGTCGAGACCAACGCATTCGCTTCGGTGGTCGAGCCTGTCGAGACCCCCCCACCCCCGGTGGTCGAGCCTGTCGAGACCCTGCCCCGGTGGTCGAGCCGCCGGAGCCGCTAGGCGGAGGCGTGTCGAGACCAACACAGTTCCCTGCCGAAACGTCCCACCCCGAGGCCGGTGTGGGCCGCCGACCCGGCTTCGAGGGTCTTCTCGAGGAACCCCGGAGTAAAGGACGGCCTTCGGCCGCCGGCTACGCCGGCCGCTTCGCGGTCCTTGACACCGGGCTCCCTCGAGAAAAAAAGTGGCTGGCTATCGGGGCGGCGGCCCGGGTGTGGCGCAGCGCATTCTTACTTGGGAACGGTGATGTTCGTGGGGTGGAAGGGTGGCCCTTCGGCCACTTAGCGTTCACAGGTCTGAAGTCGTTCTCTCACTGCAAAAAGGTTGCTTGACCTGCACAGATAGGTGTTCAAGAAGGCTTGGTCGGAGTAGAATCGGAGGCATTACGACACACCTTTGAGGGAGGTGACAGCCATGAGCATCGACCACTGGGGCACCAGTCCTGGAGACCTCGTCTCGTCGGCTCTTGCTGCCATCGAAACCTCCCTCGAAGAGCTCCTCGCGATGGACCCGGCCTACTGGCGCACCAGCCAGAAGAAGGAGTACCTGGCCCGGGTGGAGAAACTCCAAGCCCAGCAGGCCGCGTTGACGCTGCGGGTCCTCGCTGCCTCCGGTGACATCGCCGCCGAAGCCGGCGACAAGGACGCCTCCGCCTGGATGCGTGCCGAGCTACTGGTCGACAAAGGCACCGCACGGACGCAGATCAAGTTCGCCACTGCTGTGGCGAAGTACGAGCTGGTCTCTGCCGGCCTCGCTGCCGGTGTCCTCTCCGAGGCGAAGGCCATCGTGATCACCAAAGCCCTGGACACGATCCACGCGGACCCCGTCGCCACCGGCGAGGATCTGGTCCTGGCTGAGAAGCTGCTGGTCGACTACGCCATCCTCGCCACGGCCAACGAACTACAGATCGCCGGCAAGCGGGTCCTGGCCAAGATCGACCCCGCCCGGTTCGAAGAAGCCGAAGCCAAAGCCCTCCTCGCCGAGGAAGAACGAGCCCAGCAGAAGACCGCGCTGCGGGTGTGGGGCAACCACGATGGAACCGTCGGGTTCGATGGTGTGCTGCCTGTGTCGATCGGGATGAGGTTCAAGAAGCAGGTCGAGGCCTGGGCCCAACCCCGCAAGCAGCAGCTGGTCGACAAAGGCGCTCCGTTGCCGCCGTGGGAGCGGATGATGGGCCAGGGCTTCGCGCGGCTGATCGAGACCATCGACCCGAATGCGCTGCCCAGGCACGGCGGTGACGCGACCGTGGTCAACGTCGTGATCTCCCTCGAGGAGCTCCGCAAAGAGCTCGGCACCGCCACCTTGGGCTACGACGAGACCAACGGGACCACGATCACCGCAGCCGAGGCCCGCCGGATGGCGTGCAACGCCACCATCATCCCCTGGGTCCTCGGCGGCGACAGCGAGGTTCTCGACGCCGGCCGGGCCAGCAGGGTCTTCCTGCCGATCCAGCGCAAAGCACTCCGGTTGCAGCAGAAGTGCTGCCAGGCCGAGGGGTGTGACATGCCACCGGAATGGTGCGATGCCCACCATTTCAAAGCCTGGGCCGCCGGCGGAAGAACGGACCTGAAGGACGGGGTCTTGCTATGTCCGCATCACCATCGTCTGGCGCACAACCCTGCCTACGTTCACCAGCGGCTACCCGACGGCACCGTCCGGTTCACCCGCCGGCCCTAAACCGGCAAGCCGAGACCACCCCTGCCACGGCCATCGCGCCAAGACCCCGCCTACGCGCGGGCACCTACGCCTGCCCCGGGCCAGGGCGGCTCCGCATACGCCATCGATGTGGACCTGGGTGGCATCGCGTCAACGGTCCGGATCTCGTCGACCCGCGATTCGCAGGAGCGGAAAGGACTCTCGCGCCCTTCTGCCATCGACCACCGCGGCGACGACTCCTCGGACCCTGACCGCCCGTCGGGCCAGGTGTTCCCTCCGCGCGGCGGAGCTTCCCCACGCGTGCAGGCCGTTCCCCACTCCAACGCAGCTTCTCCACGCTCCGGAGGGTGGGGAATGGTGTGGAGGAGTGGGAACTCTCGTCCCCGCGAGTTGTCGCCGGTTCGGGCGGCCTTGTGATCGATTCACAAGGTCTCGCCCACTGGCGTAGGCACCGACGACCCGGCGCCTGCCCGCGGCAGCTCGCCGGCCACGACCCCAAGCCCGTGCTGAACTGAATCCGCTGCGCCAAACCCCGCCCCCGACCCGCCCCGCGTACGACTCGGCCTGACAGCACCCACAAGTTGGTTTTAGCAACTAAATCGAAGTACATTGGTTGCCGATGTTCAACCAAAGTGAGTGAAAGTCGAGCCAGCCCTTGTCAGAGTCCCAGCGTTCTTCGCAGGCTATCGCTGCGCCGGAGATGACCCATCGCCAGATCATGGAGGTCCTCTCGGGCCTGCTGATGGCGCTCTTCGTCGCCATGCTGTCCAGTACGTCGGTCGCCAATGCCCTGCCTCGGATCGTCACCGACCTCGGTGGCACGCAGAGCGGCTACACCTGGATCGTCGTCTCGAGCATGCTGGCTATGACTGCGTCGACGCCGATCTGGGGGAAGCTCGCCGACCTCTACAACAAGAAGATGCTGGTCCAGGTCGCGCTCGGCCTGTTCATCGTCGGCTCGGCGATCTGTGGTCTGGCGCCGTCGATGCCGGTGATCATCACCGGCCGCGTCATCGCGGGTCTCGGCATGGGTGGCATCGTCGCGCTGATCCAGGTGATCATCGCGATGATCGCCTCCCCGCGTGAGCGCGGTCGCTACTCCGGTTACATCGGCGCGGTCTTCGCCCTGGCCACGGTCATCGGCCCGCTCGTCGGCGGCGTGATCGTCGACTCCTCGTTCGGCTGGCCCGGCGTCTTCTACGTCGGTGTGCCGTTCGCGGTGATCGCCTTCATCCTGCTCCAGAAGACTCTGCACCTCCCGCACGTACGCCGCGAGGTCAGCATCGACTACCTCGGTGCCTTCCTGCTGGTCGCCGGCGTTTCGGCCCTGCTGATCTGGGTCACGCTGGGTGGTGCGTCCTTCGCGTGGACCTCGCTGGCGTCGTACGCCCTGGTCGGAGGAAGCGTCGTCCTGCTCGCCCTCGCGATCCTGGTCGAGGGTCGGTTCGCGAAGGAGCCGATCATCCCGCTGCGGCTCTTCCGTGACCGGACGATGGTGCTCGCCACGATCGCCTCGTTCTTCGTCGGCGCCGGAATGTTCGGGGCGACGGTCTATCTGCAGCAGTACTTCCAGACCGCTCGCGGGATGACGCCGACCCACGCCGGCCTGATGTCGATCTGCATGGTGCTCGGGCTCTCCTCGGCGGGGATGGTCACCGGGCGGCTGATCAGCTCCACCGGTCGCTGGAAGCGCTACCTGCTCTTCGGCGGCATCATGCTTCCGATCGGCCTCTACCTGCTCAGCACGATCGATGAGCACACCAACCTGGCCCTGGTCGGCGCGTTCATGGCCGTGGTCGGCCTCGGGGTCGGCGCCACCAACCAGAACCTCGTGCTCGCGGTGCAGAACAACCTCGAAAACCGGGACATGGGTGCCGGCTCATCGGTCGTCGCCTTCTTCCGCTCGATGGGTGGCTCGATCGGCATCGCCGCGCTCGGCGCCGTGCTCTCCCACCGGGTCGAGGACGTCATCACCGACGGGATCCCCGAGCTGGTGGCCAGCGGAAGGGTCACTCCCGAGGAGCTGCAGAACCTGCAGGGCGGCGGCCTCGCCGATCCGGCGAGCATGCCGGTTGCGGTGCAGGCGCTCTACGAGCACGCCTTCGCCGTCGCCACGGCCGACCTCTTCCTGGTGGCCATCCCGTGCGCACTGCTCGCCCTGGTCGCTATCGTGGGCATCAGGGAGGTCCCGCTGAAGACGACCGTGGACGACCTCTCCGACGAGCCCGACGAGAAGGCCCTCGCTGAGGCCGAGACTGAGGTCGAGGGAGCTGTACGGAGATGACCGCTGCTGACGAGCCCGTCGATGACGATCACATCGACGCCACCCGGATCGAGGCGCTGGTGCGCCTCGAGTCCGAGCTCGGCGTGTTCCTGCGCCGGGGGAAGCGGGCGATGAGTGCCCGCGGACGGATGCTTCACCCCGACCTGCCCCCGGGCGGCTACATGCTGCTGACCTGGCTGGCCGAGCACGGACCGGTGCGCGCATCTGCGCTCGTCGACGGCCTCGGCATCGACAAGGGCGCGGTCAGCCGGATGGTGCAGACGATCATCGACCTCGGCCTGCTCGAGCGCCATCCTGATCCGGAGGACGGCCGGGCCAGCCTGGTCTCGGTGACCGCCAAGGCACGCGAGGGGCTCGACCGGGTGGCGCGGGAGCGCCGCGTACGTTTCAACGACCGGCTGGCCGACTGGAGTCCCGACGACATCGACCAACTCAGCGGTATGCTGTCTCGATACAACGAAGCCCTAGAGCGCCAGGGCTCCTAAGGCGCTCGACCAGGGTCTCTGCTGCAGGTCGACGTCGTTCGGGACACACCCTGCTAGGTTCGGTTTTTCTGACTGATTCAAGGATGTAGGCTTAACCCGTGAGCGAGCGTCAGCGAGTGAACCATCCAGACAACATGCGGCCATGTCCGTATCATGGCGCTTGCGCTACGGAGGTGGCCGCATGAGCGATCTCATCGACACCACCGAGATGTACCTTCGCACCATCTATGAGCTGGTCGAAGAGGGGATCGTTCCGCTGCGCGCCCGCATCGCCGAGCGACTGCACCAGTCCGGCCCCACGGTCTCTCAGACCGTCGCCCGGATGGAGCGGGACGGCCTGCTCACCGTCGAGGGCGACCGCCACCTGCAGCTCACCGACGAGGGCCTTCGCCTGGCCACTCGGGTGATGCGCAAGCACCGGCTCGCCGAGCGGCTCCTCACCGACGTCATCGGTCTCGACTGGGAGCTCGTCCACGAGGAGGCGTGCCGCTGGGAGCACGTCATGTCGGAGACCGTCGAGAGGCGACTGCTCGACCTGCTCGGTGACCCGACCGAGTCGCCCTACGGCAACCCGATCCCCGGTCTCGACGAGCTCGGGGGCAAGCCCGCCGACGAGGACTTCATGGCCGGCGTTCAGTCGCTCACTGCCGCGGCGAGCACCGAGCGCGCCACCGTCCTGGTGCGACGCATCTCCGAGGAGATGCAGAAGGACGAATCGCTGATGAGCGCCCTTCGCCGGGTCGGCGCGACCCCCGACCAGACCGTGGCGATCAAGGCGACCCCGGACGGGGTCCTGCTCGGCTCCGGTGGGGAGACCGCAGAGATCATCCCCGAGGCCGCGGACCACATCTTCGTCAAGGCCCTCTGAACCCTTCTGCTTCTGCAACGCAGGGTGAAATTCTCTTGACGTCAGCAGAATCTGGCACGTGACCCTGGACCGATTAGGTCCTAGATGCTTATGTTTGATGTGCAGGGCCTGCTGTTGGCCAGCTCATCGAGATGGGCAGCAGCGGTTGTCATGTCGAGACTTGCGGGGGTCTCCGGAGGGGAGAGCTCTATGGAGGTCGTTCATCTGTCCGCTCGCGGTCGCGAGCTGGACGAGACGTTCCGCCCAGTCGCCGTCCACCACACCGACACCGGCCTGACCCGTCACCTCGAACGGGGCGAGGAGATCGTGCTCACCGATCTCGGCGGTGACTTCCACAGCGCCAAGGTCCTGTTGATCGACGAGGGCCCGGTCTACCACTTCTTCATCGGAGCCAGGCTGTCCGTCGATGAGGCAGCCGGCCGGATGGGCAGTCTGCCGTTCCAGTCACGCTCGGCCTGAGCCGCTGGCTCTGCGCTGCGCCAAGGTGGTGAGGAACTCGCTCGTTCCGACCTCCAGCTTGTACGCAGCCTCCCCATCGCCCCTGGTGGCGCCGCGGTTGACGATGACGACCGGGATCCCGGCCTTCGCCGCCCGGCGTACGAACCGGTAGCCACTCATCACCGCCAGGCTCGATCCTGCGACGAGCAGCACGCCTTCCCCCGCGAGCGCGTCGACGGCCTCCATGCACCTGGCGACCCGGTCCTTCGGGACGTTCTCCCCGAAGAAGACGACGTCGGGCTTGAGGATGCCGCCGCAGATCTCACAGTCGGGCACGACGAAGTCCTGGGTCTCCTCGAGCGCGACGTCGCCGTCCGGTCGGGACTCCACATCCGCGTGCGCCTCCGCCCAACCCGCGTTGAACGCCTCCATCCGCTCCTGGAGGTCGCGGCGCGGGCTCACCGTGCGGCAGGACAGGCAGATCACGTCGGCCACCCGGCCGTGCAGCGTCACGAGCCGGCCGCTCCCGGCCAGCTCCGGTGAGGCCTGCTCGTGCAGTCCGTCGACGTTCTGGGTGATCAGCAGCTCGGGGTCGATCCGGGTCAGAACCCGGTGGCCGGCATTCGGCACCGCGCTGCCCATCCGCCGCCAACCGAGGTGGCTGCGCGCCCAGTAGCGCTGCCGCTCCTGCGGTCCCGAGATGAACTGCTGGTAGGTCATCGGCTGCCGCGCCGGACTGCCCGGGCTGCGATAGTCGGGGATGCCCGAGTCGGTCGAGACTCCCGCCCCTGTCAGCACCACGAGCGGGCGGTCCTGGAGGAGGGCCAGCGCTGCAGCGTACGAATCCTGCGTGGTCGCCCCGAGGGCGAGAGTCACGAGGCGTACCTGCCCTCGGCGCGAGCCTTGCGCTTCGCGGCCTCGACCTCACGGTTCTTCTTGGGGGCGTTGGTGACCAGGTCGTCGAGGAGATGCCGGGTGATGTGGGCGATCTCGGCGACGGCGTGGTCGAACGCCTCCTGGTTGGCGGCAGAAGGCTTGGTGGTGCCGCTCACCTTGCGTACGAACTGCAGGGCGGCAGCGGCGACCTCGTCGTTGGTGGCGGGCGGCTCGAAGTTGTGGAGCGGGCGGATGTTGCGGCACATGCCATCCACGGTACCTGGATCGCGGCGACGATCAGCGGGTTCGGCCGGGGGTCCGGGAAGAGGACGGGCCGCGAGGATGCGGGGGCATCGGCCCGCCGTTCGGTCCCGCGGCCTTGGGCTGCCTCACGTCATCGGCAGGTGGCGCCGGTCGCGGCACGACCCCGTCCTCGAGCAGCTGGCTCGCCATCAGCGCAGCCTGGGTGCGGTGGCTGACGCCGAGCTTGGCGAGGAGCCCGGTGATGTGGTTCTTCACGGTCTTCTCCGCCAGCACCAGGCGATCGGCGATCTGCCGGTTGGAGATGCCCTCGGCGAGCAGGACCAGGATCCGCCGCTGCTGCGGGGTCAGCTCGGCGACCACCTCGTGCATCCGGCGGCGCTCCTCGACGTTGTGCACCACCTTGGCTGCCGCCTCGGGGTCGAAGAGGGTGTGGCCGCTGGCCACCAGACGTACGCCCGAGACCAGGCTCGACCCCTCGATCTGCTTGAGCACATAACCGGCCGCGCCCGCCATGATCGCCTGGCTCATCACCTCGTCGTCGGCATCGGTGGCCAGGATCAGGCAACGGATGTCGCTCTTGATCGCCAGCGCCTCGCGGCACAGCGCCACGCCGGAGGAGTCGGGCAGGTAGGAGTCGAGGATGAGTACGTCGGGGCGGAGCGTCGCGATCAGCGGCCGTGCCTCGGCTGCGGTGTGGGCCTCGCCGACGACCTTGATGCCGGATTCGGGCTGCAGGACCGTACGCACGCCGACACGCACGACGTCGTGACCGTCGGCCAGTAGAACGCTGATCACCGCGTCACCCACAGGCTCGTCTCGCTCATCTCGTGGTCGGGGATGGTGCCTGGTCGTTCGTTTCAATGTTCATCCACAAAAGAAACCGCCTAAGCGTATCCCTCTTGATGCAACATTTGATCACTCACAGACCCGTGCCGTCTCGGATTTCGTTGCTTCTGGAAAGGTAGCGGTTATGACGAACCCTCGCGATCTCGACATCGTCCTGTTCGGCGCGACCGGATTCACGGGCGGGTTGGTGGCCGAATATCTCGCCGAGCACGCGCCCCAGGACCTGCGGTGGGCGCTCGCAGGCCGCTCCCTGTCGCGGCTCGAGGCCGTTCGGGACTCGCTCGGTTCCGCCGACGTCGAGCTGATCCAGGCTGACGTGAACGACTCCTCCTCGCTGGTCGCGCTGGCGGCTCGTGCGCGGGTCGTGATCACCACGGTCGGGCCCTACCTGGAGTTCGGTGAGCCCTTGGTCAAGGCCTGTGCGGAGGCCGGCACCGACTACGTCGACCTGACCGGAGAGCCGGAGTTCGTCGACCGGATGTTCGTGAACTACGACGCCGTCGCCCGCGCCAACGGCGCCCGGATCGTGCACGCCTGCGGGTTCGACTCGATCCCGCACGACCTCGGCGCCTTCTACACGGTGCGTGAGCTGGCCGCCGGCGGCGAGATCACCGACCCGCTGACGATGAAGGGCGTCGTACGCTCCAACGCCACCTTCTCCGGCGGCACCTTCCACTCGGCGCTGGGGCAGATGTCGCGGCCGCGGCAGATGGCAGCGGCGTCGCGCGAGCGTCGGGCGCTCGAGGAGCGGCCGGTGGGGCGCAGGTCTCGGGCTGCCAAGCCGTCGCTCGGCCGCGACAGCGAACTTGGGTACTGGCTGCTGCCGCTGCCGACCATCGACCCGTTCATCGTCGCCCGCTCCGGGGCGGCGCTGGAGGCGTACGGCCCCGCGTTCACCTACTCGCACTTCGCCGGCACCAAGACGTTGAGGTTCGCCGTCGGCGGCGCCGTCGGTGCCGGTGGCCTCGCGCTCGCGATGCAGGTGCCGCCGCTGCGGGCCAAGCTCGGCGAGCGGGTCAAGCAGGGCACCGGACCCTCCGAGGGTCGACGCGAGAAGTCGTGGTTCACCGTCGACTTCGTCGCCGAGTCCGGCGACCGGAAGATCCACACCAAGGTCGCCGGCGGTGACCCGGGCTACACCGAGACCGCGAAGATGCTCGCCGAGTCGGCGCTGTGCCTCGCCTTCGACACGCTCCCCGAGACCTCCGGATCGGTGACCACGGCGGTCGCGATGGGGGATGCGCTGCTCGCGCGTCTGCAGGCCGCTGGGATCCGGTTCGAGGTCGTCGACGCGTCGTAGGGCCCGGTGTTGCAGGGAAATATCTGGAATTGGTGCCCCAGGCAAGAGTCGAACTTGCGACCTTTCGCTTAGGAGGCGGCTGCTCTATCCACTGAGCTACTGGGGCGTTCGCGGATATCTTGCCATGATGACGAGTCATACTACGGTTTGGGGTTCGAAGCGGTCTCAGGTCAAACTTGGGATTCTCGCGTAGGTTGAGTCACCGTCGACTCAACCCGAATCCCCCCATAACAAGCGACGAGTGACGGTGATCTATGCCCAGCCCCTCCATGCCTCCCCGCCGTGGGGGTGAGGACGCTGGCTCGGGCGTGTCCGGATTCGAGTGGATGTACGGCGCCGACGAGGCTGCGAGCGAGGAGTCCGAAGGGACTCGGCCCGGCCGCGGCGCTCGGGCCGCCGACGTACCGATCGACCAGCCGTCTGCCGAGCCCGGTGGTGGACGACGGGCCGCACGTCCGCCGTCCGAGTTCGTGTCGCCACCGCCTCCTGCTCCGGCATCGTCCGGCGGTGGTCGCCGGGCTGCGCGCCCGGTCCGGCAGGAGCCGACTCAGGCCGAGACCCCTGCCGCTCGGCCGCCGCGCCCTGAACCGGTCCGCCCCGAGCCTGCGCGCCCCGAACCACCGCGCGCTGAGCCGGCGCGGCGGGAGCCGGCTCAACGAGAGGTGCCCCGGGCCGAGCGCTACCAGGCGATGGGCCGCGGGGGCTCGCGGGCCACACCGACGCCCGCCCCGCCTGCCCCGCCCGCCGCTGAGGAGTGGAACGACCCCGACGCGACGATGGTGGCCCCGCCGCTGCGGGAGACCCCGCGCCGCGCGCGTCACGTACCTCCGGCGCCGGCTCCCGTCCCCCCGGTTCCTTCCGTCGAGGAGACCGCGGTCGCGCCCGCGCAGGAGTGGTATCGCCAAGATCCCCAGCCGGCTCCGCCGACGCCCAAGGCCCCCGATCAGCAGCTCGCCCCGCCGGCTGCCCGCGAGTTCGACTGGAACGACCCCGGCGCGACCGCCGTCGCGCCGCGCCCGGCCCCGGTCGAGCACCCCCAGGGGCGCACGACCTCACGCGACGAGCTGCACGAGGCCCGCCACGAGCCCTACCCCGCGCCCGGACGCCGGGATGCAACGTACGCAGAGGGTTATGACGACGAGCCCTACGACGATTATCCGCCCCAGGATGGCTACGCGGAGCCGTACGCTCCCTATCCGGCCGACGAGCACGACGACCACGACAAGCCGCGGGTCAGCGTGTGGCAGGTGCTCAGCGCGACCTTGCTCGTGGTGGCGCTGGTCGTCGGGCTGTTCGCCGTCTACACCTACCGCGACCTGCGGTCGAACATCAGCACCGTCAGTCTCGGCGAAGCTGCCGCTGACGTCGGGCCCAAGGAACCGATCAACATCCTGGTGATGGGTTCGGACAGCCGTGACTGCAAGGGCTGTGGCCTGGACGGCGAGAGCGGTGGCGGCTCGGACACCAACATCCTGCTGCACCTCTCGGCCAACCGGGAGTTCGCCTACGGCGTCTCCATCCCGCGCGACACGATGGTGGACCGGCCCGCCTGCAAGACCGAAGACGGCGACGAGACCTCGCCTGCCGAGTATGTGCGGTGGAACGAGGCGTACGCGACGGCCGGTCCGACCTGCACGATCGATCAGCTGGAGTCTGTCGCCAGCGAGATGTGTGGCAAGAAGTGCGACATCACGGTCAACCATGTCGTTGTGGTGGACTTCGCAAGCTTCAAGGGCATGGTCGATGCGATCGACGGGGTCGACGTCTGCCTTCCTGAAGAGGTTGACGACAAGTTCACCGGCGCTCACTTCGACGCTGGAAAGCAGACGCTGACCGGCAAGCAGGCGCTCAACTACGTGCGGCTGCGGCATGGCCTTGGCGATGGCGGCGACCTCGATCGGTCCAAACGCCAGCAGGCTTTCATCGGGTCGATGGCGGCTAAGTTGCTCTCCGGCGACACCCTGTCCAGTCCTACAAAGGTGCTCAGCTTCCTGAATGCTGCGACCAAGGGTCTGACGATGGACGAGGCCCTCAAGGACAACCTCGACACGATGGCCCAGATCGGGGTCGGCTTCCAGAGCATCGGGATGGAGAACATCAAGTTCCTTACCATTCCGGTCGTCGCGGATCCCCAGAACCCCAAGGCAACTGTTGTCCTCGATGACGAGAAGGCGAAGAACGTCTTCAGGGCGATCGCCAACGACAAACCGCTGACCAAGAAGATCGCCGCTGGCGCCATGGATGCAGGCGAGGCCTCTGGCAAGAAGAGCAAGAAGTCGGACGACGCAGCGGCGGGTGACAACGCAACTGACGGCGCGACCGACGGCGAGACGGCCGGATCGGCGCCCAGTGACGAGCCCGATTCCACTGATTCGGCGGGCTCGGCTTCCGGCAGTGAGAGCGGTGGCGCCTCCGAGGAGGAGCTCGCTCAGATCGCCGAGGATGCGAAGGCGGCCCGCGAGCGAGCTGGGCTGTGCTGATGTCCGAACCCGTTGAGCCGACGGAGCAGAAGGAACCGGAGTGGAAGCGCAAGCAGCGGCTGGCGCGGATCTTCGGTGACGTACTCCCCGAGACGACCAAGGACGAGCGCGAGCCGTCGGCGGAGTCGGGGGAGTTGGCGTCGGACCGATGGCTGAAATCGCAGGTGCCGCCTCACCACGGTGGGTGAGACGGCACGTGCCGAAGCGGAGCCCGAGGCGATCCGTTCTGGTGCGAAGAGGTCAGCGTTCGCTGAGGCGGTCGCGGATCTGCTTGAGGATGTCGATCTCGGTCTCGCCCGGCTCGGGCTCCGGGAAGAAGCGCTCCTTGGCGTGGGTGTAGGGCTTCACGATCATGAAGTAGACCACCGCCGCCATGATGACGAAGGACGTCACCGCGGTGAACCAGGCGCCGAGGTGAATGCCATAGGGCGTCCAGTCGGAAAAGTCCGGCGTGCCGCCGATTCTTCCGATCAGGTCCATGATCACCGTGACGGTAGCCGTCACGACAGTGGCGAACGCGCCGCCCATGATGAACGCAACCGCTAGTTTGATCAGGTCGCCCTGGAGCAGGAACTTCTTGAAACCGGTCATGTCTTGCATTCTCCTGTTGCTCATTGTGTGAGGTGAAGGAGACCCCCGGATGTGGCGTGCTGCGGACGTCAGTACGCGAAGGTGAGGTAACCACCCACCCCTGCGGACGTGACGTCCTCGACGCTGTTCGCGGCGACTCCGACGATGACCAGACGCCCCGCCGAAGCGTTCGTGACGCCAAACCCGTCGGTCTTTCCCTGTGCTGAAGAATCATCGCGGGTCGCTTCGGCGGCTCGAGGGAGGCTGAGGATCAGCGTGTCGGTGGTGACCCGGGCGGTCTCGGCGGTGGCGGGATCGGTGGCGTAGAGGTCGACGGTGTCACCGACATGGAGCAGCCCGGCCATCTCGGCGTCGGGGAGCCGGACGGGCACGGCGACCAGGTCAGGCCGGCCTTCAGTCAACGACGGACCGACGAGGCGTACGTCGGTGACGGGCTCGCCTCGCCGCAGCGGGGCCGCGAGCCGCTCACCGAGCGGGGCTTCGGCCAGGTCTGCGGGCACGCTGCCGGGGTCGGTCGCGACGTCGGTCAGGTCGGCGGCGGTGAGAACCGTGCCGACCGGAAGATCTCGGGAGGCGACCGCCATCGTCGAGGTGTCGGGTGGGTCCGGTCGGGTGGCCGACAACCCGATCGCGACCGCCGAGGCGGTCAGCAGGAACGCCAGCAGGCGGCGATGAGCGAGGACCCCGCGGCGTACGCGGCGGGAGACGGACGTGATTCGAGTGAACATGCGGGCACGCTAAGTCGCCCCCGCGGTTCCCGCATCCCACTATCCACAGCCACAAGCTCCCTGTGAACAACCCTGTGGATAACCACTCGCCGAGACGTCACTTACGTCGTTCGAGGTGGCATCGCGGTGCCACCTCGGCCGACGCGCGTGACGCTTCGGCGTCAGTCGGAGGAGCTGGAGGCCGCGGCGGGCGCGGGCGAGGACGTCGACGAAGAGCTCGAGTCCGAGGAGTTCGAGTTCGTCGAGCCCGAGCGGGAGTCGGTGCGGTAGAAGCCGGAGCCCTTGAAGACGACCCCGGCGGCACTGAAGACCTTGCGCAGCTTGCCGCTGCACTCGGGGCACTCGGTCAGCGAAGCCTCGCTGAAGCTCTGGAACTGGTCGAAGGCGTGGCCGCACTCGGTGCAGGCGTACTGATAGGTGGGCACGTTTCTCCTAGAACAGAATCTGGCACTCGACAGGCGCGACTGCCAATATTAGCGAACGCCTAGGAGAAGCGCTGCATTCCCTCCGCGCTCGCGGCCGCTCCCACGGCCTGGTCGTGCGGTTCCACGGGCACCGAGACACCGATCTCCCACGGATAGAGGAGTACGCAGGTGAGCGTCCCGGCCGGCACCCGAGCGAGGATGCGGTCGTAGGAGCCGCCGCCCCGTCCCATCCGATGGCCCTGCGGGTCGACGGCCAGACCCGGGACCAGGACGACGTCGGCGCCGGTGATCGCGGAGACGCCCAACCGCTCTCCGCCGGGCTCCAGCAGCCCGCGAGGCGCCCGGACCAGCTCGCCGTCGTACGCGGCCCAGTCCAGGTCGTTGTCCGGCAGCAGGCAGGGGAGCAGGACACGTTTCCCGGCATCATCGAGCTCGTCGAGAAGCGGCCCGGTGCCCGGTTCGGTGCCGATCGAGACGTAGAGCGCGACGGTTGCGGCCCGGCGTACCTCTGGAATTTCGATGACCACCTGCGACAGCGAACGCGCGAGCGAACCGAGCCCGGGGAGCCCGATACGGCCCCGGGTGGTGAGCAGCTGGTCACGTAAGGCAGTCTTGCGCCCCATGAAGTCAGCGGGGGCTGGACCGTCAGAACCCGGAGGGGTGTGTGAACCCGACACAACGACAGCCTAGGCTTTCCTCTATGGGTAGCCCAGGTTTGGCCAAGGCAATGGCGAAGATGCGCGATGCCGGCGTGGAAGACGTCGCCGTGCAGACATTCGCACATTACTACCGCCAGCTCGAGCACGGCGAGACCGGCATGATCCCAGAGGATGCGATCGAGCCGGTCGACATCCCGTCGATCAGCGACGCCGAGGTCAGCGACGAGGAGGCGCACGCCGCCATCTCGACCACCGCGGTGATCAAGCTCAACGGCGGCCTCGGCACCTCGATGGGCATGGACCGCGCGAAGTCGCTGCTGTGCGTCCGCAAGGGCCTGAGCTTCCTGGACGTGATCGCCCGCCAGATCCTGCACATGCGCGAGAAGTACGACGTCCGTCTCCCGCTGCTGCTGATGAACTCCTTCCGCACCTCCGAGGACAGCCTGGCAGCGCTGGAGCGTTACCAGGACCTGCCGGTCGAGGGTCTGCCGCTGGAGTTTCTGCAGAACCGCGAGCCGCGGCTGCTCGTCGACGACCTGTCCCCGGTCGAGTGGCCCAAGGACCCCGAGCTCGAGTGGTGCCCGCCGGGCCACGGCGACATCTACACCGCGCTGCTCGACACCGGTCTCCTCGACCTGCTCATCGAGCAGGGCTACGAGCGGGTCTTCGTCTCCAACTCCGACAACCTCGGCGCCGTCCCCGACGAGAAGGTCGCCGGCTGGTTCGCGAAGAGCGGAGCGCCCTTCGCGATCGAGGCCGTACGCCGCACCCCGAGCGACCGCAAGGGCGGTCACTTCGCTCGCCGCAAGGCCGACGGCCGGCTCATCCTGCGTGAGACCGCGCAGACGCGCGACGAGGACAAGGTGGCGCTGCAGGACCTCAGTCGCCACAAGTACTGCTCGACCAACAACATCTGGTTCGACCTCAAGGCGCTCAAGAAGGTCCTGACCGAGCGTGACGGCATCCTCGGCCTGCCACTGATCCGCAACGAGAAGACCGTCGACCCCGCCGACCCGAAGACCCCGAAGGTCGTCCAGATCGAGACCGCCATGGGGGCCGCGATCGAGGTCTTCGAGGGCTCGCAGCTGATCGAGGTCACGCGCGACCGGTTCGTGCCGGTCAAGACGACCAACGACCTGCTCGTCCTCCGCTCCGACGTCTACGACATCGGCGACGACTTCGTGCTCGACCAGGTTGCCGACATGGTGCCGTTCATCGACCTGGACGGCGACTACTACAAATACGTCGCGAACTTCGACGAGCGCTTCCCCGAGGGCGCTCCGTCGCTGCGCAAGGCCGCCTCGCTGACCATCAACGGCGACTGGACCTTCGGCAAGGGCGTCCAGGTGATCGGCGCGGTCTCGCTCGACGGGGCCAACGCCGAACGGGTCGCGCCCGCCACAGTTCTCTCCGACTAGTGTTGGCGGGGTGACCCCCGCCGAGTACCGCGAGCGAATCCTGGCCGACCTCGAGCCGATGCCGGCCTACCCGCAGTCCCTGATGGACTGCCTCGGACTGGCGGTGGCCGAGGACATCCACGCCGAGGTCGCCCTGCCGAGCTTCGACAACTCCTCGATGGACGGCTACGCGGTCCGGTACGCGGATGTCGCGACGGCCTCGGCCGAGACCCCGGTGCGGTTGCCGGTGCTCGGCGAGATCGGTGCCGGACAGGCCTCACTGCTGGCGCTCCCACCCCGTGCGGCGGCGAAGATCATGACCGGCGCCCCGCTGCCGACGGGTGCCGACACGGTCGTGCCCTACGAGTGGACCGACCGTGGCGTCACCACGGTCGAGATCCGGCAGGCGCCGAAGCAGACCCAGCACGTCCGCTACGCGGGGGAGGACGTCGCCAAGGGTGACCTGCTCGTCTCCGCGGGCACGGTGCTCGGCCCGCGTCATCTGGGGTTGATCGCCTCCGTCGGCCGCGCCCAGGTGGCGGTGCGTCCTAGACCTCGCGTCGTCGTGCTCTCGACCGGCACCGAGCTGCGCGAGCCCGGCGAGACGCTGGGTCACGACTCGATCTACGACGGCAACTCCTTCCTTCTGGCGGGCGCGGCTCGCCGGGCCGGTGCGATCGCCTACCGCGTCGGGATCGTGCCGGACGAGCCGCGGGCGTTCATGACCGCGCTTTCCGACCAGCTCGTCCGCGCCGACCTCGTGGTCACCTCCGGTGGTGTCTCGATGGGCGACTACGACGTGGTCAAGGAGGCGCTGGCGCCGGAAGGTGTCTGGTTCGGCCCGGTCGACATGCAGCCGGGCAAGCCCCAGGGATTCGGCCGGATCGGTGACGAGCGCGTGCCGGTCATGTGCCTCCCTGGCAACCCGGTCTCCTCGTTCGTCTCCTTCGAGCTCTTCGTGCTTCCGGCGATCCGCCGACTGATGGGCATGACCCCCGAGGCCAGACCGTTACGCCGCGCCACCCTGACCCACGAGGTGCGCTCCCCGAAGGGCAAGGAGCAGTATCGCCGGGGTTGGTACGACGCCTCCAGCGCAACCGCCTCGCCCATCGGCGGACCGGGATCTCACCTGATCGGTGACCTCGCCGGCGCGAACTGCCTGATCGTCGTCCCGCCGGAGACGACCTCCCTGGACAAGGCCGCCGAGGTCGACGTGATCGAGCTGGACGTGGAGTTCTGATGGCTGACAGGTTGACCCACGTCGACGAGACCGGCGCCGCGCGGATGGTCGACGTCTCCGAGAAGGCGGTCACCGCCCGCGCCGCCACCGCGTCCGGACGTGTTCTGGTCTCGCCTGAGGTGATCGAGCTGCTCCGCGGCGACGGCGTACCCAAGGGTGACGCGCTCGCCGTCGCCCGCATCGCCGGCATCATGGGCGCCAAGAAGACCCCCGACCTGATCCCGCTGTGCCACCCGTTGGCGGTCTCGGGCGTCAAGGTCGAGCTGAGCGTCGCCGTCGACGCCGTCGAGATCACCGCGACCGTGAAGACCACCGACCGCACCGGTGTCGAGATGGAGGCGATGACCGCCGTCGCCGTCGCCGGACTGACCGTGGTCGACATGATCAAGGCCGTCGACAAACGAGCGGTCATCACCGATATCCGGGTCGAGACCAAGACCGGCGGAAAGTCAGGAACCTTCCAGCGATGAGCGAGCGTCAGCGAGCGAACATTGGCTCGATGAGCCTCAGCGCGACCGTCGTCGTCGCCTCCAACCGCGCCTCGGCCGGTGTCTACGAGGACACCACCGGACCCCTTCTGGTCGCCTTCCTGGAAGAGCTCGGCTTCGAGGTCGGCCCACCCGAGGTCGTACGCGACGGCGACCCGGTCGGCGAGGCGATCGCCCGCGCCGCTGAGGCGGGGGCCCGGGTCGTCCTCACCACCGGCGGCACCGGGCTGACCCCCACCGACCGCACCCCCGAAGTCACCCGTCCGCTGCTCGACCGCGAGATCCCCGGCATCGCCGAGGGCATCAGAGCGGCCGGAGTGGCCAAGGGGATCCCGACGGCGCTACTGTCCCGCGGTCTGGCCGGTCAGATCGGAGCGTGCGTGGTGGTGAACCTTCCCGGGTCCAGGGGCGGCGTGAAGGACGCGATCGACGTGCTGCGTCCGGTGCTGCCCCACGCCGTGGAGCAGTCGGTCGGCAGCGACCACTGATCGGCACCATCGATGAGCGAGCGTCAGCGAGCGAGCCATGGATCTTTCATCGGGCCAGATCCGTATTCTGGCGCTTGCGCTACGGAGGTGGCCCGATGACTGATTCCGGCTGGCCCGCCGTACTCTCCCACGGTGCGGTGACCGTACGCCCGCTCGATCGGACCGACGCCAAGGCGTGGACCGATGCGCGCCGCCGCTCGGCCGCCTGGCTGCACCAGTGGGACGCGACCGTGCCGCCGGGATCGACTGCTCGGCCGACGACCTTCGCGAGCCTCGTACGTCGTCTTCGGCGGCAGGCCAAGCGCGGGGTGACCTACCCGTTCGCGATCGAGGTAGACGGTGTTTTCGCTGGTCAGGTCACGGTCAACAACATCGTGCGCGGCTCGGCGCAGTTCGCCTCGATCGGCTACTGGATCGACCAGGACTTCGCCGGGCGAGGGGTGATGCCGCTGTCAGTGGCGCTGGTCATCGACCACTGTTTCACCACCGCCAAGCTGCACCGGATCGAGATCTGCATCCGGCCGGAGAACACCAACTCATTGCGCGTCGTGGAGAAGCTGGGCATCAACGAGATCGGCTATGCGCCTCGATTTCTGCATATCGACGGCGCCTGGAGAGATCACCGTATCTTCGCGATAACGGTTGAAGAATGTCACCAAGGAATGCTGGCCAGACTAGGTTTGTCACCTGAATGAGGCATTGACTTCGGCGTGTCCTGCTGAAATCACACAAGTCACACGCGACACACCACAGCACGTCCGCCTACGGGCTGGTAATGGCTCCTACGCTTCTTGACGTGGACCCGAGCGCACTCATCTTCGTCGCCCTCGCCGTGGCGTGGGCGGTGTACTTGGTGCCGAAAGCGCTCGAGCAGAACGCGACGGCCGAGGATGGGACCAAGAGCCGGGCGAGCGTCGCGATCTCCAAGTCCCGCAGGATCCTCGCACGCCGAGAGGCCACCAGCAAGGACTCCACCGACCTGGTGACCGAGAAGTCGTCGAAGAAGTCCGAGCCGGAGGTCGAGGCGGAGGTCGAGGTCGATGAGGCCGAGGAGCGCGCTCCGCGGCCCGTCCCGATGGCCGTACGCCGCCGCGCGGCTCGCGCCGCGGCCAAGCGCCGCAGCATCGTGCTCGGTGTGCTCGGCTTCGGTCTGGTCCTGGTCAGCGCTCTCGCCGGCTTCGGTGTCTTCGGGCCGGCGTGGATCACGATCCCGGCCGCGCTGGTCGCCGCCTGGCTGGTCACCTGCCGGGTCAGCGTCCGCCACCAGCGGGAGGTCTGGGCGCGGATCCCGTTCCCCGAGGACGTCCCCGAGCCGGGGCCGGCCGCCCCGCCTCGGGTCACCTTCGACATCGACCAGGACACCGGCGACCTGGTCGCCGTCGTCGAGCACGACGACACCGGCGAGCAGCTCCCGGCGGGCTCCTGGAAGCCGGTGGAGACACCGCTGCCGACGTACGTCTCCAAGGAGGCAGCACCGCGCCGCACCGTGCGCACCATCGACCTGGACGCCACCGGCGTGTGGAGCTCGGGTCGCAACGCCGCCGACTCCGAGCTCGTCCGCCAGGCCGAGGAGGCCGAGCGTGCCGCAGCCGAGGCAGCCGAGGCGGCGCGCGCCCGCGCCACCGGCACCTGAAGCCATCCTGATTCGGTAACACCCGCGACGAGGTGCTAACGTTTCTCATCGCTTGGGGCTGTGGCGCAGTTGGTAGCGCGTCTCGTTCGCAATGAGAAGGCCAGGGGTTCGAATCCCCTCAGCTCCACCAAGAAATACCAGGTCAGAGCGGGCATCCGGCATCCAGAACCAAGGATGAACAGATGCCCGCTCCGCGTTTACTCCGCGAATTCAGCCAAACCACCGCTCAGCTCGAGACGACATGGTCGAGGTGCCTCGGGCCGTCTCGGCCACTCGCGGCAGGCTCGGTGCCTTGGGGTGCATGGACACCAACCACAACGCCCACGACAACCCCGACGCCTACGACGCCCACGCCGCGACTGCGCCGTTCGGAGACGTGCTCACCCTCTCCGAACTCTGCGCCCACCTCCACGTCCCCATCCAGACCCTCTACGACCTGCGCTCCCAGGGCCGCGGGCCGCGGGGATTCCGAGTCGGCCGCGAACTTCGGTTCCGGGCGGGCGAGATCGAGGCTTGGCTGGCCAGCCTGGAGGAGGAGGACGCCCAACGTCATCGTCCCGACGCGGAGGCCGGCTGACGGGGGTGAGCGGTGATGACTCGACCGCGCATCGACATCGGCACCTACGGCACGATCACCACTCGCCGTAAGGGTGAGAAGACGATCGCTGAGACCCGGGTGCGCGATGCCGACGGCAGGGTCCGGCAGGTTCGGGTCAGCCGAGAGACAGCACCGCAGGCACGGCGTGAACTCAAGAAGCGACTGCTACGCCGCCCCGGATTCGGTCACGCCGGCGACCTGCGCCCCGACGCGCCGTTCACCACCCTCGTCGAACGCTGGGACGCTGACCTGGAGACCAAGGAGCTGGCCGACGGCACCAAGGACCACTACCGCGACCAAGTCCGCCTGTACATCATGCCCGCGTTCGAGCACTTCACCCTCGCCGAACTCACCACAGGCCGAGTGGAGGCGCTACTCAATGCCCAGGAGGCCGACTCGCCCTCCCGCGCCCGCAAGACCCGCACTGTGCTCAACCTGCTCTTCGGCTACGCACTGCGCCACGACGCGATCAACCGCAACCCCGTCCAGGGCACCTCACGGCTGCGAGCGGTGAAGAACAAGCCGAAGGCGCTCACCCTCGAACAGGTCAGCAAGATCCGCGAGGCCGCCGCCAACTGGCGCACCCAGCCCGGGCTGCCGGGCCCGAAACCCGACGGCCAGGTCCGAGACATCATCGAGATCCTGCTCGGCACCGCGATGCGCCCGGGCGAGGTGCTGGCCCTGCGCCCCTGCGACATCACCGACGGCCCGGCCGGGATGATCGCCGCGGTCACAGGCACCGTGGTGCAGCGTAAGAAGAAAGGCACCTTCCGCCAGGAACGCCCCAAGACCGACTCCTCGAACCGGCTCGTCCCGGTCCCGGAGTTCGCTGCTGCGGTGATCCGCCGCCGGCTGCGCGGCGTCCCAACTGAGCGCACCATCTTCGCCGGCCGCACCGGTGGCCCGCTGGTCCCGCCCAACGTACGCCGCACCTTCCGCGAGTTTCTGGTCGACGCGGGCTTGGGTGACTCCGGGATCAGCCTGCGCTGGTACCGCCGCACCGGAGCAACTGTCATCGCCCGTGGCATGGACAGTGATGCGGCAGCCACGTTCCTGGGCCACACCTCATCGGCGATCACCGAAGGCTTCTACATCGAGGTCGACACCACCATCGACCGGACCCCAGCCTCCCACATGGAGCGCACCTTCCGCTGGGAGAGCCCCGACGGCACCCTGCTCACCCTCCCGCCCGCCCCCGGGGAGGACGACGTCATCGCGCGGGTCGAGCAGGAGGTTGATGACGGTGACGCCGCCGCGTGATGCTGTTCGGGCGTGTCGACGCCGGTGGTGATGGCCGGGCCCGTCACCAGTGCCGCATCAGCGCTCGGATCTGATCGGGGTCCAACCCGTATTCGGCCAGCCGCCGGAACACCCGCAGCCTCTTCGCGCGGGTCGCGGTTCGGCGTCGGTAGTCCTGCCCCCATGCCTGAGCGTCGGCGAGGATCAGCTCCTCGATGGCTTGATCCTTGGTCCAGCCGATCAACGGCCACCACGCCTCGCAAATCTCCGGAGGCAGGCCGTCAACCAGATCGGGCCATACGTCGACCAGAAGTGCAGCGTCGAGGTGCTCGAAGAGCTGCGTTTCGTCGCCGTAGCGCAACAGCCAGGCATAACCAGCAGCCCGCTTGTCGCGGTCACCCAGGGAGAACACCTTGTGATCGCGACCGTGCCATACCCATAGCGGCGCGAAGCACCGCTCGGGCGACAACCGCCACAGCCGGTTCGGCACCAGGGCCGTGGATCGCCCGGGCCCAGCGACCTCGATCTGGTGGAAGATGATCCGCTCGTTTAGAGCGAGCTCGAAGTCGAGGCAGCGCAAGATCCGCTCCAGGACCGCCAGGGTGGGCGACTTCGTGCCACGTTCGTAGGCCGACAGCGATGGCTGTGACGTTCCGCTTCGGCGCGCGAGCGTCTCTTGGGTCAGCCCGCGAGCAACGCGAGCGGCCTTCAACAGCGAGCCCTCGTGGCCGATGGCCATACCAAAACATAACTCTTCGGATCTGGCACGCTCAAGAGGCGTCTTTGTGCGGTGCACCTACCTGGTGACAACCAGGAATGGGGGACTCGATGAGCGTTGCAGACCAGTTTGGACTCGACGATCCAGCGTCACCGCTGCTCGCCGAAGCGCGAGAAGGATGGGAACGATGGTGCGCCGTCGACCCGCGCCTGGCCGTGGTCGATGACCTCGCGGACCTCAGAGAATGGACCCGCAAGGCCGATGTCGCGGACAAGACGGCGGTGTTACGGACTCTGGCGACTCTCACCGCCAGCGACCGGTCAGCAGTCGCAGCCCTGGTGTGGCTCCTGATCCCTGGAGCGTGCAGGGTCGCAGAAGGGCTGAGCGACCTGTCGCTCGACATCGATGCACTGGTCGCCTCCGAGCTGTGGGTGCAGGCCTGTCAGGCGCATCGGTTACGAACGCCGTGGCTGGCCCGGGCACTCCTGAACGCGACCCGACGCGAGGTCACAGCCTCCCTCGGTGTCGGCAGCCGTGCCGACCGCCACTGGAAGCATGTGCTGCTCACTGACGAGCTTGCCATGCTCGCGAGCTTCGCCAACGATCGCGCAGACCTGGAGGGGGAGGTCGCGCCGGAGGTGGAGTTGTGTGAGTTCCTCGACCAGGCAATCCGCGACCACGCTGTCGAGGAGGAGGATGTGCGCCTACTCCACGAGCTCGCCGCCGCCGCCGAGACCGTTAGCGCACCGCCACGTCGCGGACGACTCGGCTTGACCACACCTGCGGCCGTCGAGCTGGTAGCCCGCGACCACCCACAGGCGGCCCGTACGCTGCGGCGACGCGCTGCGCGTTCGTTGGACCGGCTGAAGATCTATGCCGCGGTGTGGACCGACGACACCAGCTGGGAGCGTGGGTGTTCAGAGCAGAAGGGCCGGGAGATCGGTGCAGCCTGACCCGGCAGGTCGTGATGACACGATCCTGTGGAGTCTGCATGAGGTTTGGCGCCTGGCAGCGGTTCGATTCTCACCAGCGGCGGTTCGGCCGGCGTTGTCGGGAGTGCCAGTAGATCCAGTCTCGCTCTTCTTTGCCGAGATCTGGCGGCGGCAAGCTTCCCCGTTGCTTGAAGTGCCACATGACCGACCGTGCGCCGAGGGTCGTCATGCCGTCAGCCAGGAGTGCCTTGAAGGCGTCGAGTGATGCTCGGGTGACCCGGTAGTGGGTCTGGCCTGGGGCGTAGAAGCGCCTGTCGAGGCACCAGCAGATCTCGTTGGCCTTCCAGATGGGGACGTCCAACTCCTCTGCAACCCGTCGGGCCGATACGAGCAGTTTGGGCGGGTCGGGCGGCTCCCAGTGCTCGGGCCGCATCTTCACCACCAGCCTTTCCTGGACTCTCGCGGCATCGAGTTCACCCAGGCGAGCAGCGATCCGTACACGATCCGATAGTTCCTCGCGCCCTCGCCGATGAAGACGCGGTCAAGATCACCGAGCGAGACTGCCTGACGGATCGCATGCTCAGGGAGACTGAGCATCCACGCGGCCTCCTTGACAGTGATGAGGATCTTCTCATCGTACGGATCGCTCACGTCGCCAGAAAACAGCGCGTCTCCTGCTGGCCGGCCTCCTCGGCGTCGCTTACCGGCTGGCGAGTCGATGGTGAGGTCGACCTCGGGTTTGGCCTCCTTCTTCTTCCCAGGCCGCTCGCGTGCCGGTGTTGTTGCAGGCGCCTTGGACACCGGATCGGGTTGCGACCAGAAGTGGCCGGGCGGGTATGCCCCATGCTCGAGGTAATGGAGGCCGGCGGTTGTGAGCGTTGCATGCCATCGGGGTCCACGGCCCCTGATCTTGACGAGCCTTCGCCTCTCCAGAGCGCGTGCGGTCAGCCGCTGCGGGTTCGTCGCTTCGCCGGCACCGGGATCCCTCGCAAGCCAGTTGAGCACCGCCAACTGGGTGTCATTGAGTCGTGCTGTCACGTGCCCTGAGCCTAGGGCGATGATTCGGGGACCATCGAGCAGAACCGCGGGTAGACCGGCTCCGGGCGCGATCCGACTGCGAGGCCGCGAACGCAGGACTTCTGCACCGCACGCAGCGGATGCTGCTGCCGAGACAGCGTCGTCAAGACCTTCACCGTGGCGAGGGACCTGTGGGGAATCGGCAGACTTCCCAGAAGACGAGGCTCTCTTGGAGCGAGATAGGGTCCGAACGTGACGGGGTGGGTCACAGGCCGAATGCCGAGGGGCTAGCGTGCCCGGCTGACTCGCGTCGTGACTGAAGCGGGTCGTGTGGGGTGAGTTTGCGGATGCGGTAGGTCAGGGCGGCGATGGCATGGCTCTCGGGCAGAGCACGGCTGGCGAGGGCACGGTCGAGCAGTCCGCTGGCGTCGTGGCCGCGGCGATGGAGTGTGTCGAGCATGCGGGCGAGTTCGATGGCCTCGCCTCTGGTGTGGTCGTCCTGGGCTGGGGTTCCTGTCCGGTGGATGATCAGTTCGTGCCAGCGGCGGACCGAGTCGCTGTGGCGAACGGTGAGCTGCCGTAACAGGTGGCGTTGGAAACGAGCGGCGATCGGGTCGTTGACGGCTGGCCCGGTCGGGCGCGGATCGTCCTCCGGCACGTCGTGGGCAGCCCGCCACAGCGCCACGGTGTCGTGGAGGTCGCCGAGGACATCGGCATACCGGGCGATCCAGGCGGGACGCTTCCCGTTCTTCATCGCAGTCGGTGCGTCGGCGCCATGTGCGTGGTTGAGGAAGCCGTCTGCGGTCACCTCGACGTGCCGGGCGCGCGCGGCGAGGTAGGGACCCCACGACTCGTCGCGCGCGAGGCCAGCGGGAACTGACGGGAGCCAGGGGAGCGGGCCCACGCCCGCCGCCTCGATGGCTTCCTCCCAACCGCTTCCGAGCACCCGTTGTGCTCCGGTGGTGACCGCGTCGCCATAACGTACGGAGGCGTCGTGGAGCTGGGTGGACCAGCTGCGACCGCGGCGGAGCGTGGTGGTGGCCGAGACCGCAGCCCCGTCACGAGCCACCACCTCGTCGAGGACCTGGATCGCGGTCAGCTGCTCCTCTATCCCTGGCAGCGTGCACTGCTCCCGATCGGCATCGACCGGATCGACCGGTTCGAGCACCACATGGACATGGTTCTCAAGCCGGCCGCGGGTCAGCATCGTGTACAGCATCTGCCGGTCCTCGCGGCCATCGACGATCCCGTGGACGACGTCGGTGGTGAGGCCTTGGGCGGTGTGGACGGTCGAGGCGTAGCCGAGCTCGACATGGTCGGCCACATAGTCAGCGGGCAGCACCGCGGTCAGGCCGGTGGTGGCGTGGCGGACGGTCAATGTGCCACGGCGGACGCGGGTGATGGTCCAGCGGTCACCGTTCTTGACCCAGTCGGTGCCAGAAACCGCGAGACGCCGCTGGTTGTGGCGGGTGATGATCGTGTCGCCGACGGATGCCTGGTTGCCATCGGCCAGCTCGACCTGGGTCCGCGGGTCGACGCCGCCGAGACGCTGGGTGCGTGCCAGTTGGTTGAGGGTGGCGACCATGTCTCGTGTGGGCGCCAGCATGAGTGCGTCCAGGCCATGCTCTCGGTCGTGTTGCCAGGCGGCGAGGACCTCGGCCATCGTCGTGTCCTCGTCGCCGGTGTGGACGCGGTCGTGGTCGAGGTAGAACCCGATCGCGGCCCGGTCGCCGTCGCGAAGGTCGAGGGAGGCTGCGGCCTCGCCGGGATCGATGAAGCGTACGACCTCCTCGAGCCGGTCGGCACCGTGCCGGTGGGCGATATCCCGCAGCACACCACCGGCACCGACCGCTGAGAGTTGCTGGTCATCGCCCAAGAGCCGGATCATGGCACCGCGTGAGAGGCAGAAGGTGACCACGCGGTCGAGGGTCAGGGTGTCGGCCATCCCTGCCTCGTCGATCACGACCAGGGTCTCGGGCCCGATGCGGGTGCTCAGTCCGTTGCGATGGTCTCGACCGGCGTGGTTGTGGGTGAGGATCTCGTCGTCGATCTTGGCGAGGGTCTCGCACGGCAGGCCAGTGGCGTCCTGGAGTACCTTCGCGGCGGCCGCGGACGGGGCCAGCCCGATCGCGTCATAGCCGTTGGCCGTCCACACCGCAGCCAAGACCTCGACCGCGGTGGTCTTCCCCGACCCCGCAGGCGCTAGGGCGAGCCGGACCCGGTGGCCGCCGGCCAGCGCATGCACCAGCGCACGTTGCCCGTCATTGAGCCGCACCCCGGCGACCGTGCTGGCCGCCAGGACGATGTCGATCTCCTCCGGAGAGAACGCGAAGTCGCTACCCAACCCGGCCGCGTCGACCAGCAGCTGTTCGGCTTGAAGGATCCGCTGACTGGTGTAGTGATCAGCACCGGTGTGCCGGTAGACACTGGTTCCGTCTGAGCGCCGCAGGCCACCCGGCTCGCGAAGATCGGCCCTCAGAAGGACGGGATCATCATCGGGTGTGAGAGGCACCGACATCCCCACGGCCGCGACCACAACATCATCAACCAGGGCGGGTAAGTCGTCGGCGGCGACCCTGCCAGATCCCGCCATTCGTACTTGGCGTTCGGCCTCGGCCCGTAGGTGCCAGCTCTGCCAGGTCGCTCGACGGGTTTCGAGCTCGGTGATCACGGCGACCGCCATTGCCCGGATCAGATGCGCTTCCATGGGTCCGCCAGAGCGCGGACCGCGATCCGACCGAGACACGTCCAGCGCCGTACGGATCATCGCATCGAGGGTCGACTCGCTCCCCAGGAACTCCGATGCCTGGCGGCGCCAAAGTCGTCGCTGATCGGCCTCGGCGCGCGGTTCGTGCTTGGGGGCACGCGTCTCGAGATTGGCCTGCTGCACCAGCCGGAGCCGTTCCGGCTCGGTCGGCGGCCGACCGTGCTCGACGACGAACGCGGTCACCAGGTCGTTCTCGCGGCGGTCGATGTCCCTGGCTCGCCGCGACCACAATCGACACAGACGGGCGGAGACACCCACGGCCTCGCGGACCGGGCGCCGCTCTCGAGGATTCGCACGCTCAGTGAACGTGACACCGAGCGCTTCACCGAGCCGATACTCGAGCGCGGTGTTGTACGTCTCCGAGATCGCCACCGTGTGCTGAAACAACACACGCCCGTAGACCGTCAGCCATCGACCCGAGTGTTTCGCCTGCACCTTGTTCGCGACAGCCACATGAGTGTGGAGGTCCGGGTCGCCGGCACGCGAGTCCCGGTGACGGAACGCCGCCGCGATCAGACCCCGGGTCTCGACCTGCCGGACCCCATCGGTCCCTTCCCGGGTGAACAGCACGTCGTGCTCGACATAGGCCAACGCGTCGTGGACAGCGGCATCGTGGGCCTGCTCGATCGCCCGCGCAATCTCGGGTGGCGCGACCGCCCACAGCGCCGAAACCGACTTCACCGGACTGAAGGTCAGGTCGAACCCAGCCACTCCATCCGACCGTGTCCGCCGACCCAACGGCCGCCCAGCGACCGGATGCTCCCCGGCACCGAACAGGTGCCCCATCTGCCCGGCCGTCACCACATCGCCCGAGCCGATCCCGTCTCCGGCGAACGCGGCGAGCCCTGCCCCGACCCACTGGCCAGGTGCCTCGCCCTCGGCTTCGTAGTAGTCAGCCAACGCGGTGCTGCCGAGCTCGGTGGAGTCGCCAGCCGCCACCTGCCGGGTCAGGTACTCATACCCCGAGCCCGCGGCCAGCTTGTGGATCGTCATGGTCACACACCCCAGGGACGACGGAGGCCCGCGAGTGGCCCAGAGGAGCGGGAATGAAAGAGGTCTGCCCCGGCAGACGGGGATCTACCGGGATAGGCCAAGACTTGCGGCACTCCCACCGGGTTCGGCCTTTGCAACCGGGTAAGGAGCCGCGCGACAGCGTCCGCTGTCGAGCGTGTGTTCGTGGGCAACGTAACGGACAGTCCGGCGCCTCGGGGAACAACGGGAGTGACCATCGAGTGGTGAGGTTGCGGTGGCATCACCTTTGGAGCCGCTGCGGCGACGCGATTGGCGAAGCTTGGGGTAGTCCTTGGGCGAACTGGAGGACGACGATGCCGTTGAACATCGCTGCCCACGGGTCGATGTCTGTGACCTCTCCATCGATGATGCGAAAACCACTAGGTGCGTTCATCCAGGCATTGACCGAGATCACGCAGAATGTGCCGACCACACCGGCGATCGCCATCGGTATCACCATCAGCAGGTGTTGACGTGGCGGCATCCTGCCCCAACCATAGAGGTAGATCCCGAGGAAGATCGCCTCGACGAAGAACGAAAGGCCCTCGAGCGCGAACGGCAACCCGAGCACATCGCCGAATTCACCCATCAGCCCCGGCCACAACAAACCCATCTCGAAGCTCAGCACCGTGCCGGAGACCGCGCCGATCGCGAAGAGCACCGCCGACACTTTCGCCCAGCGCTGGGCGAGGCCGAGAGCTACCGCGTCCCCGCGCGCGATCCCGCGCCAGTGCGCGACGAAGATCATCGCTGGGAACGCGACCCCGAAACAAGCTAGGACGATGTGCCATCCCAGCGAGAGCGCCATCTGCTGGCGCGCGGGAAGGAGACCCTCAGGTTCCAGGGTCGTGGCCAATGGCAGCAGGTCCGTCAACACAGCTGTGCTCATGCCCCTTCAGGAGTGGCAGTTCGAGCCAGGCGCTCGTGGCGCGCTCGCGACGACCGATGACCTGAGCGCGTTGAGGATGGTGCTGTCTTCCAGGTGAGGAGAAGGGCCACGGCGAGCAGCAGCTCCGCGATGTCGCCTCCGAAGTACATCAGGTTCCCCGCAGCCTGCATCTCGGCGATGGGCTCCCTGACCTGGACAAGGAGGCCGGCGAAGATCAGTTGGGCCACTGTTGAGTGGATCGCGATAGAAACGGCGAGGACCACCAGTCTCAGGCGTACCGAGGCACGGCCCGGGGAGGGGTCGGGGCCTGCGATCGCCCAGGCGAACAGCAGTCCTGAGGCGAGGAGGTGGGCGTGGACGGCGATGTGGACGGCGTCGTGCTCAGTGCTCAGTGCGTACAGCGGGGTGAAGTAGAGGGCGATCAGGCCGCCACTGGTCAGCACCAGTGCCAAGAAGGGGTGGGAGAGCGCGCGGATGAAGCGCGTGTGCAGCAGCCGGCCTAGTCGTCGTGCTTGGCGGTGGGGGAGTTGGCGCAGTAACAGCGTGATGGGTGCTGCCAGCACAAGGGCCAAGGGAGCGATCATGGCCAGCAGCAGGTGCTGGGCCATGTGGCCGCCGAAGTCACGGTCGGCGTAGCCGTCGATTCCAGGGCTCAAAGCAAATATGATGAGGGCCGAGCCGAATAGGTAGAGCGCTATCCGGTGCATGGGCCAGCCACGGCGACCTCGTTCACGCAGACTCAACCATAGGTAGCCGATGGCCAAGGAAGCGACCAGCAACAGCGGAAACCAGACGCTCAGAACGCCTACGGTGTCGGTCCATATCCCGGTGTTGTGCCCCTCTGGCCCGTGGGCGAGTACGTCTGCCTGGGCGCGGGGCATCGCGGTGATGATGGAACTCACGGCGACCTCAGGAGCGGGTGGTGGTGGGGCGGTTCGGCGACTTCGTGGCGTCGGTGTAGCTGGCGCCGCGTTGCAGCAGCCATCCTGCGATCACCAGGAGCACCCCGAGAGCGAGGAAGGCCAGGTCCCACGCCATCTGGTTGTCTCCGCTGCGCACGTGGTGGATTCCAAGTATGTGATGGTCGATGATTCCTTCGACCAGGTTGAATACGCCCCATCCGACAAGGATCCAGCCCCACAGGGCTCGGGCGACCCACACCCTGCCTCGGGAGTGCTGGACACGGGAGTAGAGCAGGGCGATCCCGAGCAGGACCATGACCCAGGTGAAGGTGTGGAAGAGACCGTCCCACACGGTGTTCATCTGCAGGCCGTGCACGGTGGTTTCTGGGTAGTAGCGGATACCGACGTTGTCGGTGTTCGTGGAGGTCAACATGTGATGCCACTGCAGCAACTGGTGCAACAGGATCCCGTCAACGAACCCGCCAGCCCCAACGCCGAGGACGATTCCCGGTGTCATCAGGCTTCGCGGCTCGGTCATCGCGTTGGCAGACTGGGCATCGGTGGACACGGGACATCCCCTCCTAGGGTTCCTTTCGAGCCGCCCCAGTACCCCCTCAAAGGCCTCGAGATACGCACCTACGCGTGATGTCCGTGATCTCCGTCAGCGGGCCGAGCGGCGACCTTCGCGCCGGGCCGGCCTGTGGCACCACATCGATCCGACAAGAGACCCAGGATCACGCTCGGTGCGCTCGGGTGACTTGGGTTCGTCTCTCGACACCTGTACATTCTCCAAAAATCCATGGATAAAGGTCGTTGGAGGAGGGACTGTGCGCGCAGGGCATGAGGTTGCGGATGGGGTTGTCGTCCAGCTCGCCGAGGGCGAAAGGGACAAGATGACGATGGTGGTGCGAAACATCGAGAACCTTCTGGCAGCACTCGAACCCAGGTGTTCGATCGAGCTGGTCGCCCACGCTGCCGGGTTGTCCGCGGTGACTACCGGCTCTCCGGTCTCGGAAGAAGTTCTAGGTTTGATCTCTCGAGGGGTGCGCGTGGACGCATGCGGCAACACCATGCAGCGTCACGGAGTTGCTCGCGATCGGCTGCTGTCGGGCGTCAGTGTGGTGGAGTCGGGGATTGCGCATCTGGTGGTGCGCCAGCGCGAGGGCTGGGCCTATGTCCGCCCCTGAGCTGCGGCCGGGCTTCGCGGCTGTGTCGAACGGCGTGGTCGAAGACTTCGGCGGAGATCTGGTCTGCGGGGATGTGGCCCGAGACGAGACGGCTTTCTGGTGTGGGCGCAGGCTTCCCCGCACGTCTACAGCCCATGAGGCGTCCCGGTGACCGCCGCCGAGCGGCCACCTTCACCCGCGAGCGTGGCAGCGATTGAGCGGCGCCGGGCGCTTTTCGATGGGCTGGCCGTGGTGGGCAAAGCTCTGGGGAGCCCGCGGCGACTGGAGCTGATGGATCTGCTCGCGCAGGGCGAGCGAACGGTGGAGTCCTTGGCCCGGACTGCGGACATGGGGCTGACCAGTGTCTCGGCACACCTGCAAGTGCTCAAGCTGGCCAATCTGGTCGCGACCCGGCGCGAGGGAACCAAGGTGTACTACCGGCTGGCTGGAGATGACGTGGCGGATGTGTATGACCGGCTTCGTACGGTGGCTCTTCACCGCTCAGCCGACGTCGACCGAGCACGTGCCGCCTATCTGGGCCTTCCCGGCGACAGTGAGGTCGGGACGCTCTCACGAGAAGAACTGGTGGAGTTGATGCGCAACGAGCAGGTCACGCTTCTCGATGTCCGGCCCTGCGAGGAGTACCGGGCCGGGCACATCCCTGGCGCCGTCAGTGTGCCGCTGTCTGCCCTGCCCGACGATGCCAAGCTACTTCGGAAGGCACAGCAGGTCGTGACGTACTGCCGAGGCAGCTTCTGCGTGATGGCCCATGACGCGGTGCGCCTTCTCGCCGCCAGCGGAGTTGCCGCACGTCGGCTCGAGGACGGCATGCTGGAGTGGCGCACTCACGGGCACCCGGTCGAGACCGGCTTGGTCGAGAACCGTGAGGTTGAGAACGGCGAGGTGTCAGTGTGAACCGCGCTCGAGGCGGGACGGAGCTCGGTCAGGTCGGCGGATGGCGTCGCGCGTGGCGTGGGCCTCTGAACTGGTCGCGACGCAGGTGGCTAGTTGCTGCCGGCGCCGCGCTGGTCTTCACGGTTCTCGTGGCGATTCCAACTGACTTGGTCCCCAACCCGCTGTTCGGCAGGGAGATCGCGCCGACCTGGTGGTCCTGGCCGGCGCTCGCGACTTCCTCGCTTCTCGGGGGACTGCTCGTTGCAACCTATGTTGACGCTCCTAGCGCCATCGAGGATCAGGGACGTCGCCGGGGCTGGGTCGGCGGACTGCTGACGTACTTCGCCGTCGGCTGCCCGGTCTGCAACAAGCTGGTGCTGTTGCTGCTCGGGAGCGCGGGAGCCCTCACCTGGTTCGAGCCCGTCCAACCGTTCCTGCAGTTGCTCGCCGTGGTGCTCCTGCTGTGGGCCTTGCATGTGCGGCTCAAAGGAGAGCTGTCCTGCCCGGTCACCACCAACACCCTCAACACCGACCACGCCCCGTCCAACGACCACGCCCCGTCTATTGACACCGAGACCCCTGTCTCTGGAGGTAGTTCTCATGCCTGATGCGTCCGCGACCCGCAAGAGCCCCATCGTCCCGCTAGTAGTCGCCGCGGTAGCCCTTGTTGCGGTGGTCCTTACTCTCGTCACCTCCCGAGGCGAGGGGAGCGACGGGCCAACAGCGGCGGAGAGCGGGACAGGTGCGGCGGGCGCCCAGGCCGAGGGCCATGCTCTCGACGACGCTTGGGCGCAGCTGGTCAGGGGCGAGGAGGGCGACCCGATGGCGCTCGGCGATGTGGATGCACCGGTCGTGATGATCTCCTACTCCGAGTTCCAGTGCCCGTTCTGCGGCAAGTACGCCCGAGACACGGAGCCGATCCTCGTCGAGAAGTACGTCGACTCCGGGGTGCTGCGCATCGAGTGGCGAGATTTCCCCTACCTCGGGCCTGAGTCGACTACGGCTGCCCAGGCTGGCCGCGCGGCGGCTGCCCAGGGCAAGTTTTGGGAGTTCAGCAAGCTCATGTACGACAACCAGCTGCCGCCTAACAGCGGAAAGCTGACAGAGGACTACCTGGTCTCGATTGCCGACGACCTCGACCTGGACACCAACGAATTCCGCAAGGACATGGTCGCTCGCGGCACAAAGGATGCGATCAAGCAGGACCTCGCCGAAGGCCAGGCGATCGGGGTGACCGGGACGCCTGCCTTCATCATCAACGGCGTGCCGGTCATCGGCGCCCAGCCCACCGAAGTCTTCGAGCAGGCTATCGAGAAGGCCGCGGAGGAGACGGACGCAGACGGCTCATGACAGAAGTGAGCCTGATCGCGGCACTGGCAGCCGGCGTCCTCGCACTGCTCTCGCCGTGCAGCGCACTTCTGGTGCCGTCCTTTTTCGCCTATGCGTTCGGCACGACGCGGGCGTTGCTGGGACGCACCTCCGTCTTCTACCTCGGCCTGTGTGCCACCTTGGTCCCGCTTGGCACCGGCGCCGGCGCTGCCAGTACCTTCTTTTATGGACACCGCGCGACGCTGATCAGCGTCGCGGGCTGGCTGATCATCGGGTTCGGAGTCATGCAGCTCCTCGGCCGCGGGTTCACACTCCCGTTCGCGCAACGGCTCAACAACGCCGTGGCTCGACGCGGCGGCACCGGATGGGTCTCGACGGCCCTGCTCGGGGCTGTCTATGGACTGGCCGGATTCTGCTCCGGCCCTGTCCTGGGCGCCATTCTCACCGTCGCCGCTACGCAGGGTTCGCCCTGGCACGGCGGGGTCCTGCTGGCCGTCTACGCCTTAGGCATGGCGATGCCGGTATTCGTGCTCGCCTTGCTGTGGGATCGGTTTGACCTCGGTCACAAGAAGTGGCTGCGCGGCCGGTCGTGGCACTGGGGGATCTTCACCGTCCACACCACTAACCTGGCGTCGGGGTTGCTGTTCGTGGCGATAGGTGCGCTGTTCCTCCGCTACGACGGGACAGCCGGGCTGACTGGGGCACTCGGCTTCGGCGACCTAACCGACCTGGAGTTCATCGCCCAGCAGAAGATCTCTGAGTGGACCGAGCACATCCCAGCCTGGCTGGTCTTGACCATTGTGGCCGCCGCAGCAGGCTGGATCGCCTTCAGGAGAACGCGGCGGCCGCACGGGCACGATGGCGATTGCTGAAGGTCAGGCCTCGCTTCGGCGTGTTCCGTTCTGCGTAGGCAGCTTGGTCGCTGTCAACGGGTGCCAGTCCTGAAGATGGGCGATCGGCCGAACGTTGGCCTTCAGCCTCAGTCGGGGCATATTCGCAGCAACGACAGCGGGACGATCAGCAGCGCGACTTGTGGGAATTCCGGGAGGATACGAAGGTGGGCGGATCGGTCAGCCCACCTTCTTGCTGCTCTTCCTCACCGGCGCTCGCCGTCGTGTGCGGCCTGGGCGGGCTGCTTCGTCTCCAGCGCGGCGATCTCGGGGTGGTGGAGGTCGAAGGCCGGGGACTCCGAGCGGATCTTCGGGATGGAGGTGAAGTTGTGGCGCGGCGCGGGGCAGGCTGTTGCCCACTCCAGCGAGCGGCCCCAGCCCCAGGGGTCGTCCACGGTCACCAGCGGTGCCTTGCGGGAGATGTAGAGGTTGTAGAAGAAGGGCAGCATCGACAGGCTCAGCAGGAACGCGCCCATGGTTGAGACCTGGTTCAGGAAGGTGAATCCGTCGCTGGGCAGGTAGTCGGCGATGCGTCGCTGCATGCCGTCGACGCCGAGCCAGTGCTGGACCAGGAAGGTGGTGTGGAAGCCGACGAACAGCAGCCAGAAGTGGACCTTGCCGAGGCGCTCGTCGAGCATCCGGCCGGTCATCTTCGGCCACCAGAAGTAGAACCCGGCGAACATTGCGAACACGACGGTCCCGAAGACCGTGTAATGGAAGTGGGCGACCACGAAGTAGGAGTCGGAGACCTGGAAGTCGAGCGGCGGGCTCGCCAGGATGATGCCGGTCAGACCACCGAAGAGGAAGGTCGTCAGGAAGCCGATCGACCACAGCATCGGGGTGTCGAA
>NZ_JACIXG010000047.1 GCF_014360585.1 Nocardioides sp.
CCACCGATCCCTGCGCGATGTCAGTCCCGGTCCCACCTCCCACGGCCGCGCTGCCGGCCAGCAAGCGGGCGCGCTCGTCGACCGGATCAAACGCGTGCCATCCGAGGTCCGGCCTGACGAGAAGATGCTGGCAGCATTCGACAAACGCTTCACCCATATCGACCGTCGCCTCGCCGACCTCATCGAGACCGGTATCGAGAACGGCACGATCCTGCGCCGAACCCGACTCCCCCGCCTCGACAAGACCAGCGGCCAGCTCATCAAGACCGCCCGCGAACGCTACGCACCCATCGACCGAGCCACCGACTCCGATCTACCCTCGATCGTCCGCAACAAGCTCCGTCCAAGCCCGCACGCGGACCCGCCCGACGGTGCGGCCAGAAGTCGTGCAGACCTGTACGCAGCGATCGTCAGCAACACTCTCAGCCGCTCGGCATCCGCCCCTACGGGTCCTCGCTTCAGGCGCTGACCGCGTCCGGGCGGCCCACCGATCACGGCGACCACCAATCGCGCAACCGTCGGCCGGCCTCCTCAGCCGCCGAGTCGAGCTTGTCGAGGCGCCGCGCTCCGTCGAGCACCCACAGCCTCGCAGTTGGCCACAGCCACCACATCCTTGCCTGCGCCTGTTTGGAGTTCTTCTGGAAGACGGCCACCAGTAGTAAGGCGCGTCAGTAGGCTCCCCTCTGTTGTCAACCAGTGCTCGCGAATGACCCGGTCGCCGGGATCTTCCGGGTGGAGGGTGGTGCGGCGTAGCGTCGGGTCTGCGGGTCCGGGAGTGGCTGATCCGAAGTGTCGATTCGCGGGGGCAGGTCGACCGCGCTGGATTCTTGAGACGCCCCGCAGTGCCCTCCCGGGTCCGCCCCACCAGCGCGTGCGGCATCTTTGACGAGCTGTTTGTAGATGGCGTCGGAGATGCGTCGCTTGAGGCAACGCAGAGCTTCTTGTGGCTTCTTGCCGGCGGCTCGTTTGCGCCGGTAGTAGGCGCGTCCTTCGGTGTCGAGGCGCAGCTGGGTGACCGCGGCGATGTGGATCATGTGGTTGACCCGGCGGTTCCCCGCGCGTGAGAGACGATGCCGGTTCTGCTCACCAGAGGAGGCATCCAGCGGCGCCGTGCCGGTCCAGGACGCGAACCGGTTGCGGTCGGCGAACCTGGCGACATCGCCGACGTCGGCCAGGATCCTGGCAGCCACCACGGCACCGACACCGTGGATGTCCATCAGCCGTGACCCGCGCGCCAGGACCATCGCTTTCAGTTCAGCGGTGGCCTTCTTGATCTTCGTCTCGACCGCGATCAGCTCGGCCAGTTCCTCCGCGGCGATACGGCGCAGCGTCTTCCCGGCGATGTCACGTGGCCGCACGGTGGCCAGCATCGCCTTGGCCTGGCCGGTGGTGATGTCTCGTTTGCCCTGGCCAGGCAGGAGCTCGGCCAAGAGCGCCTGGAGTCGACACACGGTCTGTACCCGTCGACGGGTCAAGGCTTCGCGGCGGTCGGCCAGCATCCGCAGCGCCTCGAGCTCGCCGTCGACCTTCAGCACCCGCAGGTTCGAGGTCCGCACGGCCACGACCGCCACCGAGTGCGCATCGAGGGCGTCGGTCTTGCGGTTGTGACCAGTGTCGAAGAGCCGCACCCTCGCGGCGAGCTTGGCCGGCACATCAACAACCTGTTCACCAGCCTCGAGGAGACGCTGGGCGAGCGGACGACCAGCACCGTTGGCTCCCTCGACAGCCCAGACCCGATCCGGCCATGTCTTGGCGTAGTTCCGCATCGCGCAGTACCCGGCTTGGTCGGTGCTGAAGCGACCTGATCCGATCAGCTTCTCGTGCTGGTCGACGACCTCGATCGTCGCCGACAACTTGTGGGGATCGACCCCGATGACGACCTGCTCCATGCGCTACTCCCTGCGCTCGTTCCGGTTGGGACGGCGAGGTGGGCATTGCTACTACGAGCTGGGCAGTCCCCTCTTGAGCCACGCCTCGTCAGCGGTGCCCGGGGGCTGCAAACCGGAATCGAGCCACACCCGCACGGGCGGGTGGGCAGCCCAAAAGAGAGCGAACCCACCGGACACCTGGACCGAGTCTGGCCGGACGCCGGTCCTACGGGAATCCTCTAGTAGCCCAGAATGACACGGTGTAGCTCGCGTGGGTTGCGCCGCGGGTGACGGCATCAGGTTGCACGGCGCTTGACTGCTGCCCGTGCGGCGATTTTTCGGGCACCAGTTGCGTTCATGCGCCACCTGGCGAACTGGATACTGATACCGAAACGGCGAGCGACATCCGCGTCGGAAACCTTGTTGAAGGCAAGCCTCTTCGCGGCGTCCGTCGGGAGCAGCAACTCACCACTGAGTTCGGCAGCCTCGGCTTCGTGCTCGGCAATCGAGACCCGGCAGCCCTTGGTGTCCGTCAACGTCGCAGCAAAGGGGTGTTCCAATGCCACATGGGCAACCTCGTGGCTCGCGGTCGACACCCGACGCTCGGGCTCGTGTGAGTCATTCTCGATGATCACTGTGCTGCCGTCAGACTGTGGCACCAACGCACCCGAGAACCGCTCCGGCCGCGCCAATTGGAAGTGCCGCAAAGCCGCCGGCGAGCACTCGATCTCAGACAGACGAATCACCTCCACGCCGTACAACTCCGCCAGCACGAGCGGGTCAAACCGATCATAGGGGGTGAGATCGACCTCTCGCCGGAGTTCTAGCGCGAGACGCTTCAAGGCTGACTTATTCACTCACGCTCGCTTCGCCTTGCGGCCGCGCGCTTCAGGGTCGCTTGGATGACGTCCTGGAGCATGGCGATGTCGTCCTCGTCCAAATCCTTGCTGGCCCGAAGCAGCGGGACCAGTTCGGACGTCAACTCGGGCTCCTTCGCCGACACTGCGTCTTCATCGATCAGGAATCGCTCGGCCGGCATACCGAGCCACGTCACCAACGTCATGAAGCCGTCTGCGTCCGGTTTGTAGCCGTTGCGAAGTCGTGACAACAGAGAGGGCGTCACGCCCGCGTCAGCGGCGAGTTGCCGCCATGACATGTCCTTCGACAGTCGAGCTTGGTCGAGCGATCCAAGCAGCGACCGCGCATCAATCTTCGTCTTAGCCATACGTCCTCCGGGCGAGCATTCGAGAGAAGCGACGCGCCGAGTGTCGCACTTTCGGACCAGTGAGTGGATCTCGGCCCGCCGAGATGATACTTTCGATTCAGTGATCCGATATCGGATCATCCACCGTACACCCTCTAGGAGGACCAAATGTCCGTTCCACTCGGTACCAAGGCCCGCACCGGGCAGACTTGTCCGGGAAGTGGCGTCTGGAAGGTCGTGGGCTACCCCTCGACCACCGCGCCCATCGCCAGGAACAACACCATGCCGCCGTACAACAACCAGGCGGTCACCTGGGAGCTCATCCAGCACGCCTGATCTGCAACGTCGGCTCGATTGGGCAGAGTGGGGTGAACGACATCCCTCAAGAGAACTCAAGTAGCAAGCGTGCCGGCTGACGCGGCCCGCAAGTATCGAGCCCGGTTCGGCCGAAGTGCACCATTCACTTCGGCCGAATCGGGCTAGGTCGCATCTAAGCACACGCGCGTGGCCAAGTTCGTCGAGTTGCGGCTGTGAGCAGATGGACGACAGCCAACGTGCCTCAGTCCGTCTCCATCTAAGGCCCAGTCGCTGCAGCGGGACAAACGCTCGCGCCCTCGTCCCAAACGCCTGGCGCCACGGCGTCAACCACCGCGTAGAACCAGACCTCGAACTCGTCGTCGCGGGGAGGCCGGGGTCACTCACGGGATGGGACGTTACGTCCCGTAGTGCGCCAGAGGCGTCGTACCCACGATTCCGTCGCCAGTCTTGGGAATGCCCGGTAGTTGCACGGAAGCTCGCATGAATCTAGGCATGCGCTGGCCGGATCGAAGACTCATCGCTAAAGAGACGTCCAACAAGCCGCCGAGGTGTCCGGTTGTATAGATGTGTCTAGAGCCGCGTAAGCAGTGGTACCGATGCTCAGTCTCGATGCTTGCCTCGCCACGCCACTCACGCCGCGTCGGCCTCGGCGGTGCTTCCATCTTCCGGCTCGTTCTCTTCGAGTCGGTCGAGCACGTCCTCCTGCTCCTCGTCCAGACCCTGCAAAAGCACCGAGAAGTCTGGAGCCTCGGCCCGCCCCGTTGCCTGGACCGCCAGCATGACCTCGTGCCGCACGGTTACGTCTGGCTCGACGTAGAACCCCGCGGTGATCGCGCTGGAGGTGTGACCCAGGTGGGTGGCGGCGGCATCGAGACCGTGCGCCCTAGCGATGATTGTCGCGACGGTGCGGCGATACCACCGCGGCGAGATCCCCGAGTCCTGCAGATCGGCGAGCTCGAGGAAAGCGCGGAACGTACGCCTGAAGTTGTACATGCTCAGCACCCCGCCCCGGCGGTTGTGGAAGACCGTGTCCTCCTGGTCGCCCGGCCCCATCTCCTCGAGTCGGCGCCGAATCACCTCAGCGGCGAACCCAGCTACCGGGATCCGCCGGCGAGACGCATGGGTCTTGGGATGGTCCTGCCGGAAGGTGCCCTTGCCCTGCTCGTAAACCAGAGTCCCGCAGATCTCGATAACCATGCCGCTCTTCGTGTCTCTCACATCGACCGGCCGGAACGCTAGCGCCTCACCCGGCCGCATCCCGGTGCCGAGCATCACCTCCAGCGCATCGCGCACGTTGCCGTCGGGCTTGGGCCCCTTCACCCCTGGCCCGGTACGCCACTCGTTGGCCGCCTTCCGGATCGCCAGAATCTGCTCCGGTGTGAGCGCCTGCGGCTTCCCCTTCGGCTTGGCCAGCGGCGAGGTCGCCTCGACCGGGTTCCGCACCATCCCGTCGTTTCGGATCGCGAACTTGAACAGCTGGTTGAGCAAGGTGCGCGAGTGCTTGGCCATGGAGTACGACACGGCGTACTGCTGCTGAAGGAACGTCTCCACTCGCCCGGTTGTGATCTCCCCGAGCGTGTATGCCTCGAAGAACGGCATCACGTGCACTCGCAGGTCGTCGCGGTAGTTCTCCTTGGTGTTGTTCGCGATGTCACGCCCGGCGAGCTCCTGGAGCCACAGGTTGGCCAGGTCCGGGAAGGGGCTGGACAGCGAGAGCAAGCCGCTCGCCCCGAATCCAAGGCGCTCCTTCAACCGCTCCCGGAGCACTGCCTTGGCCTGGTTGCGCGAACGCGAGGTGGCCTTGGCCTCGCGAACCTTTCCGTCAGCGTCGCGGACCCGGCATCGAGCACGGTAGCGCCGCGGCGCCATTCGCTTGACGTGGATGTCGCCGTGGGTGCCGATCGCCAGGCGCGGGCGGCCGGCCATCACGCATCGCCCCCGTGCCGATCGGCGTCCTCTTCCTCGAGCCTGGCCAGCCAAGCGTCGATCTCGGAGCGCCGAAATCGCAAACAGCGACCGATCCGGAATCCGACCGGTCCGCGGCCCTGCGTGCGCAGGTCGTAGAGCGTCTGGACAGGCACCCCGAGCTCGGCGGCCAGATCCTTGATCGAATAGGACGCCTCGAAGGCGCCATGGACGACGTTGTCGACCTCATCGTCATGGACATCGTCGTGCCCGGCATCGGTCGTGGTGAGAGCTCTGGAGGTCTTCATGCACCAAAGGTGCGCGCCCGTTTCCGAGTTGATTCGCAGCCGTCCGAGACGGCGCGCAGAGATCCCGAAACCGGAACGATAAACGCGACAAAAACGGGTCAGGGCCATGTTCAAATCCTTTAGTTAGGATTCAGAACACGGCCCTGACCAGCATTTTCGGTGGAGGTGAGGGGACTCGAACCCCTGACCCTCTGCATGCCATGCAGATGCGCTACCAGCTGCGCCACACCCCCGTGGCGTTGTCCCGGTCGATCACCCCGGGCAACGAGAAGAACATTAGCGGAATCAGTTTGCGATCACGAAATCGGGGTGCCCATTCCGTACGTCGCGAGTCGCCATGGCGCTGATGGGATGAGTCCATGAGTGGACTCTCTGGCAACGAGCTCGATCCAGGCGCAGTTCGTCAGCGGGGCGAGGGTGGTGACGACGGACGGATCCCAACCGAGGAACGCAGCCAGACCCTGGCGGATGGCGCCGCCGTGAGCGACGACCACGACAGTCTCGCCGGGCTCGACGGTCTCGGCGACGTCGTGGAGCGCGGCGCTGAAGCGCGCCGCCACGGTGGGCCACGACTCCCCGCCGTAGGGCTCCCAGCTGGCCGGCATCTCACCGAAGCGCTCGTGGATCTGGGCGCGATTCATCCCCTCGGCCTCCCCCGCGCAGACCTCACGCAGCCGAGGGTCGTACGCAGCCTCGCGGCCGGTCTCCTCGGCGACGTAGGCAGCGGTCTGGCGTGCCCGCATCAGGTCGGAGGAGACGAGCCGGGTCACGGCGTACGTCGTCGCGAGCGTACGAGCGGCGGCCTTGGCCTGCTGATGGCCGGTCTCGGCGAGCTCGATGTCGGTCTGGCCCTGGTAGCGACCGTCGGCGTTCCAGCCGGTGACGCCGTGGCGGAGCAGGATGAGGCGACGGGGTTCCGCAGGCACGGCTGGCTCGCCCACCGGACCCTCAGTCCTCGGAGACGACGTCGGCGGGCAGCGAGATGGCGGGGCAGTCGCGCCAGAGCCGCTCGAGAGCGTAGAACTGGCGCTCCTCCTCGTGCTGGACGTGCACGACGATCTCGCCGTAGTCGAGCAGCACCCAGCGCCCCTCCTTGTGACCCTCACGCCGCAGCGGCTTCGAGCCGAGGTCGCGCAACTTGAGCTCGACCTCGTCGACGATCGACTGGACCTGCCGCTCGTTGGGGGCGGAGGCCAGCAGGAAGGTGTCGGTGATCGCCAGCTGGTCGCTGACGTCGAAGGCGAGGATGTGTCCGGCCTTCTTCTCCGAGGCCGCGCGGGCGGCCGTGATGGTGAGCTCGAGAGCGTGCTCGGTCGCGGTCATGGGCCATCCTTGTAATGGGGAGTCTTGAGGTGGGGAGTGGGTCGGTAGAGGTCGTGCTTGCCGATGTACTGCACCACGCCGTCGGGGACGAGATACCAGACCGGCTCGCCCCGGTGATGCCGATCGCGGCAGTCGGAGGAGGAGATCGCCAGTGCCGGGATCTCGAGCATGGTGATCCGGTCGGCGGGGATCTTCGAGATGACCTCGGGATCCATCGTGTAGCCCGGACGCGTGCACCCCACGAACTGGGCGAGCTCGAAGAGCTCGTCGGTGTCGCGCCAGGTGAAGATCTCGGCGAGCGCGTCAGCCCCGGTGATGAAGTAGAGCTCGGCCTCGGGCAGCACCTTGGCGAGATCTCGCAGCGTGTCGATGGTGTAGGTCCGGCCGGCACGTTCGATGTCCACCCGGCTGACGGTGAAGCGCGGGTTGGCGGCGGTCGCGATGACCGTCATCAGGTAGCGGTGCTCGGCCGGGGAGACGTTCCGGTCGGCCTTCTGCCACGGGTCGCCGGTGGGAACGAAGACGACCTCGTCGAGGTCGAAGAACGACTGCACCTCGGAGGCCGCCACCAGGTGGCCGTGGTGGATGGGATCGAAGGTGCCGCCCATCACCCCGACGCGGCGCTTGCCGGTCAGACCCTCCAGACCTGGCTCGGGCGCTCCCCCGCTGCCCATCTGATCAGCGCTCAGGAGTGCTCACGGCCACCGGCGAACCAGACCAGAGCCATCAGCGCGAAGAACAGGATGGCCAGGGTCACGCCACCGATGACCCACTCGATGCCAGAGGTGCCGTGCTCGGCCCCGTGCTCAGCGGAGGTGATGATGCTCGACAGAACGGAGTTCGACATGGCGCACAGATTACCTTGTGACCGCTCGGGTAGCCGCTTCGGACTAGCGTACGTGTCCCTCGCCGGTGACGATGTACTTCGTCGAGGTCATCTCGGGCAGGCCCATCGGGCCCCGAGCGTGCAGCTTCTGGGTCGAGATCCCGATCTCTGCACCGAAGCCGAACTCGCCGCCGTCGGTGAACCGCGTCGAGGCGTTGACCATCACTGCCGCGGAGTCGACCGCGGCGGTGAACCGCCGGGCGGCGCCCAGGTCGTCGGTGACGATCGCCTCGGTGTGGCCGCTCGACCAGCGCCGGATGTGCTGGACGGCAGCGTCGAGGGAAGGTACGACCGCGGCACTGATCTTCAGCGCCAGGAACTCGGCCGCGTAGTCCTCGTCGGTGACCGGCTCGACCAGGTCGTAGGTCTGGAAGGCCTCGTCTCCGTGGATCTGGACGCCTCGCTCCTGGAGCGCGGGGATCACCTTGGGCAGGAACTCCGCGGCGATGTCGGCGTGCACGAGCAGCGACTCGGCGGAGTTGCACACGCCGGTGCGCTGGGTCTTGGAGTTGATGACGATCGCGAGCGCCTTGTCGAGGTCGGCGGCCTTGTCGACATAGACGTGCACGTTGCCCACTCCGGTCTCGATGACCGGCACGGTGGACTCCTCGACGACGCTGCGGATCAGGCCGGCGCCACCGCGCGGGATGAGCACGTCGACCAGCCCACGAGCGCGCATCAGGGCCTTGACCGAGTCGTGCCCCTCCCCCGGCACGACCTGGATCACGTCGGCCGGGAGGCCGACGGAGACCACGGCGTCGCGGAGCACGGCGACGATGGCCACGTTGCTGGCCGCGATGTTGGAGGAGCCACGCAGCAGCGCCGCGTTGCCGGACTTGAGGCAGATCCCGGCCGCGTCGACGGTGACGTTGGGGCGCGCCTCGTAGATCATCCCGACGACACCGAAGGGGACTCGCACCTGCCGCAGCTCGAGTCCGTTGGCGAGGGTGCTGCCGCGGACGACATCTCCCACCGGGTCCGGAAGAGCGGCGAGCTCGCGGAGCGCGGCGGCGATGCCGTCGAGGCGCTCCTGGGTCAGGGTGAGGCGGTCGACGATGTTGGCCGGGCTGCCGGACGCCTCGGCACGAGCCACGTCTGCTGCGTTGGCCGCCAGCACCTCGTCGGCCCGGTCGAGCAGGGCGTCGGCCATCGCCTGCAGCGCCGCGTCCTTCACGCTGCGCGGCGCGACCGCAAGCTGATAGCTCGCCTCTCGTGCCTTCGCCGCCACCTCACGGATCACTGCCTCTGCACTCATGTTCAGAACCCTATGCCGTCCGGCGTACGCGGCGACCACTCCTTTCGCCGTGTGGACCGCACGGGCAGGGTCAGTCCTCGCCGCCCAGCCCCAGCAGCTCGCCCAGTCCCTCGAGCGGGCCGCGCGGGCTCTCGGATGGTTCCGCCGTCGCCATCGGCTCACCGCTCGCCGATGCGGACGGCGAGGGCCGCAGCTTTCGCGGCGGCTCCGCCGGCTTCGACTCGCTGGGCTCGCCCACCGGTCGGGCTCGTGGCGAGGCATCGAGCCTTTCCTGCTTCCCGGCCGGGCTCGCCGACGCCGATGCGCTCGCCACAGGCTCGGACTCGTTCATCGCCGGGTAGTCCACCGGTGGCTGGTAGGACCTCCTGACCAACGCGATCCCCGACATCGCACCGGCGAAGATCGCCGACAGCACCAGCGCCGAGATCCAGGGCGTCCAGCCGCGCCACCAACCTCCGGCCCCGCCGACCTCACTCGCTCCCACAACCATCCCCCAGGTCGCGCCGGCACCGTCCAGCGCGCTCCGAATCCTAGCGGCGTACCGCGCCCTCTGGGGCGATGTGGACATAACCGGATCGCGCGATCTCGAGCAGCAGCTCGTGCGCCCGGGCGGCCACCGGATTGTCGGTACGCCGCGCTCCGAGCTCCACCAGCGCGACCAGGTCCGCGGAGCGCGCCAGGTCGAGGGCGTCAGCGGTGCTGCCACCGCGCGCCGAGACGTAGCCCTCCAGCACGCCCGCGACGTACGCCTCCTGCCGGTCGAACCGCAGCAGATTGCCGAGATCGGCGAACGGGGATCCGGCATGGGCGAACTCCCAGTCGACGACCGCACGCACGTTCAGCGTCTCCGGATCGAGGATGAGGTTCTTCGGGTTGAGGTCGCTGTGCACCAGGCTCGCCCTGGCGACCGTGTCGAGCAGAAATTGGGCGTCGGCGGCCACCTCGCGCAGACCCTCCAGGTCGGCCGCTGACCAGTCGAGTCGATCCGCGTACGACTCGACCCAGTCGGTCAGGTCCAACGCGTGTGCCTCGACCCGCAGCTCCTTGTCGGCGAAGGTCCCGGCAGTCAGGAACGGCATCCCGGCGAGGGTCCCCGCGATCTCCCCGAGCTCACGTCCGAGCCTGCCCTGCTGCTCCTCGTCCAGGTCAGGAACCAGCAGGTCGCCACGGACGCCTTCGACGAACTCCGTCACCAGCAGTGCGGGTGTGCCCAGGTCGGGGTCGGCGCGGCGTACCTCCAAGACGTCCGGGACCGGGACGAGGCCCCGCACCAGACGGTGCAGGGCCTCTTGGATCTCCGCAGCCTGCGGGGGGTGGCGCGGGTCGGCGAAGACCCGCACGACCGACCGCTCACCACCGGCCTCCGCCAGGAACGTCTCTCCCGACCAGCCGCCGTCGAGCGGCTGGATGCCTCCACCGAGTTCACCGAAGCTCACCCGTGGAGGCTAACCGGTCAGGCGCAGGGACGACGCTTCGGCTGGCTGTAGACCCTGTGGGTCGCGTTCGAGCTGTTCCACATCCTGTTGAACCGGTCGGTGTAGGCGTTGTAGTAGCTCTTCGAGGTGAACCGGAAGGTGACCTCGTCGTTGCTGAACGACGGCGGCGACCAGTTCTCCGAACCGGTCCAGACGCTGTGCGTGCCACGGCCCGCGTAGGCGCCGTTGACGCTCATCCACTTGTAGTGCGAGTAGCAGCGCGAGCCGTAGACGATGCTGTCACCGCTCGTGGACTTCTTCTGGCCCCAGTCCCAGGCCGCGTCGCGCACCGGGATGCCGACCCTCTTGAGCTTGCGGTAGACCGGGTTGCTGGTCACCGAGCCGATCACCCGGACGACGCAGCCGCGCTTCTTCAGCCGGACGATCTCGTCGGCGATGCGCTCGCCACGGCGGCTGTACCACGCGTACATGTGGACTCGCAGGATCGTCTTGCCCTTGGTGCCGTAGCCCTTGGGTGCGCGGCAACCGACCTGGCGCAGCCGGTCGATCACCCGGTCGCCGGTGCCGCGGGCGTAGACCTCTTCGCTGGTCGCGCCAGGGCGGGTGCGCTGGAACCCGACAGAGGTTCCGCCACCGCTCCACGAGACGTAGCGCGGCGAGGCCTTCCGGTCGGCCTTGAGCTCGTTGAACATCCGCAGCCAGGTCCGCCACAGGCTGGCGCTGGCGTAGATCGTCTGGCCGTCGTTCCACTGGGAGCCGGCCGCGCCGCCACCGAGGTTGCCGGAGCTGTTGATCACGATGTTGCGCTTGGAGCCGACCTGGGTGAACGAGTGGATCTTGATGTGCAGGTTGCCCTTGTCGTACCCACGGCAGGCACCGGCACATCCGTAGATGAAGCTCGGCCGGTGGCGCTTGGTGCCGAGGCGCGCGGCCAGCTTCTTCTCGCCGCTGCTCCACATCTTCCGGTTGACCAGGATCTGCACGTGAACACCGCGCTTGTGGGCAGCGATCAACTGGTCGACGGTGTCGGCGCGATCCAGGTTGTAGGTGACGAACCGGATGTAGGAGCCCCGCACCGAGTGTCGGATGCTGGTGTTGATGCGGTTGACGACAGCGTTGCGCTGCGCATAGTTGCCTGTCGGATTGTTGAAGAACGGGCCAGCCGGCGGCGACCAGGGCGCCGCCGTCGCCGGTGTCGAGACCACCGACATCGTCGCCATGACCAGCGCTGCGACACATCCCGCCACTGCTGAGGCGATCGATATCTTCCGGGTCGTCTTCGACCTCAGCAAATTGACCCACATGGGCCCGGACTATACCCAGCGACGTATCGCGCGCGCGACTATTCGCCGAACCCGACACCAAACAGCAAGAAACCCGCCTCCGAGCGGCTGCTCGGAGGCGGGTTCTCAGGACGTACGTCCCGGGTAGAACGGGTTGGCTCGTCAGCCCTTCGCGGCCTTCACCGCGTCGGTGACGGCCGGGAGAACGGTGTGCAGGTCGCCCACCACACCGAAGTCGACGAGCTCGAAGATCGGCGCCTCCTCGTCCTTGTTGACCGCGACGATGGTCTTCGAGGTCTGCATACCGGCGCGGTGCTGGATCGCACCGGAGATCCCGTTGGCCACGTAGAGCTGCGGGGAGACGGTCTTGCCGGTCTGGCCGACCTGGAAGGTGTGCGGCATCCAGCCGGAGTCGACCGCGGCACGCGAGGCGCCGACGGCGGCACCGAGCGCGTCGGCGAGACCCTCGACGGCGGAGAAGTCGCCGCCGGTGCCACGACCACCGGAGACCACGATCGCGGCCTCGGTGAGCTCGGGGCGACCCGAGGCCTTACGCGGCTGGGAGGCCACGATCTGGGCGGTCTTGGCGGCGTCGGAGATGGTCACCTCGAACGGGGTGACCGCGGCGGCGCCGGCCTTCTCGACCGGAGCGGCCGAGTTGGGCTTGACCGTGATGATCGGGGTGCCCTTGGTGACCTTGCCCTTGACCGTGAAGTTGCCGGCGAAGACCGACTGGGTCGCCACGCCGGACTCGTCGAGGTCGACGGCGTCGGTGATCAGACCGGAGTCGAGCTTGATCGCCAGACGTCCGGCGACCTCCTTGTTCTCCGCGGAGGACGGCAGCAGAATCGCTGCAGGGGAGGCGGAGCCGGCCAGCTGCGCGAGCGCCTCGGCCTTCGGGGCCACCAGGTAGCCCTTGATCTGGGCGTCGTCGATGACGTAGACCTTCTCGGCGCCGTAGCCCTTCACGGCCTCCGCGGCACCAGCGGCGCCGCCGGCGTCACCGATGTAGACCGCGGACGGCTCGCCGAGCTTGGCGGCCAGGGTGAGCAGCTCGTAGGTCGGCTTCTTGACCTGACCACCCACGTGGTCGATGAGAACGAGAACTTCAGCCATGATTCTTGAATCCTTTCTCGGCCTCAGATGAACTTCTTGGACGCGAGGAACTCGGCCAGCGCCTTGGCACCCGAGCCGTCCTCGTCGGTGACGATCTCTCCGGCAGTACGCGGCGGGCGGGCCGCCGTCTCCTCGACCGCGGTGTACGCAGCACCGAGACCAACCTGACCGGCGTCGACACCGAGGTCGGCCAGCGACCAGGTCTCCAGCGGCTTCTTCTTGGCCGCCATGATGCCCTTGAACGACGGGTAGCGGGCCTCGCCCGACTGGTCGGTCACCGAGAGGACCAGCGGCAGCGTGCCGCCGATGACCTCGGTGGCGACGTCGCCGTCACGCTTGATGCGGATCTGGTCGCCCTGGGTCTCGACGACCGAGGCCAGGGTGACCTGCGGCAGGCCGAGGCGCTCGGCGAGCATCGCCGGGACGACGCTCATGCTGGCGTCGGTCGAAGCCAGACCACCGACCACCAGGTCGACCTTGGTCTCGGCGCCGATCTTCTCGATCGCCTTGGCGAGCACCAGCGAGGTGGCGATGGAGTCGGAGCCGGCGATCGCGTCGTCGACGACGTGGACGCCCTTGTCGGCGCCCATCTGCAGCGCCTTGCGCACAGCAGCCTCGGCGGCCTCGGGACCCACGGTCAGCGCGGTGACGGTGATCTCCTCGCCGTCGCGCTTCTCCTTGATCTGCAACGACTGCTCGACCGCATACTCATCGAGCTCGGAGAGCAGACCATCGACGTTCACGCGGTCGACGGTGAAGTCGTCCTCGAACTGCCGGTCCGCGGTCGCGTCCGGTACGTACTTCACAAGCACAACAATGTTCATGATGGTGCGGCCTAGCCGGCCCCTCCTGAATGGTCGTAGTTCGCCAGCGATGTTACCGGTCAGTCACATAAGGATGACAGGTGCCTTCGAGTTGAGAATGTCACACGGGGTCAGGGCCGGATGAAACCAGCCACGATCCGGCCGACGATCAGCCAGGCCAGCGCACCGATGCCCCAGTTGAAGAGCGCATTCTTGGTCGCTGCGTCCTCGCCGCCGAACTGCTTGATGCCATTCTCACGCGAGAACAGGCCGAGATCGGCCACGTCTGCCGCATCGAGCACGAAGGCGACGAGCGTGTTGCTCTGGTTGGCGTCGAGCGCGATCAGCAGGGCACCGATCGCCAGCGCCAGAGCGGCGATCAGGGCGATCACCCAGATCGCCCTGGAGGCGTAGGACCGGACGGTCTTCACCACGCCCGGACCGGAGGATGTCTTTGTGTCGGACACGAGAGTCACTTCCCTTCGAAGTTGGCTTTGCCCGGACCGTTCTCGAGAAACGATCCCATCCCGATCTGGGAGTCCTGCGTCGCGAACACGCCGGCGAACTGCTGCTGCTCGATGGCCAGCCCGGTGGCGAGGTCCACCCCGAGCCCCTTGTCGATCGCCGTCTTCGCCGCCGCCAGAGCGTACGGGGCCGCCTTCTTGAACTGGCTCGCCCACGCGAGAGCCTCCTCGTAGACCGAGGCCGCCGGCACCAACCGGTCGGCCAAGCCGATAGCAAGCGCCTCGTCTGCCTTGACGAAGCGACCCGAGAAGATCAGATCCTTGGCCTTGGACGGCCCGACCAGTCGTGCCAGCCGCTGGGTGCCCCCGGCACCGGGGATGATGCCGAGCAGCACCTCCGGCTGACCGAAGGTGGCGTCATCAGCGGCAATCCGGAAGTCAGCGGCGAGCGCCAGCTCGCAGCCCCCGCCCAGCGCGTAGCCGGTCACCGCGGCCACCACCGGCTTGGGGATCTCCGCGACCGCCGTCACCGCAGCCTGCACACCCGCGACCCGCTTGGCCATCTCGGAGTAGGACAGGCCGGCCATCTCCTTGACGTCGTTGCCGGCGGCGAACAGCCTCTCCCCGCCGTAGACGACCACCGCGCGTACGTCGTCGTCGCCCGCCGCCTCGGTCGCGACCTCGAGCAGCTCGGCCTGCACCTGGAAGCTGATCGCGTTCATCTTGGGCCGGTCTAGTCGGATCGTGCCGACGCCGTCCTCGACGGTCAGGTTGACGAAGTCACCCATCGTGGCGCTCCCTGTCTGTAAAAGGCGGTTACATGTGCCGGAAGACTATCTGGTGGCCTCCCGGCGCCGTACCCCTATCCGTTGCACAGGCGTTACATGTGGGGCGTAACCTATTTCAGCAAAGTGACGTTGGTCACACATGATCGAATCACGTTCCAATCGCACTCGGGTAGGCCTCGGTGCGGCGCTGAGCATCGCCCTCGGCGCATTAGTGCTGGCGACGCCGGTCTCGGGTGCCGCGCTCTCCACCACTGACAACGCAGACAACACGGCCGAGACGGCCCGCTCCGGCGGGCTCCTCGGTCACGAGGCCGATGCCGGCCTGGACGTACGCGACCGCGTGCTGCCCACCTCGGCCCAGGAGTCCGCCGCCAGGGCCCTCGACGCCGTCGACATCCGCTGGAACGACCACGGAACGCCGACATCGTTGATCACCTCCGACGGCGTGCTGGCCACTGCCGGGTCGTCCGACCCGGTCGCGGCCGCCCGCGGGTTCCTGAAGGAGAACGCGGCGGTCTTCGGGCTCTCCGGGAGCCAGATGGAAGACCTGGAGCTGGTCAGCGACCAGAAGCTGGCAGCCGAAGGTGGCCATGCGGTGCTGTTCCGACAGACCTACGACGGTCTGCCGGCCGCCACCGAGGGCCTGGTCACAGTCGGGGTCGCCGACGGCGACATCGCCTACGTCTCCTCCTCGCTGTCGAAGGTGACCGGCACCGCCGTGAAGCCAGAACTCACCCCGACCGAGGCGTGGCTGAAGGCAGCGGCCTCGGCCGGACGCCCGATCACCGGCTCTAAGGTCGGCGAGATCGCCACCACCGCCGCCGCGAAGCCGACCGACTGGACGAAGCTGACGGTGCCTGGCCTGGCGACCGACCAGCTCGTGCGGCTGCGGGCGTTCCCGGTCCCCGGCGAGGGCGTACGGCCCGTCTTCCAGGCCACCGTCGTCGACTCCGCCGCCGCGACCCTGCTGGGGCAGACGGTGCTGGTCGACGCGGTCACGGGTGACGTGCTCCTGCGTCAGGACAACGTCGACCACGAGAACGAGGTCGAGGGACCGTTCACCGGCACCGCGCTCAACGCCTGCGGCCCGAAGCACCCCTTCGAGATCGCCGACGACAAGACCCGCACCCTGGCCGCGGTCGCGGTCGGGCTGCCCACCGACGACTTCACCGTGAAGCTCTTCGCACCCGACGGACGGCTGCTCGTCGAGGGCGACCTGCTCTTCAACCCCGAGGCAGCCACCTACACCGCCGACAAGATCGACCCCGGGACGTACGCGGTCCAGGTCTGTCCCTTCGACGACTCGCTCCTCGTCGGCAGCTACACGGTCACCGTCGCCTCCTCCGACGCCGGCGCGGACGCCGGTGACCTGCCGGGCAGCAACCCGCGCTGGTCCTACTTCCCCGGCACTCCGGACGCCGCCTCGACCGGCGGCGACGCGGTCCCGGCCAACGACGTGATCGCCTGCTGGACCAAGGTCGACGACTGCACCGGTCCGGAGCTGAAGAGCCTGGCCAACGCCGGCCCGTGGGACACCCTGCTGAACACGACCGTCGGGGTGCCTTCGCTGACGACCATCGGCAACAACGCCAACACCCACGAGGGCTGGCTCTCACCGCTGGCCGCGGGTGGCCTCGCCCAGGCGCCGATCTCGCCGGTGCGTGACTACACGGGCACGTTCACCGACGCCTGGAACAACTCCAAGTGCTCGCCCACGACCCTGGTCCCCGGCGGCAACGACGTGAACTACGTGGTCGGCAACCTGTTCGCCGGCCACAACCGGATGCACGACTGGTCCTACTTCCTCGGCTTCACCGAGGAGAACTACAACCTGCAGACCGACAACCTCGGCCGTGGCGGCCGCGGTCTCGACGCCGAGATCGGCAACGCGCAGGCCGCCGCGCTCGACTCACAGATCATCGAGCAGAGCGGGGTGCTGACCGGCCGCAACAACGCCAACCAGCTGACCCTGATGGACGGCGTGCCCGGCATCACCAACCAGTACCTCTTCCAGCCCGCCGCCGGTGCCTTCTACGCACCCTGCACCGACGGCTCGCTGGACTTCGGGATCGTCGGACACGAATACACCCACGCCATCTCCAACCGGATGGTCGGCGGACCCGACGACGGTCTGACCTCCGACCAGGGTGGCGCGATGGGCGAGTCGTGGAGCGACCTGGCCGCGGCCGAGCACATGTTCGCCCACGACCTCTACAACGGCGGCACCCCCTGGGCGGTCGGCTCCTACGCCACCGGCAACACCGACACCGCGATCCGCAACTTCGCGATCGACAAGAACCCGCTCAACTTCTCCGACGTCGGCTACGACAGCACCGGCCCCCAGGTCCACGCCGACGGCGAGATCTGGAACGGCACCATGTGGTCGGTGCGGCAGGCGCTGGTCGACAAGTACGACGCCACCCATCCCTACGCCGACAAGGCGCTTCAGCTGCGTTGCTCGACGGGCACCACCTCGGCCTCGCCGTTGGCGCCCGATCACTGCCCGGGCAACCGGCGCTGGATCCAGCTGGTCTTCGACTCGTTCCTGCTCCAGCAGGGTGCGACCTCGATGCTGGACGCCCGCGATGCATTCCTGGCCGCTGACCAGATGCGTTTCGGCGGTGCCAACCGTGAGGTGATCGCGAAGGCGTTCGCTCAGCGCGGCATGGGTCAGTACGCCACCACGACCGCCGACGACCACGAGCCGACCCCGAGCTTCGCCTCGGCGGCCTCGGACAACGTCAAGGTCACGTTCAGCGCGCCCACCGAGACTCCCGGGAAGGTGTATGTCGGCCGTTTCGAGGCTCGGGCCACGCCGGTCGCCGACACGCTGGTCGACACCGCGATGGGGTCGGTCGCGCACTTCGTCCCGGGGACGTACGAGTTCCTCTACGTCACCAAGACCGGCGGCGCGCAGCGCAAGACAGTCACGCTCTCGGCCTCGAAGAAGGCCACGACCGTCTCCTTCGCCTCGACCACCAACCTCGCGGCTGCTGCCAAGGGAGCCACGGTGATCGCGTCGACGGAGGGCTCGCGCAACCCGGACGCGTTGATCGACGGCACGGAGGGCACCAACTGGGGCGGCGTGACCGAGGGCAACGTGGACGCGACCACGCCGTCGGTCGCCGTCGACCTGGCCGGCGGATCTCACACCGTCACCAGGGTGAACGTGAGCGCCTACCTCTCCCCCGCCACCGAGACGGACGCCGACTCGGGCTCCCGTTTCACAGCCCTGCGAAAGTTCGCGCTCGAGGCCTGCGTCTCTGCCTGTGGCACCACCGGCGCGACCTGGAAGCGCTTCTACACCTCGAGCGACGACGCCTTCCCCGGCAAGCGCCCGAGGCCGGTCGCGCCCAACCTCAACCTGCGTACCTTCGACGTCCCCGACACCGTCGCGGCCGCGGTGCGTCTGGTGGCGCTGGAGAACCAGTGCACGGGCTACGAGGGCTACGCCGGCGAGCAGGACGCCGACCCCCTCACCACGACCGACTGCAAGACCGGCTCCGACCGCGGCACCATCGTCCACGCCGCCGAGCTGCAGGTCTTCGGAAAGTGATCTGAGGGTCTCGGTGTCCCGCCCGCCGCGGGGCACCGAGGCCCTCCGGTCTTGTCGGGGCTGGTCTTGTCCGGGCCGAGCCTGTCGCCGGCGCGAGGATCAGTCGATCACCGCAGCGACGGCCTCGATCTCGACCAGCTGATCGTCATAGCCCAGGACCGTGACCCCCATCAGGGTGCTGGGAACGTCATGCTCCTCGAACGCATCGCGAACGACCTCCCACGCCGTGACGAGGTCCGCGCGCCGAGAGGAAGCAACCAGCACCCGGGTGCTGACCACGTCTTCGATCGTCGCGCCAGCCGACCTGAGCGCCTCGCTCAGCGTCTCGATGCATCTGGCTGCCTGCCCTGCATAGTCACCGACAGCGGCCGTCGACCCGTCCTTCTCGAGCGGGCACGCGCCCGCGAGGAACACGAGTCGGGCACCGCTCTCGACAGTCGACGCGTACGCGTACTGGGCGACATCACTGAGCTCGGCAGACCGGATGAGACGGACAGCGTCGACCACCCCGCAATCCTGTCACGCGCGCATGTCGAGCGCGTCCTAGTTACGTCGGGCGAACCGGATCCGTCCGTCCGGGAGGCGTTCATAGGCGTAGTTGGGGTCATGGATCCGGCGATGGTCACTGGGGCACAACAAGACCATGTTGGCCAGATTCGTGAGCCCGCCTATAGACCAGGGTTTCAGGTGATGGGCTTCGGTCCAGGCGGCTGGCGCATCGCAGTCTTCTGCTTGGCAGCATTTGTCTCGTAGCCGCAGTGCCCGGTGTTGGACCGGGTGGGCGAGCCTTGTGGTGCGGCCGAAGTCGAGGATCTCGGAGCCTGTGCCCAGGACGACGGGGATGAGGTCGGCGTTGCAGGCCATCCGACGCGCCTCGGCCGCGGTGATCTGCTCGCCATCGAACCCCAACGCAGCGGTGCCGAGGTCCTTGCGGAGGTCCTCGACGCTCATCGTGATGAACACCGTGGTGGCGTGGCCACCGTGGCGGGGCAGTTGGTCGACGTCGTAGGTCTCGATGACCCGGGCGAACGCTTGGCCCAGCAGCCGGTCATAGGGGGCTTTGCGGCCCCGGTCCTCCGCGGAGAGCTTCCGGGGCTGCGCCAGGGAGTCCAGGATGGTGCGGAGTCGGTGACCGACCGCGTACGAGACCCGGGCGTGGATGTCCACGGTCCCGTCGCCGTTGGCGCGCGAGGTGAAGAACGTGCGGCGTTGGGCGCGTTCTTCTTCGCGCTGCAGCGCTTTGGCTTCGGCGGCCTCGAACCGTTCGGGGTCGACCTCGGCCAGGATCCGTTTTCCGATGATCTCGAGCTTGGTCGCGGTCATCTCGGTGGCGTACTCGACCAGAAGCTTCTCCGCGAGCACCAGGTTCTCGGTGCTGGCTTCGGGGTCGGCCTCGACCGCCTCGAGGGCTTTGACGATCACCCGGGCCTTGTCGGGGGACACGACGCCTTCAGCCAGGCCGGCAGCGACGAGCTCGTACCTCGCCAGCCCGGCGGCCAGCTTCACCTCGGCACGCCCGACCTTCTTGTCGACCAGCAGCTCGGTCCACATCCACCCGGAGACGTCTCTCGCACCGGTCTCTTCGGCGATGTCACCCGCGACAGCGAGGACCCGGAGTCTCAGTGCGGCTTGTTTGGCCTGGATGATCTCCAGGCGTTTCAAACGGTCTTTCTTCTGGCCGGTGCGCCAGTAGGCGGGGTCTCTGGTGAGCAGGGTGTCGAGGGAGGATTCGAGGGCGGCGAGCTCTGCGTCGATCGGGTCATCGGGGTTGGTTCCCCAGTGGTTGATCTCGGGTTCGAGACTCATCGCTGCCCCTCCTCTCCGGTGTGTTCAGAGGCGTGCCGTGATGGGTCCGATTCTACTTCACAAAGCGTGGCGAATCTACCTATATGCGCAGGTCAACCGCTGTTCTCGCGGTGAGCGAACGACGTCAAACCTGTGGATGGTAAGTGGCCCGAAGGGCCACCCTCCCACCCCACGAACACCACCGTTCCCAGGAACGAATGCGCTGCGCCACACCCGGGCCGCCGCCCCGATAGCCAGCCATCTTTTTTCTCGACGTGGTCCGGTGTCCAGGACCGCGAAGCGGCCGGCGTAGCCGGCGGCCGAAGGCCGTCCTTGACTCCGGGGCATGTCGAGAACATCCTCGAAGTCGGGTCGGCGGCCCAGGCCGGCCTTCGGGCGAAAGGCCTCCGGCAGGGAGGTCTCGACAAGCTCGACCACCGGGAGCAAGAGACGTTCCGGCCGGGAACTGTGTTGGTCTCGACACGCCTCCGCCCAGCGGCTCCGGCGGCCCGACCAGCGGGGATGAGGCCTCGACAAGCTCGACCAGCAGGACGGCCCCTCATCCCCGATCGAACGACACCAACGCAACCCCAGCAAGCCCGGCACCAACCACCGCCGTCCCACCAAGAACCCAGAAGAGCCCGTCGTACCCACCCATCACAACAGCGACCCCAGCCCCCAGAGCCGGAGCGAGCGCACCCGCGATCCCGGCAGGCGCGGAGTAGACCCCGTTGAGCGCGGCGTACCTCTCCGGACCCCACACGTCGCTGACGACGGTCGCGGAGATGAGCGTGTAGAGGCCGCGAGCGGTCCCGGTGAGGATCGCGACAACGATCATCACCCAGCCGACCGCGGGCAGCAGCGGAAGCAGCGCCACCGAGGCCGCGAACCACAGCACTCCCCCGAGCATCCGGGTCCGTACGCCGAAGCGCCGCGCCAGCAGCGGGTAGAACGCCCGCCCAGCGACCTGGCCGGCGCCACTGAGCCCGAGAGCCCACGCCGCGGTGGCCGGGCTCAGCCCGTGCTCGACGAGGAACGGCACCAGGTGGACGATCGAGGCGAACACGGCCATCGTGACCAGCGTGCCCGCGAGCGTGAGCAGCACGAACCGGCGGCTCCGCAGCACGTCCCGGTCCCGCACCGGTCGACCGTCGCTCGAAGCCGTCGGCTTCCAGGCGAGGTCGAGCACCACGACGCTCGGGACGAACGTCAGCACCACGAAGGCGCCGGCCAGGATCACGTACGTCCACCGCCACTCCACCCAGCCCGCCAGCGCGTCGGTGAGCGGCGCGAAGATCGTCGAGGCGAACCCGCCGGCGAGAGTCAGCGTCGTGATCGCATCCACCCGCCGCGTACCGAACCAGTGCGTCAGCGCCGCGAAGGCCGGCGGATAGAAGGTGCCGGCGGTCGAGAGCCCGACCAGCAGCCAGCCCAGCGCGAAGATCCAGTACGAAGGCGCAGCAGCGACCACGAGCAGCGCGACCGCCCCCAGCAGGCTGGCCCCGGCCATCACCCACCGCGGCCCGTAGCGCTGGATGACCCGCCCGACGGGGATCCCCGCCACGGCCCCGAGGAGCGTGCCGGCCGAGAAGGCGGTGGTGATCGCGGCCGCCGACCACCCGGTGGCGTCGATGATCCGCGGCTGCAGGACGGTGAAGGCGTAGTAGAGGACGCCGTACGCCGCAGTGACGGTCACGCAGAGCGTGACCAGCACCGCGCGCAGCTGCCGAGCCTCGACCCGCTGATCCACTCCCAGACCTCCACCCAGCACGTACGTTCGTGATCCTTCCGTACGCGCTGCGCCGGATCGAGGTCAGCGTTCCAGATGGACCTGTCCGGCGATGCCGCTGAGCTTGGCCGGGTTGCGTACGTAGTAGAGCCCGGTGACCATGCCGTCCTCGACGTGCAGGGTGACGACGCCGTCGACCTCCTCGCCGAAGTAGAGCAGCATCCCCGGCGCTCTGTTGACACTGGTCAGCTCGAACCTGGGGATGCCGTACTTCGTCGCCAGCCCCGTGAAGAACCGCAGCACCTTGTCGGCGCCGTGGATCGGGTTGAGGGCGGCCTGCACCACACCGCCGCCGTCGGAGAAGAGCACGACATCGGGTGCCAGCACATCGAGCAGCGACTGCAGGTCGCCGCCGGTCGCGGCGTCGCGGAACCGCTCCAGGGCGAGACGCGCCTCGGCGGCCGAGACCGCCTCGCGCGGCCGCCGCTCGGCGACGTGGTCGCGGGCTCGATGCGCGATCTGCCGCACGGCGGCCGGCGACTTGTCGACCGCCGCGGCGATCTCGTCGTAGCCCAGCGCGAAGACCTCGCGCAGGACGAAGACCGCCCGCTCGGTCGGCGAGAGGGTCTCCAGGACCAGCAGCACCGCGGTCGAGAGCGAGTCGGCGAGTTCGGCGTCCTCGGCGACGTCCGGAGCGGTCAGCAGCGGCTCGGGCAGCCACGGACCGACGTACGTCTCCTTGCGGCGCGACAGCGTCCGGATGCGGTTGAGGGCGAGCCGGGTGGTGATCCGCACCAGGTAGGCGCGGTGGTCACGCACCTCCTCGAGCGGCACATCGGCCCAGCGCAACCACGTCTCCTGGAGCACGTCCTCGGCGTCGGCGGCCGAGCCGAGCATCTCGTAGGCCACCGTGAAGAGCAGGTTGCGGTGGGCGACGAAGCTCTCCGTCGCGACCTCGCTCGTCGGCTCGCTCATGCCTCGGACCCTACCGGCGCGGGAACCAGCGGGATCTCGCAGACGTCGGAGTAGCCCTGGCTCTGCAGCCCGGCGGCGGAGTTGAACCGCGAGCGCATGTTCTCCAGCGCGATCATCTGGGTCAGCTCCACCATCGCCTCGGCGCCGAGCTCGGCCAGCAGGTCCGCGACCATCTCGTCGGTGACGGTCATCGGCGTGGTCGTCATCGCCTCGGCGTAATCGATGACCTTCCGCTCGGTCTCGTCGAAGACGTCGGAGGTCCGCCACACCTGCACCTGGCTGATCTTCTCGAGGTCGAGGTTCCCGTTGCGAGCGAGGTAGTAGCCGAAGTCCAGGCACCAGCTGCACCCGATCGTGCTCGCCGCTGCCAGCTCGGCCAGCGACTTGTACGTCGGGTCGAGCGCCTTCCATTTCCCCACCTTGGTCTCGAACCCCATCACCGCGCGCAGCGCCGGCTTGTGGTGGAACAGGACGTAGCCGACGTCGGGGACCTCGCCGTACATCTTCTTGCTCATTCGCCGCACCACGGCGCCGTAGAGACCGGTCAGATCTGCCTTGGGGATCCTGAACGTGCTGGGCATCGTCGCCCTCCTCTTTCTGGGTCGAGCATCTCGTCAGCATCCAGACACCGACAACCATCAGGTTGTGACAACTCGGCTCGCTAGGGTGGCATTCGTGAGCGAGCCAGAGACGACGACCGTGGCGGAGGGCGTTGCCCGGATCGAGTGGGCCGCGGGCGAATCCGTCGATGTCGTACGCCGCGAGGTGGCCACCGCGCTGCTCACCCATCATCGGGTGGAGGCGCTGATCGACCCCGACGACCCTGCCGAGCAGCGCACCGCGACCTGGTCGGGTCTCCATCGTGAGGGCCTGCTCCGGGGCGTCTCGGGCGGCAAGGACCGGATGATCTACGCCCGGGTGGCGAGCGATGCTCCGGTGGAGGCTCCCGAGGGCTTCCGGGCGCTGCTCAACTCGTTCCTCCCGCGCAAGCGCGCGATCGGGCAGATGCTGGTGCGCGACCCCGAGGACCGGGTGCTGATGTGCCAGCTGACCTACAAGAAGGACTGGGACCTGCCCGGCGGGATCGTGGAGGTCGGCGAGTCGCCGAAGGTGGCGACCACCCGCGAGATCGAGGAGGAGCTCGCCCTCCTGATCCCCGCCGGCGACCTGCTCCTCACCGACTGGCTGCCGCCCTGGGGCGGCTGGGACGACGCCATCTGCCTCGTCTTCGACGGCGGCATCCGGCCCTCCTCCATCGTCGAGCAGACCACCCTTCAGCCGCGCGAGATCCGCTCAGTGGCGTTCTGCACCCTCGACGAGGTCCGCGACCGGGCCGCCGACTTCACCGCTCGCCGGGTCGAGGCCGCTCTCGATGCCCTGCGGGACGGCCGCGGCTACACCGAGTCGGGGCGCCCCTAGGGCGCGCCGTCTGAAGGCACGCCCCAGGGCCACTACTCATCGCGACGGTGTCAGCTCAGCGTCGACCACAGCCTGCGGTCCCGGCGAGAAGGCCAGTGGGTCGGTGGACGCTCGACTCCCTACTTGGTGGCGAACGTATACGTGCCGGTCCCGACCTCGAACTCTGCGAACCCGGAGACGGTCGACGGCACCTGACGCGCCCCGGCCGGCGTCGTGACCCGGGCACCGTCAGCTGCCGGGACCCGGACGGTCGCGGTGGTGTTCGGCGGGATCGTGACCTTGAGCCTGACCTTCCCCTGGGTCCGGACCCATGAGCTGGAGATCGTTCCCCGGATCGACTCGTACGAGGACGAGGCCGACTCGACGTCACCGACGAGGGCCGGCTCGATCACGACCTTCTCCCAGGCCACGGAGTCGTCGGCCTGGCTGATGCCCGCCACCCCGCTGGTGAACCAGGAATCGATCGCGCCGAGCATGTAGTGGTTCTGGGAGGCACCGGCGCTGGTCCAGCTCTCCGGCAGCGACGTCGCACCGGCGGCGAGGAACTTGCCGTAGCTGATCCCGTCGTCGCGCTGCACCCAGTCGTGGAGCACGTCGTCGAGCCGTTCCCTGGAGAGCAGGTCGACGGCGGCGTACAGGCCCACCTCACCGACGATGATGTGATCATCGGCATCGCGGATCTGCTGCACGAACCTGTCCAACAGGTCAGCTCGCAGATCAGCCGGGACGACGTCCGCTTGCAGCGCCAGGGCCTGGCTGGCCTGGTCGCCGTTGCCGTACAGACCAGTCTCCGGGTGGTAGAAGGTCTCGTGGAAGGCGCGGGCCACGTCCGCAGCCTTCCGCTCGTATGCGTCGGCGTCACCGTCACGTCCGAGTGCGGCAGCGATCCGGCTCATGTGGGTGAGGATCCGGTGGTAGGCCCACGTCTGGGTGAGCGCGGGCGGAGTGGCGGGAGAGGCCGGCGTGATCCAGTCCCCGAGACCACCGGACACGATTCCATCGGCGGAGTTCGAGGCCAGGTAGTCGGCGTACTCCACCATCTGCGACCAATGGGCGCGCATGGCGCTGTCGTCGCCGTACCACTGGTAGATCTGCCACGACGACACGGCCAGGGTCGCGCCCCAGTTGGCGTCGTGCCGGAAAGCCCCGGCAAAGAGAGCGTCCTCCGGCGCGGTGGTCGGGATCAGCCCGTTGTCCTGCTGGGCGTCCACGACGTCCTGCAACATCTTGCGGTAGTGAGCCTCGATGTCGTAGCCGAAGGCGACGGTGTCGAACACCAGGTTGGTCTGATCGAGCCAGCCGAGCTTCTCCCGGTGCGGGCAGTCGGTGAAGACGGAGTACATGTTGGACTGCACCGACCGGTCGATGATCCGGTGGATCCCGGTCATCTGCGGGTCGGAGGTGGTGAACGAACCGACCGCCCGATCACTGGCACGCAGGACGAGCCCCTTGACCGTCGCTGCGGTCGGAGCGGTGGTCAGGCCTTCGACCTGGAGGTAGCGGAAACCGTGATAGACGAACCTCGGCGTGAAGGTCTCCTCTCCAGTACCGGCCAGGGTGAACCGGTCCCGGATGTCGCCGCCGACGCTACCCTGGTCGACGGTGCCGTCGGCCTTGAGCTTCTCGGATGGCCGCATCGTGATCGTGGTTCCGGCCGGGCCGCTCGTCGTCAGCTGCTGCCAACCGGCGAAGTTGGTGCCGAGGTCGAAGACGTACGTCCCTGCCTTCGGCTCCGTGACGGCAACGGTCTCGAGAGTGTCGACCTCCCGGATCGGCGGGCTCTGCTGTGCCACCAATTGCGGGTCGCCCGCCGGGGCGCCGATGTCGACCGCGTCGAGCCAGCCGTTGCGGTCCGCGCCGGGCTCGTTCCAGGCGCCGAGGTCACGACGGGCGTCGTGGTCCTCACCGCCATACCAGTTCGAGAAGGTGACCTCGCCGAGCGTCGACTTGAACGAGGAACCGGTGGCGACCGTCTGGCGTCGGCCGTCGCGATAGGTGATCTCGAGTTGTCCCATCGCACGTGGGGCGCCGTGGCCAGCAGCCGCCTTCATGTAGCGCTTGGGGATCTCGGGGGTGTTGAAGACGTTGTAGATCCCGTTGCCGAGCTCGAGACCCCAGGTGTTGCTGCCCTTGCGGAGCAGTCGGGTGACGTCGTACGTCGCGTAGGGCACCCGCACGCTGTGCTCGGTGTTGCCCGGCTGCAGCAGGTCGGGCGAGACCGGTTCGCCGTTGAGGGAGGCGTCGTAGACGCCCTCGCCGGTGACGTAGAGCCGCGCGGAGGCGACGTCGCCGCTGGCAGTGAAGTCACGGGCGAGCACCGGCAGGCCCTCCGGAGCGGTGTGCAGGTTGGAGACCGCGGTGACCTTGGTGCGTGGCCCGACCTTGGTGAACGTCGTGTCGTCACCGGAGACCGAGACCTGGAAGTCGCGAGGGAAGTTCGGCGTCGTGCCGTAGTCGCTGGGGGCGTCCCACAGCGGAAAGAGCCGGACCGTGTCGATCGCCTTCGGCTCGCCGAGGTCGATCGTGATGACGATCGGCTCGTCCTGGACGTCGGTCTCCGGGTGGTAGTCGCTGCGGTAGCCGCGCGGGTCGTCCGTGGTCGTGACCTTGCCGTCGGTCAGGTAGGACGGGTCCCACACACCCGGCTCGGAGTTCTCCTCCGAGGCCGTGACAGTGGCACCCTCGGCCAGGTTCTCCCCGTCTGCGCCGCTGCTGATCTCGATCTCGCCGAGCTCGAGACGCGGCTTCCAGTTCGGGTCGTCCAGGGGTTCGCCGGGACGACCCAGGTCGACCACGGTCAGTCGTACGTAGCGGGTCTCCTGCGCGCCGATGCTGACGTCCTGATGGAGCGGGGCCGCCCAGCGCTCGTCGGTGATCCATCGGCCCTTCCACTCGGACTCATCGAGCAGGCCCATCTCGAAGGAGGCCGGCCGGCTCCACTCGCTCGCCCGGCCGTCGGCGTCCCACACCCTGACCTGCCACAGTGCCTTGTCACGGGAGGTGAGGCGATCACCGGCGTAGGAGGTCGCCATCACAGTCGAGCGGACTCGGCCGCTGTCCCACAGGTCAGGGTCGCCCAGTCGACCACGGGTCGAGGCGACCCGGACCTGGTATGCCGACTGTCGGCTGACCCCGGCGCCGTTGCGCCACTGCAGATCGGGCGTCACGTCATCGATTCCGATGGGGTCGCTCGTCCCTCCGACGCTGAGGCGCACCGGGGCGGCGCCGCCGGATGGCTCACTGGCGACGGCCGCGGACGGCATCAGGCTGAAGGTTGATGCCACGAGGGCAAGGGTGACCAGGGCTCTCATCGGGCCTCCTGAAACGATTCAATCTCCACGGAGATCCAGTATGGCGTACGTCACAGCGAACTCGGAAGGAGCTCTGCCCGACTGGCCGCATGAGGCCAGCCGGTCCAGATCCAGCGAGCGCTCAGCGTCTCTCCACGCTCTCGATGAGCTCCGGAGCCGTCGCGACGCCCTTGCCGGACCGAGGCAGACCCACCACTCCCTGCGCGACGAGCGCCCCGAGCACCAGGAGCGCGCCACCGGCGAGCTCACCGGCGCTCGGCACCTCCCCGAGCAGCAGCCACGCCGAGCCGATGGCGACCGGCGGCACCAGCAGGATCCACGGGACCACCGACGAGGCCGGATGCTTCGCCAGCAGCGAGTTGAAGATCCCGTAACCGACGAACGAGGCGAGCACCACGGTGTAGGCCGTCGAGACGAGCGCCTCCCAGCCGAACGCCGCGACCCCCTCGCGGATCCCCTCCGGCCCATCGAGAACCAGCGAGAGCGCCAGCAGCGGGAGCGGCACGACCAGTGCGGACCAGACCGTCAGCGAGAGCCCGCCAGGCACCTTGGCCGCGCGGGAGATCACGTTGCCGATCGCCCAGGACAGCGCGGCGAGCAGGCACAGCAGGAGGGCCACGACCGGCACGTGCCCACCCCGGCCCAACGCCACGACGACCAGCCCGAGGGCACCGGCGAGGACCCCGACCGTCTGCAGCCGGCTCGGCCGCTCGCGCAGCACCCCGGCCGCGATGACGATCGTGAGCACGACCTGCGCCTGGAGCACGAGCCCGGCGAGGCCGGGAGGCATCCCGGCGGCCAAGCTGGTGTAGAGCAGGCCGAACTGGCCCAGGCTCATGAAGACCCCCACGGCGGCGATCACCCGCCACGGCGCCTTCGGACGCGGCAGCAGGAAGACCGCCGGGAACGCGACCAGGACGAAGCGCACGGCGAGCAGCAGCAGCGGCGGCACCGACTGTCCGTCGCGCTCCTCGAGGCCCCAGTCGATGACGACGAAGTTGAAACCCCACAGCACGGCGACGAGAACGGCGAGCAACGAGTCACGGCGATTCACATCCACCAGGATGAAGGCAAAGACCTTGAAGCACCAGCGAATGATTCTTCATCGGACGACGTAGCATGGCTTCATGATCGATCTGGCCGCCGTCGTCGCCCTCCGTGCCGTCGACACCCACGGCTCGGTGGTCGCGGCCGCCGAGGCCCTCGGCTTCACCCCCAGCGCCGTGTCCCAGCAGGTCAAGCGGCTCGAGCGGCAGGTGGGCGTGCCGCTCCTGGAGCGGATCGGGCGCGGCGTGACGCTCACCCATGCCGGGCGGCATCTGGTCGAGGAGGGGTCGCGGCTGCTCGCCGACATGGAGTCGCTGGAGTCAGGGCTGCACGAACAGGCCACGACCGTGGCCGGCCGACTTCGGCTGACCGCCTTCTCGACCGCGATGCGCGGGCTGATCGCACCGGTCGCCGGCGAGCTCCGCACCGCCCATCCCGAGCTCGCCCTCACCCTCTCCGAGCGGGAGCCGTGGGACACCGTCGAGCTGGTCGCCACCGGCCACAGCGAGATCGGCGTGGTGCACTCCTGGGGCGACGTACCTCTCTCGATCCCCGACCATCTGGTCACGACCGAGCTCCACCGCGACATCGCCGACGTGATCGCCCATCGCGACCATCCGCTGGCCCAGCTCGCCAAGGTGACACCGCACGACCTCGTCGCCGAGGACTGGATCGCGACGCCCGAGGGCACGATCTGCCGGCAGTGGCTGAACCGGATGTACGCCGGGACGGGTCATCTGCCCCGGATCGCGCACGTCTCGATGGAGTTCGACAGCCATCTGGCGTTGGTACGAGCCGGCCTCGGGATCGCGCTCGTCCCCCGCCTGGGGCGGGCGGCGCTGGGCGAGGACCTGGTCGCCGTACGTGTCGTCGACCCGGTCCCCACCCGCGAGGTCCTCGCGTTGCACCGGCGCACGATGGCCGCCTCGCCGGCGGTCACCGCGGTGCTCGCGGCCCTGGCCGCTCGTCCGGCCCCGACGGCTCAGAACAGCGCGGAGGCCAGCGACTGACGGCCCTTGAGCACCCGCTCGTCGTCGTTGCCGACCGCGGCGAAGAGGCCCAGCAGGTGCTCGCGCGCCTGGTTGCGCTCGTCCCCGGCCGTACGCCGCACCAGCTCGATCAGCCGGATGAAGGCGTCCTCGACGTGGCCTCCGAGCAGGTCCAGGTCGGCGACGAGGGTCTGCGCCTCGACGTCGTCGGGCGCGGCCGCGGCGGCCGCACGGGCCGCGTTGAGGTCGACGCCCTGCGTACGCTGCAGGACCTTGGCCATCGCCAGTCCGGCGACAGCCTCGGAGTCAGCGGGGTTGGAGGCGATCAGCTTCTCGTACTCGGCCACGGCCGCGTCGATGTCGCCGCGCTCCAGCGCGTCCTGTGCGGGCGCGTAGCGCGGGTCCATCGCCGGCTCGTCCCCGTCCTCGGTCGCCGTGGCGCCGCCGAGGGCGTTGGGCTTGTGGCGCCCGCCGATCCCCTGGGTGGTGAGCTGCTGCCCGAGCTGCTGGAAGACCGTGCGCAGCTCCTCGAGGCCGAGCGCGCCCGGGATCGGCTGGGTGACCGGCCGGCCGTCGAGCAGGATGTAGAGCAGCGGCACCTGGGGCACCTGCAGCGCCTGCGCGATCTGCGGGTTCTTGTCGATGTCGACGAGGCCGACGAGGAACCGGCCGTCGTACTCCTCCACGACCGTCGAGACGTCGCCCGCATAGGTGACGCTCTCGGGGGCGCGGGAGGCCGAGTAGAAGACCAGGACGACCGGAGCGGTCATCGAAGCCTCGAGCACCGACTGGAAGAGCTGCTCGTCGACCTCGACGGTATAGGAGCCGACGCTGCGCCCCTGGGCGGGAGCCGCATCGGCCGGACCGCCGAACGAGGCGGCCTGTGCGGGAGTGGTGCTGGCGAGTCCGGAGAGGTCGACGGCTCCGGGGCGGGAGAACGGCTGCTGCGTCATGGCTCTCATCCTATGAGCAGGCACCAGCGCGGCGGCCACCCGATGCTGGTTTGTCAGACGCTGCCGCGCAGACCGGCGCGCTGGACGACGCGCTGGATGGTCAGGTCCCGCTCGTTCGGGCGACCGACGAAGTAGATGTTGTTGAGCCCCTGCTCCTGGGCGGCCGACTCGAAGACGAAGTGGCCGTAGTTGAACATCTGGCCCGTGAACGACTGCTTCACGGTGATGTCGAGAACTCGCGCCAGCGGCATCGTCGCCAGCTCGCTCGAGAGCACACCGTGGACGCGGAAGATCCGCATGTTGGTGACCACGAACCGGTCCCGGCTGACCACCAGCGACCGCCAGAACGCGTGCCCGACCAGCCCGAAGGCGAGCAGCACGATGATCCAAGCGACGTTCATGTTGATCGTCGCCGCCACGATCATCAGCGCCAGCCCGAGGATCACCTCCAGCACGGACTTGATGTAGGCGACCCAGTGATGGGTCACCTCGTCGACGACGACCTCACCTTCGTCACGCAGAAGGTGCTTGGAGATGTCGACGCCGAAGAAGTTCACAGGCCCAACGATAGTGATCCCAAGGCACGAGAGTCGACAGAACGAGCCGTACGCCGGGACATCCTCCCCCGAGAGGTCGGTTTCTGAGCGCGAAAGGTCAGTCGTCGGCGTCGAGAACTGACTACTGGGCGTCAGGAACCGACTTCTCGGCCAGGAGGGTGTCGGCTGCGGCGTACGGATCCCGCTTGCCTTTGACCACCTCGGCCGCCAGGGCGTCCAGGTCGTCCATCTCGCCTACGGTCGTCCATCGCGCCCGCAGGGTCTCGACGGCGATGGCCTCGACCTCGGCACGGGCCCGACGGGTACGCCGCACCTCCAGCGTCCCGCTGGAGCGCAGCCAGTCGCGGTGCTCGTCCAGCGCGGCGACGACCTCGGCCATGCCCTTGCCGGACTGAGCGACCGCGGCGAGGACCGGCGGGGTCCAGGACTCCGCCGGGCGGTCGGCCAGGCGCAGCATCCCGCGCAGGTCGCGCTGGACCTTGGTCGCGCCGTCCCGATCGGCCTTGTTGACGACGTAGAGGTCGCCGATCTCCAGGATCCCTGCCTTGGCGGCCTGGATGCCGTCACCCATCCCGGGTGCGAGCAGCACCACGGTCGTGTCGGCGAGCCCGGCGATCTCGACCTCCGACTGCCCCACGCCGACGGTCTCGACCAGCACAACGTCGAACCCGGCGGCATCCAGCACCCGGATCGCCTGCGGCGCCGACCAGGCGAGACCGCCGAGATGGCCGCGGGAGGCCATCGAGCGGATGAAGACGCCCGGGTCGGTGGCATGGTCGGTCATCCGGATCCGGTCCCCCAGCAGCGCGCCGCCGGAGAACGGCGAGGACGGGTCGACGGCCAGCACGGCCACGGTGCGCCCCGCAGAGCGCAGCTCACGGACCAGCGCGGACGTGGTGGTCGACTTCCCCACACCGGGCGCGCCGGTCAGCCCCACGATCTGGGCGCGCCCGCCGTGCGGTGCGAGCTCGGCCATCACCTGGCGGAGCCGCTCTCCCCCACCGACGGGGGCGTTCTCGACGTACGACACCAGCCGCGCGACCGCCCGGGGCTCACCGCCCCGGGCGCGCGCGACCAGGTCGCTCACATCAGCGATCAAGCGATCATCACCACCCGGCCGCGGGCGCAGCCGCGGCCCAGGCACGCACATCGCGGCGGCGACGCCGCTCACAAGACGCCCGGTATTCCAACGCGGCGTCGCCTTGCGCTGCACGCACCTGAACCACGGCTGCACTCCCCGTCCGGTCGCCGATGATCGCTCAGGCCTTGGGCACACGCACGATCAGGGCGTCACCCTGACCGCCACCGCCGCACAGCGCCGCCGCACCGGTGCCGCCGCCGCGACGCTTCAGCTCGTGCGCCAGGTGGAGCACGACGCGCGTGCCGGACATGCCGACGGGGTGGCCGAGCGCGATCGCGCCACCGTTGACGTTGACCTTCTCGGGGTCGAGGCCGAGCTTCTTGGTGGACTCGATGCCGACGGCCGCGAACGCCTCGTTGAACTCGACGAGGTCGAGGTCGGCGGCGGTGATGCCCTCCTTCTCGAGCGCCTTGGCGGTGGCGTTGGCCGGCTGCAGCTGCAGGCTCGAGTCGGGGCCGGCGACCATGCCGTGGGCACCGATCTCGCACAGCCACTCCAGGCCGAGCTCCTCAGCCTTGGCCTTCGACATCACCACGACAGCGGCAGCACCGTCGGAGATCTGCGAGGCCGATCCGGCGGTGATGGTGCCCTCCTTGGAGAACGCCGGGCGGAGCTTGCCCAGCGACTCGGCGGTGGTGTCACCGCGTACGCCCTCGTCGGCGCTGATCACGATCGGGTCGCCCTTGCGCTGCGGGATCGAGACCGGGACGATCTCCTCGTCGAAGACGCCGTTCTTCTGGGCGGCGGCGGCACGCTGGTGGGAGGTGGCGGCGAAGGCGTCCTGCTCCTCGCGGGTGAGCTTCACACCCTCGGAGTTGATCTGCTCGGTCAGCCCGCCCATCGCCTGCTGGGTGGCCTGGTCGTAGAGCGCGTCGTAGGCCATCGAGTCCACCAGAGCGGTGTCGCCGTACTTGAAGCCCTCGCGGGACTTCGGCAGCAGGTGCGGCGCGTTGGTCATCGACTCCATGCCGCCCGCGACGATGACCTCGGCCTCGCCGGCACGGATCAGCTGGTCGGCCATGGCGATGGTGTTGAGGCCGGAGAGGCACACCTTGTTGACGGTGACCGACGGGATGTTCATCGGCAGGCCGCCGGCGATGCCGGCCGCGCGAGCCGGGTTCTGACCGGCACCGGCCAGGATGACCTGACCCATGATCAGATAGTCGACCTGCTCCGGCGAGACGCCCGCCTTCTCCAGGGCGCCCTTGATGGCGACGCCGCCCAGATCGGCTGCGGACAGGCTCTTGAGCCCACCGAGGAGGCGGCCGATCGGCGTACGCGCCCCGGCGACGATGACGTTGGACATGGGTCCTCCAAGAAAGTTTGCTGGTGCTGATCCGCCCATGAGGTTACTTATTAGTAACCTCCCTGGGAAGAGTGATGGCTGCAGCTTGGTGTGGCTGTCATCACACATTGTGCCCGTTGGACCCGAGCTCAAGGAGAGTAGGCCCATGACATCAGTCGAGATCCCACCGCACCTGTTCACCCAGATCGACCACGTCGGTCTCGCCGTCGCCGACCTCGACGCCGCGATCGAGTTCTACGAGAAGACCTTCGGCATGAAGCTCGCCCACCGCGAGACCAACGAGGAGCAGGGCGTCGAGGAGGCGATGATCGCGATCGGCGACTCCGACAACAAGCTCCAGCTGCTCGCCCCGCTCAACGAGTCCAGCACGATCGCCAAGTTCCTCGACCGCAACGGCCCCGGCATGCAGCAGCTGGCCTACCGGGTCACCGACGTCGAGCAGGTCTCCGCGATCCTGAAGGAGCGCGGCGTACGCCTTCTCTACGACGCACCGCGACGCGGCACCGCCGACTCCCGGATCAACTTCATCCACCCCAAGGACGCCGGCGGCGTCCTGGTCGAGCTCGTCGAGCCGGCCGCCCAGCCCGGCCACTGAGCCCGCTCGCGGGCCCATCACCGGGCTCATCACCGGCCCAGAGCCCACCAGGACACATGAACGATCCAAGAGTCATGTGTCACATGAGGCTGGTCAAGACGGTTACTCACCAGTAATGTCCAGCGAATAGAGTCAACCGCGACCCCTACGACGACGCAGGAGCCGACCACCATGCAGAACATCCTCGACGCGATCCTCGCCGGCGACACGCCCGGCGAGGAGTTCGCGAACCTCGAGATCCCCAGCCACTACCGTGCCGCAACCGTCCACAAGGACGAGGTCGACATGTTCGAGGGCGTCGAGACCAAGGAGAAGGACCCGCGCAAGTCCATCCACGTCGAGGACGTCGCTCTCCCCGAGCTCGGTCCGGGCGAGGCCTTCGTCGCGGTGATGGCCTCGGCGATCAACTACAACACCGTGTGGACCTCGATCTTCGAGCCGGTCTCGACCTTCGGGTTCCTGGAGCGCTACGGCAAGGAGTCCGAGCTCGGCGCCCGCCACAACCTCGACTACCACGTCGTCGGCTCCGACCTGTCCGGCGTCGTGCTCGCCGTGGGAGCGGGTGTGACCAAGTGGAAGCCGGGCGACCGCGTCGTCGCCCACTGCCTCTCGGTCGAGCTCGAGGCCCCCGACGGCCACAACGACACGATGATGGATCCCTCGCAGCGCATCTGGGGCTTCGAGACCAACTTCGGCGGCCTCGCCGACGTCGCGATGGTCAAGGCCAACCAGCTCATGCCCAAGCCCGAGCACCTCACCTGGGAGGAGGCCGCCTCCCCCGGCCTGGTCAACTGCACCGCCTACCGCCAGCTCGTCTCCGTCAACGGCGGCAACATGAAGCAGGGCGACAACGTCCTGATCTGGGGCGCCTCGGGCGGTCTCGGCGGCTTCGCGACGCAGTACGCCCTCAACGGCGGCGCCAACCCGGTCTGTGTGGTCTCCAACGAGGAGAAGGCCAAGATCGTCCGCAACATGGGCGCCGAGATGGTCATCAACCGTTCCGAGATGGACTTCAAGTTCTGGAACGAGGAGGGCACCCAGCAGAACCCGAAGGAGTGGAAGCGCCTCGGCAAGGCGATCCGCGACCTCACCGGCGGCGAGGACATCGACATCGTCTTCGAGCACCCGGGCCGCGAGACCTTCGGTGCGAGCGTGTACGTGACCCGCAAGGGCGGCACCATCACCACCTGCGCGTCGACCTCGGGCTACATGCACGAGTACGACAACCGCTACCTGTGGATGAACCTCAAGCGGATCATCTCCAGCCACTTCGCCAACTACCGCGAGTCATGGGAGGCCAACCGCCTCATCGCGCAGGGCAAGATCCACCCGACGCTGTCGCGGACCTACACCCTCGAGGATGTCGGCCAGGCCTCGCTCGACGTGCACCACAACAAGCACCAGGGCAAGGTCGGCGTGCTCTGCCTGGCTCCCGAGGAGGGCCTCGGCGTCCTCGACGAGGAGAAGCGTGCGGCTCACATCGACAAGATCAACCTCTTCCGCGGAATCTGAGACACGCAGTCTAGGTAAATAGATTACGGTTGAGACTCGTTTCACGGCCGGTCTCCCCTTGCGCGAGGGGCGACCGGCCGTAGTCTTGCCCTTTGGGAGCAGAGGCAGCTCGTAGACGACCTACAGTGTGAGGAATCCGCCACAAATGACGAATGAGGGACTGTCCATCTTCAACGAGGCTTCAGAGCCTCGGAAGAACCCCGAGCAGGACTCGACCGAGACACAGGTCCTTCCCCGGGTTCCCGGCGCGTCCGGGTCGCCCAGCTCCGGCCACAACTCCCCACCACCGGCGCCAGGCTCACTCCCAGCCTTCCCGGTCGTGCGACGTGGCGGATACGACCCCGGGACGGTCAACGCCCGGGTCCAGCAGCTGCTCCAGGCCAACGGCCAGGGTCAGTCGGCCCTGCGCAACGCGCAGCGACGCATCGGGGAGCTGGAGCGCCAGGTCACCGAGCTGAAGGCCGCCGCTGCGCAAGGCACCGAAGCCCCGTCCTACGCCTCTCTCGGTGGTCGCGCGAGCGCGATGCTCCGACTGGCCGAGGAAGAGGCCGCGGCGGTCAAGGAGGCCGCCGAGAAGGAGGCCGCGGTCATCCGCGAGGCCGCCCAGCGCGAGGCCGCCGCGACCAAGGCGTCCGCCCAGCGTGACATCGAGTCGCTGCGTACGACTCACTACAAGGAGATCGACGACCACCGCGAGAAGGTGACGTCCGAGGTCCAGCAGGCCCGCAAGATGGTGCAGGCCGAGAGCGAGGAGCTGCTCGCCGCCGCCAAGCGCGAGGCCGACCAGATCCGGCTCGCCGTGCAGCAGGAGGTCACCCAGCTGCGTACGTCGACCCAGCGCGAGGTCGAGAAGGCCCGGGCCGGCGCGGACCGTGAGGTCCAGGAGGCGCGGCGGATGCTCGCCGTCGAGCGCGAGCGTCTCGCCCGCGAGGCCGCCGACCACCACGACCAGGCGATGGCCGAGACCACTCGCATCGTCACCGAGGGCGAGACCCGCGCCGCCGATGCCGAGGAGCGGGCCCGGATCGCCGCCCAGCACGTCGCCGACCAGCGCGCCGAGCTGGCCAAGGAGTCCGAGGGGATCATCGCCCGCGCCCGCCGCGACGCGGAGGCGATCCTGTCCAAGGCTCGCGCCGAGGCCGACCACCTCGCCTCCACCGCGACCGTCGAGGCCGAGAAGGGTCACGCGATCATCAAGGCCGAGGTCGACCGCCTCACCAAGCGCCGCGACGCGATCGCCGCCCAGCTCTCCTCGCTCACCGACCTGGTCTCCGGGTTCGGCAAGACCGAGGACCCGGCCGAGCTCGAGGCGCCCAAGCCGATCACCGAGGAGGAGGACATCGTCGACGGCGAGCTCGTCGACCAGGTCGAGGAGAGCGTCACCGTGGTCGACTCCGAGGATGACCTCGGTGACGACTACGACGACTACGACGAGCCGTCCGAGAAGACCGCGATCCGCGAGCCCGAGACAGCTAAGTCCGAGAGGTGAACGCCGCCGCTGCCGACCGTCCAGGGGACGGTCCGGAGACGACGTCTGCCGAGACCGGCCCCAGTGACGACGCGACGGGCGACAGCGAGGCCGCGATCCTCGTCGACGATCCGGAGCCAGAGGAAGAGACAGAAGAGAGCGAACGGGACAGGCGGTTCGGCAAGCCCGGACCGCCGTTCGACCGGCGCTCTCCCTACCTGTTCGGGCTGCTCCTCGGCCTCGGTCTGCTGACTGCGTACGCAGCGTCGAACCTCTTCACCACGATGGGGAGCGTGATCCTCCAGGTGGTGGTCTCGCTCTTCATCGCCGCGGGGATCAACCCGATGGTGGTGTTCCTGCAGAGGCGCGGCTTCCCACGGCCGTGGGCGGTCCTGACCGTCATCCTCGGTGTGCTGGGCGCGCTCGTGCTCTTCTTCGTGGCGCTCGTGCCGGTGATCAGCGACCAGATCGCCAAGATCTCGGCCAACGTGCCCGACTGGATCGAGGAGCTCCAGCGCAACCAGCGCATCCAGCAGTTCAACGACGAATACCAGATCCTCGACAAGGTGCAGGACTACGTCGCCAGCGGCGACTTCGTCAGCAGTGCCTTCGGCGGGGCGCTCGGCGTTGGTCTGGCGGTGATCAACGTGCTCGTCACGGGCTTCATCGTCATCGTCTTGACGCTCTACTTCATCGCCGCCTACGACCAGACGAAGAACGCCCTCTACCGCCTCGCCCCGGCCTCGCGCCGCGACCGGGTCAGCAAGCTGGGCGACCGGGTCTTCGAGGGCATCGGGGGCTATGTCTCCGGGGCATTCATCGTCGCGCTGTGCGCCGGCCTGTCCACGCTGGTGCTGCTCTTCGCCGTCGGGATGGGCGAGTACGCCGTCGCCCTCGCCTTCGTCGTCATGATCACCGACGTGATCCCGATGATCGGGGCCACCATCGGTGCGATCATCGTCTGCTCGATCACGTTCGCGACGACCGACCTGAAGACGGGCATCATCGCGGTGATCTTCTACATCGCCTACCAGCAGTTCGAGAACTACGTCATCTACCCGCGGGTGATGTCTCGCTCCGTCGACGTCCCCGGGGTCGTCATCGTGATCGCGGCCCTCGTCGGCGCCTCGCTCCTCGGTGTCGTCGGCGCGCTGCTGGCGATCCCGACCGCGGCCGCCATCTTGATGCTGGTCCGCGAGGTCTACGTCAGGGCTCAGGACCAGAGATAGCCAGACCCTGGGAAGTGCCGCACGCAGCCGATGCGTGCGGCGCTTCGCCTTTTCAGGAGGCAGTCGTCGACTGCTCGCCCTGCTGGACCGCGATGATGCCGGCCAGCACGACCAGCCCACCGATGAGCTGGATCAGCCCGGGAGCCTCGCCGAGCAGCAGCCAGGCGAAGACGACGGCCGAGACGACCTCGAGAAGCCCGACGAACGAGGAGAGCCGCGAGCCCAGGTTTCGGGTGGCGGCGATGCCGGTGGCGTACGCGACCGAGCACGTCAGCACGCCGAGGCCGATCAGCGGCACCCACCAGGCCACTTCCAGGCCCGCCATGACGACCGGCGCCGTCTCGATCGCGAACGGGATCGCTCCGACCAGGCAGAGCAGCGCCAGCAGGATCGTCGCGCCCGTCAGGCCGAGCCAGGCCAGCGCGAGCGGCAGCAGCGTGGTGCTGGAGTGGGCGTTGAGGACGAAGTAGCCCGCCAGGCCGACGGCCGCCCCGGCAGCCCACAGGATCCCGACCGGGTGGACGCTCGCGCCGCTGACCAGGTCGAGGACGAGCACGAGCCCGGCGATCGCGACCAGAGCGCCCACCATCGTCAGCCGGGAGGGCCGCTCACCGTGTCGCAGCCACATCCACGCGACCACGAGCACGACGCCCATGTACTCCATCAGCAGCGCCGGCCCGACCGCCATCCACTGCACCGCCGAGAAGAACGCGAACTGCGGCACCACGATCGCCAGCAGCGCGTACGCCACGACGAGCCGCCAGCTCGCCGCGACGCTCCGCCACCGCCCGGCGAGCGCCCGCACCGCGAAGGGGGCGAGCACGACGGCGCCGATGCCGACGCGGAAGATCAGCACCCCTCCCGTCGACCAGCCGGTGTCGAACAGACCGCGTCCCAGCGGACCGGAGAGGCTGAACGTGACCGCCGAGACGACCGCCAGGAGGAGCCCGGCAGCCACCAGCGGCGTCTTCTTCGCGCTCTGCGGCACCGCTTCGTCATTGGTCAAAGTCGTCATGACACATGACAATCCCATCGTCGCGGTAATGTGTCAACATGGTTTTCACCCATGACACCGAGGTCGGCCTCCAAGCAGCCGCGGCACTGGCGAACACCCTTGCCCTCTCCCCCGGCTCGACCGACGAACTGACGACGGTGGCGGCGCTCGAGGAGTTCTTCGTGACGTACGACTACACGGGGCGCCACGACCGCGACCGCGCCGAGCTCGACGAGGTCCGCGCCCTCCGAGTCCCACTGCGCGATCTGCTCACCGCCGAGCGCGACGAAGCCGTGCGGCTGACCAACGCGATGCTCGCCGAGCACCGCGCCACCCCTCAGCTCGTCCGCCACACGACCTACGACTGGCACATCCACGCCACCGAGCCCGACGCCCCGCTGGCCACGAGGATCGCCGTCGAGACCGCGATGGCCATGGTCGACGTCATTCGCGCCGACGAGCTGTCCCGACTCTCCATCTGTGCCGACGAGGGTTGCGAGGGCATCGTCGTCGATCTGTCTCGCAACCGCTCCAAGCGGTACTGCTCGCCGACGTGCACCAATCGCAATGCTGTTGCCGCTTATCGGGAGCGGCGGGCTGCGGGGGTGAAGTAGCCGCTGGGCGGAGACGCGTCGAGACCCGAGCCACCGGTGGTCGAGCTTGTCGAGACTCCCCTCCGCTGGTCGAGCCGCCGGCCCCCCGCTGGTCGAACCGCCGGCCCCCCGCTGGTCGAACCGCCGGAGCCGCTAGGCGGAGGCGTGTCGAGACCAACACGGTTCTTGTCGGGGAAACCTCGCTTGGCGACTGTTTCTTCGCTTCTAGGGTTCGCCGCCGACCCTTCCTCGAGTGTTTCTCGATCCGGCACCGCGACGCTCCTATGTCCTGTCAAGGGTTTGTGGGTGCTCGAGTTGGCGGTAGAGCTCGCGGGTGATGTAGCGCTTGAGGCAGCGGCGGATCTCGCGGGGTGTTTTGCCTTCTGTGGTGCGGCGGG
>NZ_JACIXG010000048.1 GCF_014360585.1 Nocardioides sp.
CTGATCTCCACCTGACCCCGCCCCGCCGAATCGGTAGTTGTGGGCGACGAAAGTAGAGTTTCGTCGCCCACAACTACGGTTTCGGCCCGCCAGAAGTGCGGACTCGGCGGGTTCTGAATGTTCACCGGGTCGTTGCCGGTAGGGACGGTGTGCGTCGGGTTCCTGACGGGGCCGGCGCGCACGCTCAGAAGCATGATGAGTCGCATCTTGCGGATTCTGCTCGCCGGGACGGTCGCCCTCGTCTTCGCCGCCGCGGCGTTGGCCGCGCCGGCGGCGGCCGAGGGGCTGAGGGCGTCCGACCAGGGTCAGATCGGGTTCGACCGTCGCGAGGTTGCGCCCGAGGACGCGCGACCGGGCGGCGGCGCGGATCCGTTCGAGACCGGTGTGGTGGTCGTGCTCAACACGCTGCTCCTCGGTGGGCTCGTGGGCGGGATCCTCTGGGCTCGGCGGCGCCTCGACGGCGCAGAGCCGTCGCTCTCGCGAATGACCGCATAACGAGATATCCGTCTCACAAAGCGGGATTTCCCGCGTAGGGTCGGCGCATGTCGACCTACACCCACGGCCATCACGAGTCTGTTCTGCGCTCGCACAGGTGGCGTACGGCGGAGAACTCCGCTGCCTACCTGCTGCCGCACCTGGAGCCTGAGCAGCGGCTGCTTGACGTCGGCGCGGGGCCGGGGACGATCACGCTCGACCTCGCCGGCCGGGTCGCCCGGGTGACCGCCACCGAGATCGGGGAGGCGGAGATCGAGCTCTCCCGGCAGGCCGCCGAGAGCGGGGGAGCGACGAACCTCGACTTCCGCGTGGAGGACGTGCATGCGTTGAGCATCGAGAACGATGCGTACGACGTCGTCCACGCCCACCAGGTGCTGCAGCACGTGGCCGACCCGGTGCAGGCGCTGCGGGAGATGAGGCGGGTGACGAGGCCGGGCGGGATCGTGGCCGTGCGCGACAGCGACTACGCGGGATTCGTCTGGTGGCCGGAGTCGACCGAGCTGACCGAGTGGCTGCGGCTCTACCGCGACGCCGCGCGCGCGAACGGCGGCGAGCCCGACGCCGGCCGGCGGCTGGTCTCCTGGGCTCGTGCGGCCGGTTTCGCCGACATCACCGCGACCTCGAGCACCTGGTGCTTCGCCGATCCCGAGGACCGGGCCTGGTGGGGAGGCATGTGGGCCGACCGGTTCACCGACTCGGCGGTCGCCCGTCAACTGGTCGACTCCGGAGCCGCCACGACCGCCGCCCTCGCCCGGGTCGCGGACGGGTGGCGGTCGTGGGCCGCTGCAGAGGACGGCTGGTTCTCGGTCCTCCACGGCGAGATCCTGGCTCGCGCCTGAGAACGAACCGAGCCTCAGCCCCGAGCCTCAGCGCCGCAGGATCCGCGCCGAGAGTGTGTTGCCGAGGAGCTGGATCACCTGCACCAGCGCGACCAGGATGAGCACGCAGACCCAGGTCACGGCCGGGTCGTACTGGCGGTAGCCGAAGGTCTGGGCGAAGCTGCCCAGGCCACCGCCGGCGATGAGTCCGGCAACCGCGGACATGTCGACGACCGCGACGAAGGCGAAGGTGTAGCCGAGGATGACCGGCGCCATCGCCTCGGGTACGACCACCGTCGCGGCGATCCGGGCACGCGTGGCGCCCATCGCGCGAGCGGCCTCGATGACGCCGGGCGGGACGGAGACGAGGTTCTGCTCGACGATCCGGGCGATGCCGAACATGGCGGCCAGGACCAGGGAGAAGACCACCGCGGGCGTGCCGATGCCGGTGCCGACGATCAGCCGTGCGGCCGGCTGGACGGCGGCGATGAAGATGATGAACGGGATCGGCCGGAAGAAGTTGACCAGCACGTTGAGGACGAAAGAGACGATCACGTTCTCGTAGAGGCCACCCTTGCGGGTCAGGTAGAGCCCCAGCCCGAGGATGAGGCCGAGGGTGCCGCCGATGAGCATCGTCAGCGCCACCATGAGCAGGGTCTCACCGGTGGCCTGCCAGATGTCGGGCCACAGCTCGCCGAGGCGGGTGTCGGTGGGAAGAGCGGTCAGCATCACAGCTCCTTGGCGGGGACGAGGGCAGCCAGCTCACGTACGGCCTCGTCGACCGAGGTGGCAGGGCCGTCGAGGGAGAGGGTGAGGTTGCCGAAGGTGGCGCCCTGGATCTCCTCGATGCCGCCGAAGACGAGCTCGAAGGCGATCCCGCGTTCGAGGAGCACCGCGAAGATGTCGGTCTGGCGGGGCCCGCCCTCGCGCAGCTCGACCTTCACGAACCGGCCGGGATGGCGCGAGCGCAGCGCGGCCAGCGCGTCGGTGGACGGCTCGTCGTCGACGACGGTGCCGACGAAGCGCCTGGTCACCGGTTGCCGCGGCGCCGAGAAGACGTCGTAGACCGGCCCGGACTCGACGATCCGGCCGCTCTCCATGACCGCGACGTGGTCGGCGAGCTCACGCACGACCTCCATCTCGTGGGTGATGGCGACGATGGTGGTGCCGAACTCCTCGTTGACCCGCTTCAGGAGCCGCAGCACCTCGTGGGTCGTCTCCGGGTCGAGCGCGCTGGTGGCCTCGTCGGCGAGCAGGAGCGAGGGGTTGGTGGTCAGCGCGCGGGCGATGCCGACGCGCTGCTTCTGTCCGCCCGAGAGGTTGCGTGGGTAGGTGTGGGCCTTGTCGGGCAGCCCGACGAAGTGGAGCAGCTCCGAGATCCGGCGCTGCTGCTCGGCCTTGTCGACGCCGGCGATCTGCAGCGGGTAGGCCAGGTTGCCCCAGACCGTACGCGACTCCAGAAGGTTGAACTGCTGGAAGATCATCCCGATGCCCAGCCGGATCGGACGCAGCTGCCGCTCTCGCAGACCGACCAGCTCGGTGCCGCCTACCTGGATGGAGCCCGAGGTGGCCGGCTCGAGGCCGTTGAGCAACCGGACCAGGGTGGACTTGCCGGCTCCCGAGTAGCCGACGATCGCCTGGACATCACCGGCGGCGATGTCCAGGTCGACGTCGACCACCGCGTTGACCTCGTTGCGGCCCTTCGCCGCCGGGTAGGTCTTGGTGACGTCACGGAGCCGCACCAGCGGCACCGCACCGGTTCCCGGGTGCGTCACTGACGCTCCTCGACCTGCTTCTCGGTGTCATCGAGCGACTTCTGCAGGTCCTCGACCGGGATCTTCACCAGCTCGGCGGTGTCACCGGAGGTCTCATAGACCCCCTTCTGCACGTCCTCGTTGTTCTGGAAGATCTCGACGAGCTTCTTGTACGTCGGGTCGTCCTTGTCCTCGGCGCGGACGGCGAAGATGTTGACGTAGGGGAGCGCCTTGGCGTCGGAGGGGTCGTCGGTCACCAGCGCGTCCTCGAACTTCAGCCCAGCGTCCTCGACGAAGTCGTTGTTGATGATCGCCGCTGCGACGTCGGGGAGCGAGGAGGCGGTGATCGAGGCCTGGACCGCCTTGATCTTCACCTTCGAGGAGGGGTCGACGTCCTTGACGGTGCTGAACGGGGTGCCGCCGTCGGTCAGCTCGATCATCCCCTCGGACTGGAGCAGGACCAGGCCACGGGCCTGGTTGGTCTCGTCGTCGGGGACGATCACGGTCTCGCCGGCCTTGATCTCATCGAGGCTCTTGTACTTCGAGGAGTAGAGCCCCAGCGGATAGGTCGCGGTGGAGCCGAGAGCGACCAGGTCGTCGTCGTTCTGGACGTTGTAGGAGGCCAGGAAGATGATGTGCTGGAACTGGTTGAGGTCCAGCTCGCCCTCGGACAGTGCCGGGTTGGGCTGGTTGTAGTCGCTGAAGTTCTTGACCTCGAGGTCGATGCCCTCCTCGCGAGCGGCGTCCTGGAAGGTCTCCCAATAGGGGTCGTCGGCGCCGACGACGCCGATGGTGACCTTGGTCAGGTCGCTGCCGGAGTCCTCACGGGTGAGGAAGAACGCTAGGGCGCCGATCACAATCGCAGCGGCGACGACGATCCCGATGATCAGCGGGAGCTTGGACTTGGGAGCCTCGATGAGCGGGGTGGGCTCGGGCGTGCTGGAGGACACGGGTGGGAACCTCTTCTGACGTTGAGAGTGCTTTGGGCAACGCGGTTGTTGTCCACCAACACAGTAGACTTAACGAGAATCACACTCGTTTACGCGACCGCACCCCGAGATCATGTCATCGACATGCCTCGAGGTGTGTTAGGTGCCGTTCACGCCAGGTCGCGGCGTCTCATCACCACCACGGCGGCAACGGCCGCGACCAGGACGTACGCGGCGACGGTGACCAGCGCCCGCTCACCCGAGATCGCGTCCAGGACTCCCGGGGTTCCGTTGGGTCCGCCGATGATCGCTCCGGCCAGCGACCCGCCCGCCGTGCCGGGGAGCGCATCGGTGACGGTCTCGACCCCGGAGAGCAGGCTGCCGACGCCACGGAGCAGGTTCTCGACCACCAGCGACCAGACCAGACCCAGGCCGACGGCGAGGGCGGGTCCCTTGGCGAGCACTCCGACCAGGAACCCGAGCAGCGCCCACATCTCCAGCACCAGGAACCCGGCGCCGAACGACTGCGCTAGATCGGTCAGGGCCGGCATGGTGATCGGCTGGCCCTCGGCCGCCGCGATGGCGACCGAGACGCCCGCGCACAGCACCAGCGTCGCCGTCATCATCGCGAACATGAACACGGTCACCGCGGCCAACGAGCCGCCGACGGCGGCGGATCGGCTCGGCCCCTGGGTGAAGACGGTCTTCCAGGTGCCCCAGCCGAACCCGTTGCCTGCAACCAGCGCGCCGACGACCATCGCGAGGGCGCCGCCGAACATCGGCAGGCCGCTGACCAGGATGTCCGGGATCGCACTCGGCATCAGCTCGGCCAGCAGCTGGGCGTCGCTGGCACCGTCACCCGCGAAGTTGTCGTCGCCGGTCTTGTAGGAGACGTAGTTGAAGACGTACCCGAAGGAGAGCGACAGGGCCAGCCAAGCGCCGACGATCACCCAGATCGCTGACCACTTGCGCAGCCGTAGCAGCTCGGCGGCGGTGGAGCCAACCATTGCCTTCACGCTCATGACGCGACCTCCTTGTTGCTGGCCATCCCAGAGCTGGTCATCTCGAAGAAGGCATCCTCCAAAGAGCGCTCCGCGACGGTGACCTCATGGACATCGATGGAGTGGGCGACCAGATGACGTACGACGTCGGGCGCCGCGGTCGCAGGCAGCTCGACCTCGAGCGTCTCGTTGCCGCTGCGGCGTACGCCCTCGTCATCGGCCAGCCGCATCAGTGCCGCCAGAGCGGCATCCTCCGGAGTCGCCCGGACCCGGAGCGTCGCGCCGCCTCGCAGGTCGGCGACGGTCGACTCGCGCAGCAAACGTCCCTCGACGATGACGCCGACGCGGTCGCAGATCTCCTGCACCTCCGCCAGGATGTGGCTGGAAAGGATGACTGTCTGGCCGGCCTCGGCGAGCGAGACGACCAACGCCCGCATGTCGGCCATCCCGGCCGGGTCGAGCCCGTTGGTGGGCTCGTCGAGCACCAGCAGATCAGGCGCGCCGAGCATCGCGGCGGCGACACCGAGACGCTGCTTCATGCCGAGCGAGTAGCCCTTGAAGGCATCCCTCGCCCGGTCGGCTAGGTCGACCATCTCGAGTACTCGGTCGACCTCCGTGTTGGCCAGCCCCTGGTAGCGCGCCATCGTGCGCAGGTTGTCGCGTCCGCTCAGGTAGGGATAGAAGCCGGGTCCCTCGACCAGTGCGCCGATCCGGGCTGTCACATCGGGACGCCCGGCCGGACGCCCCAGGACACTGGCCGCTCCGGCGGTGGGCCGGATCAGGCCGAGCATCATCCGCAAGGTCGTCGTCTTGCCGGCCCCGTTGGGGCCGAGGAAGCCGTACACCTCACCACGTCTGACGGTCATGCTGACCCGGTCGACGGCGAGCCGGTCGCCGTATCGCTTGGTCAGCCCGTCGGTCTCAACCACGAGTTCCTTCATGCCTCTCACGCTCTCCCAGGGACCCGTGGTCGACGTCGGCTCCGGCGATGCTTCGGGTTACGCAGATCTGCGTAGGTGAGCGAGCCCGTCTGTCGTACGCCCGGGGTGCGCGCGCGAACTACGGTGTGTCCATGTCCCGGATCCGTCGCCACTGGCTGCCGTGGCTGATCGTCGTCGTGGAGCTGGTCGGCTCGCTGGGCAGCAACGCCCAGGCCGACACCCGGTGGCCGGCCGCCGTCGGCGCACTGCTCGCTCTCGTCGCAGTCCTTCCGGTGGTGCTTCAGCGACCCAGCGGCTGGGTGCCCGCGGTCAGCGGACTGTTCGTCGGGGTCTACTTCACTGCGGGCTACGCCGAGGGGCCGATCTTCCTGGCAGTGCCGGCGGTCACCTTCGCGGTCGCGCTGTCGCTGCCGCCGCGGCGCTGGATCGGGTGGACGGTCGTGGGAGCGGCCTTGGTCGCCACCGGGATCATGCTCAACCCAGAAGGACCCCACGTCGGCGGCGGTCCCGGGCGCGGACCGTGGGGGCCGGGCGCCGGCCCGGAGGGCGACCTCTCGCTGTGGCAGGCGTTCGGGCAGGTGGCGCTGGTCGCCGCGTGTGGCGCGGTCGCGACCGCGCTGCGCTCCCGTAACGAGGCCCGCGCCCAACGCCAGCGCCGTGTGGTCAGCGAGGAGCGGGTGCGGATGGCGGCGGACCTGCACGACGGGGTCGGACACGGCCTGGCCGTGATCGCGATGCAGGCCGGCGCCGCGCTGCACGTGCTCGACCGCGACCCCGAGGCGGCCCGCCGCAACCTGGAGGCGATCCGGGCGGAGAGCAAGGAGTCGCTCGACCTGCTGCGCCGGCAGCTGGCCCGGCTGACCGACGCGGCGCCCGACGCCGGATCGGCGCCACGGGCGCCGGAGCACGGGCTCGCCGACCTGCCCGCACTGGTCGAGCGGGTGCGCACCGGCGGCCTGGAGGTCTCGCTCCGGCTCGAGGCCGAGTCGGTGCCGGCGGAGGCGGCTCGGGCTGCGTACGCCGTGGTCCAGGAGGGGCTCACCAACGTGCTGCGGCATGCGGGAGCATCGCGAGCCGAGGTTTCGGTCGTCTCGGTCTCGGGCGCCGAGATGGTGGTGACCGTGCGTGACGACGGGCGGGGATCGGACATTTCCAGCGTGGAGAGAAATTCAGGGATGGGAATTGCGGGAATGCGCTCGCGCGTGGAGGAACTTGGGGGCACCCTGGAGGTGGGGCCGGAGGTACGGGGCTTCCGGCTGCGGGCTTCGATTCCGCTTTCTGGGTCCTCAGCGGATTCGGCGGAGGGGCTGGCATGAGTGAGCGGATAACGGTCGCTCTGGTCGATGACCAGCCCCTCGTCCGGATGGGCCTGGCGACCCTGATCGGCGCCGAGTCCGACCTGGAGGTCGTCGGCGAGGCCTCGGACGGAAGCGCGGCGCTGCCGATGCTGCGCCGCACCCACCCCGACGTCGTCCTGTGCGACATCCGGATGCCCGTCCTCGACGGTCTCGGCATGCTCGAGCAGGTGACCCGCGACTCCTCCCTCCAGGACGTACGGGTGGTGATGCTGACGACCTTCGAGCTCGACGAGTACGTCTTCGAGGCGCTGCGTCTGGGAGCGAGCGGGTTCCTGCTCAAGGATGCCGAGCCGGTCGCGCTGCTGGATGCGATCCGGGTCGTCGCCGACGGTGGCTCGCTGCTCGCGCCGACGGTGACGAAGCGGGTGATCGAGGAGTTCGGCTCCTCGCGTCGGGCGGCGAACCCGCATCCGCGGCTCGGAGACCTGACCGAGCGTGAGCGGGAGATGGTCGCCTGGGTGGCCACCGGTCGCTCCAACGCCGAGATCGCCGCAGAGCTGGTGGTCAGTCCGGACACCGTGCGCACGCACGTCTCGCGCGCGATGGTGAAGCTGCATGCTCGTGACCGCGCCCAGCTCGTCGTCTTCGCGATCGAGTCGGGCCTGAAGGTCTAGGGCCGAGAGATCTAGGGGAAGAGAGATCTAGGCGGCCAGCGGGACGCTGCCGGGCATGATGACCGGGGCGCACGGGCAGGTGTCGCTGCAGGCGAGGTAGGTGTGCACCTCGTGGCCGCACCGCTGGCACGGCAGGAAGTGCGAGACCGGGAAGCTGCGTACGTTGGTGGTCTCGGGGTTCTGAGCGGTGTCCCACATGGCTTTCTCCTGTCCGTGTTCGTTGTTCCTTCATCTGTTCCACGAGTGGTGGCGCCCGATTTCGACACTTCTGCTTCAACCCGCGGCAGATTCATCGAAGTGGGATGATCGGGAGCGTGACCAGCAAGCCCAGTGGTGGGCAGAGCCAGGAGCAGCGGCTTCATGACCTGAAGCTGCTGCGGCGGGTGAAGGACCGGATCGACCGGGAGTACGCGCAGCCGCTGGACGTGGAGGCGCTGGCCCGTGGTGTGCACATGTCGTCGGGCCACCTGAGCCGGGAGTTCAAGAAGGCCTACGGCGAGCCGCCCTACTCCTATCTGATGACCCGCCGCGTCGAGCGGGCGATGACCCTGCTGCGGCGCGGCGACCTCAGCGTCACCGACATCTGCTTCGAGGTCGGCTTCTCCTCGCTGGGCACGTTCTCGACGCGGTTCAGCGAGCTCGTCGGGATGTCGCCGAGCGTCTACCGCGACAAGGCCGTCGCCGGCGAGGCCGGTATCCCGCCGTGCGTCGCCAAGCAGGTCACCAGACCGATCAGACGGACTTCGATCAGGAATCGAGAAGCAAAGGTGCCTGACCCCTACCTACCGTGAGGGTCATGGACATCAACATTCACGTCACCTTCCTTCCGCACACCGACCCCGAGGCCTCGCTGGCCTTCTACCGCGACACGCTCGGCTTCGAGCTGCGCAAGGACGTCGGCTACGAGAACATGCGCTGGCTCACGCTCGGCCCCGTCGGGCGGCCGGACTCCAACATCGTCCTCTACCCGCCGAACGCCGACCCCGCCGTCACCGAGGAGGAGAGCAGGGTCGTCCTCGAGATGATGGCGAAGGGCACCTTCGCCTCGATCATGCTCGCCACGCCGGACCTCGACTCCGTCTTCGCGCAGATCCAGGGATCGCTGGAGAAGAGCGGCGCAGAGGTCATGCAGGAGCCGACCGACCAGGACTGGGGCCAGCGAGACTGCGCGTTCCGGGACCCGGCCGGCAACACCGTCCGCATGCAGCAGGTCAAGTAGCCGAGCCATGTGCAGGGCAGGTTTCATGCCACCGCCGAACCATCGCGACAAGGGGGCTCGGGCGGGGCACGACGAATCCGGAGGCGCACATGCCGGGTCACGATCTAGCCTGAACGGCATGAGCGACCATGGTGCTGACAACCACGACCTGATCCGCGTCCAAGGGGCCAGGCAGAACAACCTCAAGGACGTCTCGGTCGAGATCCCGAAGCGCCGGCTCTCGGTGTTCACCGGGGTGTCGGGCTCCGGGAAGTCGTCGCTGGTCTTCGGCACGATCGCGGCGGAGTCGCGACGCCTCATCGACGAGACCTACTCGACCTTCATCCAGGGGTTCATGCCCAGCCTGCCGCGTCCCGAGGTGGACGCGATGGAGGGCTTGACGACCGCCATCCTGGTCGACCAGGAGCGGCTCGGCGCCAACCCGCGCTCGACGCTGGGCACGGTGACCGACGGCTACGCGATGCTGCGTCAGCTCTTCTCCCGGTTGGGGACGCCTCACATCGGGGGACCGACCGCGTTCTCGTTCAACATCCCGACCACCAAGGTCGGCGGCGTCTCGGTCACGGAGGCGGGCAAGAAGAACGTCATCAAGCAGGAGACCTACCTCGGCGGCATGTGCCCGGCGTGCGACGGCCGCGGTGTCGCCTCCGACCTCGACCTCGCCGCCATCGTCGACGAGTCCAAGTCGCTCAACGAGGGCGCGATCCTCGTGCCCGGTTACAAGCCCGACGGCTGGATGGTGAAGGGGTTCTCCGAGACGGGGCTGCTCGACGGGGACAAGCCGATCCGCGACTACACCGAGACCGAGCGTCACGACTTCCTCTACAAGGAGAAGGGGAAGGTCAAGGCGCTCGGGATGAACATGACCTACCAGGGCCTCATCCCCAAGCTGCGCGAGTCGATCTTCAGCAAGGATCCCGAGCAGCTGCAGCCGCACATCAAGGCGTTCGTGGAACGTGCCGCCGTCTTCGCGCCGTGCCCGACCTGTGAGGGCACCCGGCTCAACGAGTCGGCTCGCTCCTCGAAGATCAGAGGCATCGACATCGCCGAGGTCTGTGCCATGCAGATCACCGACCTCGCCGAGTGGCTGCGCGGCATCGACGAGCCGGGCGTCGCGCCGCTGATCGGCTCGCTGCTCCACCTGTGCGACTCGATGACCGAGATCGGCCTCGGCTATCTCTCCTTCGACCGGCCGTCGGGCACCCTGAGCGGTGGTGAGGCGCAGCGTACGAAGATGGTCCGCCACCTGGGCTCGGCACTGACCGACGTGACCTATGTCTTCGACGAGCCGACCGTCGGTCTGCACCCGCACGACATCCAGCGGATGAACAAGCTGCTCCTCGACCTGCGCGACAAGGGCAACACCGTCCTGGTCGTCGAGCACAAGCCGGAGACCATCGCGATCGCCGACCGCATCGTCGACCTCGGTCCGGGCGCCGGCAGCGACGGCGGCACGATCTGCTTCGAGGGCACCTACGAGGAGCTCGCCGTCGCCGACACGCTGACCGGGCGCCACCTCGGCCACCGCGCCTCGGTGAAGGAGACGGTCCGCGAGCCGAAGGGATATCTGGAGATCCGCGGGGCGACCTCGCACAACCTCCGTAACGTCGACGTGGACGTCCCGCTCGGTGTGCTGACGGTCGTCACCGGTGTCGCCGGGTCGGGGAAGTCGTCACTGATCCACGGCTCCATCCCTCCTGGCACCGAGGTCGAGTTCGTCGACCAGAGCGCGATCAAGGGGTCACGCCGCAGCAACCCGGCGACGTACACAGGTCTTCTCGAGCCGATCCGGAAGGCGTTCGCGAAAGCGAACGGGGTCAAGCCGGCGCTCTTCTCGGCCAACTCCGAGGGCGCCTGCCCGACCTGCAAGGGCAACGGGATGATCTACACCGAGCTCGGCTTCATGGAGACCGTCGCGTCGCCGTGCGAGGACTGCGGCGGCAAGCGGTTCCAGCCGCTGGTGCTCGAATACCGCCTCGGTGGGCTCAACATCGCCGAGGTGCTCGACCTGTCCGTCGCGAAGGCGCTCGCGTTCTTCTCCGAGGGCGAGTCGAAGGTGCTCCCGGCGGCCAAGATCCTGGAGCGGATGTCCGACGTCGGCCTCGGCTACCTCAAGCTGGGCCAGCCGCTCAACACCCTCTCCGGTGGCGAGCGGCAGCGGATCAAGCTGGCCATGCACCTGGGGGAGAAGGGCGGGACGTACGTCCTGGACGAGCCGACCACTGGCCTTCACCTGGCCGACGTCGACAACCTGCTCGCGCTGCTGGACAGGCTGGTCGACGCCGGCAAGTCGGTCATCGTGATCGAGCACCACCAGGCCGTCATGGCCCATGCCGACTGGATCATCGACCTCGGCCCGGGGGCCGGTCACGACGGTGGGCTGGTCGTCTTCGAAGGTACGCCGGCCGAGCTCGTCGCGAAGAAGTCGACGCTGACCGGCGAGCACCTGGCGGCGTACGTCGGGGCTTGACCCTGGGTGTGGGCGTGGCTCCTGGAGCGCGCAGGTGGCGCGAATCACGCCTGTTTGCGGGCATCTGAATGCGGTTGAGGTAGAGGGTCTCTCTTAGTGTGAATTGGTTGTAGTATCAATCAAGGAGCACCCGAGATGACCCTCTACCTTCCCGAGCACAGGCAGACCACGCCGGTGGAGATCGCTCCCGTGCCGGCGCGACCGGCACCGGTCTGGCCGCGCGGGCTGGTGGCCACGGCCATCGCGGCGGTCGCCACGACGCTGATGGCGGTGATCGCCAAGGCGGCGGGGGTCGACTTCGGCAGCAGTCTCGGGGACGTACCCATCTCGGCGTTCCCGCTGCTGACCGTCTACTGCTCGCTGATCGGCATCATCATCGCCGAGGTGACGACCCGGGTCGCCAAGCTGCCCCGCTCGACGTTCCAGATCACCGCCATCGTGCTCACCGGGCTCTCCCTGATCCCCGACGTGCTGCCGATCTTCGAGTTCGACCTGGCCTTCGTCGGCTTCCTGTGCCTGACGCACATCGTCGCCGCCGCGATCGTGGTCCCGATGATCGCGCTGCGGATGGAGGAGCGCCGTGGCCTCGGGCTGCATGCTCCTGCTCATCGTCGATAGCGGACGCGAGCTGTCCTGATTCGGTGTCATGGTGGAGCCATGGCAATCGAGACACACACCGTCGAGACCCGAACCTTCCAGGTCACCTTCGACGCGCACGACCCGCGCGCGCTCTCCACGTTCTGGCGTGACGTCCTCGGTTACGTCCACCCTGGCCCGCCGGGAGTCGAGGTGCCCGAGGGCACCGACCCGCTGGACGCGTGGGACTCGTTCCTCGAGCAGGTAGGCGTGCCGCCCGAGCAGCGCAACAACGCCTCGGCGATCGAGGACCCCGCGGGTGCCGGCCCCCGCGTCTTCTTCCAGCGCGTGCCGGAGTCGAAGACCGCCAAGAACCGCGTCCACCTCGACGTCCGGGCAGCTCCCGGGCTGCAGGGTGAGGCGCGGATGGCCGCGCTCGAGGCGGAGTGCGAACGTCTTGTCAGCCTCGGCGCCTACCGCATCCAGCGGCTCGAGCCGGACCCGCCGATGGGGTTCGGCCACCTCGTCATGCAGGACCCGGAAGGCAACGTGTTCTGCCTGGACTGACGCTCGGGGCCGCCGGAGCACGGATGGTCCCGGCGGCCTCGCGTACCCCGGGACCGGCGACCCGTCAGCCCGGTAACGTCCCCGTTCCCGCAGCCCCAACCCCTCGGGCTAGGCGGTGACCCCGAGCCGGTTGGCCAGCGTCCGCGACTCCTGTTCGATGAGCCGCCCGCCATGGGTGACCAGTTCTGATGCCAGGGAGCGTCCCAGTAGATGATGACTGACTGCGCCAGATTCCCGGGAGTGGTGGGGTTGAGGAGCAGCGGCCGCCGTGAGCGTGTAGACGGCCGTGGGACGCCGTACTGATCCCGCGCAAGCTGGTCCAGCAAGAAGCGATCGGGATGCTGGACCTCGATACCGGAGGGCAGCGCTCGGTCGGGAAAGCCTCACAGGGTCAACGTCACCAGATGCGAAGCACCTGAACCTGTGACAGTAGCCAGGACGTGCTGGTGCTTCGTCGCGCGGTTGCTCGACCCGGCCCTCAGAACCCCCGGCGACGACGCCGAAGCGGACCCGGAGAGCGCTCCAGCGCCTCGGTGACTCGTCAGTAAAGTAACCCGCCCGCCCGCGCGCCGTTATACACCCCAAAGCCGGTTCGCCCCCACCGAGGAGTTCCAATGTTCACCTTGTCACGCGCCGTCAGCGCGCTCGCGGGCCTGGCAGGGCTGGTGCTTGCTCCGGTCCTGCTCGCCACCTCAGCACACGCAGCCGTCGACCCCGGAGCCGTTCGTGGCGCGAGCGTCGTCCAGACCGGCTGGTGGAACGCCCTCAACGAGCCGCCTCCGGACAACCCGCTCACGCCACCGCCTCCGCCTCCCGCGCCCGACGTTCCGGCAGGCACCCTGCCGGTCAGCACAGTGGGCGGAGACCCGAAACGGATCAGCGCGATCGAGATCGCTCTCGAGGCCGACCCCGGATCGGTCGTCGACAAGCTCGAGCTGGCCATCGCCGAAAGTGCCACGAAGAACGTCACGGCCAACGCCGAGAAAGCGGCGATCGAGGCCTGCCCAGTGACCGAGCTGTCCTGGGTCGGTGGGGAGAACATCCCATGGAAGAACCGGCCCGAGTTCGATTGCGAGGCCGGCTCGGCGAAAGGGGTCCGCGACGACAAGGGGGTGTGGCGCTTCGACCTGACCTCGATCGCGTCGACATGGCTGGCCGAGGACTTCTCCGGTTCACGTTCGGTCATGCTGGTTCCCGCCGCGCCCGCCGCGCCCGCCGCGCCCGAGGCACCCGAGGCACCCGACGCGCCGCCCAACTTCCAGGTGATCTTCGACGGCCCGAAGGCCGGCGGCATCGGCTTGCTCGTCAAGACCACGGCCGGCAGCGGCTCCGAGGATGACTCCGACGGCGAAGCTGGAACCGGTGGGACCACGACTCCGAACACGAGCGTCGGCAGCGGAGAAGCCGTGGGCACACTTGCCGACACGGGCGACCTCGGCAGCACCGACCTCGGCGGAGCCGGCACTGGCGACCTCGGCGCGATCGCGACCCCGGCCGCCATGCCGGAAGCCGCCGCACCGGCCACAGCAGCGCCCGCAGGCCAGATCGCGCCCGTGGGCGCGGTCCCGCACTGGCACGACGGGATGATCAAGCCGGCCCTCATCGTGCTCCCGCCTCTCCTCATCCTCGCCTACCTCGCCATGCTCTCGCTGGGCCCGGTCGGCCAACCCGCGGGGATCGTCAACCGCCGCGGGGTCAGCCAGGCACTCGACAAGCTCCGCGTCGCCGGTTCCGGCCTCGCCTCGAAGATCGGCCGATGACGATGATGATCACGCGCAAGTTCCAGGCGGTCGCACTGGCGGCCGCCATCACTCTCACGGTTCCCGCGTGCGGCCAGAAGTCCGGCGTCGCGAGCCAGGTCGTCGTGGGCGGAGTACCGGGGCAGGTCGCGGCGGACGGGTCGATCGTGCCCGGCACGACCGCGGCTGACGGCAGTGCAGTCGGCGTACCCGGCGCCACCGGTGGCGTCACCGGCGGAACCCCGACCGGTGGTGGCTCCACGACCGGTGGTGGCTCCACGACCGGCGGCAGCAAGACCACCCCGAGCGGCACCGGTGGCGGTGGGGAAGCGCCTCCGGCCACTGCTCCCCGCAGCGGCGGGGGAGACACCACCGGCGTCACGGACACGACGATCAAGGTCGGCATTCACGCTCCCGTCACCGGTGCGGCGGCGATCCCTCAGCAGTCCTTCGAGAAGGCCGTCGGCGTCTACTTCGACATGGTCAACAAGAAGGGCGGCATCAACGGCCGCAAGGTCGAGGTGAAGTTCGAGGACGACCAGTTCCGTCCCGACACCGCCCGGGCGCGCTGCAAGAAGTTCGCCGAGCAGGACAAGGTCTTCTTGATCATCGGCGGAGCCGGTGCCGATCAGATCGATGCCTGCGCCCGCTATGCCGCGAGCGCCAGCGTCCCGTACCTCTCCGCCGGTGTTCACGAAACCCGGCCGGGCCAGGCTCCGCTCAGCAGCCTGTCGACGTACTTCGCCCTCTCCCTCACCTATGAGCAGCAGACACCGTTGCTCGCGCGCACCTACAAGGCGAGCTACAACGGCCAGAAGGTCGCGGTCATCACCGCCGACAACGACTCTCTCGACAACTTCCACGGCAAGGCGGTGGGCGCAATCAAGGCTGCCGCCGGCAGCAATCTGGCCTACGAACGCCGGATCCCGAAGAACACCACGAGCGACGCGCCCGGCATCGCGGGCGAGATCTGCCGCAGCGGCGCCAAGGCAGTGGTCTGGAACGCCAGCCCGAGCAGCCTGCTCAACGTCGCCAAGGTGCTCACCTGCAAGGTGGGGTTCATCGGTCCAGGCCTGACCAACGGGCTCAACATCGTTGCTGAGGTCGGCTGCGACAACATCGCCAACGCGCGTTTCTACTCACCCTTCCCAGGAATGGATGTGATGCGCAGGAACGCCGAGTTCGTCAATGCCTACAAGGCCTCCAACGGCGGCTCCGCGCCTGACGATCTCGGCGCCGCCATCTATGGTGTCGAGAGCCTCGTGGGCATGATCCTCGCCGCGACCGGCAAGGACCTTTCGCGTGAGTCGTTCATGGCGACGATCGGCAAGGTCAAGCAGTTCAACAACGGCATCTACCCGCCCACCAACTTCTCCAGTCGTTTCGGCGGTACGGCGATGCACCTGCTGCGCGCGGATTGCAGCAAGTCTGAGTTCGTCACTGAGAAAGTGAACGTCCGGCCGTGAACCTCCCCCTCTACGAGCAGCTCGCGATCGCGCTCACCGCTGGCGTGCTCCGCGGAGCCGTCTACGCACTCGTGGCCCTCGGCATCGTGCTCGTCTTCCGCGGCAGCGGGGTGTTCAACTTCGCTCAGGCGGAGTTCGGCACCACCGGCCTGTTCGCCGCGTACTGGGCACTGACGGTCCAGGGCTGGAGCTACCCCGTCTCGTTCGCCTTCGGCATGGCCGTCGCGATCGCCCTGGGTCTCCTCACCGAGCGGCTGGTGATCCACCCGCTGCGGGACTCCTCCCGCGTCACCTTGCTCGTGGGCACTGCCGGAGTCGCCCTGGCGGCGATCGGCCTGCAGTTCTGGTTGTTCAACGAGACGCTCGTGATGTCGATGCCGAAGATCCACGACGGCTACTTCACGACGCCCTGGGGGGCGATCGTCACCATGCAGGAGCTGATCACCCTCGGGGTGCTCGCCGGGGGGGCCGCGCTACTGGCGCTGTTCTTCCGGTCTCCGTCCGGGCTGGCGATCCAGGCGGCCCAGCAGGAGCGGGTCGCCTCCGAGCTCGTCGGCATCAGCGTGCGCCGGGTCTCCATGCTGACGTGGGGCATCGCCGCCGCGTTGGGTGGCCTGGCCGGCATCCTGGCGGGGCCCTATCTGACCTTCAGCGCCGGCTTCTTGAGCTTCGGGGCTGTCGGATCGCTGTTGCCGGGCTTCATGGCTGCGGTGCTCGCCGGGATGCGTAGCATGCCCGGCGCCGTCGCCGGCGGTCTGCTGGTGGGCGCGATCGAGCAGCTCAGCTCACTGGAGGTCTTCGCTGAGAGCATTCCCGGGGCCGGCGCGATGATCCTGTTCGTGTTCCTGCTCGTGGTGCTGCTGGTGCGACCGCAGGGGATCTTCGTGGGTCGGGCGGTGACCGCATGAGCGCCCCGACGTCGCCGTCGTCGGAGGCCCCCGACGCGACCCTGGACCTGCCGACGGTCGAGGAGGAGCTGTGGAGTGCGCCGGAGGATGCCGAGTCGGAACGGTTCCGGCCCAGCCGCGCCGGCTGGTTCGCCCGCGGGGCCCTCTGGGCGGTCCTGGCGTGGTTCGTCCTGGCCTTCCCGGTCAACTTCCTCTCGCCGTTCACTCTCGGCGTCTCGGATGTCTCAGCCGCGTCCGAGGCTGCGATTTTCGCGATCGTCGGTCTCTCCCTCAACGTCTTGCTCGGCTACGCGGGCCAGATCTCGCTCGGCCACCAGGCATTCGTCGGCATCGGCGCCTTCACCTCGGCCTACGTCGTGGTCAATCTCGACCTGGCCTTCTGGTTCGCGGTGGCTGTCGCCAGCACCCTCGGCCTGGTCCAGGCGGCGGTTCTCGGCGCGATTTCGCTGCGGCTCACGGGTTTGTACTTCGCGCTCGTGACCCTGGCGTTCGGCAGCTTCGCCCAGCAGACCATCTTCGCCATCCCGAAGCTGACCGGCGGTGAAGGCGGCAAGGAGGCCCCTCGTCCGGCGCTGTTCGACAGTGACTACCGCTACTACTTCCTGTGCCTGGCCTTCCTGGCCGTGGTGCTGTTCCTCGACTGGCGACTGACCCGGAGCAAGGCCGGGAGGGCCCTGATGGCGTTGCGTGAGAACCCGCGGGTGGCGTCCTCCTACGGCATCAACGTCAAGGCATACACCCTCATCGCGTTCGCGGTCTCCGGTCTCTTCGCTGGGTTGGCCGGGGCGCTGATGGCCCACCATGACGAGGTCATCGTCGCCCAGAAGTTCGGCTTCAACCTCGCCCTGTTGTTCGTACTGATGACGGTCGTGGGAGGACTCCGGAGCCGGTCCGGCGTCGTGATCGGGTCGGCATTCTTCGCGCTGCTGGGAAGCGGACACCTGCTGGAGCTGCTAGAGCCGTTGACGACGAACGTGTTCCGGTTCAGCCTCCACGACTTCCTCACCGGCACGATCGGCCTGCCGATCGAGTTCGTCGCCCTGGTCGTCGGCCCGATTCTCCTGTTGTTGACCATCACGAAGTATCCCGGCGGCATCGGCCAGCAGATCGCCCCGATCCGCGAGTGGATGCTCGGACACCGGTTCGACATCCACGCAGGCAAGGTCAAGGAAGTCGAGGTCGATGATGTCCGTGCTTGAGATCGACGACGTCAGCATCCACTTCGGCGGGGTCAAGGCGCTCCAGCACATCGCGCTCCGCGTCGGCGAGTGGGAGATCGTAGGGATCATCGGTCCCAACGGTGCCGGGAAGACCACGCTCTTCAACTGCATCACCGGGTTCTACACGCCCACCTCCGGAACGGTCCGCTATCGCGGCAAGGACATCTCCAACTTGCCGGTCCACGCCCGCACTGCCCTCGGCCTGGGTCGGACCTTCCAGAATGTCGGACTCGTCAAGAACGGTACGGTGCTCGAGAACCTGCGTACGGCCCAGCACCTGCAGGTCGGCTATGAGCCGGTGAGCGGGATTCTGGGGGCGCCCTCGACCTTCTCCGAAGAGCGTCGGGTCACCGAACGAGCGGGCCAGATCCTAGAACTCATGAACCTGGAGGACATCGCGCACGAACGGGTGACGGATCTGCCCTACGGCATGCAGAAGCGTGCCGAGATCGCGGCCGTGCTGGCCACCGACCCCGACGTACTCCTTCTCGACGAGCCCGGCTCTGGGATGGGTCCCGAGGAGGCCGACGAACTCGGCGACCTGCTCCTGACGCTCCGCAAGGACTTTGCCCTGACGATCGTGATGATCGACCACCACGTCCCGCTCGTCACCCGGATCTCCGACTATGTCTACTGCCTCAACTTCGGTGAGGTGCTCGCCGAAGGCGCTCCCGACGCCGTACGCAATCACCCCGAGGTCGTTCGGGCCTACCTGGGCGAGGAGACCGTCTGATGGCCATTCTGGAGATCAAGGACCTGGTCGTCGGCTACGGCGCCTTCCCTGTCTTGCACGGGATCGACTTCGTCGTGGAGGAGGGCGAGGTGTGCGTCCTCCTCGGGCTCAACGGAGCCGGCAAGACGACCACTGTCACGACCATAGCCGGATTGCTGCGACCCACCTCGGGCCAAGTGCTGTTCGAGGGCAGCCCACTGGGCCGGAAGCCGCCCTCGAGCAGGGTGAAGTCGGGTATTTCGCTGAGCCCTGAGGGTCGGCGGGTCTTCCCCCGGATGACCGTCGGTCAGAATCTGAAACTCGGCGCTTGGTCCCAGCGCCGCAGTCCGGCCCTGGTGAAGCGCCAGATGAAACTGGTGCTGGACTACTTCCCGCGGCTGGCCGAGCGCGAGCACCAAATTGCCGGCACCCTGTCCGGCGGTGAGCAGCAGATGTTGGCTGTGGCGCGGGCCATGATGTCCAACCCGAAGCTGCTTATCATCGACGAGGCCTCTCTGGGCCTCAGCCCGACGCTTGCTCGGGTCGTCTGGGAGGCCACTGCGCGGATCGCCTCTGACGGCACCACGGTGCTGATGGTCGAGCAGAACGCAGGCGCCCTGCCCTTTGCCGATCGTGCCCTCGTCATGGAAAAGGGCACCCTCATCCGCACCGCTGTCGGGGAGGACGTCAAGAATCTCGACGTCCGAGCTGCCTACCTCGGCGCCTGACGCCGCCCAACCACAGGAGAACACCATGCACAACAACTTCGGCCGACTCGGCGGACAGCTCGGCGTCCTGCTCTGTGTAATTGGGTTCATCGCCATCTTCGTCGGTTGGAATGGCTCAGCCAGCCACAACGTGATCATGGCCCAGTTCCCGTATCTCATCTCGGGCGGGATCGCCGGCCTCGCGATCGTCGTGGTCGGCGCTGCCATGCTGATCGTGCAGAGCGCTCGCGAGGATCGGGCGCGTCTGGAGGCCACCCTCGAGCGGGTGATCGCGGCCGTCCAGCACAACGCGAACGGCGGATCGGCCCCGGTCGCCAGCGCCGGGATGGTCCTGGCTGGTGCTGCCTCCTACCACCGGATGGACTGCACTCTCCCCGCAGACCGTGAGGAGGCGCACCTGGTGCCGATCGAGGAGGCCCTCTCCGATGGCCTGGCGCCGTGCAGGGTGTGCCAGCCGCCGACCCCGACGACCCGCTACGTGTGAGGCTGCACCTCCCCAGCGCGCGGCTGGGGACTCTGCACGCAATCCTGACTCCGGAGCGCCTGCGCACAGGCATCTGCTCGGCGTCGGCGCTCGTGCTCGTCGTTCTCCTCGTAGTGATGGCCATAGGCAAGCAGCCATCGTTCCCGACACCGCCGCGCCCTGCGGAGGCGGCTGTTGGACAGGAATACGCCGTCGCCGGCCCCCTGGCCGGCCCGCTCCATCAGCCGGATCTGCTGATCGTGAGCGAGGGGCGCGCTGGCGTACCCCGTGATCTCGTTGCGCGTCAGCCGGGCGTCAGGTGGGTGGAACCGGTCAGCCTCGGATCCTTGGTGATGATGGGACGGTCCGTGGCGGCGGCCGCGGTGGAGCCATCGACGTTCCGGGCCCTGACTTCTCGTCGTACGGCCGAACTCGATGCCGTATGGGATGCCGTCGCCCGGGGGGAGCTCGCGGTCACCCACGACATGGCCGAGGGGCTGCAACTACCGCTGGGTGGCGAGACCGCCGTGGGTTCCCAGGACGTTGCCGTGCCGGTGCGGGTCGGGGCCATCGCAACGACGGTTCCCGCCATCGACCTGGTGGTGAACCGCCCACGGGGTGCGCAGCTGGGGCTGGCGGCGGACAATGCACTGATCGTGTCGGTCGCGGGTGACTCCGGCCCCGCCCGCGAGAAGGTGGCGGCGTTGCTTGGCAACAAGTTCACCGTCACCGACCTGACACCGTCTTCGGACGGCGGGGTCTATGCGGCTCGGCTGGTCGGAGGATCGATCGCGGATGCGGTGGGGTCCTTCAACTACAGATGGTTCGCCGACGGCACCGTCGCTCCGGACCCGGCCTGGGTCTCGGCGAGCATCGTGACCGCTTCGGTGCCGATCTTGGGAGCCGTCACCTGCCACCGCGTGCTGATTCCGCAGCTGCGGGGAGCCATGCAGGAGATCGTGGATTCCGGGCTGGAGGACGCCATTGACCGGGCCGACTACGGCGGCTGCTACGTCCCCCGATTCATCGGCCGCGACCCCTCGCGCGGCTTGTCACTGCACACCTGGGGCATCGCCCTAGATCTCAACGTGGCCACCAACCAGCTGGGCACCGTCGGCGAGATCGACCGCCGGATCGTCGCGATCATGGCGCGCTGGGGCTTCGGCTGGGGAGGTAGCTGGCGGGTGCCGGATCCCATGCACTTCGAGCTGGCGGCCCTGACCGGCTGAGCCTGGTTTGGTTTCGCCTTTCTCCAGGGCGAGGATCGGATGGCCACATTCGAGGCCGAGTGCGAACGCGTCGTTGCCCTCGGACTGAGCCACTCCCTATCCTCACGGCATGCTGATCAGGGCCGCCGTTGCCGATGACGCCGAGGCGTTGACCGACCTCCACCTGGACGTGTGGGAGGAGGCGTACGCCGGGCTGATGCCGGACGAGATCTTCGCCGAGCGCCGTTCTCAGCGACAGGCGAGGATCGATCGGTGGCGTACGAACATCGACACCGGTCCGATCTCCAGCCTCGTTGTCGAGGGCGCGGAGCCGGGACGGCTGCTGGGGTTTGCGGGCGCTGGGCCCGCTCGTGACGACGCGCCGGGGTTGCCTCCGCTGGAGCTCACCGCGCTATACGTCCGGGCGGAGAGGTACGGCACCGGCCTCGGCCACGCGTTGCTCGAGAAGGCGATCGGGTCGTCGGCGGCGTACCTATGGGTTCTGGACGGCAATCAGCGCGCCACGGTGTTCTACGAGCGCCAAGGCTTTCGGTTCGACGGCGCGACCAAGGACGACCCGGTCGGCATCGAACGTCGCATGGTCCGCGACTGAGGGTCGCGTCTCGGACGTGAAAGAAAAGTTTCTTTCACACCGAGCGCGACCGGCGGGCGAGCAGGGTCGAGTCGTCGATCTCGACCCGGACGCCGTCTCGGACGGTCGAGCGGGGGCGCTGCTCGACGACGACCGGCTCGAACCCCTCCGGGAGCCCGGGAAGCAGCTCCTCGGCGAGGAACATCGCGTCGTGGTGACTGTGATGCGCGAAGACTTCCGAGGGCGCGTGACCGACGACGAGCAGATGGCCACCAGGAGCGACCGCGGTGGCCAGCCGGCCGGCGACGTCGACCATGCTCCCGTCGGGCGTGTGCAGGAAGTGGCAGGCGACCAGGTCGAACTGCCGACCGTCGGCCTCGAAGGTGCGGGCGTCGACCTGCCACCAGGACGTACGCTCCGCCACCCCGGCCTCCTCGGCATGGCGCTTCGCCCGGTCGAGCCCGTTCGCCGAGAAGTCGGCGCCGGTGACCGTCCAGCCCTGCTGCGCGAGCCAGATGACGTCGCCGCCCTCGCCGCAGCCGACGTCCAGCGCCGTGCCCGGCGTCAGCGCGGCCACCTCGGCGACGAGCTGCGGGTTCGGGTCGCCGCTCCAGACCTTCTCCTCACCGGCGTAGCGCTCCTCCCACGACTCCGGCTCGAACATCCTGCGCCCCTCGTCCTCGATCATGGAAACAACCTAGTGGGCGGTCGGCGATACTCTCACCCATGCACGCTCTCGTACGCCGCCGCTCGCCCCGTCTCGCCGACGGGCTCGTCACCCACATCGAGCGGAGCCCGGTCGACATCGACCTCGCTCACGAGCAGTGGGAGTCGTACGTCGCCGCGATGCGCGGCGCCGGATGGACCACACACGAGGTCGAGCCTGCAGACAGCTGCCCCGACTCGGTCTTCGTCGAGGACACGATGGTCGTCTTTGCAGACTTGGCCGTGATCAGCCGGCCGGGCGCTCCGGAGCGTCGGCCGGAGATCGACGCGGCGGAAGCGGCGGTCCGCGCCCGTGGATACCGGATCGCCCACATCGAGGCGCCCGGCACGCTCGACGGCGGCGACGTGCTCAAGCACGAGAACACCGTGTGGGTGGGGGAGGGCGGGCGTACGAACGCCGACGGAATCGCTCAGCTCCGCGCCCTGCTCAGTCCTCTCGGCGCCGAGGTCGTCGCCGTCCCGGTCTCGAAGGTGCTCCACCTCAAGTCGGCCGTCACCGCCCTGCCCGACGGCACGGTGATCGGTCACGAGCCGCTGGTCGACGACCCGAGCGTGTGGGGAGCCCGATTCCTGCCGGTCCCGGAGGAGTCGGGCTCCCACGTGGTCGTCCTCGATGACGACACGCTGCTGATGGCCACCTCGGCCCCGCTGACCAGAGCGATGTTCGAGGAGCGCGGCTACACGGTCGTGGCAGTCGACATCTCCGAGTTCGAGAAGCTCGAAGGCTGCGTCACCTGCCTCTCGGTGCGGCTACGCACTGCTCAGGGCTGACGCGGCAGGGTCGAGCAGTTTGAGCTGGCGGCGACACCCTTGACCCGGTCGGTGACCCAGTTGATCGCAGCGGTCTGGTCGACGAGCAGTGGCGTGATGTGGTTGGTGATCAGGCCGTCGCCGAGATCCGGCAGGACGACCGCCTTGTAGGTCACCTGGGCGTCCTGACCGCACCAGTCGACGGCCAGCTGACGGGCCTGCGCGTGCGGGACGATGTCGTCCTCGGTGCCGGTGGCCAGGCGTACGGGGATTCGCGGTGCGATGGTCCCGATCTTCTGCTCGGCGATGATCGCCCCCACCGTGGGCTCGCGCTCGATGACGTCGTCGAGGCTTTCCCCAGAAACCGTCCAGCTGCTGCTCCGACGGAACGGGTAGCGGACGATCCCGTCAGCGACGCAGGCCGTCGAGAGATCCTCGAGCGCGGCCTTGCCGGCCCGGTTGAGGTTCTCGTCCAAGATCGGCCGCAGCTCCGGGTTGGACTGCGCCAGACCGTTGATCGTCCAACCCAGCGCCGCCACCAGGGCGGAGCCGTCGATACCTCGCGCCGTCGCCCGCAGATCGGCAGGCGGCGCGCCGACGTAGGCGCCGACGAGGTTGACGTCGGGAGCGTACGTCGGGTGGAGTTCGGCGGCCGACCCGGTCGCGCCGCCACCCTGGCTGTAGCCGTAGAGCGCCACCCGCGACGCGTTCGTGACCGACGCATCGGGAACGTGGCGCGCCGCCCGTGCGGCGTCCAGGACGGCGTGGCCGCCGTCGACCCGGTCGACATAGGTGTGGAGTCGGTCGGTGGCACCCAGGCCGACGTAGTCGGTCACCATCACCGCGACGCCGCGCGCCAGCAGGCGGTAGATCCCGATGTCCTCGTACCCCACCGAGACGGTCCTGCCGTTGAAGAAGATCGGTCGTTCGAGACCGAGCGAGGCAGAACACTGGTCGCCCTGGCCCATGGTGCCTGGCGCGACGACGACCAAGGGGCGATCGCCCGCACCGCCCCATCGGGCGAACGGCTCGATGTAGGCGCCGGTCACCGCTGCCGGGGCGCCGTTGTTGTCGGTCGTCTTGTACATGACCCGGGTCGCCGTGCCCGGCAGCGATCCGATGCCTGGGATCGTGAGACCGATGCCGAGGGGGAGTGGCTCGGTTCGGACGAGGTCGCCGTCGGCCTCCGGGAGGGTCGGCGGCGGGTTGTAGAACTCGGGGATCTCGACTCCGCGAGAGACGACGGTGGTGCTGTTCTCGGCGGCGGCCGGGACGGCCAGGGCGGTCAGCGCGGCTGGGGAGACTGCGGCGACGGCCAGAGCGGTGACCAGCATCGCCCTCGATGAGCGCAGAGGCATGGGGGAACTCTCCTCACGTGAGCGGGACTGCTCCGTCCCGAGTTACTGAAGAGTAATGTGAGCCCGCTCACGTCGACAAGAGTTTGAGTCAACATTTGTGCACCGAAACTTCGGCGGCTCGGTCACGCCCGGAGGACCGGCTGCCGAAGGATCGTCCGCAGCTTGGCCGGCTCGACCCGCCGCGGGTCGCCGAGGTAGATCTCGTGGTGCTTCCCGGTCAGCCGCAGGCCCTGCTCGGGGATGAACCGATCGTGCATCTCCGCGAGCACCGGGCCCTCGTCGTCGTACGGCCCGATGTGCAGCGTCTGCACGCAGGTGCCTTCAGCGAGCGACTCCAGCCGCACCTTGTCCAGACTCGCCGGGCGGTCCTTCGCGCCGACCCGCGCCACCGCCTCGTCGAACATCTGCGCGGTGATCCACTCCGGCGTCATGATCATCGCGGTCCAGTCCCACTGCGACTTGTCCCGCGCCCGGGTGAAGGCGTCCATGTCCTCGGCCCACCACAGCGCCTCCAGCGGCGGCACCACGTAGTCGCGGCCATCGCTCTTGCTGGCGAACTTGAGCCTGTACGCCACGGGGTAGAGCGCCGCGAGCGCGTCCGCGTACTCGCCGCCGCCGTTGGGGTCGCCGTGGCCGTCGACCATCAGGTAGGGGAGTGGGGGCATCTCGAGCACCCGGAACTCACCCCGACGCGCCCGATAGCTGTCGAGCGTCTTCTTCAGGTCCGTCTTCACCGCCATGGAGCCATGATGTCGCGCGGTCACGATCATCGGGCGCGAAACTCAGGTGCCACCGGGGGAGACCTGCGCCTACGCTCCGAACATGGCAACCGTGGAAGACGTCCGCTGGCTCGGCTCGAGCCTCGAGCGCTCCTATGAGGTGTTCGTACGCGGCCGACTGAAGTTCAGGGTCGGCTCGATCGTCTACGTCGCCTTCTCCCTGGACGAGACCGAGATGGGTTTCGGGTTCCCGAAAGAAGAGCGCGCCGCCCTGGTCGCGAGCGCACCCGAGACGTTCCACCTGCCCCGGGAGTCGGAGATGCGGTTCAACTGGGTGGAGTCGTCCCTGGCCGCACTCGACCCGGTCGAGGCCTGCGAGCTCGTCGTTGACGCCTGGCGACTCTGCGTACCGAAGAAGGTCTCCGCTGCCTACGACCTCCGCCATCCGGGCGGTCCCGGGCCGGACCGGCCCTAGCCGACGGTTACCGTCGACCACATGGACCAGGCCCGCGTACGCCTCGACACGTTCGGGATCTGCGCGGACTGCGGTCGGCCGATCGGAGGGCCGGCTCGACGCACGCCCGGTGGCGCGCACCTGCATCAGCTGTGCCGGGAACCCGGGGGAGCGGCGGCGCTAACGGCGGTGCCGGCCTCGCTGGTCACGCTGGTCACGCTGGTCACGCTGGTCACGCTGGTCACGCATCTCGACGAGGTCGTCGTGGATCCGGCGTGCGCGCCGTCTCTCCATCCTCGCCAGCAGGAACCCGGCCGCGCCCGCGAGCACCATCAGGACGATGAGCACCACGACCGTGGCGCCCACCATGTCCAAGACGTTGCTCTCCATGGAGAGAGCAGGTACCCGATCTCAGCAGCGCCCATGCGCGACGTCGTCCAATCGGCGTCAGCGTCGCTCTGTGCCGGCGAGGAACTCGAGCAGCAGCTGGTTGGTCTCCTCAGGGCGCTCCTGCTGGACCCAGTGGCCGCACCGGGGGAGGACCGCCGACCGAGTGAGCCCGGGAAGGGTCTGGTCGAAGCGTTCGATCTGGCGTCGGCCGGTGATCGCCGGACCGTCGTACTCGCCGGCGATGAAGAGGGACGGCACGGTGATCGGTACGTCGCCGAAGGCCGCGAGATCCTCCCAGTCGCGGTCGATGTTGCGGTAGCGCGCCAGCGGACCGAAGAAGTCGGAGTCGGCGAACTCGCGGGCGTAGAAGTCGACATCGGCCTCGGTCAGCCACTCGGGCATCTCGGCGGGGTAGACGAACTGGTCCGAGAGCCGGTCACCGCGCGGCACCAGCCCGAGCGCACCGCGCGGATCCCCGCCCTTGGCGAGCACGCCGTCGCCGGAGATCGAGAAGTAGATGCCGAGCAGCCAGCGGCGTACGTCGGGCAGGATCTCGGCCTCGACGACGCCGGGAGTCTGGAAGTAGGAGATGTAGAAGTCTTCGTCGTCGCCGCCCGCCTGGGACATCGCCTCGGTCGGCCGACGGCGTCCGGCTGGACTGAACGGCACCGACAGACCGGCCACGGCGGTGAAGACGTCGGGCCTCAGCTGTGCTGTGGTCCACGCGATGGGAGCGCCCCAGTCATGCCCGACGATCGTGGCCGTTTTCGCACCCAGGGCGTGCACGAGGGCGACGTTGTCGCCGACATGGCGCAGCATCCGGTAGTCCTCGATGGCCCGCGGTTTCGAGGACCCGCCATACCCACGCACGTCGATCGCGACCGCCCGGTAGCCGGCATCGGCGAGGGCGGCGATCTGGTGGCGCCACGAGTACCAGGATTCCGGGAAACCGTGGACCAGGAGCACGAGCCGGCCGTCCGCCGGCCCTGACTCAACCCAGTGCAGGTCGATTCCGTTGATGTGTTCGGTGCGATGAGCTACAGCGGTGTCGGCCACGGCGGGAGTCTGGCACGTCGTGCCATTTCCGCGATAGTACCCCCTATCGCAGAAATGTTCGAAAAGGCTGTAATATCAGGGGATGTGAGCGTACCTGACGAGACGGTGATGTTCGGTGACGTCGTCGAGGACTTCTTGACCGACCGGGCGACACTCACGCGCCGCGGCCTCAACGACAAGTCGCGCAACGCGTACCGGCAGGACATCGCCGCCTGGGCCCGGCAGCTGCACGTCGACGACGGCGGCGACCCTGAGGCCGACGCGTTGGCGCTGGTCCCGATCTCGGCGCTGACCGACCAGAACGTACGCATCGCCTACAGGACATTGCGGGAGAGCTCTGCCGCGGCGACCTGCCAGCGTCGCGTCGGCACACTGCGGCTCTTCACGCACTGGCTGCAGCTCGAGGGACATCTGCTGGTGGATCCCACGCTGCGCATCGAGGCGCCCGAGCGGCCGAGCCGGCTCCCGGCCGGTTGGAGCGTCGACGAGCTGCGCCGCCTGGCGCGGGTCGCCTCGGCGCCGCGCGAAGGCACGGACCGGCGCCGCTGGCCGGCTCGTGACCGGGCGATCTTCGCGGTGCTGGTGACCACCGGCGTACGTGCCGCCGAGCTGTGCGACCTCACCGTCGGCTCCATCCGGCGGGAACCCGACGGCGAGACCCTGGTGCGTGTCATCGGCAAGGGCGACAAGCAGCGCAACCTGCCGATGCCTCCCGAGGCGGTCGACGCCGTCGATGCCTATCTGGCTGAGCTCGAAGCTCGTTTCGGCAGTCCCGACCCGGCCGACGGTCTCTTCCTGCTGACCTCGGGAAAGCGGCTTCGGCCAGGAGCCCTCAACCATCTGGTCGAGACCTGGATCCGCCTCGCCGGCGTCCCGAAGCAGCCTGGCGAGGCCGCGCACGCCTTTCGACACAGCGCCGCCAAAGGACTGATCCGTTCCGGCGTACCTGTGCCTGCCGTCCAGGGGCTGCTCGGACACGAAGACCTCAAGACGACCGGGATCTACGTCAAGGCGACGGCCTCCGACACTCGCGACGCCGTGCTGCTCTCACCAGCACGTGAAGTGCTGCGGGAGACGGCGGTGGCGCCCGAGCCGCACGAGTGACCACAAGCGGCTTTTCACGCTTGGACGCCAACATCACTTATTCGCCGATAATGCACATTATGTCAATCTACGTCCTTGGTGCCTCGCCCACGACTCCCCCGTCCATGAGACCTGGCCCCAGAGCCACGGTCACATCACGGGCGGTCATCGGCTCGTCACAGACGTCGCAGGCGAGCCGGACGTGGGCCTCACCCGTGCACTCTCGATGCAGATAACGCACCGGCTGTCCCTCAGGTGCCATGTAGGCGTCGCCCCAGTCCCTGATCGCCATCAGCACCGGGTAAAGGTCGAATCCCTTCTCGGTCAGCCGATACTCCTCGTACGGGCCCTCCGAACCAGTCTGGCTAGGCTGCCAGTCTCGAAACAGGACCACACGCCAGGAGTGCGCATGCCAGACCCCCATGACCCCGCCACGACGCTGGCCAGCCTGCTCGACGATCGGTGGACCTGCCGCCAGTTCCTGCCCGACCAGGTCCCGCGAGAGACGATCGAGCGTCTGCTCGCGCTCGCGCAGCGCACCCCGTCGTGGTGCAACACACAGCCGTGGCAGGTCGTCATCACCAGCGACGAGGCCACTCACCGGTTCCGCAAGGCCCTCCTCGAGCACGTGCTCAGCCAGCCCGCTGCCTCGGACTTCGAGTTCCCGGCCGCCTATACCGGCACGTACCGCGAGCGCCGGCGCACGTGCGGGTTCCAGCTCTACGACAGCGTCGGCATCGTCAAAGGTGACACCGACGGGACCCTGCGCCAGGGCCTGCGCAACTTCGAGCTCTTCGATGCCCCGCACGTCGCCATCATCACCACGGAGGCCGACCTCGGCGTGTACGGCGCGGTCGACTGCGGCCTCTACATCAACACCTTCCTGCTCGGCGCCCAGAGTCTGGGCCTGGCCGCCGCACCCCAGGCCGCCCTCGCGTCGTACTCATCGTTCCTGCGCGAGTACTTCGACATCCCCGACGGCCGCCGCGTCGTCGTGGGCATCTCATTCGGGTACGCCGACCTCGACCATCCGGTCAACGGCTTCCGCACGTCCCGAGCCGCACTCGCCGATACCGTCACCTGGCACATCTGACCGGAGCCGGCCTGGTTACCCCTCGTCCCGACGATCCCGACTTGCTCGATCAGTTCGCGGCGAGCAGGTCAGCGAGCTCCAGGAGATCACGGGCGACGTACGTCGGCTCGGCGATCGCAGAGAAGGGCATCCGCCCTTCTCTGCCGAGGAACGCGGTGTCCAGCCCAGCCAAGGCGGCACCTGTCACGTCCCAGTCATGGGCGGCAACCAGCATCGCGTGGTCAGCATGTTCGCGCTCCAGCACCAACCGGTACGGCTCCCCCGCCGGCTTGAGACGCTGAGCCTCGTCAGCCGAATACACCGCGTCCACGAGATCGATCAGTCCACTGGACCTCAGCTGCGCCTCGGCGACCTCGAGCACCGAGTTGGTCAGCGTCACGACCCGGTGCCCGTCCGCGCGAAGCCGCCGCAACCCGGGCGCGACGTCAGGATGTGCGGGCAGCGTCCTGATTCCCTCGGCGAGGCGCTCGATCTGGGCCATGGAGACCTCTCCCCCGCGCTCGCCGGCGACGTCGCGCAGCGCGGCGGCAGCGAGCGCCCCGAAGGCCACATAACCGCCCGCCGCAGTGATCGCCATGGAGCTGCGGATCATCCGGTCGAACCAGATTCGTCGGGCGATGTCGCCGGGCATGCCGACGACGTCCGAAATGAGCGAGTCGAGCGCACTGACGTCGAGCAGGGTCTCGTTCACGTCGAGGACGAGCAGCATGGCGACCTCCTAGGGGTACGATAGTTGTCGTACCTCAAGGTACGATATATCTCGTACGTCGTCCAGGAGTCTGCACTGTGGAGTTCACCGTCCCGGATCTGGCTGAGGTCGACCTGGACCGCGTGCTGAAGTCGCTGGCAGATCCGCAGCGCCGTCGGGTCGTGCTCGAGCTCCTGGAAGACACGTCGGGCGCCGAGCGTGCCTGCAGCTCGTTCGACCTGCCGGTCAGCAAGTCGACACGCACGCACCACTGGCGCGTCCTCCGCGAAGCCGGCCTGATCCACCAGCGCGGCGCCGGAAATGGCACGTACGTCCGCCTCCGGCTCGATGAGTTCGACGCCCGTTTTCCGGGCCTGTTGCGCACGATCGCCAGGCTGTGACCAGGCCTGCCCTCCGTCACCATCGTGTGCGCCGTGCTCAGCGCCGACGCGATCTTCGGCCCGATGTTGCCCTCGCTTTCGAGACCACGCTTCCGACTCAGGTCGAGGAGCTGATCCAGCAGCGCGACGACCGTGACGCCGCCCATTCCCGAATCGTCACCGGATAACCGCCGGACGACCACCGGCACCCGTGGCACCATGTGCCCCGTGACCGACGAGACGCCCGCCACCGGACTGACCGAGCTGCACGCCCGCCGCTTCCTGACCACGGATGCGGCGCGGACCGACAAGGTCGCCCGCTGGCACGCCAAGGGGCGGCGTACGGCTCGGGAGAACATCGGGGATCTGATCGATCCGGGCTCGTTCGTCGAATACGGGAGGTTCATCACCGCGGCCCAGGAGCGGCGCCGTGACCTGGCCGATCTCGTCGTCGAGACCCCTGCGGACGGCATCATCGGCGGCACCGCGACCGTCGCCGGGATGCCGTGTGCGGTCCTGTCCTACGACTACCTGGTGATGGCCGGTACGCAGGGCATGCGCGGGCACCGCAAGTCGGACCGGCTCATCGAGATCATCGGCCGGATGCGGCTGCCGGCCGTCTTCTTCACCGAGGGCGGTGGCGGTCGCCCCGGCGATACAGACATCCCGCTGGTCTCCGCGCTCGACGTCGGCTCGTTCGCCCTCTGGGGCGAGCTGGAGGGTGTGGTGCCACGTATCGCGGTCGTCTCCGGGCGCTGCTTCGCCGGCAACGCGGTGCTCGCCGGCTCCGCCGATCTCCGCATCGCCACCCCCGACGCCAACCTCGGCATGGCCGGCCCGGCGATGATCGCCGGCGGCGGGCTCGGGACCTTCACGCCGGAGGAGATCGGTCCTGTCAAGGACCAGACCACCAACGGCGTCATCGACCTGCTCGTCGAGGACGAGGCGGCAGCCGTCCAGGCCGTACGCGCCGTCCTGTCCCACCTCGAGCCGGCCGCCGATGGTGGCGAGGCCGACGACCAGGCCGACCTGCGGACGCTTCTCCCCCACAACGACCGCGAAGCCTTCGACGTACGCCCTGTCGTCGAGGCGCTCGCCGACATCGACTCGGTCACCTGGCTTCGCGAGGCGTACGCACCGGAGCTGGTCACCGCGCTGGCACGCATCGACGGGATCCCGGTCGGCGTGGTCGCCAACCAGTCCACGCACCTGGCCGGCGCGATCACCAGTGACGCGTCGGTCAAGGCCGCCGACTTCCTCGCGCTCTGCGAGCGCTGGGGGCTACCTGTGGTCTCGCTGGTCGACACCCCGGGGTTCATGGTCGGCCCGGAGGCCGAACGCGGCGGCCTGGTCCGGCACGCGTCCCGGATGGTTGTCGCCGGCGCTCAGCTGTCGACGCCGCTGGTCGGGGTGATCCTGCGCCGTGGCTACGGCCTCGGCGCGCAGGCGATGCTCGGCGGAAGCACCCACCGGCCGCTGCTCACCGTCGCCTGGCCCGACGCACATCTCGGGCCGATGGGCTTGGAGGGCGCCGTACGCCTCTCCATGGCTGCCGAGCTCGCCGCGATGCCTGAGACTGAGCGGGAGGAGCGGGTGGCCGTGCTCACGGAGGAGTTCCGCAAGCAGGCCAGCGCCCTCAACGCGGCCCGGGTGTTCGAGATCGACGATGTCATCGACCCCGCCGAGACCCGCGCGATCATCGCCGCCACGCTGCGACGGGGGCGATAGACCGGCACTCAGATGGACTGCAGCCGCGGCACCAGGTCGACCAGCGAGGTGGCCCACGGCACCGGGTCGACGTACGGGGTCGGCATCAGCCCGACGAGCGTGATGCCCAGGGCTGCGTACTCCTCCATCGACCTCGAGAAGGCGTCCGGGTCCTCGACCGAGGGGCCTTGGAAGAGCATGGTCTTCTCGATCGCTTCGTAGTCGGTGCCGAGGTCGTCGCAGTGGCCGCGCAGCACCTCGAGCTTGTGCTTGACGGTCTCGACCGCCTCGGGGCTGGGGCCGCCGAAGAGGTTGGTGCCCTGGCCGTGCTTGGCGACCAGGCGGAGGGTCTTCTTCTCCCCTCCCCCGCCGATCAGGATCGGGACCGTGCCGTTGACGGGCTGCGGGAGCGAGAGGGTCTCGGCGAGCTGGTAGTGCTTGCCCTTGTAGGCGCCGTCGTTCTCCGACCACATCTGGCGGCAGATCTCCAGGGTCTCCTCCAGGCGCTCGAACCGCTCGGCGGTCGGCGGGTAGGGCACGCCGAGGCCCTGGTGCTCGCGTTCGTACCAAGCCGCGCCGATGCCCAGAAGCGCGCGGCCGCCGGAGAGCTGGTCCAGCGTGGTGACGGTCTTGGCGAGCAGCCCGGGGTGGCGGTAGGTCACTCCGGTGACGAGGAGGCTGAGGCGGAGGTTGTCGGTGATCCCGGCCAGGTAGCCGAGCGTGGTGTAGCCCTCGAGCATCGGTTCGAAGGGGCCGCCGGCCTGCTCCATCTGGAACCAGTGGTCCATGACGGTGAACAGGTCGACGCCCCCCTCGTCCGCGATACGGGCCGTCTCGGTCAGCTTGTCGGCGAGCGTGGTCTCCCACTCGGGGTGGGTGAAGCTGAAGTAGTGGAGTCCAAGATCCATACCTCAGACGCTATGGCTTCGAGCGCGCTCGAAGACAAGCCCTAACGGCTCAGCATCTGCTCAAGGCCGCATGCTCCGCTCCTTGCGCAGGTCATGCTTGTCGAGCTTCGCGTCGTACGCCGCCAGCGGCTTCGCCTTCGCCGCGTCTGCCTCGACCGCGGCGGTCGCGACACCCGCCCACTCCAGGATCCGGGCGGTGGCGAGCTCACGCTCGTCGGCGACCAGGCCCGCGACGTTGGCGCCGTGGTTCATGCCCGGTGCGGTGAAGACGTAGGAGTCCTTGGCCTTGGCGCCCAGACGGAACGGCTCGGCGCCCCACGGGTCGGCCTCGCCGTTGACGAAGAGCATCTGGTTGGCGTGCTTGCGCACCCACGAGTCGATGTCGCGCATCGCCGACGGGTCGAACCGCATGTCGATCTCGCGCGGGACGAAGCTGCGCGGCGCCTGGTAGCCATAGCGGATCAGGTCGTCCTCGATGTGCGGGAAGCCGATCGTCGGCGCGCCCAGCTCGGTGCCGGCCTGGTAGTAGTAGGGCGTGTACGGGCTGAGGCCCTGGTCGGTGTAGAAGCTGAAGCCCGAGTAGTTGTCGACCACGTCCCAGATCTGCTGGTCGGTCGCGGTCGCCGCGTCGGCCGGGATGTTCGAGCACGCGGAGGTGCCGGCGTACTGCCAGTAGGCCCAGGCGAAGTCGAGCACGACCATCTCGTATGCGGAGTCCAGGCTGCCCACGGTCTTGAAGGTGTACCCCTCCTTGGCAGCCATGTCTGCGTACGTTGCCTTCAGCGCCTCCCGGCGCACGAGCGCCTCTCGCTGGACGCCGTTGATGCGGTTGCGGCAGTCCTCGGTGCCGACGCTCGCGAAGAAGTCGTCATAGGCGGAGTCCTCACTGTCGACCACGTCGTTGGGCGCGACGTAGGCGACGACGCCGTCCATGTCGCTCGGGTAGAAGCGCTCGTAGTAGGTCGCGGTCATGCCGCCCTTGGAGCCGCCGGTCGAGAGCCACTTGGCTGCGTAGATCGGCTCGAGCGCCTCGAAGATGGCGTGCTGGTCGCTGGCGCCCTGCCAGATGTCGAGGTCGTCCCAGTCGGCCGGGGCGGGGCGGGACGGGGTGAAGAACCGGTACTCCATCGAGACCTGGTTGCCGTCGACGATCCGGGTCGGCTCGCTGCGGCCGGGGTTGGTCGAGACGTTGTAGCCGCTGGTCTGGAACACCGTGGGGCGGGCGGTGTCCTTGTGGAGCACCGTGAACCGCTGCTGGAAGGTGTCACCGTCTGGCCGACGGTGGTCGACCGCCTGGGTGAAGTTCAGGACGAAGTAGCGGTAGCCCTGGACGGGCTTCTCCTGGATCAGGCTGACGCCCTCGATGGCGAGCAGGCGGTCGAGGATGTCGTCCTCGGCGGCTGTCGCGGGGTTGGCGGGTGTGACGAGGAGCAGGGATGCCAGCCCCATCGCCACCAGAAATCGGCCGATCAATGCACGCATGTGGGGTCTCCTTCGGTGCGGGTTCCGGGCAACCTAGCCGTTCTCCGGCATCGCCGCCGCCGATTAATCGCTCGGGTGCCAGGGACGGGTGCTCATCACCATCGCCGTCACGAAGGTCTACGGCGCCGACCTGGGCTGATCCGGCACGCCGGATGCGCCTCGGGCTTGAACGAGGCCAGATCGTGAGGAATGGTGGGGTGGGTACTCCGTACCCAACCATGGAAGATCTCGACATGCTTCAGCTGACCGAGAACGCCACCACAATCGTCCGCTCGATCTCCGAGCAGGCCCAGGGCGCCGGCCTCCGGCTCGCCGCCAACGCAGAACCGGACGGTGCTTTGAGCGCCGCCCTGGTTCCCGAGCCCGAGGGTGCCGACCAGGTCATCGAGCAGGAGGGCGCGCGGGTCTTCCTCGACCAGGGTGCCGCCGCCGAGCTCGACGACAAGGTCCTCGACGCCGGAATGGATGACTCCGGCAACGTACAGTTCGGGATCTCTCAGCAGGGCTGATCCCGTCCCGCACACGCCGGGGCGCGCCGCATTCGTGGTGCGCCCCGGCGTGCGTCGTTTTGCCGCGAAGCGACTCCTCGCGCGCGTAGGGTCGACAGGCATGAGCACCGCTGGCGTACCTGCCTGGTTCCATCTCTTTCTCGATGTCCCGCGTCCTGGCTGGGAGGAGGCGGTCGAGTTCTGGTCGGCCGCGACGGGCTGGGCGGTCTCGCCGCCTCGCGGTGAGGATGAACAGTTCGTCACCCTCGTACCGCAGAAGGGCGACGCCTGGCTGAAGATGCAGGCCATCGAAGAGGTCGAGCCGCGGCTCCACATCGATCTCGACGCCGTCGACCGCGCAGCCGCGCTGGAGCGGTCGGTCTCCCTCGGGGCGAGCTCGGCATGGACCTACGACGGCGTTCCGGTGATGCGCTCCCCCGGCGGCCTGCTCTTCTGCCACACGCTCGGCGAAGGCACCACGCCGAGCTGCGCGCGCACGGAGCCCTCGCGAGTGCTCGATCAGGTGTGCATCGACATCCCCCGCTCCCGTTGGGAGCAGGAGGTGGCCTTCTGGACGGAGATCACCGGACGGGCTCCCGAGCAGACGAAGTCCCCGGAGTTCGTACGCCTCGCCGACCCCGACCCGCACGGCGGGCTGCGGATCCTCCTGCAACAGCTCGACGAGGAGGCCGGCGAGGTCCGGGCGCATCCGGATCTCGCGGTCGCCGACCGTGCCACGGAGACGTGTCGCCACGAGGCGCTCGGCGCCGAGACGGTCGGCGTCCTGGAGTGGTGGACGGTGATGCGTGCGCCCTACGGACAGCTCTACTGCCTCACCGATCGCGATCCGCTGACCGGCCAGGCGTCCTAGCTCGCCACCCGCCGAACTTCACCGGCCCTTGGGCTGAAAGCCTCTCGTACGCCGCCGAGATCTGCGTCAAATAGGTCCATGTGCCTCGGACATGAACCGCACCAAGGGACCAGCCGGGCGATGACCCGGCCACTGACCAGACGTACCGCGCTGGGGGCGGCAGGAGCCGGGCTCCTGATGGCCTCGATGTCGTCGTCGTTCACGGGAGCGGCAGCATCGGCGACCGCACGCCCCGGAATCGGGGCGAGCCGGACATCGCGCCTCTCCCATGGGACCACGCTGGTCCACGCCGATCTGCACAACCACACGCTGATGTCCGACGGCGACGGCGACCCCGATCTGGCCTTCGACTCGATGCGCAGCGCCGGCCTGGACGTCGCGGCGCTCACCGACCATGCCACCGTCTCCGACAACATCCTGGGAGATGCGCTAGCGGGACTGCTGCCGCCGGCGTACAAGCAGCTCGGGGGCCTCACCCGCTCGGACTGGAAGCGGACCCGCGAGCTGGCCGACGCGGCCAACGCGGACGGCACCTTCACCGCGATCCGCGGGTTCGAGTGGTCGGAGCCGTTGTTGGGCCACATCAACGTGTGGGGCACCGAGCACTTCACCGACATCATCGACGTCGGCGCGATGCGGCCGTTCTTCGACTGGCTGGTGCGCTCCCCCGCCACGCCGCTGATCGACGGCGGGTCCGACGGGCTCGCGGGTTTCAACCATCCCGGGCGGGAGCCGTTCCGGTTCCAGGGGTTCCGCTTCGACGCCCGCGCCCGCGAGCGGATGGTGTCGCTGGAGATGTTCAACCGCGGCGACGACTACCTCTTCGAGGGATACGCCGACGGCAAGCCCTCGCCGCTGTGTCAGTGCCTCAACGCCGGCTGGCGCACCGGGATCAGCGGTGTCACCGACGAGCACGGCACCGACTGGGGACATCCGGAGGGCAAGGGACGGACCGGGTTGTGGGTGCTGTCGCACGATCGCGGCGGGGTCTTCGAGGCGATGCGGGCGCGGCGGTTCTTCGCCACCCGCACCTCAGGGCTGCGCGTCGACGCCGTGGCGACGCTGGACGGCGTCGAGCACCGGATGGGCTCGGTGGTCCCCGGACGCGGCGGCGACATGCGGTTCACGCTCGACCTCGCCCGCGACGAGGAGTGGGCCGGCCGAGAGCTCCATCTGCAGGTGCTGCGTCCGGGACCGTCCGCCCCGGTCGTGGCAGATGTCGTGCCGTTCCGCGTCGGAGAACCGGTCTCGGTCACCATCCCGGTCTCCTACGACGACGGTGACTGGGTGCTGCTGCGGGTCAGCGACCCGACTCAGGTCAACGCGACGCCGGGGCCGGACGGCCATCCCTGCAACGACCTGGGCATCGCCTACACCAGCCCCTGGTGGCTGCAGCCGTGAGTCTCGTTCCTGAGAAGGTGGCTCGGAGCCTGAAGATGCGCTGAGGGTGGGCGTCTTGGCAGTGGTTGCGAGCCGTGGCTGTGGCACCCTGTCCAGGTGAACGAGGTTTGGTACGTCGTCGGCCTGGTCGCGGTCTCCGCGGCCGTGCTCGTGCTCGGGGTGTGGTTCGTGCGGCGGGAGATCCGGGACGAGATCTCCCCCGCGCCGTTGCTGTGGACCGGATATGCGGTCGTGGCGGCGTTCGTCGTCTTCGGCGTGCTCCGCACCTCCTGGGTGGTGCTCTCATGAGGACCCGTGCGGCCATTCTCAACGAGTCCAGCCTGGGCTGGATCGGTCTCGCCGGTCGCCTCTACCTCGGCTTCATCTTTCTCTCCGCCGGGCTCGCAAAGCTGCCTGAGCCGGCGATCACCGAGCAGGCGGTGCGCGGCTACCAGCTGCTGCCGTGGCAGCTCGCGCCTGCGTACGCCATCGCGATGCCGATCGCCGAGATCGTGCTCGGGGTGCTGCTCATCCTCGGACTGTTCACCCGGACGGCCGCGCTGGCCACGGCGCTCGGGCTGTGCTCTTTCATCGTCGGGATCACCGCCGCATGGGCGCGCGGGCTCAACATCGACTGCGGCTGCTTCGGCGGTGGCGGCGCTTCGGCCGACCCCACCTATCTCGCCGACACCCTGCGCGACCTGGGCTGGCTCGCGATCGCGGTCTACCTGATCGTCCTACGCCGCACGAAGCTCGCGCTCGACGACCTGCTGTTCCGGCGGGGCGCTCCGTCGGCCGACTACTACAGCGAGAGCTCGAAGAAGACCGAGTTGGGGTCGAGCACGTAGCTGCCGAAAGGCGGGCGCTCGGTGAAGCCGTTGCCCGCGTAGAGGCGCCGGGCCGGCTGGTAGAAGTCCTCGGTCCCGGTCTCCAGGAGCACTCGACGGCCGCCCCGTGACCTCGCCTCGGCCAGCAGGTGGCGCAGCATCGCGGTCGCGACACCGCGGCCTCGGGCTGCTGCCGTGGTGCGCATCGACTTGAGCTCGTAGTCGCCCTCGCCGAGAGACTTCAGCGCACCGCAACCGACGAGCTCGGTCTCCTCCCAGGCCGACCAGAAAGCGATCTCGGGCACCTTCAGTGCCTCGAGGTCGAGCGCGTGCACCGATTCGGCGGGCGTCACCGCGTACATGTCCTCGAGGTGGTCCTCGAGGATCCGGATGACCTCGGGCCGGGTCAGGTCGTCGAGCTCGAATCGCAGGGAGAGCAGTTGCACGGCTGGAGGCTAGCCGAACCCTCCCCTGTCGTGGCGTTCTGGGTCAGGCCGAGGCTGGTGCAGTATCGCGGCAGGCGAGGAGGATGTGCGATAGTGCGTTGCACCGATGCTGGAGACGAGTGTGGGCGGCCTCGCCACGCAGGGTCGGTCGCGGGTGGATTCGGACGGCTCCCCTAGCATCTGGGCATGCTGACTCGTACGCTCTCGGCCACTGCTGCCGCTGCCCTGCTCCTGACGCTCTCCGCCTGTGGTTCGGACTCCGGCGACTCCGACTCCGACTCCGGCGAGGCGAAGGAGAGCAAGGGCCCGAAATCGAGCGAGTCGAGCGACTGGAAGTCGATCGTGAAGCCCGGCTCGACCAGCTGCGACTACTCCAAGGACCCGATGGGCGCCTCGAAGGAGGTGGACGCGCCGGAGAAGACCGCGCAGTACACGGGCAAGGTCGCCGCGACCATCAACAGCTCCGTCGGCCCGCTCGCGATCACCCTCGACGCCGACAAGGCGCCCTGCACCGTCAACTCGTTCCTGTCGCTGGCCTCGCAGGATTACTACGACGGCACCAGCTGCCACCGTCTCGGCAACAACCCCGGCTTCGAGCTGCTGCAGTGCGGCGACCCGACCGGCGAAGGCACCGGCGGCCCGGGCTACACGATCCCCGACGAGTTCGAGGAGAGCGACACCTTCCCCGCCGGCACCCTCGCGATGGCCAACACCGGCCGGCCCAACTCCGGCGGCAGCCAGTTCTTCATGGTCTTCGGCGACACCCAGCTCCCGCCCGCCTACACCGTCTTCGGCACCCTCGACGAGGCCGCCATCAAGACCCTCCAGGAGGTCGGCGCGGCCGGCGTGGCCGAGGCCGGTGGCGACGGCACCGGCGCCCCCAAGAAGCCGGTCGAGTTCGAGAACATCACCGTCGGCTGACCCTCTCTCGCCGAGTCCCCACTTCTGGCGGGCCGAATCGGTAGTTGTGGGCGACGAAACTGCAGTTTCGTC
>NZ_JACIXG010000049.1 GCF_014360585.1 Nocardioides sp.
GAGCGTGATGTGCTTCTCGATCACGCACGCGCCGAGGGCGACGGCCGCGACCGAGGCGCCGATGCCGAGCGTGTGGTCGGAGAGGCCGACGGCGACGTCGAGCGCGTCGCGCAGGACCGGGATACGGCCGAGGTTGGAGGCTTCAGGGGAAGTGGCTGAGCGCCGCCTGCTGGGCCAAGGTCGACGGCCGGGGGTCCGCGCAAGTCGTCGACGGGCTCCTGGCCCTCGACGGCGAACGGGATCTCCACCGTCAACCGTCGCGGCAGTAACAGCGCCAACGGGTCTGACGCGTGGCCGAGGGGGCTGGATGGTGAGTTCATGTCCACGCGTTGGTAACGGCGCCAGACTTTACCTGCGGCAAGATGCCCCTCGGGGTTAGCGTCTGCCTGCTTGGCCGGCTGGGGATCGGAGGAGCTTCATGTCCGATCTGTTGCTATGGAGGCCGGGTTGTTCCGGGTCAATGGTCTTGTCCCTTCCTTGTGTCGTGGTGGTGCGTTCGAGCACGCTCGACGGCTTGTAGCCGGCACGTTGGCACTGGCGTTCGTGTCAGGCCTGCTGGTCGTCGTCGCGGGTGCTGCCGCGCCATCTCGAGCCGTGGCGCAGGCAGCGATCGGTGGTCGTTCGGCGTTGTTGGCGGAGGAATCCGACGCGCAGGCTGAGGCTGAAGCGACTGGTGAGCCCGTCGTGGTGGACTCATTGACCACTCCCAACCAGCTTGTCACTGCGATGCCCGGCGTGGACGGGCTGACCGCGGAGATCACCGCGCTGCCCTCGAGGGTTCGCCGGGAGGGCAAATGGCTCGACGTTGACGAGTCGCTTGAGGTCGACTCCGAGTCGGGGCGCTTGATGCCCGCTGCTGTGCCTGTCTCGTTCTCTGTATCCGCGGATGGGGATGGCCCCCTGGTGGAGATGACCTCGCCCGCGGGCGAGTCGCTGTCGTTGTCGTGGCCGGAGGAGTTTCCGGCGCTGCCTGAGCCAGTCTTGGACGGGAACTTGGCGACCTTTTTCGGAGTGCTGCCGGATGTGGACCTGGTCGTGGGCTCGTATTCGGGCGGCTTCTCGACCTATCTGATTTTGCATACTGCGGAGGCAGCGGCTCTGCCTGAGGTCTCGGAGTTCGGCTTCGACATGGTCACGGATGGGCTCAAGGTTTCGACCGATGACCAGGGCCGGATCAGGGCAGCGAACGATGCCGGGGCGGTGGTGTTTGCCACCCACTTGCCGCAACAGTGGGATGCGGGCGAGCCGTCCCCGATCGAGACGCTGTCGGCTGAGGAGCAGTTCGCGATCGAGCGCCGGAAGCGCGCTGCTGAGGCGACCCAGGAAATTCCGGATTCCAAGAGTGAACTGCGTGAGTTGATCGATGGACCCCCTGGTGCGCGGGTGAGCACCATGGGACTCGAACTAATTCCGGCGGGTGACTCCGGTGCGTCCCGCTCGGGATCTTCCGTCAAGTCGGGTTCGTCGGGGACATGGTCGGGGAACGGCCGGTTGCGGCTGATCCCGGATCGAGCGATGCTGACCGATCCGAGTACCCGCTTTCCGGCTGTTCTGGATCCGAACTTCAACCAGCCTGATGTGATGCCGGAGTGGGCGATGGTGTGGTCCGACGGTCAGGAGTGGTGGGGTGCGCCGGCTGGCGTGAAGCCGAATGTCGGATTTGAGAACTATTCTTCGGCGCCGAAGAAGGCGCGCTCGTTCTACAAGTTCGAGATCGGTGCGCTGGCGGGCAAGCAGATTCTCTCGGCGAAGTTTCTGCATCGGCAGGTTCACTCGCCTGAGCACGCTTGCAACACCTCGGGTGCCGGCATCCAGGTGTGGACGGTCGAAGCTTTCGGGGAGGGTGTGTCCTGGCCAGGACCTGACAAAATTGACTGGCAGGACAATAATTTCCAGGCCCGCGGCCATCGGGACCGCTGCTCGACCAACATCGAGAACGAGTGGGATGTCAAGGCCGGTCTCGTATCTGACTTGAGCCATGGCTATGACCGTATGCGGCTCGGCATGTATGCGCGCGACGAGACGAACGAATTGTCGTGGCGCGACTATTCGGACAGTGGCTCGATCTACCCAAAGTTGATCGTGATCTATAACAGAGCACCGAACGAGCCGTCAAGCCGTAGCGTGCGAAACTCCTCATCGGAGCCGGGTGTCTGGTACGACTCCAAGGCGTGGGTCCGGACCCACTACCCGCGTCTGGTGGCGACGGTGTCTGACCCCGACACAGATGACACGTCGCGTCTTCGGCACGTGATCAAGAACTCTTCGGGGACAACGGTGGTCGCCCATGACTCCTATCTGTATAAATCTGGCACTGAGGTGGCGTGGACGGTCGATAAGTCCCTGCCTGATGGGACCTATTCCTGGACGGTGAGCGGCGAAGACAATCATGGCTTCGAGGGCCCGGCCTACGGTGCGTGGACAATCGTGGTGGACACGAAGAAGCCCGCCCCGCCAACGATCGAGGCGCCCAAGCTCGCCTCCTATGGGTCTGGCGTCAAGCTGAAGATGTACTACCCGTCCTCGACCGCCGCGGACCTCTACAAGGACGTGCGTCAGTACAAGTACGGGTTCTTGACATCGGCGACGCCACTTTCGAAAAGCCCAACGTCGTTGGGAGGTGCCGTAGAAGTGACGCGATCGGGGCACATGGGCCCGGACTGGATCACAGCCACCGCCGCCGATGTCGCAGGGAATGTGTCGGACCCGCGGGTGAAGAAGTTCAAGGTCATGGGGGCTTCGACCTCACACCAGTGGCGACTGGACGGCAATAGCACTGACTCCGCGCCGTCCGATGCGGCTGCGTTGTCGTTGCACGGTTCGCCAACCTACGTCGCCGGTCATGATCAGTCCTATGACCCCGTCGGATCAGGCAGTGTGACCTGGGCCGCCGATGACAAAGCGCTGTCGTTGAACGGGTCCTCGCAGTATGCGACCTCCTCGGGCGAATCGGCCAACTTGGTAAATCTTCACGAAGGTTTCTCGGTATCAGCGTGGGTGAAGCTGGATCCAGCCGGTTATGGCAGGTGGTCGTTGGTGGCGGCATTCCCCGGCGCCAATGACAACTGGGCACGCGCGAGGATGGGCCTCTTCCACGACCAATGGGCATTCTCTTTGAAGACCTCCCCGGGTGGCTGGGTCGACGTTCTCTCTCCGAAGGTGACGCTGGAGCAGGCTACCGGCGGGTGGGTGCATCTGACCGGAGTCTATGAACCGAGTCCGGCGAGGATCCGGCTTTATGTCGATGGTCATGAGGCTGGCTCGGCCGCGATCAACGATCCGGTCGACCAGAACGAGAATGCGCTGACCCCGTTGCTGCTGGGGGCATATCCCAACGGCGGGAGCGCGCCCAGCGCGCTCTTCGATGGCGCCCTGGACGAGGTTCGAGTTTACTCCGGACCACTGGATCCAACTGGCGCCTTCCTGGTTTCTCGCGAGGTCCGGAACACCAGCCCGTAAGCGCCTAGCGGGGCTCTCTGACGCGGATCAATTCCGCGTCAGAGCCCCGCCCGCCGCTTGATTTCTCCGACCAGATTTGACCGGCCTTCCGGGTTCTAGATTCAGGACGAACGCTGTGAACATCGCCCAACCGACCATTGCCCGCCGAAACCAGTTCCGTCGTGCCCTGCAGACGCTCGTCACCACGGGTGTGGCGGCGGCGGTGATTGCTGGCTTGTCGGCGGGGCCGGTGCCGTACGAAGCGCCTGCGCTGGCAGCCGACGAGATCGTTTGTGGAGATGAGGACGGCCAGTCCCAGCGCGCCACGACCTACGATGCCCCGTGTCTTGAACCCGAGTCGACGGATGCCGTCACAGCCGCCGACCCGGGGGCCGTTGACATCCCGGTCGAAGAGGAAGACCCCGCCCCTGTCGAGGGCACGGACCCGGCAGCGGGCGCGACAACGGGCACCGAGACGCTGACGATGGAGGTGGCTCCGACCGAGACCGACGCCAAGTCGGTTCAGGCCGGTGAGTTGCCCGTATGGATCTCGGCAACCGGTGAGGCCACCGAGCAGACCACGGACGAGCCAACCGACAATGCGACTGCAACGGCCAGCGAGTCCGCGGCAGCGCCTGCGAAGAAGACTTTGGCGAAGACCAAGGTGGCAGTAGACGTCGTGGCTGGGAAGCGTGCGAAGGAGGCTCGGAAGGCTGCAGGGACATGGGGCCCGGTGGTCCACCTCGCCGCCGAAGACTCCGCGAGCGTCACCAGCGAGTCGGGCGAACGCAGCCGGTCGGATGCGGCTGTGTCGGGGCTCGAGGTTGCAATCGATGTCTCGGAGTACATCGGCAAGAACGCTCCTGCCGGTGGCGGTTGGGAGAACCGCCTGCGGCTGGTTGCCTATCCGGCTTGCGTGCTGGAGACGCCGAAGGCCAAGAAGTGTCAGCAGGGCGTCTGGTTGGAGACCGGCCGAGACTCGAAGGGCCGCCTGGTCGCCACTGTTCCCGCGGAGACGTCCGAGGACGACACCGACGAGAGCGCCAGTGGGAAGACCACGGATGCGGTCGCGTTGGCGTCGGCGGCTGACGCAGTGGTGATGACGGTCTCGGAGCCGAGCGGTGATGGCGGCGACTGGAAGGCATCGTCGCTGGGGCCAGCCTCGACGTGGTCGGCGGGCGGTTCAGCCGGCTCGTTCACGTGGTCGTATCCGTTGCGGACTCCGCCGGTCGCCTCGGGCATGGCACCCACGCTGGCGTTGTCGTATGACTCGGGCTCGGTCGACGGGGTGATCGGGTCGAGCAACGTGCAAGCTTCATGGGCCGGCCTTGGGTGGGACCTGCCTGCAGGCTTCCTGGAACGGACCTATGTGCCATGTGCGGACGATCGAGGCGACTTCGAGTCCAAGAGTGCGAATAACGCTGGGCGTCAGACTGGGGACCAGTGCTGGCGTGGCGAGGTTCTGAACCTGTCAGGCGGCGCGCACGCGGGCGAGCTGGTCAGCGTCGGGGCAGGCAAGTTCAAGTTGCGAAACGACGACGGGTCCACGATCACTCGGCGCGGCGTAAAGGGTGGTGCGAACGAGCACTTCGAGCTCACCACGACTGACGGCACGACCTATGTGTTCGGTCAGGTCGCTGACGGGGAGGGGCCTGGGGCCTCGTGGCGGATGCCGGTCTATGGCAACCACGCTGGTGAACCGGGCCATGACACGACTTTCGCGGCCTCGAGCAGTGAGGTCGTATGGCGATGGAACCTGTGGCAGGTCATCGACCCGCGCGGGAACACGATGACCTACCACTGGGCGACTGAGCGCAACCGCTACCGGGCCAACACCAATACCGGCGCGGTTCCGGAGGAAGAACGCGGCGGGACAGCGGCCGGGTATGACCGTGGCGGGTACCTGACCAAGATCACCTACGGCACCCGCACCGGCTCGACGGGAGCGTCCGCTGCCCGGGTGATCTTCGATGTGGCCGAGCGCTGCCGGGGCTCCTACGACTGCAGCGAGGCCACCGGCGCGGCGCTGTCGGGTGCGAACGCGAATCAGTGGCCCGACGTCCCCTTCGACCTGGTCTGCGCCAGCGGCGCAGAATGCAAGAGCGAGACGCAGTCGTGGCCGTCGTTTTTCTCGACCAAGCGACTTGCGCGGGTCCGCACCGAGACCAACACCGGCACCGCCGGTGTACCGAATTTCGTTCCGGTCGATGAGTACGGTCTGACCCACGGGTTTCCCAAGAAGCAGGACCCGCGCGATGAGGTGACCCTCTGGCTCTCGAAGATCACACATCGGTCCGGGCACGCCACGCCGGGCCAGGGCGCACTCGCGGGGTCCGTCTCGCTCGGCGCGACCCATCTGAACAATCGGGTCGACCCCGGCACGACTGCCGGCCCTCCGATGTACCGACCCCGCGTCGACACAATCGTGGACGAGCTCGGCGCACTGACCGGGATCACCTACTCCGGTCACGGCTGTGTTATCGACGGTGTCTACCCAGACCCCGCCAACAACCACCGGCGCTGTTTCCCCTCCGAGGCGGCCTACGACAGTCTTCCTGAGTCCAAACACTGGTTCCACAAGTACGTCGCCACCCAGGTCTCGCAAGACCCCGGCATCGGCGCGACGGTGCGTACGACCTACACCTACGGTGACGAGGGTGGCAACGACGGTGCTTGGGCCAAGTCCGATGATCCTTCGGTGCTGGACCGCAAGCGTCGTTGGACGCAATGGCGTGGCTACGCCGAGGTCACCACACGCGTCGGGGACCCTGATGCCGATCCGACCGGACACCCGCGTACTAGGACAGTGACGACCTACCACCGTGGCCTTGGGCCGGGCGGCCAGGGTCTTGATCCAGACGCGCGTCCCCTTGCGGGCCGCGTGCTGAAGGTGGACACGTACGCAGGGGCGAACTTGGTCAAGTCGGTAGCGACCGACTACACGGTCAAGTTGTGGAGCCCGGTTGCAGCCGACGGTAACCGGGTCCCCCGTCGGGTCGATGTGAGCAAGACGGCGACGACAACCCCTCGTGCCACCGCTGATGGTGGCGGCACCCAGCACGTGGATGTCGCCATCGGCTACGACGGTGCCGGCCGTGAGGTGAAGCGCAACGACTACGCCTACACCAAGACGAGCGCCTCCGCAGGTCCCGTGACGCTGGACCGGACGTGCCTGTACACGACTTACCCGAGGGATCTGGCCGCGCCGGCTGAGGGGCTGACGTCATACCCCTCGCAGTCCAGGCTCGCCAACGGCGCCTGTGCCGCGGCGCCCCCGTCGGCCACGGATCTGCTCGAGGGAACTCAGTGGGCCTACGACGGAATGTCGGTTGGTGCGGAGCCGACCAAGGGTCTGGTCACCGCGTCCAAGACGCTCGACCACACCGGCGAGAACGGGTCCGGGCCGATTGGTTGGGTCACGACTGGCACCAGCACCTACGACGCATATGGGCGCGTCGAGAAGGTGACAGATGCCGACGGCAACGCCACGACCACCAACTACGTCCCCAGCGATGGCCGCTCCGCCACCACCGTGACGTCAACGAGCGCGGACCCCGACGGCTCTGGCCCGTTGACCGCGCACGAGACCTCGACGATCAACGACCCCAAGTGGGCCTTGCCGACCAAGTCGGTTGCCCCGAGCGGAGCCGTCACGACCGCGGACTACGACTCGCAAGGCCGCCTGGCGTCGGTGACGATGCCCGGCAACACGACAGGCACCCCAGATCTTGCCTACGCCTACCAGGTGAGGGGAACCGGGTCGAAGGTCAATGCGATCACCACCAAGACGCTGACCGGCACCGCCAGTGATCCGGAGCAGTTGACCAGCGTATCGATCTTCGACTCCCTCGGTCGTCCCGTTCAGACACAAGGGGAGACCCGCTGGACGAATGCCGACAACACCGTCGCGAAGGGCCGCGTCATCAGCGTGACGGGCTACGACTCGGTCGGCCGGGTCTCCGATGTCGACAACCAGATCCTTGCCGGCGGCATCCCCACGGCCACCTTCGTCCAGTCCCAGACGGCGGCACCCGAGCATGTGACCACGACCTACGACGGCGCCTCCAGACCGTTGACCCAGAAGACGACATGGGGCAGCACCACCCAGTCTCCGGTCACCCGCTATGCCTACGACGGGAACCTGACCCACACCACCCCGCCCGACGGCGCCGTGGCTACGACGACCGTGGCCGATGCACGAGGTCGGACCGCCCAGACCTGGCGCCACACCGATGGCACCCCAGCCAGCGATGCGAGTGATGCGACCAAGGTCGTGACTCGCTACTCGTATACCCCGACGGGGCTGTTGAAGACCGTCAAGGACGAGAAGAACAACACCTGGGCGTATGACTACGACCAGCGAGGGCGCCGGATCGCGACCAGTGACCCCGACGCCGGGGACTCCACCACGGTCTACGACCAGCTCGGACGGGTCTACCAGGCCACCGACGGCAACGGTGACACGCTCACCTCGACCTATGACGACCTGAGCCGCCAGACCGGACTGTACGAAACGAACAGCGACGGCAGCCGCGGGGATCAGATCTCCGGGTGGGGTTACGACACTCTGAAGAAGGGCCTGCCGACCAGCTCGACGAAGTACAAGGACAACGAGCCGGTCCATGTCGCCAAGGTCAACGCTTACGACGCGGCGGGGCGCCCGACCAGCACTCAGACCGAGCTGAGGGCCACTGAGGGTCTGATTCCTGCCGGCCTGGCTGGGACCTACAAGGCCAACCAGGCCTACCGTGGCGACGGGCTCCCGACCTCGACCTCTTACTTCCCGGTGGCGTCAGGGGGCACTCAGGTTCTGGCCGCCGAGAAACTGACCACTGAATACGACAGCCTCGGTCGAGAGATCCGGTTGGGCGGGTCGATGGGCCAGTACGTCGTCGGCACCGCCTGGTCGGCCTACGGCCAGATCGACCAGCTCGCACTCGGCAACACCTACGGCACGATCTCGTGGCAGTCCTACAAGTATGAGATCGGGTCCGGTCGCATGACCGAGGCACAGTACGACCGGCAGACCCGTCCCGAACTCGACCAGCAGCTGACGTACACCTACGACACGGCCGGGAACACCAAGAGCGTCCGGACTGACCGGCAGGCCAACGACGCAGCCGACACGTTGTGGCAAGAGACCGAGTGCTTCAACTACGACGGTCTCGCCCGCCTCAAGACCGCATGGTCGAGCAACTCCCAGATCTGCGGTGTGACCATGCCCGCGAGCGTGGATCTGCCGGCGGGGCATGGCTACGCGGCGAGCTTCGAGTTCGAGGACGCGACGTTCAACCGGACCTCGCAGGTCTATCGGACCAACGCGGGTGAGGCCACCGCGACGTATAACTACCCGACCTCCGCGACAGCGGGGCCGGTGCACGCGCCGTCGACGGTGAGCGTGTCCTCGACGGGTACCGCAGATCCGGCGGTGGCCGGGATCGCGGGGTCGTACTCCTACAGCCCGGCCGGGCAGATGCTGACCCGGCCGACGCCTGCGACCGGTGACAGCACCGATCAGGCGCTTGCCTGGGATGTCGAGCATCACTTGGCGGGGGTGGATGGCCCGGATGCTGCTGAGGGTGGGGATCAGTCCGGGTTCTACGACACGACTGGTGCCCGGGTGATCCGCAAGGTCACCACCGGGTCCGGTGAGGCGGCCAAGACGGTCACGACGGTCTATCTGCCCGGCGGTCTCGAGCTCATCCATGACACGAGCAAGTCCGCTGTCGATGCCCGGCGTACGTATGTGTTCGTGGGGCGGACGGTCGCGACTCGGACGGGTAATGATCCGGCGGATGTGACCACGTGGGGGATGGACTACCAGGGGACGCCGGAGTACGGCATCGCGAATGCTGAGGACGCGACCGCGACCGGGATGGTCGAGACGAGCCCGCAGCGTCGCAACCGTCCCTTTGGCGGTGACCGCGGGGTACTGCCGGAGGAGAAGAACTTCCCGGGTGACATCGGGTTCGTGGGTTCGACCCGGGATGATGACGCCGGGATCCTCCACGTCGGCGCCCGCCCGTATGACCCCTATCTGGGGATCTTCTTGACGGTCGACCCGATCGTGGATCCGGCCAGCCCTGGTTCGCTGAATGCCTATAACTATGCGAATCAGAATCCGATCACGTTCAGTGATCCCACTGGTCTGATCGTGTGGGACGGGGAGCGCGAACGACCGGATGTGACTCGTCCCTTCGTGCCCGGCGGCGGAGGCGGGGACACGCCGCCACCGCCGAAACCGGAGGTGGTGACTGTGACAGTCCCGGTCGCGGTTCAAGGCGACATCGAGCGGATTGCCGACGTTCAGAAGATCAAGCATCCGGAGCTCACCAATGCGGGTGCCGAGGCGATGGCCATCGACCACTATCTGGCCGCCTACGGAGAGTCGGCGAACGCGGACACGCAAGGGTTGAAGGTCTACGGGTGTCTGGTGCACGGGATCCGCTGCGGAGATGGATCGATTCCCGAAGAGCTTCAGATCGCGTTCAAGTTACTTGTCTTCGACCCGGAGGCATGTACGAGCGGCGGTGTCGCAAGTTGCTCTTTCGAGATCGTGACCGCGCTGCCGACCCCGGTCAAGGGTCTGAAGGCCGTCAAGATCGGCAAGTACTCCGACGAGTTCACTGACGCCACAAAAACAGCATGTTCCTTCAGCGGCACCACACTCGTCCTGATGGCCGACGGGTCGACGAAGCCGATCGAGGACATCGAACCGGGCGAAAAGGTCATGGCCACTGACCCCAAGACGGGAAAGAAGGTTGCCAGGACTGTCCTGAACGTCTGGGTCCACTGGGACACCCTGACTGACCTCGTGCTGGAGGGCGGTGGTGTTCTGACGACCACGGAGGACCACCCGTACTGGTCGGTCGATGAACAGAAGTGGAACCGGGCCGACGAACTTGGACCGGGCGAGCGGATGCTTAGCGCCAGCGGCGCGACTGTGCGCGCCGAAGGGATGCGTTGGGTCACGAGCCGTTCCGCTGTGGCGTATAACCTGAACGTTGAAGGAATCCACACCTTCCATGTCGGCATCGACGAGATCCTGGTTCACAACAGCGATACTTGCGACGTCGTCAATTGGTCGGCGAAGAGTGTGAAGACGTTCGGCCACACTTTCAGTGATCACGGAGCTGGAGCGAAACGGACACGGGCTTTGACAGACCGAGCGCGAACGACAGGTAACGACCAAGGGCAATGGCTCGACAACGATGCGGCAGCGGAGTTCCTGAAAAATGTTCACGTTGAGGGAGCAGGGCCCCACTCAGTCCGATTGCCCGCAGGTATGGGTCAGGTGATTCGACCTGACGGCTCGATTGTCGAGGCCACTGCTGTCTTGGTGGTGCCGAGACCGGGTGGCGTCCTCAAGACCGCCTACCCTGTGGTGGGGCCATGACGAGGGGCTTCCGAGTTTCCTTTCGGCCTGGAACTCCTACCGCTGGGCAGCGGGAGGAAGCGATGGCACTTGTCGTCGAGGACGACCCATTCGCAGTTACGATCGCTGCTTGTGGGGTATTGGCTGCTGCCGCGGGTTCCGAGTTCTGCATCGAGGGCTTCGGTCGAAAGCAGTGGCCCGTCGATGTGGCGTACGATCTCTCCACCTTTCTCGAGGCCACCCCGGATCTGATGGCGTCTGTCCGAGAGGGTCAAGTCGGAGAGGTCGACCTCTATGGGCAGGGAGTCGAGTGCCAATTGAGCTTCGGCGGTGGTGATCCGGTTGAGGTTCGTTGTGTCTCGCAGTCCGGTTGGCAACCTGCCCCTGAACACGAGGTCGAACACGTTACACGTGAAGAGTTGATCAGGATGTTGACTGATCTAGTCCGAGACACGGCTCAAGCAGTTGCTGTGGTTGCACCAAGCCTCGCACGGCGAGAGCCGTTCAGGGCGTGGAGCAAGGGGATAGTGTGAATGGCCGATGGCCAAGTTTCAGTGTGTTTGTGGCTACATGATTCGTACCAGCGGCGACATTCCACACCCGTATCAGTGGAACTTGCTTAAGGATCAGACATTCGACGAACTCGCCGAGGTTGCGGATGTTGACAGGCTGTATATGGACGCGACGGTGATGTTCAGGTGTCCACGAAGTGGGCACCTGTGGATCTACTGGGATGGCCTCGACGCTTCGCCGACTCTGTACTCGCCAGCGAAGGGTCCTTGGTTGCCAGACTGAGCACCGTGGCACCCCGGTCGCCGGTCATGCCGAATCCAGAATGAGTTGGCGGAAGCGAGATGATCAGACGAGGTCCCAGCTGAGCGGTGTGCCGGCGGAGGTGTCCTTGGTGAAGGTGCGGCCGAGGACGATGTCGATGTCGGCTGGTGGCAGCCCGTCGGCGGGGCGGACGGAGCGTACGTTGTCCGGGCCGACCTTCTCTCCGGCGCGTACGTCGCGGGTGACGAAGAGGGAGCGGCGGAAGCGGAGCCCTTCGCGCTCGACAGTCTTCGGGCCGATCCGGGCCTCGCCGAGAGCCTGCCAGGCGATCTTGGTCTCGCGGACGAGCGAGGCGAACTCGTGTGGCTCCAGGGAGAAGTCGGAGTCGACGGCGCCGTCCTGGCGCGAGAGCGTGATGTGCTTCTCGATCACGCACGCGCCGAGGGCGACGGCCGCGACCGAGGCGCCGATGCCGAGCGTGTGGTCGGAGAGGCCGACGGCGACGTCGAGCGCGTCGCGCAGGACCGGGATGCCGCGGAGGTTGGACGCCTCCGGAGGGGCCGGGTAGGAGGCGGTGCAGGCAAGGACGACGAGGTCGTCGTTGCCGGTCGCCCGTGCCGTACGCACCGCCGCATCGATCTCGGCGAGTGTCGCCGTGCCGGTGGAGATGATCGTCGGCAGCCCGGCCTCGGCGATCGCCCGGACCAGCGGCAGGTCGGTGATCTCGGAGGAGGCCGACTTCAGCATCGGGACGCCGAGGTCGACCAGGAAGTCGACCGCGGTCGGGTCGAAGGCGGCGCTGAACGGCACCATCCCGAGCTCGCTCGCCAGGGCGAAGATCGGCTCGTGCCACTCCCACGGCGTGTGCGCCTCCTCGTAGAGCTCGTGGAGGCGGCGGTTGGGCCACAGCGGGTGGTCGGCCGAGAGCCGGAACGCGGGGGTGTCGACGTCCAGGGTGATGGTGTCGGCGGTGTAGGTCTGGATCTTGAGCGCGTGCGCGCCGGCCTCGCCCGCGGCCCGCACGATGTCGAGCGCCCGCTCCAGGTCGCCGCCGTGGTTGCCGGACATCTCCGCGATCACGAACGGCTCGTGGCCGGGGCCGATCGTGCGGTCCCCGACGGTGATCTCGTGGTGGGTCATCACTGCTCCTTGCCAGAACGTCGGGTGGGTCGGTCGTCGCGGTGCAGCCGGACCGGGATCGCGGTCACCGAGCTGTCGCCGACGGTCTGCTCATAGGGTTCGCCCTCGGTGAAGCCGAGGCGGCGGTTCATCGTGCGAACCGACTCGTTGTGGGGGAGCACCTCGCCCTCCAGGACGTCGAGGTCGAGCCCGTCCGGCTCGGGGGCGAAGGCGTACGCCACGGCCTCGCGCATGATCTTGGTCCACGCCATCAGCGTGGTGCCGTCGGCGGTGGTGCCGTCGTGGTCGAGATAGAAACCCCACGAGGCGGTCCTCGCCTTCGGGTCGTGGTCGAAGAAGCTCACCACGCCGAGGGGTCGGGCGGCGTACTCGAACATCAGCACGCGGCGCGACGGGTCCTGGGCGACCCGGGACCACCAGGCGGCGTGCTCCTCGGCGGTGATCAGATGCTGGTTGATGCTCACCGAGCGGTTCGCGTCCTGGTTGCGCCAGGCCAGCATGTTCGACAGGTCGGCGTCTGTCGCCGGTCTCAACATCGGTCTCCTCAGACGTCATGGGAATGCGCGCTCACGTTACTCGCACGTTCCGGACCGGAGAGGTTTTCCTCGCCGGGCGTCACGATATGGTCCGAGGCCATGGAGACTCTTGACCGACCGGCGGTCCGCAAGCTCATGGGTGAGGTGCTGGCCGTGCAGGGGAAGACCCTTCCGGACGACGACGCCGCGAAGCTGGCCGACATCGGGTTCCGCTCCCTCGATTTCTCCGAGCTCGCGCTCCGGGTCGAGGACGAGATCGGGGACGAGCTCAACTTCGAGGCGGCCGGACTTCGTTCGATCGAGACGATCGGCGATGTGCTCGACCTGCTCGTGGAGATCCAGGGGCAGTGATCGGCGACAACCTCGTCATCGACGCCGGGACCGGTCGTCGGGCGACGTGGGGTGAGCTCGCGCAGCGGTCCGCCGGGCCGCGGCTGACGCCGACGGCCTACGCGGTCGAGCGCAGCATCGATGCGCTGACCGCGGTCGCCGGACTGGCCGACGGCGGCGAGCTGCTCGTCGTCTCCTCCGGGCGGCTCGACGAGTCGCTCGCCGAGGAGCTGCGTACGGCAGGGTTCGACCTCGCCGCTTCCGGTGACGTGCAGGCGGCGATAACTCCACGCCCGGCCGAGGACGGCCGGGTCTGGCTCCTCACCTCCGGGTCGACCGGCCGGCCCAAGCGGGTCGGTCACACCCTCGAGTCGCTCTCGACCGTGACCGGCGAGCTGGCTCCCCGCACCTGGCTCTGCCCCTATTCGCCCGGGACGTACGCGTGGTGGCAGGTGATCACCCTGGGACTCGGCGTGCCCGGCCAGGACCTGGTCCTCGTCGACCCGGCCGACCTGGACGACTGGGTGGCACCCGCGCTCGAGCACGGCGTCACCGCGGTCTCAGGCACGCCGACGTTCTGGCGACGGACGCTCATGCGTCACGGCGCAGAGCTGCAGAAGCTGCCGCTCGAGCAGGTCACGCTCGGCGGTGAGCCGGTCGACCAGGCCGTGTTGTCGCAGGTCAGCGAGGCGTTTCCGGAGGCTCGCGTGTCCTGGATCTACGCCTCCTCCGAGGTCGGCGCCTCGATCGTCGTCCACGACGGCCGCGCCGGGTTCCCGGAGGAGTGGCTCGACCGCGACGTCCCTGGCCGGCCGCGCCTGGCGGTCGTCGACGGCGAGCTGGTGATCACCTCGCCGCACCACGGCACGGACGCCTCGGGCGCCGAGATGACGGGAGCCGTACGCACCGGCGACGCCGCTCGCATCGAGGACGGTCGGGTGCTGGTCACCGGCCGCCTGGACCGCGACGAGCTCAACGTCGGCGGCTCGAAGGTGTCTGCCGGCGCCGTACGCGACCTGCTGCAGTCCCACCCCGAGGTGGCCTGGGCGGCTGTGCGGGGGCGGAAGGCTCCGCTCGTCGGCACCATGGTCGTCGCCGAGGTGGTCGCCGGTCAGGGCGTGGGCGTGACCGCCGACGACCTGACGCGTTGGGCTGCAGAGCGGCTGCCCGAGTACGCCGTGCCCAGGCGCATCAAGATGCTTGACGAGATACCGGCCAAGGAGACGCTGAAGAGCGATGTCTGATTTCGAACCCGTCCCGCCTGCCTCCGTCGTGCTCGTCTCCGGCGCCTCGCGGGGCCTCGGCCTCGCGATCGTCGCCGACCTGCTCGAGCGCGGCGTGAAGGTCGCGGCCTTCGCGCGCACGGTGACCCCCGAGCTCGAGGCGCTCGCCTCGAAATACCCCGAGGAGACCCACTTCGGCTCGGTCGACGTGACCGACGAGAAGGCCACCCAGGCCTTCGTCAGGGAGGTCGAGGCCGAGCTTGGTGTCGTCGACGGTCTGGTCAACAACGCTGCCATCGGGCAGGACTCGCTGCACGTGCACACCTCTGCCGACCGGATCGCCCAGATCATCGAGACCAACCTGACCGCGCCGCTGGTGCTGACCAGGTTCGTGCTGCGTCGTCTGCTCGGCAAGGGCCGCAAGGGCCGGGTCGTCAACGTGACCTCGATCTGCGGCCAGCGCGGCTATCCCGGGCTGGTGGCCTATTCCGCCACCAAGGGCGGCCTCGACGCGGCGACCCGCTCGTTGGCCCGCGAGTTCGGTGGCCGGGTGCTGGCCAACGCGGTCGCCCCCGGGTTCTTCGCCTCGGAGATGTCGGCAGTGCTCGGTTCGACCCAGCTCGACTCGATCCTGCGGCGGACCCCCTCGGGTGCGATGACCACACCGGAGGACGTCGTCCCGACCGTACGGATGCTCCTGCTCGAGCAGACCAACATCAACGGACAGTCGATCGTCATCGACGGCGGCGGCTCGATCTGATGCCTGCTGGCCAGCTCAGCGTCGGCAGCGACGCCGAGCTCGCGGGCTATCGCGCTCGAAGCCACCTCCACGACGGCCGGGTGGTCGCCTGGACGGGCTCCTACGACGTCTCGGTGGCCGTCGATGCGGAGGTGGAACGTGCCGTCCCTGCCGCTCTGGCGGAACGGTTCGGGACCGACCGGTTCTGGGAGCGATGGACCCGGGCCGAGTGCGTCGCGAAGCTCACCGGCCGAGGTGTCGTCGATCTGCTCGAACTGCTCGATCTGATGGACTCGGCGGGGGCCGGTGATGCCGACGCGGACGTTCGGTTGAGCACCGTGCGGCTCCCGGGAGGGATCGTGGTGTCGATCGGCCTGCGGTGCTGAAGGGGCACGTGCTTTGGTGAAAGAAACTTTTCTTTCACGGAGGAGACGTACGGCGGCTGGGCCGGGTCTTGGTGGCTGACCGGCGACTACGTACGTCGGTGGTACGCGCAACGGAGGCCGGAGCCGCCGAGGTGGCGAAGCCGCGAGTTTCCGGTCAGTTCACGAACTCGCCATAATCCTCCGGGTGATTCGCACCGAGATCCAGGCGCTGAGGGCGTTCGCCGTCTGCGCTGTCGTCTTGTTCCACCTGTGGCCCAACCGACTGCCCGGGGGTTACATCGGCGTCGACGTCTTCTTCGTCATCTCGGGGTTCCTGATCACCTCCCACCTGCTGCGCAGCCAGGAGAAGGGGCGGCTGAGCCTGGCCGACTTCTGGGCCAAGCGTGCGCGCCGGCTGCTGCCGGCGGCGTACCTGGTCCTTGCGGTCACCGCGATCGCGACGCTGCTGTGGGTCCCCAAGGTGCAGTGGCAGACGTTCTTCCTGGAGATCGGCGCGGCCGCGATCTACGTCGAGAACTGGGAGCTCGCGCGCAACTCCGTCGACTATCTGGCCGCACAGCACGCGGCCTCGCCGGTCCAGCACTACTGGACGCTCTCGGGTGAGGAGCAGTTCTACCTGATCTGGCCGCTGCTGGTGCTGCTCGCCGCCTGGATCGCTGCCCGCAGCGGGGCCAATCCGCGCCGGACCACCGCCATCGTCCTCGGCGTCGTCACGGCTGCCTCGCTCGCCTTCTCGCTCTGGTGGACCGTCGTCTCGCCGGAGACCGCCTACTTCATCACCCCGGCGCGGGCCTGGGAGTTCGGGCTGGGCGCGATGCTCGCCTTCGTGCCCGTGCTCGCCGGCCGCGACGCCCTGCGGTCGCTGCTCTCGTGGATCTCCCTGGCCGTGCTGACCGTGAGCTGCTTCGTGCTCGGCCCGACGACGCCGATGCCGGGCGTCGCCGCGGTCGTGGTCTGCGTCGCCACCGCCGCCCTGATCTGGGCCGGCAACCCGAGCTCCGCCTGGTCGCCGACCCGCATCGGTGACCTCAAGCCGTTCCAGTGGCTCGGCGAGATCTCCTACTCCCTCTACCTGTGGCACTGGCCGCTGATCATCCTGACGCCGTACGCCATCGGCGTCGACCACCTCGGTCTCCTCGAGCGGGTCCTGATCGGCGCTGCCTCCGTCCTGCTGGCAGTGGCGACCAAGCACTGGGTCGAAGACCCGGTCCGTACGCATCGCAAGCTCGTCCACCACCCCGGCCGCAGCCTGGTCGCGACCGGCGTCGCCGCGGTCCTCCTCGTCGGTGCCAGCGGCACCGGCTGGGGCTACGTCGAGAAGCAGAACCGCGAGGACGCCGAGCTCGCCGCCGCGATCACCGAGGACGCGCCGCGCTGCTTCGGCGCGGCCTCCCGGGCGCCGGGCGCGAAGGACTGCCCCAACCCTGAGCTCGACGACGTGCTGATCCCGACCGCTGCCGGCGTACGCGAGGACTGGCCGGACTACCCCGGCTGCGACGAGCAGCTGCTGCGACGTCCGCTGGAAGGCTGCGCGGTCGGCGAGCGGCGGGCCGATCGGCCCCACATCGCCGTGATCGGCGACTCGCACAGTCGGGTGCTGATGGCGTCGTTGGAGACCTTGGCCGACCGAGGCATGCTCTCGGCCGAGCTGTTCTGGGGCAGCGGCTGCTCGTGGACCGCCGGTGAGCCGTACGTGAAGACCACCGAGTTCAAGGACCGGTGCCGCTCGCTCAAGACGGACCTCGACGCCAAGCTGAAGAAGGACGCCGACGACTACGACTTCGTGATGACCACGGCGTGGTCGAAGCTGATCACGGGGCCGAAGGCCGAGCGGGTCAAGGCCGTCAGGAGCGCCTGGAAGCCGGTGCTGAAGCAGGGCGTTCCGGTCGTCGCGGTGCGCGACAACCCCACCTCGGGTGCGACCCGTGAGGACCAGCCGGCGTGCGTGGAGGAGGCCGGCGTCGCGAGGGCCAACGAGGAGTGCAGCCTGGACCGGCACAAGTCCTACGACTCGATCTTCGACCCGTTCGGCCCGGCCGTGAAGCAGTCCGAAGGCGCCCACCTCATCGACCTCACCGACTTCTACTGCGACAAGGACAAGTGCCCCGCCGTGATCGGCGGCGTCAACGTCTACCGCGACCGCGACCACATCTCGGTGACCTACGCCGAGACCCTCGCGCCGTACATCTGGCGGGAGCTGCGGGCGTTCGGTCTGGTCGAGCGCCGCTGAGCCGACCGCCGAAGCACCGGTTGAGTGACTGGTGTGGTCACTGGTCCAGACCGGACTTTTGCAGTTCCATGACTGTTAAGCGCAAATATATTGCGGTTTCGTGACAGGTTCCCAGATCGGCCATTTTTGGTCTCGACGGGGTCCGGCGGCGGTTATTCTTTACCCGTTCGCATTGTTCGGGCCTGGGGGCGCCTGACCAATCTCGTGGTGCGAATCGGTCGGTGACACAGGTGTCGCTGAGCCGCGCCAGTGCGCAGGCACTGGTCAGATCAAACAGGCACGGCGATATCGGGCGCCCGGCCACGAGCCCGATTCGGAGTGCATGCGTGTCGTCGACACCCCTATTCAGTCTTGTCGTAGCGACCTATGGCGTCGAGGCGTGGATCGGACCCTTCCTAGAAGGTCTGCGCCGACAGGTCGGTGGCCTGGACGACACCGAGATCATCTTCGTCATCGACGGCTCCCCCGACCGTAGCGAGCAGCTCGTTCGGGAGTGGATCGACGCCAACGCCGTGTCCACCGCCCAGGTGGTCGTGCAGGAGAACGCAGGCGTCTCGGCCGCGCGCAACGCCGGTCTCCAGCGCGCCTCGGGCACGTGGATCTCCTATCCCGACCCGGACGACGTCCTCGACGACCGCTACCTGGCCGGCGTGCGGGACTATCTCGCGCGCGGCGAGGAGCCCGACTACGTCGTCACCCGCTTCATGCCGTTCCAGGGTGATCCGGGCGCAGCCAAGGACAACCACCCGCTCTCCTTCCGGTTCTCGCCGGGAACCCGAACGGTGGACATCGACCTCGAGCCGCGCTTCTTCCCGTTCGCGACCAACCACGGGTTCGGTCGGCTCGACCGCGTCCGAGCCGCCGACGTCCAGTTCGACCCACGGGTGCGGCCGGTGCTCGAGGACGCGGTCTACACGGCCGGCTACCTCGCCGGAGGCGAGACTCGCCGCGTCGGATTCGTCGCAGAGTCGATGTACCTCTATCGCCGACGCGGGGACGGTTCATCCCTGCTGGACAGCACCTGGACGGACGACGGCCGCTACACCGACGTGCTGCGCTACGGCTTCCGGACTGTCCTGGGTCACTTCGCGCCCGGCGCGGCGCCGAAATGGCTGCAGTACATGGCCCTCTACGACCTGCAGTGGTACTTCAAGACCGATGCCAAGCCTGGAGCGCCGACGGCCGCCGTGCCGGAGAGGATCCTCGCCGAGTTCCACGCGCTCCTCGACGACCTGCTCTCCCGTATCGATCCCGACACGTTCCTCGACTACAACGTCACCCACATCCCCAGCGAGATCCGGATGGCGTGGTACGCCGCAGCGACCGGCCGAGTGCCCGAGGACCAGGTCGTACGTGTCGACGTCATCGACAAGAGGCAGCAGGCGACGCGCTTCGTCTATTACCAGGCGGACTCGGTCCGCACCGAGACGATCCGCCAGCGTGGCGTCGTCGTTCCGGCCATGGGCGCCAAGTTCCGCGCGCTCAACTACTTCGGGCGTACGTTCGTCTACCAGCGCATCGGGTGGGTCGACAGCCTCAGCGACTGGACCGTCATGCTGCCCGGAGCGAACCGGCCCGCGCGGATCCTGCATTCGAGCGAGGTCGTCCCGCTGCTGAGCGTGACGCCCGAGCTCGCCTGGAGGCGGCTCCACAACCAGCGCGCACCCCATCGAGAGCTCCCGGCTCCGGCAGCCGCTTCGAGTACGGACGAGCCGTGTGGGCGCGTCACCCGGCTGGTCTCGCGCCTGTCTCGCCGCGTCGCCAGGGAGGCCGCGGAGCTTAGCGGGCGCAGGGCCGAGAACGCCAAGGTGCGCGACCGGCGCCGGATGAACAGGCGCGCCGCCTCGACGGCCGTGCGGGCCAAGTACCGGCGGGCGTGGGTCTTCATCGACCGCGACACCATGGCCCGGGACAATGCGGAGACGCTCTATCGCCACGTACGCGCCGAACACCAGGACATCAACGCGTGGTTCGTCATCAACCGCAGCAGTCCGGACTTCCGCAGGCTCGAGCGCGACGGGTTCCGGCTGGTCGCCCACGGCAGCCGCGAGCACATCCTGCTGATGAAGAACGCCGTGCAGCTGATCTCCTCCAACGTGGACCGCTACATCGTTGAGCCGTACGACTTCAGCCGCTACGGCCGCTCGCGGTGGAGGTTCACCTTCCTCCAGCACGGCGTCACCAAGGACGATCTGTCGCACTGGCTCAATTCCAAGCTGATCCACCGGGTGCTGGCCACGGGGCAGGCGGAGTACGACGGGTTCACCGCCGACGGCACCCCGTACTGGATGAGCCCGCGGGAGGTGGCGCTCACCGGATTCCCGCGCCACGACGATCTGCAGCGCGCGTTGGAGGCCACCCCGGTGAAGCGGCGCAACGTGGTGCTCGTCGTTCCGACCTGGCGTCAGTATCTGGTCGACAACACGACGACGATGAACGGCAACCAGCGCAGCGTCCTGGACGGGTTCAAGGAGTCGGAGTACTTCCGCAGCTGGATCGAGCTGCTCGGCAGCCCCGAGATCCGTGAGGCCGCCGAGAGGGCGGGCGTGGAGATCGCGTTCGCTCCGCATCCGAACCTTCAGGGGCACCTGCAGCCAGGGGACGTGCCGGAATGGGTTCAGCTGGTCTCGTACGCCGACACCGACATCAAGGAGTGGCTCGCGCGGTCCGTGCTCACGGTGACGGCCTATTCCTCGCTCGCCTTCGACGCCGCCTACGTGCGGACGCCGTCGGTGTACTTCCAGTTCGACCGTGAACGCTTCTTCTCCGGGGCGCACGCCTACCGCAAGGGCTACTTCTCCTACGAGGAGGACGGATTCGGCCCTGTTGCCGAGACCGTCGAGGACGGCGTCGCCGCGATCGTCGCCAGCCTGGGAGCGCCGGCCGAGTTCGTCGCCCCGTACGCCGACCGGATCGAGCAGGTCTTCACCTACCGCGACACGAACAACTCCGAGCGCGTGGTCGCCTCCATCCGACAGCTCAACCGGCCGATGCGTACGTGGCACCAGCAACCGGAGGCCGCCTTCGGTGACCTCGAGGCGGCCTCAGGGCCCCTTCACGTCGCATAGAAGAGGATGGCTGTGCATGTCTGAACAGGCTGCGAACGACGGGCGGACGGTGGCGGGCGAGCTCGTTCTCGCCAACCTGTTTCCGAACCCGAGCCTGCGCAGGCCACCGACGCTGACCGCAGAGCTCGACCCAGACGGCCAGCACAGTCTCGGTCACGGTGACTGGATCTACGTGCACAAGCACGGTCGTGCGAGCCTGGTCGAAGACGGTGACGGTCATGCGGTGCGCGTCGAGGGCATCGGCGCGAGCAACGACACCCACGTCAGCCCGGGTGGTCGTGACGGCGGCCTACGGATGGGTATGTCCCCAGCCCGCACGTACACGTTCGCGGCTGATGTCGAGGTGGAGTCGGGCCTTCGGGGCGTGCTGCACCCCGACGCACTCCGAATCGTCGTCGGCTGGTCGGCGGGTGGGGTGCGGACGTGGCGAGGGGCCCGGTCGGCCGCGGCACAGAACGCACCAGCGCGCACCCGCCTCGCCGTGACCTTCACGCTGCCACCCGAGGCGGAGGAGGCCTGGGTGCGCCTCTACTGCGGTGCGTCCAGGGGTGCAGTGCGATGGTCCCGCTTCCAGCTGTCCGAGGGGGCCAACGGTCGCACCTTCCTGGATGCCGCCGCCGAACCTCCCGAAGGACTGACCGCGCGCTGGCACGGAGAGCCGGACAGCTCAGTCTCCGAGCTGTTCGTCGACCATGATGCTGCCTCTGCAGACCTGCTCGACCGGTGGCTCGCTGAATGGGTGCAGCTCGAGGGCTTCGAGGTGTCGGCTCGTGCGGTTGCCTCCGCCCTCCCCGGCTCCGACCTGGCGTCTGCCCTCGGCCATGCACTGGCGGACACATGGGCGAAGGCCCTCGAGCTCAGCGAAGCGCTCGTGGACAAGGAGCCCGAAGCACTTGCGCCACGCCTGCTGATGGCAGCGGCCGCGGCGAGGCAGAAGAGTCCCGAGCAGGTCGTCGCGGCGCTGACCCCCGTCTTCAAGGACCCCGCCATCGACGCGACCACCTGCTACGCCCTTGCCGGTGCGTGCCAGAAGCTGGACCGTCGAGACGATATGCGTGAGGCCAACAGGACAGCGACGTCCAAGGATTCCAGGATCGATGACCCCGCTGCCGCGGAGCTGTTGGAGGCGTCCCCGGACTACGTCCAGGAGCGGGTAGCCGTCCGAAGGTTCGTCAGCGCGCATCTCGACCAGATCAGGAAGATGGCGAAAGCCAGCCGCGCCGACAAGGCCGGCGACATGCCGTACGTCTTCGTCTACTGGGCGCAGGGGATGGAGGCGGCACCGCCGATCGTCCGAGCCTGCTACGAGCGGCTGAAGCGAGTGCCGGGCATCGAGCTGCGGCTCATCACCGAGGCGACCGTTCCCTACTGGGTCGACGTCCCGGAGCATGTCGAGCAGCGTGTCCCAGCAACCAAGGCCGCGTTCGCGGACTGGCTGCGAATCGCGCTGTTGAAGGAGTACGGCGGGATCTGGGTGGATGCGACGTGCTACGTGACCGGTGACCTGGCGGTGGTCGACGAGCTGGTAGGTGACCGCCGCTTCTTCGCCTACAGATACAACAGCGCGCGGATCTCGAGCTGGTTCCTGGCCGCTCGCAACAACTCCTACATCGTGCACATGATGCACGCCGCCCTGGAGGTCTACTTCCGATCCCACGACAGGGTGACCCACTACTTCTTCTTCCACGACCTCTTCGAGGCCTTGGCTCAGCTCGACAGCCGCTTCGGGGAGATCTGGGAGACCAAGGGGCAGCACGGCGACACGCGAGTGCCGCACAGGCTGCAGGGCCTCCTGCGCGGACCGTCGGGCACCGGCGAGGACATCGCCGCGATCCACGGCTCGTTCGTGCACAAGCTGACCTACAAGCTCAAGCCGCACGAGGTCGCTCCCGCCACGGTCGCCGGAGCGATCGTGAGGGGCGACTACGAAGGACACCTGGTGCCGGAGCCGGACCAGCCGAGCAGGAGGCGGTTCACTGTTCGGCGATGACGCGGTCGCCGCCGGCTAGACCCTCAGCGCGTAAGGGTCGATGCCGGAGAGGTCCAGCTCGGGGACCTCGAGGGCAGTGCCCTCCTCGTTGCGGGGGACACGACCGTGCTCGGCGATCCAGGCGGCGACGTGCTTGGCCTGGAGGGGGCGGTCCTGCTCGACGAGCCAGCCGATGAGCCGCTGACCCGGCGGCAGAGTGGTGTCGGCGAAGGTGCGCCCCGACCAGACGTCACGGACCATCTCGACGAGCAGGTCCCACCACTCGTCGCCGGCCTCGGGGATCGCGGCGAAGTAGCGGCGCATGTCACCGGGGAGGGTCTTGTTCAAGAAGATTTCGAGCACCTCGGGGTCACCGCCGTCGGCGACGTACTTCCGCACCGTCTCCAGCGACATCTTCTTGGTGACGTGGCGGTCGCGGAGATCGGCCACCGTGGAGCGCTGCTGGGTGATCGAGGTGCCGTCGGTGCGGATGCGCCAGTGATAGACGATGTCGGGGATGACGTCGAAGGCCGTCGCCGCCAGATAAGCCTGTGTCAGCGTCGGCTGGTCCTCATAGCGCAGCCCCTCGGGCCAGGAGAGCGCCGCAGAGTCCCAGAACGTACGCCGGTAGACCTTGTTCCAGGCGAAGACGTCGCCCAGGATGCGCGGGTCGGCAGCGGCGGTGGTCCCCAGCCGTTCGGGGTTGTGGAAGCTGTGCATCCACGCGGGCTCGACGAGGTCGCCGTCCTCCCAGCGCTGGACCGATCCGGTCACGAAGTCGGAGCCGGTCTTCTCCAGGGTGCGGACCATGGTGGCGTAGGCCGTCCTCGGGACGACGTCGTCGGAGTCCGCGAAGGTGATGTAGTCGGCGCCCGCCAGGTGCGCCAGACCTGTGTTGCGGGCCGCGCCGAGGCCGTGGTTGGCGGTGCGGCGGACGACGACCCGCGGGTCGCGGTCGGCGTACTCCTCGGCGATGACGCCGGTCATGTCGGTCGAACCGTCGTCGACGACGACCACGTACAGGTTCTTGTAGGTCTGGCCGAGGATGCTGTCGAGGGCGGCAGGGAGCAGCGACGCGATGTTGTAGGCGGGGACGACCACGCCCAGCATCGGCCGGCTGCGCCTCAGTCGCATGCCCCCGGAGCCGCGGACAGCAGCGCGTCCACGGCGCGGGCGGCGGCGGCGCCGTCGTCCCAGGGGGCGAACTTCTCCCGGAAGGCGGCGCGGGCCTCGGCGTAGGCGTCGTCGGCAGCCGGTCCGGCCGCCAGATGCGCGATCAGTGCTTCGTTGTCGCTGAACAGGGGACCGGGAGCGGTCTCGGCGAAGTCGAAGTAGAACCCGCGAGAGGCCTCGTACTCGACCAGGTCGGGGACCAGGAAGAGCTGCGGCCGGTCGAGGATCGCGAAGTCGAACATCACCGAGGAGTAGTCGGTCACCAGCACGTCGGCGGCCAGGAACAGGTCGTTGATGTCCGGGTAGAGCGTCACGTCGCGGATCCGGCCGGCGAGCTCCGAGGCGACCGAGGCCCCGCCGGAGGTGTTGACGTGGCCGCGGACGAGCACGGTCACGTCGGGCAGCTCCGCGACGACCTGCGCCGGATCAAGGTAGAGCACCTTGGAGAAGGTGTCGCGCCACGTCGGGGTGTAGAGCAGGACCCGCTGGTCCTCGGGGATGTCGAGGCGCTTCCGGATCGCCGCCCGGGTCTCGTCGCGGTCGTCGGCGGCGAGGACGTCGTTGCGCGGATAGCCGGACTCCAGCACCTCGCCGTCGAACCCGAAGGCACGCGGGAGGATCTCTGAGCAGTAGGGGCTCGGGCTGATCAGCCGGTCCCAGGCGCGCGCCTCGGCGTCCATCGTCTTCATGTAGAGCACCGAGAGCCCGCTCTTGGGTTCGGTGATGTCCTTGGCGATGCGCTTGAGCGGGGTGCCGTGCCAGGTCTGGACGTACGCCTGGCCCGACGCCTTCTCGAAGAAGAACGGCCAGTTGTCGTTGGTGACCAGATACCGCGCCCGGGCGAGCAGCTCGAACCACTCCGGCGAGAAGCGGACCACCGACCGGATCCCGTCGGGGACGAGCACCGAGCGGTCGTTGACGCTGTAGACCGGCTCCGGCCCCTCCCCGGCGCGGTGGCGGGCGAGCAGCTCGCGTGCCATCGCCGCGGGAGAGTCGCCGGCCATCTTGCCCTTGAAGGTCTCCAGCAGCGCGACCGGAAGGCGCTCCTCGTGGCGCTGCTCGAGGTAGCGCTCGCGCAGCAGCTGCTGCCTGCGGCCGGAGCGTACGTCCACGGGCAGGGCGTGGGAGATGACGATGAGGCTCCACGAGGCGCTGGTGCCGATGCGGACCGGGGCGCCGTCGATCACGATGTCGATCGGTCCCTGTGCGCGCAGCGGGGTCGCGACCTTCACGTGGGCGAACCCGCGCACCTCGCCGGACTCGTCGACGAGCAGCAGCTCGTAGCGGCCCGTCGGCAGCGCGGTGCGGCCGAGCTGCCAGGCGTCGCGAGTGACCGGCAGCTCGATCTCGAACTCGCCGGCGGGGAGGGCGGCGCTCGCGATGGCGTCGACGCGCTCGGAGGACAGCTGCAGGCGATGGCCGGCAGCGCCGAGACTGACCCCACGCAGCACCAGCCGCTCCTCGGTGGCGTCGACCGCAGCGATGTGCACCGACGGCTGCCGGTGGGTCACCCGGACGTTGTTGCCGCCGCTGCGCGCGACGTACGCCTTGCCGGGATCGTTGCTGGGCTCGTCGCTGGGCTCATCTCCGCGCTCGGCGCCGAGGACGTTGGCCTCCTCGGCCCAGTGGACCGGGACATGGGCGCCAGAGGTCAGCTTGACATCGAGCTCGCGCGAGGGGCGCGGCTGGAGGAGGACGGTCACGGCGCCGTCGTGCTCAGCGCGGCGTACGACCTTGCCGAAGGTGGGGGCGAGGATCGGGTTGCGCTCGGGGCCGACGAGGGTGAGCTCGACGGCGCCGGCGGGAGTGATGTGATGACCCGCGGTGCGGGCCCAGTCGTCCTGGACGTGAACCCGGAAGCCGTTGGTGCCGTTGCCTCCCAGGCGGACCAGCCGGTCGGCGAGGACGTGGCCGTCGCGGAAGCCGGCGGGACCGGACGGCACCTGGCCGGTGATGCCCGAGACCCGGGTGAATTCGCCCTGGGTGTGCTCGAGCTCGAGCACCAGGTCGTGCTGGCCGGCCGGAGTCACCTCGGCGAGCTTCTGCGCGTCGATACGGGCCTCGAAACCGGAGCCCGCGCGGTCCTCGTACGCCCGGTTGGCGACCTCGTCGAGCCACGGGTCGGTGAACCGGGTCACCGGGACCTCCACGTCGACTCCGTCGCCACGCACATGCATCCGCAGCTCGTGGGGTGCGTAGGAGTCGGTGAGGTTCTGCAGGAAGGCGGCGCCGCGCAGGACCAGGTCGGAGCCGTCCCAGGCGGCCGAGGTCAGCTGCACGCGGGGGAGCAGGTCGACCTCCTCCACGCGCAGCGTCTCCGGTGGGAGGGTGCCGCGCTTGTCGAGCCCCTCGGGAAGTACGAAGACGGGGACTCCGTCCACGACCCCGATCGGGCGCCCGGACTGGAACTGCTGGAACCAGCCGCGCAGCTCGTCGACCAGCTCGAAGTCGTCGTGGCTCAGCGCCCAGGAGACGACCCGGTTGCGGAACTGGAGGCGGGCCCAGATCTCGCTGGGGATCTCGTCGCGCAGGAACGCCAGCCGCTCGCGTACGGCCTCGGAGTACTCGGCGTTGCTGGCGCCGATCGCGGCCTCGACGTAGTTGGGGAAGTCGTAGTCGAGCAACTTCACGAACCAGGTGTTGCGCACCTCGGTCGGGGCGTCCTGCACCAGCTCGGCACAGCGGTCCTGGCTCAGGATGCGGTCGGCGAGGTCCTGCAGGGTCGCCTTCTGCTGGGTGATCGAGCTGCCGTCGTCACGCGTACGCCACAGATAGACGCAGCGGTCGAGGATGTCGAAGGTGGCATCGAGATAGGCGCGGGTGATCGGCACCTGGTCCTCGTAGCGCACGCCCTCGCTGAAGAGCAGCTCGTGCTCCTCGACGAAGCTGGTGCGGAAGACCTTGTTCCACGAGGTGATGTCGAGCAGCGCCAGCGGCTCGTCCTCGATCGTGAGCCCGGTGCGGGTCTTGCGAGTCAGCTTCTTGACCCAGTTGGGGCGGGTCGCCCTGCCCTCTTCGCCGCGCTCGAACGCCGCGGTCACGAAGTCGGAGCCGGACTGCTCGAGCAGGTCCACCATGGCCTCGTAAGACCCAGGAAGGATGATGTCGTCGGAGTCGGCGAAGGCGACGTAGTCACCGCGGATGTGCTCCAAGCCGGTGTTGCGCGCCGCGCCCAGGCCGGCGTTCTCCTTGGTGACGATCTTGACCCGCGGGTCGCGGCGGGCGATGCGGCGTACGACATCGGCGGAGCCGTCGGGAGAGCCGTCGTCGACGACGACGACCTCGAGCGCCTGCAGCGACTGGGTCAGGATGCTGTCGAGCGCCGCCTCCACCCACTGCTCGACGTTGTAGATCGGCATGACCACGCTGAGAACCGGCTTCGGACCGAGCCCGACGGCGTACTTCGCCCGGCGGGCCTCGCGGCGAGCCGCGTGGATCACACGCCGGGAGTCGACGTTCATCGTGCGGTCGATGGCGTCGGCGACGCGATGGGCCGCACGGCGGCGCGGGCTCATGGCTGACAAAGGGGGAGGACCTTCCACAGGGGGCACAAAGAAGTCGACTGGTGAGTCTAAGCGTTCAACTTTCGTTCATCTGAATCAGTGCGAACGTCTCAGATCCGGTTGTAGCGCGCCGGGCCGTCCCGATCTCGATGCCGACAGCGTCACGGACGTGACGAGGGGTGACGCGTGCCACATCAGCCGGGTGTTTCGGAAGCGTGTCCGGCGGCGTACCGTTTGTTCTGGCTCGGTCACCGTGGTCGAGCACGCAGGCACTACGTCTGGTACCCATCCCGGCTCCGCTCGCAAGGGGGAGTGGTCGGAGGGACTGGAACGAAAGGTCTACCACCATGAACCACCCGCTCAGGGTGGGCGTCGTCGGCGCGGGTCGCGTCGGTGCCGTCCTTGCAGCCGCGCTGCAGACCGCAGGCCACTCCATCGTGGCCGTCGCCGGTGAGTCCGACGCCTCCCGTTCGCGCATCGCCGATCTCCTTCCCGGCGTCCCGGTCGCCAAGCCGACGGCGGTGGCGCGCGCGTGCGACCTCCTCCTGCTGACCGTCCCCGACGACATGCTCGGCAACGTCGTCAGGACGATGGTCGACGCGGGTGCGATCCGGCCCGGGCAGTACGTCGCCCACACCTCCGGTCGCCACGGCCTGGCGATCCTCGAGCCTGCCGCAGCCATCGGCGCCCATGTGATGGCGGTCCACCCGGCGATGACCTTCTCCGGCACCTCGGTAGACCTCGCCCGGCTCACCGGCTGTGTCTTCGGGCTGACGGCCGCCTCTCCCACCGACCGGGCCTTCGCCGAGGCGCTGGTGGGCGACCTCGGCGGCAAGCCGATGTGGGTGCCCGAGGAGATGCGGACGCTCTACCACGCCGGGCTCGCCCACGGTGCCAACCATCTGGTCACCCTGGTCACCGAGGCGATGGAGATCCTCTCCGCCGCCGGGGCGACCGACCCCGCGGGGACCCTGCGCCCGCTGCTGACCGCCGCCCTCGACAACGCCCTGGACCACGGCGACGCCGCGCTGACCGGGCCGATCGTCCGGGGTGACGCCGGCACGGTGGCAGCCCACCTCGACGACATCCGCGCCAACGCTCCGCAGACCCTGGGGTCGTACGTCTCCATGGCGCGGGCCACGCTCGACCGAGCCGTCTCCGACGGACGGCTCGTGCCCATCCGGGCCCTGAAGATCAAGAAGCTGCTCGACGCCGCCTCCTCGGAGGTCGGCACCGTCGAGGCCCCCGCGAGGAAGTACTCATGACCGAGCTGAATGTCTCGGGCTCCGCTTCGACCGAGCTCGCACACACCCGCGACGAGCTGGCCAAGCTCCTCGAGCCCGCCCGCCGCGACGGCGCCTCGGTAGGCTTCGTACCCACGATGGGCGCGCTGCACGAGGGCCACGCGTCGCTGATGCGGGTCGCCCGCGAGCGGGTCGGCGGTGGCCCGGTCGTCGCGTCGATCTTCGTCAACCCGCTGCAGTTCGGCGCCGGCGAGGACCTCGACCGCTACCCGCGCACGCTCGAGGCGGATCTCGAGATCTGTGAGCGTGAGGGCGTCGACGTCGTCTTCGCGCCGTCGGTCGACGAGGTCTACCCGGGCGGGCTGCCGCAGGTGACCGTGGCTCCTGGTGAGCTCGGCGACGTGCTCGAGGGCAAGACCCGGCCGGGCCACTTCGGTGGCGTGCTCACTGTCGTGGCGAAGCTGTTCGGGCTGGTCGGGCCGGATGTCGCCGTCTTCGGCGAGAAGGACTACCAGCAGCTCGCGCTGATCAGCCGGATGTCCTCCGACCTGTGCCTCGGCGTCGACGTCGTCGGCGCGCCGACGCAGCGCGAGCCCGACGGCCTGGCGCTCTCCTCGCGCAACCGCTACCTCTCGCCCGAGCAGCGGGAGGAGGCCACCACGCTGTCGCGGGCGCTCTATGCCGCGCAGCGCGAGGCCATCAACGGTGTCGATGCCGCCCACCAGGCGGCGCGCGCCGAGCTGCGCCGCGCAAAGACGGTCGATCTCGATTACCTCGCGGTCACCGACCCCGCTCTCGGGGAGCTGCCCACCGACCCGGAGCCGGGCACCGAGGCCCGGATCCTCATCGCCGCCCGGCTCGGCACCACCCGACTCATCGACAACATGAGCCTCACGATCGGAGCATCCCGATGACCCGTCTGCGCACCATGATGACCGGCAAGATCCACCGCGCCACGGTCACCCAGGCAGACCTCCACTACGTCGGCTCGGTGACCGTCGACGCAGACCTCCTCGACGCCGCGGACATCCTCCCGGGCGAGCTGGTCTCCATCGTCGACATCACCAACGGTGCCCGCTTGGAGACCTACACCATCGCCGGCGAGCGGGGCTCAGGTGTGCTCGGCATCAACGGCGCCGCCGCCCATCTGGTCCACCCCGGCGATCTGGTCATCCTCATCGCGTACGCGCAGATGACCACCGAGGAGGCCAAGGCCTTCGAGCCTCACGTCGTCCACGTCGACGAGGCCAACCACATCATCGCGCTCGGCTCCGACAGGAGCGAGCCGGTTCCAGGGACCGACCAGATGCGTGGGCCGCTCGTGCTCACGCAGTAGCGTTCGCGACATGAACATGCAGCTGCTCTCCGCTCGCGATCCGGGCTGGACCGAGTGGGCGGACGTGATCGTGGTGGGTTCGGGGATCGCCGGGCTGACCGCGGCGCTGCGGCTGAAGGACCAGGTCGAACGGGTCGCCGTCGTCACCAAGGACGTGCTCCAGGCAGGCTCGACCCAGTGGGCCCAAGGCGGCATCGCGGCCGCCCTCGGCGAGGGCGACACTCCTGCTCAGCACGAGGTCGACACGCTGGTGGCGGGCGCCGGGGCGTGCGACCTCGATGCCGTACGTGTCCTCGTCGGTGAGGGCGCGGAGGCGGTCCGTGAGCTGATCGAGTGGGGTGCCGAGTTCGACAAGGACCCCTCCGGCGACCTGTCGCTCACCCGGGAGGGCGGCCATCGCCGGGACCGGATCGCGCACGCCGACGGCGACGCGACCGGAGCCGAGATCCAGCGTGCGCTGATGGAGGCCGTCCGGCGGGCGCCCGAGATATTGGTCTTCGAGCATGCCATGGTCGTCGACCTGCTGACCGCCGCCGACGGAGGTGTGGCCGGCCTGACCATCCACGTGATGGGGGAGGGCGACGCCGACGGCGTCGGGATCGTACGCACCCGCGCCGTCGTCCTCGCCTCCGGCGGCCTCGGCCAGGTCTTCTCGCAGACCACCAACCCGGCCGTCGCCACCGCTGACGGGATGGCGATCGCCCTGCGTGCCGGTGCGACGCTGCGCGACCTCGAGTTCGTCCAGTTCCACCCCACCGTGATGTACCTGGGTGACGACTCCCGCGGCCAGCAGCCGCTGATCTCCGAGGCCGTACGCGGCGAGGGCGCCTTCCTCGTCGACTGGGACGGCGCGCGGCTGATGGACGGGGTCCACGAGCTTCGCGACCTGGCTCCCCGCGACATCGTCTCCAAGGCGATCATGAAGCGGATGCTCGAGAGCGGACGCCCCAACATGTGGCTCGACGCCCGCCATCTCGGCACTCCCGCTGGTCGAGCCGCGAGCGACAGCGAGCGTGTCGAGACCAACACAGTCTTCTGGGAGCGCCGCTTCCCCAACATCCTCGCCTCGCTCCGCAGCTACGGCGTCGATCCCTCAACGGACCTGATCCCGGTCGCGCCGGCCTGCCACTACGCCTCCGGCGGCGTCCGCACCGACCTGTGGGGTCGCAGCGACGTCCCGGGCCTCTACGCCACCGGTGAGGTCGCCTGCAGCGGGGTCCACGGCGCCAACCGGCTGGCCTCCAACTCGCTCCTCGAGGGCCTGGTCTTCTCGCGCCGGATCGCCGAGGTGCTGCCCGGAGAGCTGCGGCAGCTGGAGGATCCGGCCCCGGGTCCCGGCACCGGCCGCGCGCTCGTCCCCGGCGCCGCGCTCAAGCAGCTGCAGGAGACGATGACGACCAAGGTCGGGGTCCTCCGCAACGCCGCGGGCCTGGCCGAGGCGATCGAGGAGCTCGAGCGGCTCGGGAGCGTCGCGGCGACCGAGATCGACCCGGCGGCCTGGGAGGCGACCAACCTGCTGACCGTCTCGCTCGCGCTGGCGAAGGCCGCGCTGCTCCGTGAGGAGACCCGCGGGTCCCACTGGCGCGACGACTTCGCCGAGCGTGACGACCCCGGCTTTGCCGGCCACTTCGACCTGACCCTCCGGGACGGCGAGCCCGTCGCCACCTTCACCCCGGCCCCAGCGACCGACCCGTTGACCCCAACCCTGGCAGGAGCCTGATGACCATCCGACGCGTGCCCTTCGACGAGATCCCGCAGTCGCTGCGTGACGAGCTGACCAAGGCCGGCCTGGACGCCGGCGAGGTCTACGACGCCGTCGAGCTCGCTCTCGACGAGGACCTGCCCTCGGTGGCTCCCGGTGAGATGCCCAGCGAGGACGTCACCTCGGTGGCCACGATCGCCCCCGACGCGGCCGCGACCGGCGTCTTCGCCGCCCGGGAGGACGGCGTGGTCGCCGGCCTGGGTGTGGCCGAGCTCGTCTTCGCGTACGTCATGGGTGACTCCGTCACGGTCACCGACCGCGTCAAGGACGGCTCCAAGGTGAAGGCGGGCGACGTCATCATGCGGATCGCGGGGCCGACCCGCGGCCTGCTCACCGCGGAGCGTACGGCTCTCAACTACGCCTCCCATCTCTCCGGCGTCGCCACCGGTGTCGCGGCCTGGACCGAGGCGCTGGAGGGGACCGGTGCCCAGGTGCTCGACACCCGCAAGACCCTCCCGGGCTTCCGAGCCCTGGAGAAGTACGCCGTACGTTGCGGAGGCGGCGCCAACCACCGGATGTCCCTCTCCGACATGGCGCTGGTCAAGGACAACCACATCGTCGCCGCCGGTGGTGCGGTGCAGGCCTACGAGGCAGTGCGGTTCGCCTATCCGGACGTGCCGGTCGAGGTCGAGGTGACCACGCTCGAGGAGCTCGAGGCCCTTCTCGACGCCGGCTGCGGCCGGATCATGCTCGACAACATGTCGACCGCGATGATGAAGGAGGCCGTCGGGATCACCGCCGGCCGAGCCGTGCTGGAGGCCTCCGGCGGCCTGACCCTGGATCGTGCCCGCGAGGTCGCCGAGACGGGTGTCGACTACCTGTCCGTCGGTGCGCTGACCCACTCGGTGAAGGTCTTCGACATCGGCTTCGACCTGTCCGAGGCCTGAGGCGTCCCGCCATGGCGCTGCTCGCAGTCAACATCGGCAACAGCCACACCGTCCTCGGGTTGATTGCCGACGGCGTCGTGTCCGCCGACTGGCGGGTCTCCACGCTGGAGCACCGCACCGCTGACGAGTGGTGGGCGCTGCTGCGGGGGATCCTCGGCGACTCGCTGGTGGCGAGCATCGACGGCGTGGTGGTGTGCGCGACGGTCCCCTCGGTCCTGCACGAGTGGCGCGAGATGCTCGCGCGCCATCTGGGCTCGGTGCCGAGCGTGGTGGTCGAGCCGGGCGTACGCTCCGGCATCCCGATCCTCATGGACAACCCGCGCGAGGTCGGGACCGACCGGATCGCCAACGCGGCCGCCGCCGTGGCTCTGCACGGCGGTCCCGTGATCGTGGTCGACTTCCGTGGGACGGCGACGACGTTCGACGTGGTCAACGCCGCGGGGCAGTACGTCGGTGGGGCGATCCTGCCGGGGATCGAGCTGTCCTTGGAGGCGCTGGGTCGACGGGGTGCGCAGTTGCGCAAGGTCGAGCTCGCCCGCCCGAGGTCGGTGATCGCGAAAAACACCGTCGAGGCGCTGCAGTCCGGGATGGTCTTCGGGGTCGCAGCGCAGGTCGAGGGGCTGGTCGCTCGGATCATCGCCGAGCTGGGTGTGTCCGCCGACGACGCGACGGTGATCGCCACCGGCTATCTCGCGGAGTTCGTGCTGGACGAGTGCAAATGTTTCTCAGCGCATTCTCCGTGGCTGACGTTGCAAGGGCTGGAACTCATATTCCAGCGAAATGTCGTTCGTTAGTGCGTTTCGGTATGCCGCACTGTTGATTCAACTGGGTGATATGTAATGCTATGCGCATCTCGCGCTTATACGCGGGGCCTATATTCGGCCCGTTTCCCGGGTGAAGAGCAGTGAAGGTAGGAACATGGCTAAGAAGGTTCAGATCATCCTCGAGGATGACATCGACGGCTCGGAAGCAGTCGAGACGGTGTCCTTTGCCCTGGACGGCACCTCCTACGAGATTGATCTCAGCGATGCCAATGCGGCAAAGCTTCGCGATTCTCTTGCGCTCTTCATCGGTCACGCACAGAAGGTGAGCGGTCGTCGCGGTAGCGCGAAGAAGGCCCCTGCGGCCGGTGGGACGACCCCGAAGGTCATGCGCGAGTGGGGCAAGGCCAACGGTTACACCGTTCCCGACCGCGGCCGCATTCCGGCCGAGGTCCGAGCGGCTTTCGAAGCGGCCCACTGACCGACAGGTCCCGCTGCACCGCACGACCGGCTGCCGCGCCCTCCCGGGTGCGGCAGTCGCCATGTGTGCGGTCGGCCCGTGGTCGGCGTTGCCCGGCGTACGGCACGCGTGTTCGCTCTCAGCGCACGGATCACATTGTGTTGTCGGGAACGCGTAGGCTGTCCGTGGGGTTGTTTCCCGGTGAGACCGCCCAACCGGAGCAGTCCGGTGGGCGCCTGCGCCCCAGATTTCTTTAGGAGAGATGCGTACATGTTCGAGCGGTTCACTGACCGAGCCCGCCGGGTGGTCGTGCTGGCCCAGGAAGAGGCCCGCATGCTCTCCCACAACTACATCGGGACCGAGCACATCCTGCTCGGCCTCATCCACGAGGGCGAGGGCGTCGCGGCCAAGGCCCTCGAGTCCCTCGACATCTCGCTCGAGGCGGTGCGCAACCAGGTCGAGGAGATCATCGGTCAGGGCCAGCAGGCACCGTCCGGGCACATCCCGTTCACGCCGCGCGCCAAGAAGGTGCTCGAGCTGTCCCTGCGCGAGGCGCTGCAGCTCGGCCACTCCTACATCGGCACCGAGCACATCCTGCTCGGCCTGATCCGCGAGGGCGAGGGCGTTGCCGCCCAGGTGCTGCAGAAGCTCGGCGCCGACCTCAACCGGGTCCGCCAGCAGGTCATCCAGCTGCTCTCGGGCTTCCAGGGCAAGGAGGGCCAGGCCGGCACCTCCGGCGCCACTGCGACGGCCGGCACGACCTCGACCGAGGCGCCTTCCTCCAGCCTCGTGCTCGACCAGTTCGGCCGCAACCTGACCCAGGACGCCCGCGACGGCAAGCTCGACCCGATCATCGGTCGCGAGGCCCAGATCGAGCGCGTGATGCAGGTGCTCTCGCGGCGTACGAAGAACAACCCGGTCCTCATCGGTGAGCCCGGCGTCGGCAAGACGTCGATCGTCGAAGGGCTGGCCCAGGACATCGTCAAGGGCACCGTCCCCGAGACGCTCAAGGACAAGCAGATCTACACGCTCGACCTGGGCGCGCTCGTCGCCGGCTCGCGTTACCGCGGTGACTTCGAGGAGCGCCTCAAGAAGGTGCTCAAGGAGATCAAGACCCGCGGCGACATCGTGCTGTTCATCGACGAGATCCACACTCTCGTCGGCGCCGGTGCGGCCGAAGGCGCCATCGACGCGGCGAGCATCCTGAAGCCGATGCTGGCTCGCGGTGAGCTGCAGACCATCGGTGCGACCACGCTGGACGAATACCGGAAATACCTGGAGAAGGACGCCGCTCTCGAGCGCCGCTTCCAGCCGATCCAGGTGCCGGAGCCCACGATCGCGGTCGCGATCGAGATGCTCAAGGGCATCCGCGACCGTTACGAGGCCCACCACCGGGTGACCATCACCGACGAGGCGCTGGTCGCCGCGGTCACCATGGCCGACCGCTACATCTCCGACCGGTTCCTTCCGGACAAGGCCATCGACCTGATCGACGAGGCCGGCTCGCGCCTGCGCATCCGCCGGATGACGGCCCCGGCCGACCTGCGGGAGTACGACGACAAGATCGCCGACGTGCGCCAGCGCAAGGAGGCCGCGATCGACGGCCAGGACTTCGAGGCGGCCGCCCGACTGCGCGATGAGGAGAAGCAGCTCATCGCCAAGAAGGCCGAGCGCGAGAAGGCCTGGCGCGCCGGTGACATGGACGAGGTCGCCGAGGTCGACGAGGAGCTGATCGCCGAGGTTCTCGCCGTGGCGACCGGCATCCCGATGGTGCAGGTCAACGAGGAGGAGTCCCAGCGCCTGCTGCGCATGGAGGACGAGCTCCACAAGCGTGTCATCGGCCAGGACCAGGCCGTCAAGGCGCTCTCGCGTGCCATCCGGCGTACGCGTGCGGGTCTGAAGGACCCGAAGCGTCCCGGCGGTTCGTTCATCTTCGCCGGTCCGTCCGGTGTCGGTAAGACCTGGCTGTCCAAGACGCTCGCCGAGTTCCTCTTCGGCGACGAGGACGCGCTGATCCAGCTCGACATGTCGGAGTTCGGCGAGAAGCACACCGTCTCGCGGCTCTTCGGTTCGCCTCCGGGCTACGTGGGGTACGAGGAGGGTGGCCAGCTCACCGAGAAGGTGCGCCGCAAGCCGTTCTCCGTGGTGCTCTTCGACGAGGTCGAGAAGGCTCACCCGGACATCTTCAACTCGCTGCTGCAGATCCTGGAGGAAGGTCGCCTGACCGACTCCCAGGGCCGCGTGGTCGACTTCAAGAACACCGTCATCATCATGACCACCAACCTCGGCACCCGGGACATCGCGAAGTCGGTCAACCTGGGCTTCTCCCAGGCCAGCGACAAGGCGGGCTCCTACGAGAAGATGAAGTCCAAGGTCTCCGACGAGCTCAAGCAGCACTTCCGTCCGGAGTTCCTCAACCGTGTCGACGAGGTCATCGTGTTCCCGCCGCTGTCGCAGGAGCAGATCATCTCGATGGTCGACAACATGATCGCCTCCGTCGAGACCCGTCTCAAGGACCGCGACATGGGCATCGAGCTCACCACGGCCGCGAAGAAGGTGCTCGCCGAGCGCGGATTCGACCCGGTCCTGGGCGCCCGACCGCTGCGTCGTACGGTCCAGCGCGAGCTCGAGGACGTGCTCGCCGAGAAGATGCTCTACGGCGACATCGGCCCGGGCGAGATCGTGCTGGTCGACGTCGACGGCGAGGGTCCTGCCGCGCAGTTCACCTTCAAGGGCCAGAAGCGTTCGTCCATCCCGGACGTACCTCCCCTCGAGGGCGCGACGGTCTCCGATATCGAGCTCCCCGACCCGGACGAGTCGACTGAGGCGGACAAGCCGAAGCCCGACTCCGAGTAGCACCCGCCAATGAGGCCCCGGCTTGTTTCAAGCCGGGGCCTCATTGATTTCCCGCCGAGTCGGTAGAAGTGGCGGCCGAGTGGTTAGAAGTGGCGGTCCGAATCGGTAGTTGTGGGGAACGAAAGTAGAGTTTCGTTCGCCATTTCTACGGTTTCGAGTCGCCACTTCTAATCACTCGGCGGGTTAGGGGAGGGCGAAGAAGTCTGGTTCCACCTCGGTTGCCAGGTTGTCCTTCACCAGGCCGTCCAGGGCTCGTTGGCGTTGAGGGGCGTCGGACCAGACCACGTCTAGGCGGCTGCGGTGGACGGGGGAGTCGGCGTCGCGGAGAACGGCCAGGAGGCGGCCGCGGCACTGGCGGTCGGTGCCGGCCCAGGTCTGGACCTTGCGAGGCGGCCCGTCGTACGCGGGGTGGCCGGCCGCGCGCCAGGCGCACAGGTCCGCGACGGGGCAGCGGGCGCAGGACGGGTTGGCTGCCGTGCAGACCAGCGCACCGAGCTCCATCACGGCGACCGACCAGGTGGCGGCGGTGGGCTCGTCCGACGGGAGTACGCCGGCGGCGAGCTCGCGCTCGGCCTTGTTGACCGACTGCGAGGGGAACTCGACGCCGCTCAGCGTTCTGGCGAAGACGCGGCGTACGTTCGTGTCGAGGACGACGTGACGTTTGCCGTAGGCGAAGGTGGCGATCGCCGCAGCGGTGTAGTCGCCGACGCCCGGGAGCGCGATGAGGTCGTCGTAGCTGTCGGGCACCTCGCCGTCGTGATCCGCGACGATGGCGGTGGCGGCGGCGTGCAGCCGCAGCGCTCGGCGCGGGTAGCCGAGGCGGCCCCAGGCGCGTACGGCCTCACCGGTCGGCTCCGCAGCCAGGTCGGCCGGGGTCGGCCAGCGCTCCAGCCAGACCTCGTGGACGGGGAGCACTCGGGAGACCGGGGTCTGCTGGAGCATGAACTCGCTGACCATCACCGACCACGGCGTCGCGGTCGCGGAGCGCCACGGGAGGTCGCGGGCGTTGGCGTCGTACCAGTCCAGAACGGCGTCGTGGAGAACTGTCACACCCAGATTGTGCCGTGCGACAGGTATTGCCACGGAGTGGCACCCCGAAACCTGGGCACGGGGTCATTACGGTGTCGCCTATGGCCCGCGCGAGAAGGACTGGAGGACGGCTACCAGCCTCGGTCTACTGGCGCCGGCGGCTGGCTGTGCTCTCGATCGTCCTGCTCCTGATCGTCGGGCTCTCGCGGTTCTTCGTCAACGCCTCCGACGAGCCGGACGACACTGCCGCGCCTGTGGCCGACCAGCCCACGGCGACCGTGACGGTCACCCCGACGCCGAGTGCGGAGCCGTCGAAGCAGGCGGGCAACGCTGGCGGCAACAAGCCCAAGAAGCCGAAGAGCAGCGCGCCGCCGGAGCCGACCGGCGAGTGCTCGCCCTCCGACATCATCGTCGAGCCCGCCGTCGCCGACGGCTACTCCTACGACAACGTCACCATCCCGCTGCAGCTGCGCACCGTGAAGGCGTCTGCGTGCACCTGGAAGCTGTCCGCTGACGCGCTCCAGGTGCGGATCTCGCAGAAGGGCGGCGACCTGGTCTGGTCGACGGTCGACTGCCGCAAGGCGGTGCCGACCAAGGAGATCGTCGTACGCCGCGACGTCGTCACCACGCTCCCGCTGACCTGGACCGGTCGCCGCGGCGTCGCGCACGAGTTCACCGTCATCTCCGGCCACGTCCCGCCCGACGACCCCACCTCGCTGACCAACTGGCCCGCCGTCGCCGGCCTGGGCGGCACCCTCGTCCTCCTCATGGCCGTCC
>NZ_JACIXG010000005.1 GCF_014360585.1 Nocardioides sp.
GAGACCAACACAGTCCCCTGTCGCGCTCGATAGGACCGTGTTGGTCTCGACACGCTCGGCCGTAGGCGGCCTCGCGGCTCGACCAGCGGGCAGTCACCAGCTCGTGTAGAGAAGGTGCTGGACGAGGAGCGCGGTGAGGAGCTGGAGCGCGAGTCCCGGGCGGCGCCAGCGTTCGGGCAGGAGGGCGCAGCCGAGGATGAGCCAGGGCATGAACGGCAGCCAGATCCGTTCCACCTCGGACCGGCTCATCTGGGAGGCGTCCGCGAGGGCGACCATGAGGACCGCGGCCGCGACCAGGACGACGACCACCCGATCGGCCAGGTTGCGCCGGGCGGCCCACGTGGCACCGAGCCCGGCACCGACGAGCGGCCCGGCGCTGATCGCGAGCGCGCCGAGGTTTCCCCAGGTCCAGTAGGCGCCCGGGCGCTTGTGCGCGATCCCGTCCCAGTAGCGCTCGACCAGGACGGGATAAGCGTCCCACCAGGCGAAGCCGCCGGCTGCGAAGACGAGCACCACCGCGAGCGCCGATGCCACCGCGACCGGGAGCACCCACCAGCCCCGGCCGAGCAAGAGCACGGCGAGAGCGAGCACGCCGGTGAGCGGGAGTCCGTAGGACATCATCACGACGTAGCCGAGGACCAGGCCGGCGAGGACCGCCCACGGCCAGCCCCGACGAGCCCCTGCCCGGCAGGCGAGGGCGAGGCAGCACATCCCCCAGGCCACCGCGACCGCCATCACCGCGTCGGCCGAGACCGCCAGGAACACCGCGCTCGGAGACAGGACCAGGTACGGCGCCGCCGCCCGAGCCGCCTTCTCGTCGCCGAGGACACGGACGGTCGTCATGACCGCCAGCGGCAAGGTCGCGGCGATCACCGTGACGACCAGACCGGCCGCCAGATCACCACCGAGCCCCACCTTCACCAGGAGCACGAAGACGAGCACCATCCCGGGTGGATGCCCGGCGATGTGGACCGGCCAGTTCCCCTCCGGGGCGTCGTACGGGATCCGGGAGACGTACTCACGCAGCAACCCCGGGACGTCGTCGACCGCCCTGGCCGTCTCGAGGTATTCGGTCGGGTTGCCCAGCACCCGCGAGATGCCACCGGGGCCGTCCACCAGCGCCAGTGCCAGCAGCCACACCAGCCCGGCGACGTACGCGACCAGGAGCAGGCGCCGCCAGGGCAGCCGCCTCGCCAGCGGGTCGGCCCAGCGCAGCGACGCGAGCGCGAGCGCCACCGCCGGGAGCGTGCCGATACCCACCTTGACCTGCGGATATCCGTGAAGCGGGGCGAACGTGCCGTCGTCGAGGTGCACCCGTGGCCACACCTGCCAGTCGAAGAGCGGCGGCACGACGATGGCCGCCACGACGATGGCGACCGTGACGACGAGCCCCACCATGGCGGCGCGGTGAGCTGAGGAGTTCACGAGTGCGAGCGTAGGTCCACGACGGCGCGATGACGGCTGACGTACGGGGCCTGTCATCGGACCGTAAGATCTGCGGGCCCCACTGGCGGCGGCACGTTCCTAGAGTCGATCGCATGGCAGAACCCAGCCCCGACACCGCGCCCCACACCGAGCCCGACACCGACCCAGACACCGATCTGGTGCTGCCCTGCCGCGACGAGGCCGCCGCGCTGCGCGAGCTGCTGCCGCGCGTGCCGGCGGGACTCTCCGTGATCGTCGTCGACAACGGCTCGACCGACGGCACCGCCGACGTCGCCCGCGCGCAGGGGGCGCGGGTGGTGTCGGAGTCGCGGCCGGGGTACGGAGCGGCGGTGCACGCCGGGCTGCTGGCTGCCACCGCGCCCTACGTCGTGGTGATGGACGGCGACGGCTCCTTCGATCCCGCGGCCGCGCTGACCCTGGTCGAGACGATCAGGAGTGACGAGGCGGACCTGGCGCTGGGCTGCCGCAGGCCGGTGACTCGCGGCGCCCAGCCGTGGCACGCCAGGATCGGCAACCGGCTGGTGCTGAAGGCGCTGCACCGCCGCACCGGCCTGCGGGTGCGCGACATCGCCCCGTTGCGCGCGGCCCGCCGAGAGGCGCTGCTCGGGCTCGGCGTGGAGGATCGGCGCTCGGGCTACCCGGTCGAGCTCCTCGATCGCGCGGCCCGGGCCGGCTGGCGGGTGCACGAGGTCGACGTCGACTACCACCCCCGGACCGCCGGGACGCGCTCGAAGGTCTCCGGATCCGTGCGGGGCAGCGCCCAAGCGGCGTACGACTTCTGGCGGGTGCTCTCATGACGACGCTGCTCCTCGTCGCCAAGGCACCGGTGCCCGGCCTCGTGAAGACCCGGCTGGCGGCCGACGTCGGCGACGCGGCGGCCACGGCTGTCGCGGCGGCCGCTCTGCTGGACACCGTCGAGGCGTGCACGCTGGCGGTCGGACCGGACCGGTGCCGGCTCGCCCTCTCCGGCGACCTCGCCGACGGGGTCCGGGCGGCCGAGATCCGGGCAGCACTCACCGGGTGGACCATCGCCCCGCAGCACGGCGACGGCCTCGGGGAGCGGCTCGCGAACGCCCACGCCGACGTCACCGGACCAGTCGTGCAGATCGGCATGGACACCCCTCAGGTGACCCCGGCCGGGCTGCTGGCGGTGGCCGGCGGCCTGGACGCGGCCGACGCCGTGCTCGCCCCCGCCGAGGACGGCGGCTGGTGGGCGCTGGCCCTTCGCGACCCCTCCGCCGCCAGCGCGCTGCGCGACGTACCCATGTCCACCCCCCAGACGTACGCAGCCACCCGCTCCGCGCTCGAAGGAATGGGCCTGCGTGTCGCTGCCGGTGAACGGCTGCGCGACGTCGACCACCTCGCCGACATCGCTCCGGTCGCGGCGGCCGCCCCGGGGACACGGTTCGCCGCGGCAGCCGCGAGATCGCCCCGGAGATCGCCGCCGAGATCGCGCGGTCGCCCCGATGACGGCCGTGGCGACGGAGTCGGCGTTCGCGCACGTCTTCGCCAGCGAGCAGTGCCGGGTGGTGAGCATCGACGGCCGGGCGTCGCGACTTCCGGTCGAGGACTGGACCCGCAGCGCCGACGCCGCCGACCTCGCCCTGCTCTCCTACTGCGCCGGGCCGACGGTCGACCTCGGCTGCGGACCCGGCAGGATGACCGCCGCGCTCACCGATCGAGGCCTGCCGTCGCTCGGCGTCGACGTCGTCCCCGGGGCCGTTGCCGAGACGAAGGCACGTGGCGGCCGCGCGGTCTGCCGCGATCTCTTCGAGCCCCTCCCCGGAGAGGGCTGGTGGACCACCGCGCTGCTCGCGGACGGCAACCTCGGGATCGGCGGGGACCCGCTCGCCCTCCTCGCCCGCGTACGCCGGCTGCTGGTGCCGGGTGGCCGAGTGGTCGCCGAGGTGCATCCGCCCGGAACCCCGAGCGGTCCGCTGCTCGCCGAGCTGACCTGCGACTGCGGTGACGCCTCGCGGTTCCCGTGGGCGATCGTCAGCGCAGACGCGATCGGGTCGATCGCCGCCGAGGCCGGACTCGCCGTGAGGCGGCTCGACCCGCTCCCGCATCGCCGAACCCGGGCCCGCCGGTCGGCCTCGGCCCCGCTCACACCCGCCGGAGACCGCTGGGTCGCCGTACTCGTGGAGGACAACGCATGAGAATCCCCTCTGAGGACTCGTTCACCTCGCGCCTGCGCAGCGCCGCGGTCGCCGCACGGGTGGGGCTGTGGCTCGGGATCTGCTTCCTGGTCGCGCTCGCGACCGGGCTGATCAGCCACTACGCCCAGGTCGACCACCAGCCGGTGCCCCTCCCGACGAGCCCGTCGTGGGGCTACCAGGTCACCCAGGGGCTGCATGTCGTCGCGGGCACCGCCGCGATCCCGCTCCTGCTGATCAAGCTGTGGGTCGTCTTCCCCAAGCTCTTCCAGCCGATGCCGCGCCGGGTCCGCGAGGCTCTCCCGACCGCGCTGGAACGCGGTTCGATCGCGATCCTGGTCAGCACCTCGCTGGTCCAGCTCACGACCGGTCTGCTCAACGTCGCGCAGTGGTATCCGTGGGGCTTCAGCTTCCGGAGCACCCACTACGCGCTGGCCTTCGTCGCGGTCGGAGCGCTGCTGGTCCACATCGCGGTGAAGCTCCCGGTCGTACGCGACGCCCTGACCGGGGACGTCGAGGACACCGCCCACGACCGGCCGAACGCACGCCAGTCCGGGCCGGTCAGCCGTCGCGGGGTGCTGGTGCTCGCCGGCACGTCGGCGCTGGCCGCCGCCTTCCTCTACACCGCCGGCACCGTCCCCGGCGTCGGCCGCATCGCGGCCCTGTCCCCGCGGTCACGCCAGCACGGCATCCCGATCAACCGGACGGCCCACTCGGCTGGTGTGGTGGCCGAGGCGAGCAGCTCCGACTACCGCCTCGAGGTCGTCCACGGCACCACGTCCCGGTCCCTGAGCCGTCAGGACCTGGTCGCGATGGAGCAGCGGACCTGCACCCTGCCGATCGCCTGCGTCGAGGGGTGGAGCGCGACGGGCGACTGGGGAGGCGTACGCCTCCGCGACCTGCTCGACCTGGTCGGCGCCCCACCAGGGCGTGAGGTGCGGATCCGGTCGATCCAGACGTTCAGCGCCTCTGCGGACACCGTCCTCCCGCCGAACTTCGCCGACGACGACCGGACTCTGCTGGCGCTCGAGCTCGACGGCGAGACGCTCTCGATGGACCACGGCTACCCGGTGCGGCTGATCGCGCCGAACCGTCCTGGGGTCATGCAGACCAAGTGGGTCTCCCGGATCGAGGTGCTCGGATGAGAGGGGCGCGTGGCGGGCTCATCCTCCTCGGCACGGTCGGGATGGCGTACGGAGCCTGGCTGCTCCTCAGCACACAGGATCTCGGCCAGGTCGTCGAGGTCATGATCTGGCTGGCGGCGGCGGTCGTGATCCACGACGGGATCCTGGCTCCGGCGGTGCTGGCGCTGGGCTGGCTCGGCGGCCGGCTGCTCCCGAGGGCGGTCGCCCGCGGTGCGGTGACGGTGCTGGTGCTGCTCGGTCCGGTGACCCTGGTGGCGATCCCTGTCCTCGGCCGGTTCGGTGCGAAGCCGGACAACCCGACGCTCCTGGACCGCGACTATGTCCAGGGGCTGCTGGTGTTCGCGGTCCTGTGCATGTGCGCCGGTGTCGCCGTCGCGCTCGGCGAACTACGCTCACGACAAACCACCCAGCCGACCGTCGAGGAGGAGTAGACCCATGGCACGCGTGCTCGTGGTCGACGACGACCTCACCGTTCGGGAGGTGCTGGCCTCCTATCTGCGCGCGGGATCGCACGACGTCGTCGAGGTCGGTGACGGCGAGCAGGCGCTGCGCGCGATGAGCGAGCGCCCCGCCGACATCGTCATCCTCGACCTGATGCTGCCGGGCATCGACGGGCTGGAGGTGTGCCGTCGGCTGCGGCTGACGAGCGAGGTGCCGATCATCATGCTCACCGCGCTCGGCAGCGAGGCCGACCGGATCATGGGGCTCGAGCTCGGCGCCGACGACTACGTCGGCAAGCCGTTCAGCCCGCGGGAGCTGGTGCTGCGCGTCGACTCGGTGCTCAAGCGCACCGGCCACTCCGGTGAGGGTGGCGTGGTCTCCGACGGCCTTCTGGTGGTCGATGCCGACCGGCGGGTCGCGACCGACGCCGGGGCGGAGCTGTCGCTGACCACACGCGAGTTCGATCTGCTCCGCTACCTGATCGCCCATCCCGGCAAGGCCTTCACCCGGGAGGACCTGCTCGAGCACGTCTGGGGATGGACGATCGGCGACCGCTCGACGGTCACAGTCCACGTACGCCGGCTGCGGGAGAAGATCGAGTCCGACCCGACCCGGCCGCAACGGCTGGTGACGGTCTGGGGCGTCGGCTACCGCTGGGAGCCCGCGGGCGTGGTCGCATGAGCGAGCGTCAGCGAGCGAACCATCCAAACATCATGCGACCGCGTCCGTATTCTGGCGCTTGCGCTACGGAGGCGGTCGCATGAAGACGGCCGACGCGATCCAGATCGCCCTCGTCGCCGGGGGCGCGGGTCTCGCCGTCGGCCTGGTCGGGCTCGTGGTCGCCTGGCTGACGCGGCGCTGGTCGATCCGCTGGCAGCTCACCCTGGTCGCAGCCGTCGCGGTGCTGACGGTCTTCGGCGGCGTACTCGGGATCGCGTGGCTGATGTTCCTCTCCGGCCACGATCTGCAGGTCCTCACCGTGGTCACCTCGATGGCCGTGGTGGTGGCGATCCTGGTGGCGTTCGTCATCGGCTCTGCGATGGTGCGCTGGTCGGGCGCGGTCCAGCTGCAGGCCCGGGAGATGGCCCTCGGGGGTCATCAGCTGCCCTCGGAGAGCGGGCCGCGCGAGCTCCGGTCGCTGTCGGCCGAGCTCGCCGAGACGCAGCGGCGGCTCGAGGAGGCGAGCGCGCGGGAGGCCCGGCTCGAGGACTCCCGCCGCGAGCTGATCTCCTGGGTCGCCCACGACCTGCGTACGCCGCTGGCCGGGCTGAGGGCGATGGCCGAGGCGCTCGAGGACGGGATCGCGGCCGACCCGCACCGCTACCACCAGCGCATCCGCGTCGAGGTCGAGCGGCTCGCCCGGCTCGTGGACGACCTCTTCGAGCTCTCCCGGATCCAGGCCGGCGCCCTCACCCTGACCCCGGAACCGGTCCTGCTCGGCGACCTGGTCAGCGAGGCGCTGGCCGGCGCCGACCCGGTCGCCCGGGAGCGGCGGATCCGGCTCGGTGGCCAGGTCGAGGACGGTCTCGAGATCACCGCCGACCCCGCCAGCCTGTCCCGCGTCGTCTCCAACCTGCTGATGAACGCCATCCGCCACACCCCCGCCGACGGCACGGTGGAGGTGCACTGCCGGATGACCCCAGGAGACGTACGCAGCGTCGACCTCAGCGTCAGCGACGGCTGTGGCGGCCTGGATCCCGGTGACATGGAGCGCGTCTTCGACCTCGGCTGGCAGGGCACACTCGCCCGCACCCCGACTGCCCCCGAGGGCACCGGCAGCGCCGGCTTCCAGGGCGCCGGCTTCGGCCTCGCCATCGTCAAGGGCCTCGTCGACGCCCACCGCGGCGCGGTCTGGGTCGAGAACCTTCCGACCGCGACCGGCTGCCGGTTCCACGTGCGCCTGCCGGCCTGATCACGCCGGCTCAGTCGACGGCGAGCCCTCCAGCTCCTCGACGAGCAGAAGCCCGCGCTCGGCCCAGGTGATCGCGGCTCGAGCCTGGTCGATCAGGCCGTCGTAGGCGAAGATCTTGTAGCGCACGATCCGGTCCCACTCGCTCGCGTCGTAGTGCTCCAGACGCCGGGCCAGGGTGGGGTGGCTGCGGTCGACGAGCGTGGCGCGGGTGGCCTCGAGCATCGCCAGGTGCTCGGTCCAGTGGTCGCGGAACTGCTTCAGCTCGGCGCGCGCGGCGCCGGGCTCGGCCCACTCCAGGTAGGCCGCCTTGAGGTAGGCGGGCTCCCGCTGCCGGCGGATCTCGATGGGCGAATCCATCCACTCCCGGAAGGCCTTCACCCCGGCCTCGGTGACGGCGTACTCCTTCTTCGTGCCCTTCTTGCCCCATGGCACGACCGCGGACTCGAGCAGGCCGTCGCGCTCCATCCGGTTCAGCTCGGGATAGATCTGCGAGTCGGGCGCGTGCCACACGTGGGCCACCGACTGGCTGAACTGCTTGGAGACGTCGTAGCCGGTCATCGGGCGTGAGGTGAGAAGCGCGAGCAGCGCGAACCTCAGCGACATCGTGACCCCCTCTCCACGTAAAGACCGTGGCCGCGAGCGTACCTGCCTCTTGCCACTAACTATAGAGATAGGTAGTTTGTGACGAGCACAACACCTATCTCCATAGGGAGTTCCCCAAAATGACCACACTGGATTCCCCTCCGGTCACCGCCGCGAGCAAGATCTTCAACTTCCCCCGCAACGCCTGGTACGTCGCGGCCTGGGACCACGAGGTGACCGCGAAGCAGCCGCTCGCCCGCACCGTCGCCGGCCGCCCGCTGGCCCTGTGGCGCAACAGCGACGGCCGTGCGGTCGCGCTCGCCGACGCCTGCTGGCACCGGCTCGCGCCGTTGTCGAAGGGCAAGGTGCTCGGCGACGAGATCCAGTGTCCCTACCACGGCCTGCGCTACAACTCCGCCGGTCGCTGCACGGGGATGCCCGCGCAGGAGACGATCAACCCGAGCGCGATCGTCCCGTCCTACCCGGTGGTCGAGCGCTACCGCTACGTGTGGGTCTGGGTGGGTGACCCCGACCTCGCCGACCCCGACACCGTGCCCGACATGGAGCAGATGGACTCCCCGGAGTGGGCCGGCGACGGCGAGACGATCTACGCGCCGTGCAACTACCAGCTGCTGCTCGACAACCTGATGGACCTCACCCACGAGGAGTTCGTGCACAGCTCGAGCATCGGTCAGGACGAGCTCTCCGAGGCCGAGTTCGAGGTGAGCCACTCCGACCGCGGCGTGACCGTGACCCGCTGGATGCGCGACATCGACGCGCCCCCGTTCTGGCTGAAGAACATGCGGGACAGGTTCCCCGGCTTCGAGGGCAAGGTCGACCGCTGGCAGATCATCCACTTCGAGGCCCCCTCGACGATCCGCATCGACGTCGGCGTCGCCAAGGCCGGCACCGGCGCGCCCGAGGGCGACCGCAGCCAGGGCGTCAACGGCTTCGTGATGAACACGATCACCCCGGAGACCGCGCGCACCTCGCACTACTTCTGGGCCTTCATGCGCAACTACCGCCTGGACAGCCAGACCATCACCACCCAGCTGCGCCAGGGCGTCCACGGCGTCTTCGGCGAGGACGAGGAGATGCTCGCCGCGCAGCAGCAGGCGATCGACGCCAACCCGGACCACGAGTTCTACAGCCTCAACATCGACGCCGGCGGGATGTGGGTACGCCGGATCCTGGACCGCATGCTGCAGGCGGAGGGTCTCCCCGCCGCCGCGGCGAAGTAGGGCGGCGACGATGGCCGTCAACACCCAGACCTGGTGGCAGCAGGGCCGCGTGGCCGAGTGCGACGAGCTCGCCGAGGGCGTACGCCGCATCGTGCTCTGCCCCGACCGCCCCGTCCACGCCGCGCCCGGCACCCATGTCGACCTCCGGCTCGACCTCGACGGGCATGTCCGCAAGCGGTCCTACTCGGTCGTCCGCTCCGAGGACGGTGGCCGCCGGCTCACCATCAGTGTCCAGCTGGCCCCGAGCTCACGCGGCGGGTCGCGTCACATGCACGGACTCTGCGTCGGGGACGTGGTCGAGATGACCGGTCCGGTCCAGAGCTTCCCGCTCGGGGTCGGCGCCGACCGCTACGTGCTCGTCGCCGGCGGCATCGGCATCACCGCCCTGGTGGCGATGGCCGACACCCTGCGCCGCCGCGGCGCCGACTACACGCTCGTCCTGGCCGGCCGTAGCCGACGCGTGATGGCCTACCTCGACCACCTCGTCTACACCCACGGCGACCGGGTCCGGGTGTTCGTCGACGACGAGGACGTACGCCTCGACGTGGAGTCGCTGGTCGGCGAGATCGCCGGCTCCCCCGGGGCGCCGCGGACGGAGATGTACATGTGCGGCCCGATCCGGCTCATGGACGCGATCCGCCGCTCGTGGATGGCCCACGAGCTGCCGGAGCCCAACCTCCGGTTCGAGACCTTCGGCAGCAGCGGCGCCTGGGCGGCCGAGGACTTCGTCGTGCATCTCCCCCAGCTCGACCGCTCGGTCCGCGTCGGCAAGGACAGCTCCATGCTCGACGCGCTCGAGGACGCCGGGGTCGACGTGATGTGGGACTGCCGCAAGGGCGAGTGCGGGATCTGCCAGGTCAAGGTCCTCGACGTCGACGGCCGGATCGACCACCGCGACGTCTTCCTGAGCCAACAGCAGAAGGAGGCGTACACGTCCTTGTGCCTGTGCGTCGCCCGAGCCGCCCGTGGCGAGTCGGAGCCGGGCTCGGCCGACCCCGCCGCCGTCACCCTCCACCTCCCGTGAAACCCCACACCGAAAGAGACCCGAGATGAACCTTCGTGCGCGCATAGACGCTGCCGCGATGACCCCGTACCAGTGGATGGTCGTCGCGCTCTGCGTCCTGCTGAACTGTCTGGACGGATTCGACGTGATGGCCATGGCCTTCACCGCCTCCTCGCTGTCCGAGGACTTCTCGCTGAGCGGCTCGGAGCTCGGTGTGCTGCTGAGCGCCGGCCTGGTCGGCATGGCGGTCGGCTCGCTGGCGCTGGCTCCGATCGCCGACGTCATCGGACGCCGGCCGCTGATCCTGATCAGCGTCGGCCTCGCGACCGTCGGCATGCTGCTCTCCGCGGCCGCCCCGACCGCCGTCCTGCTCGGCCTCGCCCGCGTGGTCACCGGGCTCGGGGTCGGCGGCATCCTGGCCAGCACCAACGTGATCGCGAGCGAGTACGCCTCGGCGCGCTGGCGCGGCCTGGCGATCGGCCTCTACACGGCCGGCTACGGCATCGGCGCCACCCTCGGTGGCGTGGCCGCCCGCGCCATGCTGACCGACCTCGGCTGGCGCAGCGTCTTCGTCGCCGGCGGTGTCGCGACCGGGGCCGCGCTGGTTCTCCTGCTCGTGCTGCTGCCCGAGTCGGTCGACTTCCTGGTCCAGCGCCGCCCGCGCCAGGCCGTCGAGCGGATCAACCGGATCCTCGGACGCCTCGGCCACCCGGCGGTCACCGCGGAGACGCTGGCGGCGACGCCGCGGGCGACGACCCGGCATCGCAGCGGCAACCCCGGCGTACTCCTGAGTGCTGACCTGCGCCGCTCCACCCTGCTCATCTGGGTGGCGTTCCTGGCCACGATGTTCGGCTTCTACTTCGTCAACAGCTGGACCCCGCAGCTGCTGGTGACCTCGGGGCTCTCGGAGGCGGACGCGGTCACCGCCGGCATGATGCTGGCGCTGGGCGGCACGGCCGGCTCGGTGCTCTACGGTGTCGTCGCCTCCCGGCTGGACAGCCGCCTGGTCCTGATCGGCTTCACCGTGCTGTCAGCGGTGACCATGGTCGTCTTCATCACCAGCACCGCGCTGCTCACCGTCGCGCTGGTCATCGGCGTCGTCGTCGGCGCACTCATCAACGGCTGCATCGCCGGCCTCTACACGATCACCCCGGCCGTCTACGGCGCCGAGATCCGCAGCACCGGCATGGGCTGGGCGATCGGCATCGGCCGCATCGGGGCGATCCTGTCGCCGATGCTCGCCGGGCGCCTGCTCGACTCCTCGTGGACCCCGGTCAACCTGTACGTCGGCGCCGCCGTCGTCGTCGCGATCTCGGCCGTCGCGCTGGTCTTCCTGCGCACCGGTCAGATCGCGCGCACCGCTCCTGACATGGCCTCGGCCTAGCTGCGGGGAGCCGGCCCGTCCCGGGTGCAACCGGGACGGGCCGGCAATTTCCGGCAACACCCGCGACGCGGAGATCGAGTTCATCGAGGTCGCCGTCGGGCGCCAGCCCGGTCTGCTCCGCGACGGCTGCTGATCCCTCACGCGGCAAGCAGGTTCCCCGGCGTACGGTGGAGGTGATCGGATCCGTTCTCGTGGAGGTATCCCATGTCCCGTCGTGCAACCGCTGCCACCCTCGCCGCCTGTGGCCTGCTGACTCTCGCCGCGTGCGGCGAGGGGGCAGACTCCGGCTCGAACGACCGCAACGAGGTGAGCGCGAAGCTCGTCGATCCCGATGGCAAGAAGGTCGGCACCGTCGAGGTCGAGGAGGACGACGGGGCCACCCAGATCAACGTCCGGGTGAGCGGCCTGTCGGCCGGCTACCACGGCTTCCACGTGCACACGACCGGCAAGTGCGAGGCCGACAGCGCGGCGCCCGACGACCCGTCGAAGACCGGTGACTTCCTCTCCGCCGGCGGTCACCTCAACCCCGATGACAGTGCCCACGGCGAACACCTCGGCGACCTGCCCTCGCTCCTCGTGAACGCGGACGGCACCGCCGACCTGGAGTTCACCGGCCCCTTCACGCTCGACGACCTCCGGGACGCGGACGGCAGCGCGGTGATGATCCACTCCGGCCCGGACAACTACGCCAACGTCCCGGAGCGGTACGCCCCCGAGGGCCCGGACGAGGACACCACCAAGACCGGCGACGCCGGTGACCGGATCGCCTGTGCCGTCATCGAGGCCGGCTGACCGTCTGCACCGCAGCGGGCCAGACCCAGCGCGCAGCCGTAGTCATGCATGGTCAGGCAGTCGCGCGGAACGAGGTCTCGTACTCCTGCGCCGGCATCCGATCATGCACACAGTTGGCCTCGATAGAGGTCCGGTTCAGCGGGTAAGTCGAGCCACGCTGGCCCAACTGTGTGCGACGTCCGCAACGCAGCGTCGGGTATCGCTCGCGGCGGCAGGCCGCACACAGGCATCTAGTCAGCTGAGCTGAAGTCGTCGAGGACCGCTTCGACGACCAGTCGCGCCTCGGCGACCGCGGGCAGGTCATGGTCATCCAAGGCGCCGGCCATCTGGCTCAGTGCCTTCCAGAGAGCCCACCCTCGCCCTCTGGCCCAGGTCGGGTCGTCGATGCCGAGCCGATCACGCAGGAGCCGACGACTCGAGGGAGTGAGGAGTGTCCAAGCGATCGCCAGGTCGCACGACGGGTCACCGACCCCGCAGGTGCCGAAGTCGATGACGGCGGCGAGCCTGCCGCCGTCGAGCAGCAGGTTCCCTGCGGCGAGATCACCGTGGAACCACACCTCCACGCCATCCCAGCGCGCCGCGAGGGCGTCCGCCCAGGCCGCGGAGGCCACGTCCACGTCGAGGTGACCTTCGAGATCGACGAGGGCGCTCCGGGCGGTCTCGTCGTAGGTGCGCAAGGTGGCGCCGCGATACCAGTTGTGGATGCCGGGTTGTGGTCCGCCGGTGGCGTCGATTCTGCGCAAGGCTCCGAGGAAGTCGGCCAGGTCCTCGGAGAGCTCGGTCGGGTCGGGCACGGTGCTGCGGTCGGCGCACTCACCCCGGAGCCAGTTGTAGATCGACCAGCGGAAGGGATAACCGGCCCCAGGATCGCCCAGCCCCAGTGGAGCGGGGATCGGGACGGGCAGCTGCGGGGCCAGTTCCGGCAACCACTGGTGCTCCTTCTCAACGGCGAGTGCGTACTCGGCCGCGCTCGGCAGCCGCAGGAGCATGTCGTCTCCGAGGTGGAAGGTGAAGTTGTCCCATCCGCCATGGCGCACCGGCTCGACCGGAAGATGCGCCCACTGTGGAAACTGCTCGGCGACGAGACGGCGCACGGTGTCGATCTCGACGATCAGGCGCTTTGGCAGGGGGCCGAGATCCGGCACCTCTTCGTTCGGAACATCGGCGGCAGGGCGCATGGCTTGCAGGCTACTGAGCAGTCCAGGTTGATCGCCAGGAAATAGAACGACATTCACCCCCGCTCCCCGCAGACTGGGGCGATGACCACCGACCTCACCTCGACCGACATGGCCCACCTGCGACGTTGCCTCGAGCTGGCGGCGGAGGCGCTCGCGGACGGTGATGGACCGTTCGGGTCCGTCCTGGCCGACAGCGCCGGCAATGTGCTCCACGAAGGCCGCAACCGGGAGACGTCGACGGGCGACCCGACGGCGCACCCCGAGTTCGCGCTCGCCCGCTGGGCCGCGATGAACCTCGACCCGGAGGCGTGTGCCGGCGCGACCGTCTACACCTCCGGCGAGCACTGCCCGATGTGCTCGGCGGCGCAGGGCTGGGCGGGGGTGGGCCGAGTCGTCTACATCGCCTCCTCGAAGCAGCTGACGCAGTGGCGGGCCGGCTGGGGAGCGGGTGAGTCGTCGGTGCGAGCGCTGCCGATCCAGGAGGTCGCGCCCGCGATCGACGTCGTCGGGCCCGTCCCCGAGCTGGTCGAGGAGATCCGCGCGCTCCACCGGACCGCCGCGGGGGCCTGAGCGCCCCGCCTCGTGTAACGGCAAACACACTCTTCTTGCATTGACTGCAACTTGCACTCACTGCAAGAATAATCCGGTGCCCTCCTCCACCCCGCCTCCGAACGCCCGCGCGCGTCAGAAGCGGGAGCGTCGGCTGGCGCTGATCGAGGCCGCTCAGCGACTGGTCGGCGAGCGGGGTCTCGACGACGTCACCGTGGAGGAGATCAGCTCGGCGGCAGGGTTGTCGCCGCGTACGTTCTTCAACTACTTCGACTCCAAGGACGACGCCGTCCTCGGCATCCAGGAGATCGAGCTCGATGCCGAGGTGCGCGCACAGTTCGTCGCCGGCGGGCCGTCGGGGCGGCTGATGACCGACCTGGAGACGCTGGTCGCCGGCTTCCTCACCAACGCCGACCCCAACATCGAGCAGGGCGAGCGGGCGATGCGACTGATGGTCTCCGAGCCCCGCCTCGTCCAACGACACATCGCCTGGCACCAGCGCGTCATCGGCGAGCTCGAGGAGCTGCTCGGCGAGCGACGCAAGGCGCGGCCCTCGCCCGTCGACGACGACACGATCGGGATGGTGGCCGGGCTGCTGATGCGGGCGAGCGCGCTCGCCTGGGCACGCTCGGGCTACGAGGGCGACGCGGTCGCCCATCTGCCCGAGGCGGTCGCTCAGCTCCGCCTGCTGCTCGACGACTAGCCGCCTCAACCTCTCGGGACTTCGTACGTCACACGGGACCCGTGTGTCGCCACCTCGTCAACACCTCTTCTCTTCAACACCTGCCTGGAAGGTTCCGCTCATGAGTCATACGGTCGCGCCCGACGCGCCCGACAAGCCGCTGGTCGTGCTGACGCCACGTACGATCTGGCTGATCTTCGGGGCCCTGATGGCCTCGATGTTCCTCTCCTCCCTCGACCAGACGATCGTGAGCACCGCGATGCCGACGATCGTCGGGGAGCTCGACGGGGTCGAGCACCAGGGATGGGTGATCACGTCGTACATCATGGCGATCGCGATCGTGATGCCGTTGTACGGGAAGTTCGGTGACCTGTGGGGTCGTCGCTGGCCGTTCCTGGTCGCCGTCACGCTGTTCACGCTCGGCTCGCTCTTCGGCGGGATGGCTCAGACGTTCCCCGAGCTGGTCGCCGCCCGCGGTCTCCAGGGGCTCGGTGGTGGCGGGTTGATGATCCTGTCGCAGGCGATCATCGCCGACATCGTGCCGGCCTCCGAGCGCGGCAAGTACATGGGTCCGATGGGGGCGCTCTTCGGTATCTCCGCGGTCATCGGGCCGCTCCTCGGCGGCTGGCTCACCGCCGGTCCGGGCTGGCGCTGGACCTTCTGGATCAACGTACCGATCGGCATCATCGCGTTCGCAGTGGCCTGGTTCGCGCTGCGGCTGCCCTCGCACCGCTCCAGGCGGCCGGTCGACTGGCTGGGGATCATGTTCATGGTGCTCTCCACCTGCGGCATAGTGCTGCTGACCTCGTGGGAGTCGCTCGGCCACGACGGCTACGACTGGTCCTCGCCGCAGCTGCTCGGGCTGCTCGTCGGCACCTTGGCCTCGGTGGCCGCCTTCATCGTCGCCGAGACCCTCGCCCCCGAGCCGCTGATCCCGCTGCGCCTCTTCAAGAACCCCACCTTCACCGTGACCACGCTGATCGGTCTGGTGCTCGGGATGGGCATGTTCTCGGCGATGGCGATGCTGCCGACCTTCCTGCAGATGTCGACCGGTGCCTCGATCACCGGCTCGGGGCTGCTGATGCTGCCGATGATGGCCGGCATGATGTTGACCGCGATCGGCTCCGGGATCGCGATCTCGAAGACGGGTCGCTACAAGATCTTCCCGATCGTCGGTCTGACCGTCACCGCGGCCGGGATCGCCTGGATGACGACGATCTCGGGCGACATGTCGATGGTCGTCTTCGGGCTGATGATCTTCGTGCTCGGCGCCGGGATGGGCCTGGTCATGCAGACCATCGTCCTGGCCGTCCAGAACGCGGTCGACCCGCACGAGCTCGGCACCGCGACCTCGGCGAACAACTTCTTCCGGGAGATCGGTGCGACCGTCGGCACCGCGCTGTTCACGACGGTCTTCACCACCCGGCTGAGCGACAACTTCGAGGGGCTGGCGGCGAAGATGGAGGCCTCGGGGCTGATGCCGGCCGACGGGTCCGGGTTCTCCGGTGGAAGCCTCACCCCTGCCGCTGTCGAGAGGCTGCCGGAGCCGCTCCACAGCTGGGTCGTCAACGCCTTCACCGAGGCGCTCGCACCGGCGTTCTGGTATCTCGTGCCGCTGGTCCTCCTCGGGCTCGTGCTCGCGCTGTTCCTCAAGGAGGTCAAGCTCTCCGACGAGGCCGGCATGGTCGCGCGCGGGGAGGCGGTCGCCGGCTGAGGCTTCCTTGACGGTCGCCGTGGCAGCGGGCATTCTCCTGTCACCGCGAGCGTCTACTCGAGGGACGGGCGCAGCTCTCGGAAAGGCATGCCATGCCCGCTCGCGCCCTGCCCGTCTCGATCGCCACGGCGGCCGCTCTCCTCGTGAGCACGCTGCTCGGCGTCGCCCCGGCTGCGGCGGCGCCCGCGCCGGCCGAGGACATCGTCGTGGAGACGCTCTCCAACCGGGCCGACCTGGTCTTCGACGGCAACGCCCTCGTGCGGATCACGCTGCCGGACGACGCCGACCCGGACGACCTGCGGGTGTGGCTCGATGACACCCGCCACTCGTCCACCCGCAAAGGTGACCGTGACGTCACCGCCGCCTTCGCGGAGCGGCCCAACGGCGAGATCGAGGGCGTCGTACGCGGCCTGCGGGTCGGGACCAACGAGCTGACCGCACGTCTTCGGGACGGTCGCGGGGCCTGGCTCACGATCACCAACCACCCGCGCGGCGGACCGATCTTCTCCGGACCGCAGCTGCAGCCGTGGCGCTGCCAGCCGACCGCGACGGACGAGCAGTGCAACCAGGAGCCGGCGATCAGCTGGCTCTACAAGTCCACCAACGCGCTGCTCGACGGGTTGCAGCCCTACGACCCCGCGAGCCCTCCTCGTGACGTCGCCACCACGACCACCGACGAGGGCGTGACGGTGCCGTTCGTCGTCCGCGTCGAGACCGGCTACCAGAACCGCGACCAGTATCGGATCGCCGTGCTCTGGCAGCCCGGCGAGCCGTGGCGGCGCTGGAGCCCGCAGCAGCAGTGGAACAACAAGCTGTTCATCCCGCACGGTGGCAGCTGCGGGGTCGACCATCAGGTGGGCGAGGCGCCGACCAAGGACTATGCCGGCACCTTCGACCTCGGCATCCCCGTCGTCGCGGACGCGTTCGGGGACAGCCCAACCGTCGCCCTCGGGCGTGGCTTCGCGATGCTCTCGACCGCGCTGGCCAACACAGGCCACAACTGCAACGTGACCTCCGCCGCCGAGTCGCTGATGATGGCCAAGGAGCACCTCGTCGAGACGTACGGCGACCTGCGCTACACGATCGGCAGCGGCTGCTCCGGCGGCTCGATCGCGCAGCAGACGATCGCGAACGCCTACCCGGGGATCTACCAGGGCCTGGTCGTCACCTGCTCCTACCCCGACTCGCTCTCGCCGGGGCTGCAGTTCTCCGACTACCACCTGCTCCGCAAGTACTTCGAGAGCTCCGAGCGGCTCACCGACGGCAAGTTCTGGAACCCGCTGCAGTGGGCGGCGGTCGAGGGACACCTGCTGCCGGTCAACGCGGTCGTCGCCGACGAGGGCCTGTTCAAGCAGGCGGTCATGCCGACGCACCCGTGCGCCGGGGTCAGCGACCAGGAGCGGTACGACGCGAAGGACAACCCCGGCGGCGTACGCTGCTCGATCATCGACGGCGCCATCAACGTCTTCGGCCCGCGGCCGGAGAGCGTGTGGACGCCCCAGGAGAAGCAGATCGGGCGTGGCTTCGCGGCCTCGCCGCTCGACAACACCGGGGTTCAGTACGGCCTCGAGGCGCTCCGCACCGGGACGATCACCCCGGAGCAGTTCGTCGACGTCAACGAGAAGGTCGGCGGGCTCGACATCGACGTCCAGCCGCGGGCGCAGCGCTCGGTCGGCGACCCGGCCGCGCTCACCAACGCCTACCGCAGCGGCATGATCAACACCGCCAGCAACCTGTCCGAGGTGGCGATCATCGACCACGGCGGCCCCGACCCCGGTCTCGCGCACGACGCGCGCTGGGCGTGGGCGATGCGCGACCGGATGACCCGGGAGCAGGGCCACGCCGACAACCAGGTGATCTGGTACGGCGTGACCCCGATGATCGGCGACCCGAGCTACTCCAAGGAGGCGCTGCTGGCGATGGACCGGTGGCTGGCCTCGGTCGAGGCCGACGAGCGTGACGTACCGCTGGCGGACAAGGTGGTTCAGGACCGCCCCGGCGACCTGCACGACCGGTGCACCCAGACGCAGGGCGTCTCCAGCGAGGACGGTCTCTTCCTCCCGGTCGCCGACCCGCTCGTGGACGATCTGACCGGCGGCGTGCTCGACGGTCTGAACGGCGCCCTCAACCCGGTCCTGGATCCCGCGCTCAACCTCGTCGTCGACCCGGTCTCGGACGTGGTGTGCGGGCTCGGACCGGTCAGCGACCTGGTCAAGACCGACTTCGCGACGCCGCGGATCGTGGCCGGCGACAACAACTACTCCGACAACGCCAAGTGTCACCTGAAGCCGCTGCGTCGCACCGACGACTACGGCGCGTTCGGCCTGACCGACGCCCAGTGGGCACGCCTGCAGAGGGCGTTCCCGAGCGGGGTGTGCGACCACAGCAAGCCGGGCGTCGGGTTCTCGGAGACCGTGCCGTGGTTGACCTATCAGCGGGCCGACGGCTCTGTCGTCTACGGCGGTACGCCGATGGGTGCGGCACCACGCTCGGCGCCGTTCGGAGGCGCGACCGACGAATAAGACCAGCAGCCCTTCATGGTCGCCGGCGATGCAGGACCGGCTCATCCGCGAGGGCGACGCCCTCACCCCGGAGAACCCGTACGCCGTCCACACCCGGGAGTCGAGCCACCTCGGCTGGCTCGTCCACCCGGCGCCGGCCGCGGAGCTCCTCGCGGAGATCGCGGCCGGCTGACCGGGCCTGTCTACCAGGGCACAGGGCCGTTCGCGTCGAAGAACGTCCCCGACGGAGCCTCGTCGGGCAGGGTCGCGGCCCGGTGGACGACCTCGGCGGCCTGGTCTGCCGTGGTGGGTGCGTTGTCCCGGCTGATCGGGGTCAGATCGGTCTGCACGAAACCCGGGCAGATCGAGGTGACCTTGATGGCGGTGTCTGCAAGAGCCTTCGCCAGCGCGATGGTGACGCTGTTCAGCGCCGCCTTGGAGGACTGGTAGGCAGGCACGACCGTGCCGTAGTACGGCGACTCCGGATCGGTCTGGTCGGCCATCGACCCCATCGTCGAGGTCACGTTGACGATGCGGGCCGCCTCGCTCTTGCGGAGGAGCGGCAGGAACGCCTCCAGGACGGCGACCGCGCCGAGCACGTTGGTCTCGTAGGTGGTGCGGAACATCTCGAGGTCGACGACCTCGGCCGGCTCGGCGTTGGTCGCCTCCGGGAGGACGCCGGCGTTGTTGACCAGCATGTCGAGGTGGCCGTGGGCCGCGGCGACAGCGTCCGCGGCACGCTGCACGCTGTCTCGGTCGGTGACGTCCACCTGAAGCGCCGAGGCCGAGTGGCCGGCCGCGGCGAGCCGGTCCACGTGCGCTTGGAGATCCTCGGGACGGCGTGCGGTCAGGATGACGTGTGCACCGCTCTGGGCGAGGCGGCGGGCGGTGGCCTCACCGATCCCGCGGCTGGCTCCGGTGACAAGGGCGACCTTCATCTGCTTCCCATCGTTCGAATTGGTTGTTCCGTGAACCATTCAACGGACTGCGGGCCGGTAGTTCCGGCGGTAATCGGACGTCACAGAGGCTCTCTGTCCACGAAGTAGGTCATCTGTCCAGGACTATTGACCGAGTGAGATCGAGCAGGCATCCTCCTGTTATGAGGCACGTCACATGGAGGACCACCGGGGCTGTCACGTTGCTGGCGGCCGCCACCCTCGGAATCACGACGTTGCCGCCGCCGACCTCGGCGAGCGGCGCCGACACGACGTACGCCTCGACGGCGCGCGCCAACCAAGGAGCCGGCGACTATCTCGTCGGCCGCGGCATCGCCGACGTCACCGGCGAGGTGGCCGAGGCCGGGATGATGGGGTACGCCGATCTCGGCCAGGTCAGCAGCGGGCTGCACATGCGCCAGCGCGCCCGTGCGTTCGTGATCGGTGACCCGGAGTCGGACGAGCGCGTGGTCCACGTCCTCGCCGACGCGGGGATGATCTTCCAGAGCGTCCGCGACGCCGTCCTCGCCAAGCTCGAGCAGCGCTTCGGAGACACCTACACCGAGCGCAACGTGATGCTCACCGCGACCCACACCCACGCGGCGCCGGGCGGCTACTCGCACCACACGCTCTACAACATCACCACCCTGGGCTACCACGGGAAGACCTTCCGCGCCCTCGTCGACGGGATCGTCACCTCCATCGAGCGGGCCGACGCCGACCTCGCGCCGGCCGAGCTGAGCGTGTCGACCAGCGAGCTCACCAACGCCAACGTCAACCGCTCGAAGACCGCGTTCGACCGCAACCCGGAGGCGGACAAGGCCCACTTCCCCGGTGGCGTCGACACCCGAAGCACCACCCTTCAGGTGCGCCGCGACGCCCCCGACGGGTCGACCAGCCTGGACGGGATCATCAACTGGTTCCCGGTCCACGCGACGAGCATGTCGACCGACAACACCCTGGTGAGCCCCGACAACAAGGGCTATGCCGAGTACGCCTGGGAGCGGCTCGCGCGAGGCGTCGACTATGTCGAGGACAGCCGCGACCCCGGCTTCGTGGCCTCCTTCGCGCAGACCAACGCCGGCGACATGTCGCCGAACCTCAACCTGCGGCCCTCCGACGGCCCGACCACCGACCAGTTCGAGAACACCCGGATCATCGGCACCAGGACGTACGACGCCGCCCGCCGCGGGCTCGGTGACGACCGGTCGCTGGCCGGAGGCGTCGACTCCCGGATCGTGTACGTCGACTTCGCGAACACCGCGGTGCGCCGCGAGTTCACGCCGGACGGGAAGCCGCACAGCACCTGTCCGGCCGCGCTCGGCGCGTCGTTCGCCGCTGGCAGCACCGAGGACGGTGGTGGCGGGCTGCCGATCTTCAAGGAGGGCAAGGACGGCGGCAACCCCGCGGTCGCGACGATCTCCGAGGCGCTCTACACCGCCAGCCCGGCGCTGCGGGCGTGCCAGGCGCCGAAGGAGATCCTGCTCCCGGTCGGGGCGCTCGACATGGTGCAGCAGAAGCTGCCGGTGCAGCTGGTCCGGATCGGCGACCTCTACCTCGTCGGGGTCCCGGCCGAGGTGACCGTGGTGTCCGGCCTGCGGCTGCGTCGCGCCGTCGCCGAGGCGGTCGGCACGGACCTCGACAACGTGCTGGTGCAGGGCTACACCAACGCCTACGCGCACTACCTGACCACGCCGGAGGAGTACGACGCCAAGGAGTACGAGGGCGCCTCGACGCTCTTCGGGCGCTACGAGCTCCCGGCGTTCATGCAGACCGTGGCCGATCTGGGTGCCGCGATGCGCACCGGGGTCGACGTCCCGCTCGGGGCCAAGGAGCGCGACCGCAGCGCCCTCCAGCTCCCCTCGCCGCAGGGCGCTGTGGTGGCCGATGCGCCGCCGATCGCCAAGAAGTACGGCGACGTGCTGACCGCGCCGGCTGCGACGTACCGGCCCGGCGACCAGGTGAGCGTGACGTTCGCCGGCGCGCACCCCAACAACGATCCGCACCACGAGGGCAGCTACCTGACCGTGGAGCGGCGCGTCTCGACGAGCTCGGCCGCCGAGCCACGCTGGCAGCGGGTCGCCGACGACAGCGACTGGTCGACGAAGCTCCACTGGGCACGCTACGGCGTCGCCGCGTCGAAGGTGACGATCACCTGGGACGTACCGGACGGCGTGGAGCCCGGGAGCTACCGGATCCGCTACTTCGGTGACGCCCGGAGCCTGCTGGGGAACGTCCGCGCGATCAGCGGCACCAGCCCGACGTTCACGGTGGTCGACTGATGCGCGCCGTGACAGCGATGGTCGCGGCGGCGTGTGCCATCGCCGCGATCGCAGGCCCCGGTACGGCGCCGGCATCGGCATCCGCCGGTGAAGACCTGGCGAGGCCTGCCCGGACCGGCCTGAGCATCCTGACCCACAACGTCGCGATGCTGCCGGCGATCGCCGGCGGCAAGGCCAACGCCACCAGGGCGGAGCTGATCGCGGGGGCCGACTATGTCCGCGGCCACGACGTCGTGGTGCTCCAGGAGGCGTTCGACAACGGCCCCTCCGACACCCTGAAGTCGCGCCTGGCCAGCCGGTATCCCCATCAGACGCCGGTCCTCGGCCGCTCCCGCTCGGGCTGGGACGAGACGCTGGGGTCCTACTCCGCGCTCACCCCCGAGGACGGCGGCGTGACGATCCTCAGCCGGTGGCCGATCACCCATCGCACGCAGTACGTATACGCCGACGGCTGCGACGCCGACTGGTTCTCCAACAAGGGCTTCGTCTACACCCGCCTCGACGTCGGCGGCCGCCCGGTGCACGTGGTCGGCACCCATGCGCAGGCCGAGGCCGCGCTGTGCTCGGACGCAGCCGCGACCCGAAAGCGGCAGTTCACCGAGCTCGACGGCTTCCTCGACGGACTGCGGATCCCGGCCGACGAGCCGATCGTGATCGCCGGCGACCTCAACGTGATCAAGGCTTCCCCGGAGTACGACGCGATGCTGTCCACGCTGGACGCCACCGCCCCGTCGTACGCCGGTCACCCCTACACCTGGGACCCGGAGACCAACCCGCTGGCGTCCTCGGGCGGGCGCGAGCACCTGGACTACGTCCTGTTCCGGCGCGGCCACATGCAGCCTCGGGGGTGGACCAACACCACCCTGACGCCGACCTCGCCGCCCTGGAGCGCGGGCGGGACGACCTACACCGACTACGCCGACCACTACCCGGTCAGGGGAGGGATCTCGTGAGCTGGCAGAACTGGGCAGGCACCGAGCGGGTCACGCCTGCGCGCGTGGTCGCACCCGCGACGACCGACGAGGTGGCGGCCGCCGTCAAGGCGGCCGTCGGCGACGAGCTGCCGGTGCGGATGATCGGATCCGGGCACTCGTTCACGGGGGCGGCGGTCGCCCCGGGCGTACAGCTGGTTCCGGACCGGCTCGACGGCGTGCACTCGGTCGACCGCGAGTCGGGCCTGGTGACGGTCGCCGCGGGCATCCCGCTGCACCGGCTCAACCCGATCCTCGCCCGGCACGGCCTGGCGATGGAGATCCTCGGCGACATCGACCGGCAGACGCTGGCGGGCGCGATCTCGACCGGCACGCACGGAAGCGGTGCGGAGTTCGGCAGCATCTCGACGCAGGTACGCGGCCTCGAGCTGGTGCTCGCCGACGGGTCGGTCGTGGAGTGCTCGGCGACCGAGCGGCCGGAGCTGTTCGAGGCCGCGCGGGTCTCGTTCGGCGCGCTCGGCGTGATCACCAAGGTGACGCTGCAGTGCGTGCCGCTCTACGCGCTGCGCGCCATCGACGCGGCGGCGCCGCTCGAGGACGTGCTCGACGGCGTCGACGAGCTGGTGGCTGACAACGACCACTTCGAGTTCTTCTGGTTCCCGCACACGACGACGGCGCTGACCCGGCGGTTCCAGCGGCTGCCCGGCGACACCGAGCTGCGTCCGATGAGCCGGCTGACTCGTACGGTCGACGACCGGATCGTCACCAACATCGGCTTCGAGGCGATGCTGCGGGCCGGCACCCGGTTCCCGCGCCTGGTCCCCGGGATCACCCGGTTCGTGACCAAGGCGCTCTCCGCGCGGGACTTCACCGACCTGGCGCCCAACGTGTTCGCGTCGGAACGGAACGTACGTTTCCGCGAGGGCGAGTACTTCGTGCCGCGCGACACCCTCGTCCCGGCGCTGCGCGAGCTGAAGCGGTGGGTCGACACCCACGATGAGCCGGTCTCGTTCCCGTTCGAGGTCCGGTTCGTACGCCACGACGACATCTGGCTCTCGCCGGCCTACCAGCGGGACTCGGCCGTCGTCGCCTTCCACCAGTACCACCGGATGCCGCACGAACGCTGGTTCGGCGTCTGTGAGGACGTCCTCGGTGCCGCCGGCGGCCGGCCGCACTGGGGCAAGATGCACCGGCTCGACGCGTCGGCGATGCGTGAGCGCTATCCCCGCTTCGGCGACTTCGTCGCGCTCCGCGACCACCTCGACCCCGCCGGGGTCTTTGCCAACCCCTACCTGGACCGCGTGCTCGGCCCAGCCCCGGAGGCCCGACGATGACCCTGACCCAGCCCGGCGGCCCCGCCCGAACTCCGTGGGTGGACCTGCTCGCCGCGACCGAGCACCTGGACCCGCCGTTCGCCGTCCTCGACGTGGCGGCGGTGCGCACGAACGCGCACCAGCTGGTGCGCCGTGCCGCCGGGAAGCCGATCCGGGTGGCCAGCAAGTCGATCCGAGTGCGCTCGGTGATCCGGGATGCCCTGGATGTCCCCGGGATGTCCGGCATCCTCGCCTTCACCCTGCCCGAGGCGCTCTGGCTCGCCGAGGAGCACGAGGACGTGGTCGTGGGCTACCCGACCACGCACCGTGAGGCGCTCCGGCGGCTGGCCGAGGACGACGAGCTCGCCTCCCGGGTCACCCTGATGGTCGACAGCCCCGACCACCTCGACCTGACGGCCGCGATCGTCGGCCCCGACGGTCCGCCGATCCGGATCTGCTTGGAGCTCGACGTCTCGCTCCGGCTCGCCGGCGGCCGGGTCCACCTGGGCGCTCGTCGTTCGCCGGTGCACGCACCGGAGGAGGCCGCCGCGCTGGCGCGCAAGGTCGCCGCCCACCCACGCTTCGAGCTGGTCGGCCTGATGGGTTACGAGGGCCAGATCGCGGGGATCGGCGACAACCAGCCCGGCCTGCGCAGGTTCGCGGTCCGGGAGATGCAGCGGCGGTCGGCCGCCGAGCTCGCCGAGCGTCGCGCCGACGCGGTCGCCGCTGTTCGGAGCGTCGCGCCGTTGGCGTTCGTCAACGGAGGTGGCACCGGCAGCCTCGAGCTCACCGCAGCCGAGCCGGCGGTCACCGAGGTGGCGGCCGGCTCCGGCCTGTTCGCACCCCGCCTGTTCGACTTCTACACCCGCTTCCGGCCCCAGCCCGCGGCGTACTTCGTGCTCTCGGTCGTACGCCGCCCCTCCCCCCAGCACGCCACCGTGCTCGGCGGCGGGTGGATCGCGTCGGGCGCCGCCGGGAAGGACCGGCTGCCGACGCCGGTGTGGCCGCCGGACCTGTCGCTCGTCGACCAGGAGGGTGCCGGTGAGGTGCAGACGCCGCTGGCGGGGCCGCGGGTCGATGACCTCGGCCTCGGTGACCACGTCTGGTTCCGGCACACCAAGGCCGGCGAGCTCTGCGAGCATGTCGACGAGATCGTCCTCGTCGAGGGCGCCCGGGTCGTCGACGTGGTCCCCACCTATCGCGGCGAGGGGAAGACCTTCCTCTGAGAAGTCCTCGTCCGTCGGTCGAGCCGCGAGCGCCAGCGAGCGTGTCGAGACCAACACGGTCAGGAGGGCTGCTCGACCAGACCCAGCAGCTGGGTTGCGGCCAGATCGATCGCCGCGCCCGCGGTCTCCGCGTCGCCCTCGTTGAGGTAGAGCAGCGTCAGTCCGTCCACGATCGCGGTCAGGTAGCGCGCCAGCACCGCGACGTCGACCGTCCAGGTCACGCCGGCGCTGGCCGCGAGCCTCTCGATGACCGTGGTGTGCGCGTCCAGGTAGGTGCGGTACTGCAGCCGGGCGATCTCTGCCAGCGCCGGGCTGCGCGTCGCGTACTGCGTCAGCTCGTAGGTCACCCGGTGCTCGTCGGGGTTGTCCAGGACGTGCTGCCAGTAGGAGGCCAGCCCGCCGCGCAGCTTCTCCTCCAGCGTTCCCGGGCCGTCGATGATCTCCAGCGCCGGCGCCAGGGTGTGACCGGTGATCGTCGTGATCACCTGCTCCAGGAGCTCCTCCTTGGAGCGGAAGCAGTAGTGGAAGGTGCCGAGCGGCATGTCGGCCTCAGCCACGATGGACCGGGTCGTGGCCTGGGCGACGCCGTCGCGCGCCATCACCTGGATCGCGGCCTGGACCAGCAACCGTCGTCGTTCGTCTGCCGCCACCCTTGCCACGTGACCAAGACTAGCGTCCAAGACGGAGGCGACCTACCGGACCGGACGTGCGGTCCGGTAGGTCGCAAAGCCGAGCTCTCAGGTCAGAGCGAAGGTGCTGGAGCGTCGTCCTGCCGTGCCACCGACGGTGAGCGCACCGCGGTGGTGCTGGAGACAGCCGTCGCGGTCGGTCGCCACCTGCAGCGAGATCCCGCCCTTGACCGGGATCCGGCGGAAGCTGGCCGCAGCGGCGTACGCCGGCCCCGGCTCGACCGGGTCGATCCGGATCGTGTCACCGGCGACCCGGACGTACCTGTCGGGGAAGTTGACCGACTGCAGTGACTCCGACCCGTCGCCCGCCAGCCCGGGCACGAACCGGAACTGGCTGTCGGCGAGCTCCCTCGGGGCATGGTCCACCCGCAGCGTGTACTCGTAGTGGCGTACGAACGAGCCCGGCGCGTCCAGCGGGGTGAGCCGCACGATCGGCCCGCCCTTCCCGACCGGCACCCCGAACATGGGGGTGCCGTCCGCATGCCACACCACCTTCTGCATGCGGGCGTGCCGGTTCGGGTCGTAGAGGGGGTCGCCGGTGATGTCGCGGTAGTCCCGGGCGTGGTAGACGAGGACGTCGGTCACGCCGTCCTCGGCGACCGTGAACGAGTTGTGCCCCGGACCGTACTGTCCGGTCTGCTCATTGGTGGTGAACACCGGATCGGGGCTCTTGACCCACGACGCCGGGTCGAGCAGGTCGGCGTCCGCCGCAGCGGTGAGCAGGCCTATGCAGTAGCGCGAGTCGGTGGCGCTGGCCGAGAACGTCATGAAGACGCGGCCGTTGCGAACCAGCACCGCGGCTCCCTCGTTGACCTTGTAGCCCTGCACCTCCCAGCTGCGGGTCGGGGTCGCGATCCGCGCCGGGAAGGTGCTGATCGCGAACGGGGAGCTCATCTCGGCGATGTAGAGGCTGGTGTTGACCGCGATCTCGGGCTCGCTCTGCGCCCAGACCAGGTAGCGGCGGCCGGCGTGCTCGAACGTGGTGGCGTCGAGGGCGAAGCTCTGCCATGGCGTGATGATCTGCTGCGGAGCACCCCAGCCCGCGGGGTCGCGCGGGTCGGCGAGCGTGGACTCCATGACGTACATCCGGATCCGGAAGACGTCGTCGGAGTCGCCGGCCGCGAAGTAGACGTACCAGCGGCCGTCGATGCGGTGCAGCTCGGGTGCCCAGATGTGGCCGCCCATCTTCCCGCTGGCAGGGCGGCGCCAGATCACCGACTCCGCTGCGGTGGCGAGGCCGGCCAGCGAAGCCGATCCGCGGATCACCAGACGGTCGTACTCCGGAACGGAGCCGGTCAGGTAGTACATCCCGTCGACGGGCGGGGTGACGAACGGGTCGGCCCGGCGCTCGACGAGCGGGTTGAGGGTCGGCACTCCCCAGATCTCGGCGTCGCTGGGCATCGGGGTGGGCGGTGCCGCGGCGGCGGGCGCGGCGTACCCGGCGAGGGCAGCGGCCGCTCCGAGGCCGACCCCGGCCTGCAGCAGGTGGCGCCTGCTGAGGCCGGCCCGGAGGCTGAGATGGTTCAGGTGGTCGAGGTGGTTCAGGTCGGACATGGGTGCTCCTACCGGGTCTGGATGCGGATGAAGGTCACGGAGTACGGCGCGAAAGTGCGGGTGAAGGTGCTGTCCACGCCGCGGATGGTGCTGGTGACCGGCTTGATGGGTTGCGCCGTTCGGGTGTTCTGCTCCTCCGGGTCACCGCTGATGACGGTCATCTCCGCCTTGGAGGCGACCTTGGCGCCGAGGTCGATGCGGGTGACCGCCGGCTCGGCCTGGGCGTTGACGACCTTGACGATCAGGTCGCCGGTCGCCTCGTCACGGGTGACCACCTGCGCGAACGGCTCGGTGACCTGATCGTCGTCGAACTCCTGGAAGAGCTGACCGTCGAGGAAGAGCCGGACGTGGGTGCCCCGGACCTCGACACGTACGTCGTAGGTGCGTCCGGTCTCGACCGAGTGGCCCTCACGGGCGACGAGGGTCTCCTTGCCGCCGTTGGTGGCCTTCTCGACGACGGTGCGGGTGTTGTTCCAGCCGCCGATGTTCCACCAGTAGAGGTTGCCGGAGTCCTTCACCCCGAACGCGACCAGGAAGCCCTCGGAGCCGGACAGCTTCTTGGCCTTGAGCTTGATGTCGTAGTCGCTCGAGGTGATGTCCGCGGCCCCGACCAGGGTGTCCTGAGCGGCCGCGTCCGTCTGCGTGTAGGCGCCGTCGACGACCGACCAGCTCCCCCGGTTGGCCAGGGGGCTCCAGCCCTCGGCGTCCCCGTCCTCGAAGTCGTCGGCGAACAGCTCGGTCCCGTCGGGTGCGGTGACCGACACGTCGTCGTACGCCGCGGAGGTGGCCCAGGTGGAGAGGCCGATGCCGCCGGTGATGGGCTTCGGCTGGATCACGTCGCCGGTCGCCTCGCTGGGGACGACCCGGTCACCCACGTTGTTCATGAACAGCTTCTGGACCTCGTAGTTCGCCGAGCTCCAGGACTGGTCGTTGTCGAACCAGATCATGTCCGGACGCCACTGCACGTTGTCCACGTTGGCGAGCAGCGGGGCGTAGGAGGCGAGCTGCACGACGTCGGCGTTGCGCTCGAGCCCGGTCATGAACGCCGCCTCGGACAGTGCGTTGAAGAGCTTGTTGTCCTGGGAGGCGTACTCACCGAGGAAGACCTTCGGCCCGTTGCGGTCGTAGCTGTCGTAGCGGTCGTTGTTCTGCAGGAACCAGGTCGGGGAGTTGTAGTAGTGCTCGTCGACCATGTCGACGCCGGCGGCCGTGTTCTGCGCCCAGTGCTGGTCGAAGAGCGCGCCCTGGTCGTCGGGGCCGGAGTTGCTGATGATCGTGATCTCCGGGTAGCGCGCCTCGATGGCCGCGCGGAACTTCTCGAACCGCTCGAAGAACTCCGCGGGCAGGTTCTCCTCGTTGCCGACCCCGAGATGAGTGAGCCCGAACGGCTCCGGGTGTCCCATCTCGGCGCGCAGGCCGCCCCACTCGGTGTCGACCGCGCCGTTGGCGAACTCGATGAGGTCGAGGGTGTCCTGGATGTGGCGCTGCAGCAGCTCCTCGTCATCGGTGGCCCGGTTCTGGCCGCAGCCGGTGACCAGCGCGGGCACGACCGGCAGCGGCATCGACCCGACGTCCTCGGCGAACTGGAAGTACTCGAAGTAGCCCAGGCCGTAGGTCTGGTTGTAGCCCCAGAAGTTGGCGTTCGTCGCCCGCTCCTCGACCGGGCCGACGGTGTCCTTCCACTGGTAGGACCGGGCGCGCTGCCAGCCGGAGGCGGCGTCGTAGCCGGACATGCTGCCGGTGTTTACGAGACAGCCGCCCGGGAAGCGGACGAACTCCGGCTCGAGCGCCGCGATCTTCTCGGCGAGGTCCTTGCGCAGCCCGTTCTCGCGGCCCATGAAGGTGTCCTCGGGCATCAGCGAGACCATGTCGAGGCGGAGGGTGCCGACGCCCTCCCCCTGCAGCCACAGACGTGCGGAGTCGGTCGTGGCCTTCGCCGTGAAGGTCCCGGCGTACTTCGTCCAGGTGTCGTCCTTCACCTGGATCCGGACCGGATCGGCGTACGAGGTGGCGCCGGACTCGTCGCGCAGCGACACGGTCAGCGGCGTGCCGCCGGCGGTGTCCGAGCGTGCCCAGACCGAGAAGTCGTAGCTCTTGCCGGCCTCGAGCGCCACACCGTTGTTCCAGCCGCTGTTCGAGACGCCGTACGTCCCGCCGGCGGCGTTGGCCAGGGAGAGCTGTAGATAGGTGCGGTTGCGCTCGTTGAGCCGGGAACCGTCGTTGACGGGGGTGGCGGTCCCGTTACCCCCGTCGACGCCTCGCGGGGTCCAGGCGGTCATGCCGGTGTAGGAGCGGTTGTCGACGGGCAGGAACTCGAAGGACCGGTTCCGCACCAGCTCGGCGTAGAGGCCGCCGTCGGCGGCGTAGTTGATGTCCTCGAAGAAGACGCCGTACATCGAGTCGCTGATCTCGGGCCCGGACTCACCGGTGTGTGCCGTGATCGTGTAGTCGGGTTCGGGCGGGGCGGCTCGTCTGTCCGCGGCGAGGCCGGGCGCGGCGTAGGCCAGGGGCAGGGCGAGGACGGTGGCGGCGGACAGGACGGTCAGCAGTCGGAATCTGTGCACGTTGGTCTCCTCAGAACACGCGGTAGGCGGTGCGGATGCGGTCCAGCTCGGCCTTGGTCACGGGCAGGACGGTGCCGTGGCGGGGCCGGCTGGGAAGCTGGTAGTCGCTGGAGATTCGGAAGAAGCCCGACTCCAGGTCGGTGGTCTCGAACGGCACGTACCCTCGGCCGCCGAACTCGTCGATGAACAGGTACCACTTGTCCTCGGTGTTGGACTTGAAGATCGTCGGCCCCTCGCCGCGGTCGATGCCCGGGTTGTCGGCCGTTCCCTTGCCGATGCACTCCGCGACGAAGCTCCAGTCCAGGTCGAGCAGCGAGGTGGCCTTCTCCTCGACGATGAACTTGCTGCAGGGCGTGGTGGAGGTGTTGTTCCGCTCGTCCTTGGTGAACCGGTAGTAGGTCCCCTCGTGCTCGGCGACGGTGGAGTCGATCACCGAGTAGCCCGGGTCGATCCACACCTCGGGCTCGCTGAAGGTTCGGAAGTCCCGGGTGGTGACGTAGACCATCCGGTTGTGGGTGCTGCCGGCATGCTCGGGGTCGTTCTTCTCATAGAGCTTGGAGGCCCAGAAGACCACGTACGCCCCGATCCCCTCGTCGTAGTAGGCCTCCGGCGCCCAGGTGTTCCCGGCCTGGGGCGAGGACACCCGGACGTGTCGCTGCTCGGACCAGTTCACGAGGTCGGTCGACTCCCAGACCTCGATGTGCCGGCTCCCCTGACGCTGGGCGGCGTCCCAGTCCCCGTTGCCGTGGATCTTGAGGTCGGTGGCGATCAGGTAGAACTTGTCGCCCTCTGGGGAGCGGATGATGAACGGGTCGCGTACGCCCTTGTCGCCGTGCTGCGACCGCAGCACCGGCTCGCCGCCGTTGAGCTCGTCCCAGTGGAGCGGGTCGTTGCCCTTGCTGGCGGCGAGGTAGACCTGCTCCCCGTCGGCCGTTCCCTCGCCCGTGAAGTAGGCGAAGGTGTAGCCCTCGAGCGGCTCCTGCTTCGGCAGCGGCAGGACCGTCAGCCGGAACTTTCGCTTCTCCTTCGTCTTGCCGAGGTTGACGGTGGCGTTGAGCGCCAGGCGGACCGGGTTGTTGCCGTACGCCGGCCGGTCGACCTCGCCGGTCGGGGTGACGACGTCGGGCTCGCTGGATGTCCAGCTGATGCTCGTGCCGTGCAGGCCCTGGGTGGGCAGGGTGATGTTGCCGCGGATCTCGTCGGCGTCCCAGACCCGGAGCGCAGCCGCGGCGCGGGTGACCTTCTCCTCGTCGCTGATGTCGGCAGGCACGTTGACGGTGAACTCCTCGGACCGGCTCTCGGAGCCGTGGGCTGCGGTGGCGGTGAGCGTCACCGCGGCATCGGGGCTGCCGTGGGGCGGCCGGGTGACGGCCCCGGTCGCGGAGACGACTTCCGGGGCGGAGGAGGCCCAGGTGAAGGTGGAACCGTTCGGGCCGCTGCTCGGGAGCGAGAGGTCACTGACGACGCGGGACGTGTCGCCCAGGTCGAGCCAGGTGAGGTCGCGCTCGACGCGCTGCTCGTCGGTGACGTGGCCCAGCTCGTGGACCTCTGCCGCCGTCAGCGCCCGGTCGTACATCCGGAAGTCGCGCACCTGACCCTTCAGATGACGGTCGTTGCTGTAGACCGACCGGCCGAGGTAGTTCGCGGTGGTGACCCCGTTGCCGATCTGGCCGGGCGTGATGGTCACGCCGGTGCGGCGAGCGACCTCGACACCGTCCTCGTAGAGCACCGCGGTGCCGTCGGCGAGCGTGTAGCTGATGGTCTTCCAGGTGTCGCGGGCCAGGTTGCGGCCGGCCGTCACCGTCTGCTCGGTGCTCCAGTTGCCGGTGGCGATCGCCGTCCGGTAGGCGTTGCCGGTCGTGAACAGGTAGCCGTTGCCCGATCCGTTGGAGCCGGTGTTGCCGAGGCCCCAGATGAAGTACGGCGTGGCCTGGTCCGCCGCGATCTTCACCTCGAGCGAGACAGTGATCGACGTCAGGCCGGCCATCACGTCGTTCGGCAGCCTGACGTGGCCGTCGGTGCCACCGAGGGACAGCCCCTCGCCGCCGAGCCAGGTCGCGTCACCGGCCAGGGTGCCGTCGCGACCGGCGCCCGACTCGTCGACGACCGTGGTGCCGGTGGTCTGGTCGAGGGGGTAGTGGACAATGAGGCCCGCGTCGCTCGCACCTTGCGCCGGCGCGGTGGTCACCAGGCTGGCCAGAATCAGGGGCAACGACGCGAGCGCCGCCAGGGTGCGCGCGAGATGCTTCCGGCGCGGGTTGTGTTGGGTCAGGGTCGACTGGTCCATCTGCGCGCTCCAGGGTCAGCTGTGACAAACGCCGGGCCACCGATGTGATGTGACTGCCATCACTTCAATGTGAGCGCTAACATTCTCAGGAGGTCCATGCAGTCGTCAAGAGTCGCCAGGCAAATGATGTGAGCGCTCACATATTGCTGGCGCGGACGGGGCCGAGGACGAGAACGAAGAACCCCCAGCCGTACCTGCCGTGTTCTGGCTGGTCAGACGAGCGTCTTGATCACGGCGGTTACCAACCGAGCAGCAGCGAAAGGGCGCCAAAATTGATGGTGCCCAAGTACAGGGCGACAACGAGTACGGCAATCATCCAGAGCCAAAACCGACTCTGGGCCAGAATCCGGTCGTCGTCGGCCCTCGGGGCCTACGGCAGGTCCCCGCTTCAGGCGTTCACCCCACACCACGTACCCGACGAATTCGGAGCCGTTCAACAGCGATGTAATGGCTTCACCGCAAGGAAGGGGCACTCCCGCCCGACTGCGAAGGCGAGGAGGCCGCGCTCGCGGCCGAAGGCCGCCTTGAGTCAGTAGAGAAAGTTCTCACGCGATCATCACGGCCGCACGTGAGATCGCCGGGTCCGGATTAGGTGCTCCAAGGACAGGCCAGCTCCGATCGCTGAGGCGACGACCGGGGACGCGACGAGCAGTCGGATGCCGGCCGTTAATGCCGCTTGATACGTGGCTTCGTCGATGACCTGGAGGTCGCCGTGGTTGTTGAGCGTGTATGTGTCTGTGACGGCGTCGTAATGAGGTTGGCCGCTTGTCAGGTCGTCGAGACCAGATAGCGCCACAGCGACGCCGAGGAGCGCGCAGGCTAGGAGCGCTCCCAGGATTGGCAGCGGTGTGCTGGGAACCCACCACTTTGCGCCGACGCTCGCCGACTGGGCCGCGACAAGTAGCCAGACCGCCCACCCCCACAGCAAGAAAGCCAGCATGAATGGGCCAACGAAGAGATTCTCGTCCCCCGGGGTGCTCGGCACAAGGAAGGTGCGTAGGTCGATCAGCAACGCCGCAACCAGGTTGAGAGTTGCCAGGCAGACAATGACGCTCGAGGCGAACCGCGCGTAAGGCGATGCGAGAAACCGACGGGCGGTGTCAGGCTTCAGGCGCGTCATTCAAAGCCACGTTCTGTTCTGGGCTGAGGACACGTGCGATCCACTCACTGGAGCACCATGCCAACCAACTCCATCAGGATCCGCACACATCCCGCCAGGCCGGCAACCAGAAGCATCACGGCAGTCGCGCCGAAGAACACGGTGCCGAAGGTCTGATTCAGCTTCTCGCCCGGTTTCAGCTCCTGCCACTCAAGTCGTCGCCACTCGAACTGGACGGGCCACCTCGAATGGACCTCTTTGTCGAACAGTCGTCGATTGTATTGGACGATCCAGCGCCACCACATCAGTGACAACCAGGCAAGAAGTGCGCCGAGTGCCAGCATGGCCCCAGTGACGGGGATGAGCGCGACCACGAGACCCGGTCCTTCCGACAAATGTTCGCGCCAAAGTTAGCCGAAGGGAGACCGCCTCGTCAGGGCTTCGGCGATGCGGGCGCGCAACTGGCCAACTCCCAACGATGGACGGAAGAACTGGAGCGGCGTCGTGTCCAGCCCCCTACGGTCAACCGAACGTATGCCGTATCGCGATCTGATCTAGGTGCAGAGTTGCTCCGACGCCGGACACGAAATGACACGAGACGGCGGTCGCGTCGTCATGCCGCTTTCCTCGAGATGCTCCCCCGCGGCCTCGTCGGCCTCGCGGGTGCGCCGCACCAGCTCCACCGCCGGACTCAAGGAGTGGATGGGTCACGAGTCCGATCGCGACCACGAATCTCTACCTCCACTTCCTCGCAACGGTGCCCATGAGTACGGGCTCGACCGTCTGAACGAGGAGCGGCAGCCACGGTCGAAGAAGGGCCGCAAGAAGGGGCCTGGAACGGACTCTGAGGAGGGTCCGGGGGCCACCGGGGGAAACAAGAGCGGGAGGCGGGCGAATGACAAACAACAAACCCGGCCCTCACAACCATGTTCTGGCTGTTCAGGACCGGGTTTCTGTCGGAGCCGCCTGTCGGAATCGAACCGACGACCTTCTCATTGCGAGGGCATGTCGGCCCAGCATCATGCGCTTACAAACGGCATCAGACGTTGCGTCTGTTGCACCACATTCCGCCCTCGGGGGGGATCGCATCGGCCAGGCAGGCAGGGTCACCTATCGTTCCCGTGGGGCCTATTCGCCGACACCCCGGGAGCTCTCGAGACTTTCACTCATAGAGTTGCACCGGCTCTCGGTCGCGGAGGTCCAGTGCGCGGTCCATGAGGTCCGGCAGAGCTGGTGGGCGCAGGACAAGGGCCTCGGGGCCCGTGAGGTCTGCTCGGGTCCACCAGCGTGCGTCACGGAAAACCCGACGCTCTCCGTCAGACAGTCCATTGTGTGTCAGCTCGGTGTGGTGGATGCGACAGGCGAAGTAGTGCTCCTCGCTGAGGATAGGGCCGCGGTCCGGCAGGATCAGAGAGATGGTGCGCACCGCGATTCGAGGGCCGATGACTGCGTCCACGATCCCGAGCTCCTCGGTTAGCTCGCGCCTGAGCGCCTGGTCGAAGGTCTCGGCGCCCTCGAGCCCGCCGCCCGGCGTCAACCAGTAGCGAAGCAGGTCCGGCCTGGATGGGTCCACAGGTGCTAGATCCTCGTACTCAAGCAGAAGGATGCGGTTCCGGCCGTCGAGGAGGAGGCCGCGGGCAGAGCGCCGAAGGTCGCGCGTGCTCTGGCCAGTGTTGGGCGATGCGGTGCTCATGAAGTCTCCATGCTTGGGCTGAGGGTCGACAGGGGCGAGTTGGTTGCGAAGTAGTTCCAGGTCCGAGCAGATCACGGCTAGACAGCCTTGAGCGACTTTGGCCGGGGCGTCGTCGACCAGGAGCCCCTCCTCCCCTGGGCCCGCGAAGGAGGCCCAATTTTGTTCCACCGGCCGCTGTGTTCCACCGGTTCGCCTGCGCGCGTGCGTAGGGGTTTGCTTCCTGGAACACCCGCGGTGAACGCGACGTTTTCCTAGGTCAGAGTCCGGTTCCACCGGCGTTCCACCGCCAGAATCTGTTCCACCGGGCACCGCGCCGGCATCCCCTCCACGCCCAGTATCAGAACCCCTCCACATGTTGCTGTCAGACGACAAACTCATCACCCGCGCGAACGTGGAGACCGATCGCCTACTGAACGCGCCGACCCAAAACGACGTGCGACTCTTCATCAGAGTCACGACAAGGATCGAGAGCGCGATGTGGGGAAACATGACACTTTGGGCCGGATGACAGGTGGCGAGAGCGGAAGGGGCTGGAAGAGTGCCTACCGCTTCGAGGGGTCCCCGGAACATACTTGGACATGCCCCCGTCTCTCCTACTCGCCGGCCTCATCCCTCATTGTCTACCCGGAGACTCGCTGGCAGATCGCGGGCGTCAGAGACCTGGAACTCGAAGAGCGCGCCGGAGAGTTGTTCGGGAACAACGCGCAGCATCCTGACGCCTGGGATAGAGCCGTAGGACCGATGGAGGTCGGGATTGGTGCTCCATGCATCCCAGCGGAGCAAGTCGATACCTCGATCGCGCGCAACCGCTGCCGCACAGTCGACCAGCAGCCTGCCAACACCGGGCCGCCCATGAACGCTCGCCACTTCGCGATGTAAAGAGCTGGCGTTGAGAGTTCGGCGTCAGTCCATAGCCCGGCGGGCGGTCGAGGGTAGATGGCCAGTGTGCCGACGATCCGGCCGTCGTCGCCCTGGAGCACCCACGTCGTCCTTTCGGCGATGCTCGCACGGACGACCGCTGCCTGATCCCGGGTCGACCACTGGTCCAGCCCACCGTCGCCGACGAGACTGGATTGGCCCGTCTGAACGGCGCGGGGGGGAATCCGGGGGGGGAATCCGGGGGGGAATCTTCACCGAAACGGCAGCGCTAAACACGAAGAACCCCCGCCTACCTGCCGTGTTCTGGCTGGTCGAACGGGGGTTTCTTTCGGAGCCGCCTGTCGGAATCGAACCGACGACCTTCTCATTACGAGTGAGACGCTCTACCGACTGAGCTAAGGCGGCGTACCGTCAACTGTTACCGCATGAAGCGGGTTTGGCTGAGCGGACCGGACGAGTGTACCGAGACTGCGCGCTCGATACTAAACCGGTGCGCGTCGACCTGCTCCTCGATGGTCATGTGGGCGGGCTTGCCCTTGCCGATGAGGCGGCCCAAGCGGCGTACGCCGTGCTTCATTGTTGTTCTGCTCCCCTGTGAAGATGTATCTGCCACCGACTGTGGACACAGCGGTGGTGATTCAAGGATGACCGGTGGCGACTCATAGAGGTAGGCGATCTTTCCTTTAAAAGACATAGGATGTCTCTATGTTGTCGCTGCACCAGCTCCGCGTGTTCCTCGCGGTCTACGAGCACGGCTCGCTGACCGCGGCGGCCGAGGCGCTCGGTTATGCGCAGCCGTCGATCTCGGAGCAGGTCAGAGGCCTGGAGCGTACGCTCGGCGTCCAGCTCTTCCGACGCGTCGGGCGCGGGGTGGTGCCGACGGGGGTGGCCGACGAGCTGAGGCCGCACGCGGAGCGTACGGTCGCGGCCGCCGAGGAAGCACGCAAGGCCGTCCAGGCGGTGAAGCAGTTCGAGACCGGCACCATCCGGTTCGGGATGTTCGGGATCGCGCGGCTCTATGGCGGCGCCAGCCTGGTCGCGGACGTGCTCGATCGATACCCCGGCGTCCGCGTCGAGCTGATCGGACAGAACTCCGCCGAGGTCCAGGACGACCTGCGGCGTGGGCGGCTCGAGGCTGCGATGCTCTCGGTCAGCAGCGTCTCCGGGGAAGGACTGAAGGTCACGCCGGTCGCGCGCGACGAGCTCGTCTACATCTCGGCCGACCCGGCCCACCTGGCCACGCCGGTCACACCCCACCGGCTCTCGCTGGCCACCCTGGTCATGTCCGACACGACCTGGAGCGCTGAGGACCCGACCCGCGTCACCATCCGCAACCTGCTCCACGAGACCGGCCGCAACCCGCCGAGCCGGATCGAGGTCGAGGACATCGAGACGGCGGTCGAGCTGGTCGGGATGGGCTACGCCGACGGCGTCATCCCGAAGGGCGCCGCCGAGCAGCTGCTCCCCCGGCTCGCGCCGAAGGCCGGATGGGTGTCACTGCGACCCCGGACGTACGACACCTTCGCCATCGTCCACCGCAACGACGCCACCCTCTCCCCCGCCGCCACCCTGATGATCGAGCTGGCCACCAAGCGGATCCAGGCCATCGCGGACCCTGTCCGCCCACGCTGAGTCGGTAGTTCTGTCGGCCGAGAAGGTAGTTGTGGGCGGCGAAACCACAGTTTCGTCGCCCACAACTACCGATTCGACCCGTCAAAAGTGCGGACTCGGCGGGTCAGCTCAGTCGCAGCCGTAGCCGTCGTTGTCCCGGTCGAGACGCCACGGGTCAGAGCTGTTGTTGACCCGTACCGGCTTCTTGTACGCCGGGATCTGGCCGCAGTCGAGGTCGTTGCCGCTGGTCGCGTTGTAGACCTTCACGCCGTTCCGGTACGTGTAGTCCAGGCCTGAGGTCGTGGCGGTCGTGCTGCCACGCTTCCGCAGGTAGAACGACCCGGACACGTCCGCCGCACGCGTCGCATCCCCGGCGAACTTCCAGCGGTAGTACCGACTGGCCGTCGGCGCGGTGATGACGGCGCACTTGCCGTAGCGGCTGGTCACGCAGGACGTGACGTTGGACCAGCGACCGCTGGCGCGCTTCTGCAGGTAGATGCGCTTGCCCTTGAATGCCTTGCCGCCGGTGGTCAGCTTGCCGACAACCCGGTAAGACTTCTGGGCGTACGCCTTGGCGGAGACCTTAACGACCGACGTGGCAATCTTGGGGACGGTGATGGCGGCGCTGTACTTGCCGCCGTAGCCGAACCGGTAGGTGGCGCCGCGCGTCCCAGTGGCCGCAACCCAACCGGTGGAGCCCGTCGTACGGCGGGTGACCGTCTTCCACGTGCCGCTGGACCGGCGCTGGATCGCCACCGATTTCCCGGCGAGCGCCTTGCCGTAGTCCTTCAACTGGGACTTGATGGTCGTGCCCGACCGGCTCGCGGAGAGGGTGTAGGCGTGGGCAGCCTTAATGGAGAAGGCATCGGTAACGACCGCCGAGTCCGTCAGGTTGCCGAACTCGTCTGAGGTGAAGACGAAAGCCTGGGCGCGATAATTGCCGACCGGAAGGAAGGAACAGATGTCGCCTTCGGCCAGCCCCTCGGTGAACCCGCCGCCCTCGATGTAGTTGGTGACGTCGTCTCCTTGCGAGTCGAAGACGGTCACCTCCCACCTCACAGTCGGGTTGGTGAACTCGTCGGAGTGGTTCGCGCCGAACGAGACATCCACGTCAACGGGGATCTTGGTTCCCGCTACGCCGTACTCGTTGCAGTTCTGTGCCTTCTTGACGTCGTTGACGGTCAGCGTGGCCGAACCTCCGATGTACTCCAGCGGTGCGGTGTCGGCGTGTGCGGCCTGTCCGAGGATGACTGGCATGGCAGCGGCAGCCAGCGACGTGGCGATGACCGCAGAAAGCTTGTGGATCCGTGCACCGGAGCGCGCTCGTGTGATCACGAAATGTGACCTTCCTTCTCGATGTGTCGACGCCTCCTGCCAAGGCGCGGGATGAACATCGCGCCGGGGAGACGGAGAAGAATTGTCCGGTGAAAGGAGCCGGCCGTCATGCGCCAGATTGGGTACGTTTCAACCGGAAGAAGGCAGGCTTCGCCTGCCTGTCCCGCGAGCGTCGAGACGCCGGCGGCCGTGTTGGTCTCGACACGTCTCCGCCTAGCGGCTCCGACGGCTCGACCAGCGGGGCGGCGTCAGCACTCCAGGCCGTCGTCGGGGACCTCGCCGTCGACGAGGTAGTCGTCGATGGCGTCGTCCACGCAGCCGTTGCCCTGCATGTAGCCGGTGTGGCCGTCGCCGTCACGGGAGACGAGTACGCCGGAGTCCAGTGCCTCCGCGAGGTCCTCGGCCCACTCGTAGGGGGTGGCCGGGTCGCGGGTGGTGCCGATGACGACGATCGGGTTGGAGCCCTCGGCGTCGATCTCCGGCTCGGGCTCGGTGGCCTCGAACTTCTGCGCGGCACAGCCGGTGAGCATCCAGGCGAGGGCGGCACCGAAGGTGGGAGCGGCCTTCTCGAAGGCGGGCAGCTCCTTGCGTACCTCTGCCGGGGTGAGACCGGAGGAGTCGTCGAGGCAGTTGATCGCCCAGTTGGCCTCCATCGTGTTGTTGATATAGGTGCCCTCGGGACCGCGGCCGGCGTACTGGTCCGCGAGGCTCATCAGCTGGGTGCCGTCACCCTTCAGCGCCGCCTCGAGGGCGTCGGTGAGGTAGGGCCAGTAGGACTCGACGTAGAGCGGGGTGATCAGGCCGTAGAGGGCGTTGCCGGCAGTCAGCTCCCGGTCACCTGCCGGCAGCGGCTCGGCGTCGATGTCGGCCAACAGCTTCTGAACCCGCTCGACGCCCTCGTCGACGGTGTCACCGAGGAAGCAGCTGCCCTCGTCGACGCAGTTCTCGACATAGGAGCGGAGCGCGACCTCGAAGCCCTTCGCCTGCGCCAGGTTGGAGTCGATCACGCTCAGGCCGGGGGCGATCGCACCGTCGAGCACGAAGCGGCCGACGCGGTCGGGATAGAGCTCGGCGTAGGTCGAGCCGAGCTGGGTGCCGTAGGAGGCGCCGAAGTAGTCGAGCTGGTCCTCCCCGAGCGCTGCCCGTAGTACGTCCATGTCCCGGGCCGCCTCGACGGTGCTGACGTGGGCGGAGATCCCGCGTCGCTGGGCCGCGCAGCCGTTGGCCATCTCGACACCGGTGTCGACGTAGGCCTTCTCCTCGGCGGGGTCGTCGGGGTCGGGGTCGACGGCGATGTAGGAATCCAGGGCGTCGTCGGGGAGGCAGTCGACCGGGGTGCTCTGCCCGACACCACGCGGGTCGAACCCGACGATGTCGTAGGAGTCGCGGACCTTGGAGCCGAAGGACTGGTTGTTGTAGAGGGCGTAGTCGATGCCCGACCCGCCCGGGCCACCCGGGTTGATCGCCAGGGAGCCGATCTTCTCCTTGTTGGCCGGGTCCTTGATCACCGCGACGTCGATGGTGCGGCCGGTCGGGTCGGAGTAGTCGAGCGGGACCTCGAGGGTCGCGCACCGGAAGGCGCCGTTGCACTTCTTCCAGTCCAGCTCCTGGCTGTAGAAGGACTGCAGCCCTTCGGACGGGGCCGCGGTCGCCGACGCGCTCGGGCTCACCCGGTCGGCGTCGGGGGTGCCGCCGCCGGCACCACAGCCGGCGGTGAACACGGCCAGGGCGGTCAGGGCGATCACGACTTTGGGTTTCACTGATCTCCTCCGGGTGGCAACAGCGCCACCATCATGGCTTCCAGGACCAACTGGGGCTGCACGTTGAACTCCAGCAGCTGCTCTCGGGCTTCGAAGATCGCACTGATGCGCTGCAGGTTGAGCTCGGGCGTGGAGCGCTCGACGAGCTGCTCGATCTCGCGCCGGTGCTCCTCGTTGACAAGCGCCACGGGAGCACCGGCGGCCAAGGTGATCGCGTCGCGATAGATCGAGACCAGGTCCATCAGGCCGCGGTCGATCACATCGCGGTGGCGGCGGGTGGCCCGGCGCTTCTGATCCTTCTCGAGCGCAGCCAGCGCAGGACCGTATTCACGCGGACGCCGCCCTCGGTCGACCACGCCATAGCCCACGTCGAGGTCGGACTTCTCTTTCGCGTCGAGGTCGGCGGTGACCGCGTCGGCCTCCTCCTTCGACACCGCGGCGAGCTCGCCGGCGGCCCGGAGCGCGTCGGCGAGGGTGGTCAGCCGGGTCGGATACGCGACCACCTGCTCACGTCGCCGACGGGTGTCGTCGTCGCGGGCCAGCGCCTTGGCCCGGCCGATGTGGCCCTGGCTCGCGCGCGCCGCGTAGGCGCCGCGCGCCTCGTCGACCCCGAGCGTACGCTGCAGGAAGGCCGACACGTCGGGGGTCGTCGGGGTGGTCAGGGTGACCAGGCGGCACCGGGACCGGATGGTCGGGAGGACGTCCTCGACCGTCGGCGCGCAGAGCATCCAGACCGTGCGGGCGCCGGGCTCCTCGACCGCCTTGAGCAGCGCGTTGTTGGCCTGCTCGGTGAGCCGGTCGGCGTCCTCGATGATCAGGATCTGCCAGCGGCTTCCAGCCGGGGAGAGGGCGGCCTGCCGCACCAGGTCGCGGATCTCGTCGACCCCGAGGGTCAGCTTCTCGGTGCGGACCAGGTTGACGTCGGCGTGGCTCCCGGCGAGCACCGTGTGGCACTCGTGGCAGTGGCCGCAGCCACCGTTCGGGCACTGGAGCGCAGCGGCGAAGGCGATCGCGGCGTTGGAGCGTCCGGAGCCTGGGGGCCCGGTGAAGAGCCACGACTGGGTCATCCCCTTGCCGAAGCGGCGCCCGAGGCCATCGGCCGAGCCGGTCGCGGCGGTCTGCAACGTGGAGATGATGTGGCGCTGGCCGACGAGGTTGTCCCAGACCGACCGACCGTCCCAGGTGGTGGCGACGCTCATGCGCTCACCACCTGGCGGAGCTTGGGTTCGAGACGCGCCAGCACCGCCGCATGGATCTCCTCGACCGGGGCACGGGCGTCCAGGACCAGATAGTGACCGGGGTCCCGCTTGGCGAGCGCTACGAACGCCTCACGCACCCGCTGGTGGAACTCCACCGACTCCTGCTCCATCCGGTCGCGCTCCTCGAACCGGGTGAACCCGGCCGTCGGATCCAGGTCGAGCAGCACCGTAAGATGAGGCCTCAGGTCGGCGGTCGCCCAGCGCGCCACCTCCTCGAGCTGCGCGGTGTCCAGGACCCGGCCGGCGCCCTGATAGGCCAGCATCGAGTCGACATAGCGGTCGGTGATGACCACCTGTCCTCGATCCAGCGCCGGGCGCACCATCGACTCGATGTGCTCGGCTTTGTCGGCAGCGAACAGGAGCGCCTCGGTCCGGTCGTCGAGATCGCCGGTCTCCGGGGACAGCACGATGCGGCGTACGTCCTTGCCTACGGCCGTGTCCCCCGGCTCGAAGGTCAGCAGGACCTGGTGGCCGCGGGCGGTCAGCGCCTCCTGGAGCAGCCGGGACTGGGTGGACTTGCCCGCCCCCTCGCCACCCTCGAAACAGACGAAGACGCCGCGCTCTGCGTAGACACCCGGAAACCTCACGAAGCAAACCTACGGGGTGACACCGACAACCGCCGCACGCCGCACGCCGCACCCGCCCTCTGGAATGGCGCTATTGGCTGCCGTACGGCACCGCCACCAGGTTAAGGTTCGAGGCGCCCCCCACACTGATCCATTAGGAGTCACAGGTGACCTACGTCCTGATCGCCCTGCTGCTGGCCGCCCTCGCGGTCGCGGCCTACCTGCTCTGGAAGAGCCGGCAGCAGCCGACGGCACAGAAGGAGCCCGACGACTTCATCGGTGACCAGCACAAGCACGCCTCCGACCAGCTGCGTCAGGTGCGCAACGGCGACGTCATCGAATACCTCGGCCACAACTGGTTCGTCCGCGGTCGGATCGACTTCGACGAGCACGGCTACCGCTGGACCGAGCACATGCTCGACGACGCCGAGGGCAAGAAGTGGCTCTCGATCGAGGACGACGAGAGCTTCGAGGTCTCGCTGTGGCACGCGATCCCGCTCGGTGACATCGAGCAGGGCGCCGTGGGCGACCGTGACGTCATCGTCGGCGGTGTCGCCTATCGGCTCCAGGAGAAGGGCACGGCCAGCTTCACCGCGACCGGCGCGACCGGCACCGCGCCGTCCGGGACGGCCGACTACGCCGACTACAAGTCGGTCGACGGCAGGCTGCTCGGCTTCGAGAAGTGGGGCAGCAACTGGGAGCCCTCCCTCGGCGAGGTGCTGCAGCCGTTCGAGCTGACCGTCTACCCCTCCACCGACCGGCCCGCGACCCTGGACGACGAGTGACGCTTCTCGACGTCCCGTTCGTGGACGTACGTGGCGACACCCTGCGCTGGACCCTCGCGCCGGTCCCGTGCGCGCCGTTGGCTTCCCGGACGGTGCTGCTCGAGGGTGGGATGAGCGTCACGCTGAGCGTCCTGGGCGCCAGCCACCAGGTCGTCGTACGCCGCGACGACCGTCCGCTCCTGCACGAGACCGTCGCGTGCGGGATCGCCGAGGCCGCGCCGCTCGCCACGGAGCACGCGACGGGCGGCTACCGCCTCGCCTCGCACGTGAGGGAGGTGGGGCCGGACGAGCTTGCCGCGGAGGCGTCGCGGCTCGTCGAGGGGTTGAGCGGGCGTACGGACGCCGTCGTCGCGCACTTCCCGGGCGACCCGCACGCGGTGACCGCCCTGGCTCTGGACGGGGTGGGCGGCACGTCCGCCGGGGAGATCACCTGGCGCACCTGGCACACCTACCCACAGACCGGTGAGATCGTCGCCACCACCACCAGCTACCGGCCTGAGGAGGTCGCACGTGTCTGACCCGTATCCTGGCCCGAACAGCTCAAGCGGGGGCCCGAACCGCAAGCTGATCGGCTGGTCGATCGTCGCCGTCTGCGTCGTGATCGCCCTCATCATCGCGATCGTCGTCTCCTCGAACGACGGGAACAGCCCTGAGAAGTACCTGCGCGACAACTTCGACCACGTGAGCGGCACCGACCCCGACACCGACGCCGGGATCGTCTTCGAAGACGACGGCGCAGTGACCTCGGTCGCCGACAAGATCGCGGCCGACACGAAAGCCGACGAGAACCGCGCCGACGGCTCCAACCAGTACCTGCGCTACGACGACGACTGGCTGGTCGTGGTCGAGCCGCGGGAGCCGTCGGGATCGACGATCACCCTCTACGAGTACGACCGCGGCTATCGCAATCACGCCACCGTGATCGGACTGTGGGGCTGGAGCAGCTTCTACGGCCGCAACACCGGTGGCGGCAGCAGCGGCGGTTCCTTCCGCGGCGGCGGCAGCGGATCCGGCAAGTGACCACCTCAGACTTGGAGATGAACGATGAATGACCTGTTGAGCGGACTGCTGTCCACCGTCGCCTTCGCAGCCCTCGGGCTGATCCTGCTGGTGATCGGCTTCTACGTGATCGACCTGCTCACGCCCGGCAAGCTGGGGCAGCTGATCTTCGTGGAGCACCGCCGCGACCCGGCGCTGCTGCTCGGCTCCTCGGTCCTCGCGATCGCCACGATCGTGGCCACCTCGATCTACACCGCGGAGGTGGACACGCTCCACGGCCTCGCCGGGACCGCTGCGTACGGATTCGTCGGGATCTTCCTGCTGGCGGTCGCCTTCGTGATCCTTGATCTGCTGACGCCTGGGCGGCTCGGTGAGCTGATGACCGACGACAAGGACGACCCTGCGATCTGGGTCACCGTCGCCGTGCAGCTGGCCGTGGGCGTGATCGTGGCGGCCTCGATCACGTGAGTCTCACGCTTCCCTCGTTGACTGCGATGCCGGAGGGACGGGCGGCCCGGCTGCTCGTCCTGGCGGCGGTGTTCGTCTGCGCCGCCTGCGGGCTGGTCTACGAGCTCGCGCTGGTGACGCTGGGAAGCTATCTGCTCGGCAACTCGATCGCGCAGACCTCGTTGGTGATCGCGGTGTCGATGTTCGCCATGGGCATCGGCGCCGTGCTCGCCAAGCCGCTCACCGCGCGGCCGCTGCGCGCCTTCGTGGGCGTGGAGATCGCGCTGGCGGCGGTCGGCGGCGCCGCGGTGCCGGCGCTCTACGCCTCGTTCGCGTGGCTGCATCTCTACACGCCGATGATGCTGCTGGTGACGTTCCTGATCGGCGCGCTGGTCGGCGCCGAGATCCCGCTGCTGATGGAGCTGCTGCAGCGGCTCCGGCGTCAGCAGGCCTCGCACGCGGTCGCCGACATCAACGCGGTCGACTACGTGGGTGCGCTCCTCGGCGGGCTGGCCTTCCCGTTCCTGCTGCTGCCGACGCTGGGGCTGCTGGTGGGGACCGTGGCCACCGCAGCGCTCAACGTCATCGCGGCATGGATGGTCGGAGTGGCGCTGGCCGGCTCACGCGGACAGCGCGGGCTCGTCTCGGCGGTCTGCGGCGTGCTCGCCGTCGCGCTCGGCACCACCGCGGTGATGGCCGACAGCTTCGAGCTCAGCGCCCGGCAGGCCCTCTACCGCGACCCGATCATCCACTCCGAGCGCTCGACCTATCAGGAGATCGTGGTGACTCGAGGCGCTCCGGTCGGGCCGGAGTTCGACGACGTACGCCTCTTCCTCGACGGTGACCTGCAGTTCTCCTCGCTGGACGAGTACCGCTATCACGAGATGCTCGTCCACCCGGCGATGAACGGTCCGCACCAGCGGGTCCTGATCCTCGGCGGCGGCGACGGTCTCGGGGCCCGCGAGGTGCTGCGCTATCAGTCGGTCTCTTCGGTGACGCTGGTCGATCTCGACCCTGCTGTGGTGTCGCTGGCGCGTTCCTTCGAGCCGGTCTCGTCGCTGACGTCGGGCTCCTTGGAGGACTCCCGGCTGACGTACGTCGCCGCCGACGCGTTCTCCTGGGTGCGGGACTACTCGGGGGCGCCGTTCGACGTGGTGATCGCCGACTTCCCGGACCCGGACTCGACCGCACTGGCCAAGCTCTACTCGGTCGAGAACTACAGCATGATCGCGCGGCTGCTGGCTCCGTCCGGGCGGATGGTGGTGCAGGCGGGCAGCCCGTTCTTCGCCCCGGACGCGTTCTGGTCGGTGAGGCACACGCTCGCCGAGGCCGGCTACCGGACCACGCCGTACCAGGCCGACGTGCCTTCCTTCGGCAACTGGGGATACATCCTGGCCGGACGGGAGCCGTCGGCTCCGGCCCTCGCGCTCGACGACGAGGCACCGGGCGGGCTGCGCTACGCCAGCGACTCCGTGCTCGCGGCCGCCTCCTCGTTCCCGCCGGACCGTGCCGAGCGGCCGACCTCGGTCACCACGCTGCTGGATCCGGCGATCCTTGACTACGCCCGGAAGGGCTGGGTGGGTTACTGATGTTCTTCCTGATCCGACTGGTCCGACGGACCTCTCAGCACTCCGCGTGGGTGCTCCCGCTCGCGATCACCGGCTTCGTCTTCGTCACCGGCTGGATCGCGATGGCGTTGGCCCAGCCGGGCAGCGAGATCGCACAGCCGGCCAACTACTGGTGGTGGTTCCTGGTCACCGCGACCACGGTCGGCTACGGCGACTTCTTCCCGGAGACCACCGGGGGCCGACTCGTCGGGGCGTACGTCGTCTTCGGCTCCATCACCACCCTCGCCATCTTGTTCAGCCGGATCTCGGCAATCATCGAGAACGCCAAAGGACGCCGCATGCGTGGAGAGATCGACTTCAGCGGACACAACCACATCGTTCTGCTCGGCTACACCGCCGGCCGCACCGAGCGGCTCCTGGTCGAGCTGCTCGCCGAGCCCGAGCGAGAGGTCGTGCTCGCGACCTGGGAGGACCAGCTCTCCGAGCACCCGCAGCCCGGAGAGCACCGCCTCCACTTCGTACGCGGCGACATCACCGATCTCGACGTGCTCGCTCGCACCGGCCTGTCCGGTGCGCACAGCGTCCTCATCGACGCACGCGACGACAACGAGGCGGTCACGCTCACCGTCGCCGCCAACGCGGCTGCGCCCTCGGTGCACACGATCGTGGCGCTGCGGGATCTTCGGGTGCAGCGCACGATCTTCCGCGTCGACACCACCGTCCACTGCATCCAGTGGCACAACACCCAGCTGATCGCCGAGGAGCTCAGCGATCCGGGGATCGCGGAGGTCTACCAGGAGCTCGCCACCGCCGGCGGCAAGGGCACCTACTCGCTCACGGTTCCTTCCGGGGCGGCGACGGTGGCCGCCGGCGCTTGGCAGTCCGCTCTCGGTCGCTCGCACAGCGCCACGGTCCTGGCTGTCCGCACCGACGACGGCATCCAGGTCAGCCCGTCGTGGGACCTTCCCATCGCTCCTGGGGCGCGGCTCTTCTACATCGCTGACGAGCGCCTGGACTACGGCGAGGTCGCCGGGTCGCTCGGCTGACGGGTGGGTCTCGCGGGTGAAAGAAAAGTTTCTTTCACCCGCGACGAGACAGTCGGTCGAGCTAGGTTGCCGCGATGGACTGCTACAACTGCCGCAACAGCGCCCTCGAGTCCCTGCCGCCACGCGAGTCGATCGTCCGTACGCCGCACTGGCGGGGCGGCCACGCGTTCAACACCACGCTCCCCGGTTGGTTGGTCCTCGCACCGATCCGGCATGTCACCGCTCTCGACGAGCTCCCGGTCGAAGCCCACGCCGAGCTGGGCACGCTGCTCGGCTCGTTGTCGGGCGCGTTGCGGGCCGTGACCGGGTGCGTGAAGACGTACATCATGCAGTTCTCCGAAGCCGAGGGGTTCGATCACCTGCACGTGCACCTGGTGCCCCGGATGGCCGATCACCCTGCTGGCCTGAGGGGTCCGAACGTGTTCGCCTACATGACCGACGACGAGACCCAGTGGGTGTCCGAGGCCGAACGCGACCGGCTGGCGCTGGAACTTCGCAGCCGGTTGTGAAGCTGAGAGTGGCCAATAGGCAACGCTCAGCTTCACAACCCGATCAAGACTTCTTGGCCGCAGCCTTCTTGGTCGTCTTCTTGGCGGTCGATTTCTTCGCCGGGGCCTTCTTGGTGGCCTTCTTCGTGGCCTTCTTGGCCGTCTTCTTCGTGGTCCGCTTGGCGCTCTTCTTCGCCGGGCCCTTGGCCCGCTTGTCGGCGAGCAGCTCGGCGGCGCGCTCGGCGGTCAGGGTCTCCAGGTCGTCGGCGGCGCGGAGCGTGGCGTTGTATTCACCATCGGTCACGTAGGGACCGAAGCGGCCGTCCTTGACCACCATCGGCTGCCCGGAGACAGGGTCGGGGCCGAGCTCCTTGAGGGGCGGCTTGGCCGCGGCACGGCCGCGCTGCTTCGGCTGGGCGTAGATCTGCTCAGCCTCCTCCAGCGTGATCGTGAGCAGCTGGTCCTCGGAGCTCAGAGTGCGGGAGTCGGTGCCCTTCTTCAGATAGGGCCCGTAGCGACCGTTCTGCGCGGTGATCTCCTCGCCGTCGGCGGCGGTGCCGACGACCCGCGGGAGGGTCAGCAGCTTGACCGCGTCCTCGAGCGTGATGGTCTGGAGACTCATCGACTTGAAGAGGCTCGCGGTGCGGGGTTTGGCGCTCTTCTTCGCGTCTTCCGGGAGCTGCTCGGTGACGTAGGGACCGAAGCGGCCGCTCTTGGCGACGACGGTGAGCCCGGTCTCGGGGTGGACGCCGAGGTTCAGCTCCTCACCGGCCGGGTTGGCGAAGAGCTCCTTCGCCTTCTCCAGGGTGAGCTCGTCCGGAGGCAGGTCGTCGGGGACGTTGGCACGCACCGCGAACGGGGTGCCGTCGTCGCCCGGACCCTCGATGTAGGGGCCGTAGCGACCGACTCGGAGGTTGACCCCCGACTCCGGGTCGCCGACCGGGAACGTCGCCAGCTCGCGGGCATCGATGTCGCCGAGACCGTCGACCAGCGGCTTGAGACCCTTGACCCGCTCGGAGCCGAAGTAGAACTCCCCGAGCTCGGTGGTCATGTCCTTGACGCCCCTGGCGATCTCGTCGAGGTTCTCCTCCATGCTCGCCGTGAACCGGTAGTCGATCTGCCGGGGGAAGTGCTCCTCCAGCAGCCTGACCACCGAGAACGCGACCCAGGCAGGAACCAGGGCGGTGCCCTTCTTGAAGACGTAGCCACGGTTGATGATCGTCTGGATGATGCTCGCGTAGGTCGACGGGCGGCCGATCTCGCGCTCCTCCAGCTCGCGAACCAGGGTCGCCTCCGTGTAGCGAGCCGGCGGCTTGGTCTCGTGACCGTCGGCGGTGAGGCTGGCCGCGTTGACCGTGTCTCCCTCGGCGAGGTTCGGGAGCCGGGTCTGCTGGTCGTCGGAGGTCTGCTCGGCGGAGTCGGTGCCCTCGACGTACGCCTTCAGGAAGCCGTGGAAGGTGATCACCCGGCCGGTCGCGGAGAAGACCACGTCCTCGCCGGTGGCCGCCTGGGCGCCCAGCCGGATGGCGACGGAGCGGCCGACGGCGTCCTTCATCTGGGAGGCGACGGTGCGCATCCAGATCAGCTCGTAGAGACGGAACTGGTCTCCGGTGAGGCCGGTCTGCGCCGGCGTCCGGAACGAGTCACCGGCGGGGCGGATGGCCTCGTGGGCCTCCTGGGCGTTCTTGACCTTGGAGGCGTACGTCCGGGGAGTGTCGGGCAGGTACTCGGCGCCGTAGAGCTCCCTGACCTGAGCGCGGGCCGCGTTGACGGCGTCTCCGCTCAAGGTCGTGGAGTCCGTACGCATGTAGGTGATGTGGCCGTTCTCGTAGAGGCGCTGGGCGACCGACATGGTCGTCGACGCGGTCATCCCGAGCTTGCGGCTGGCCTCCTGCTGCATCGTGGTGGTGCGGAAGGGGGCGTAGGGGCTGCGCTTGTAGGGCTTGGACTCGACCGAGCGGACCTCGTAGGTCTGTCCCTCGAGACCGGCCACCAGGGCCTCGGCCCGACCGCGGTCGAGGTGGACGACCTTGTCGCTCTTGATGAGGCCGTCGGGACCGAAGTCGGTGCCGCGGGCGACGCGGCCGCCGTCGATCGAGGTGATCTTGGCCGGGAACATCCGCGGATCGTGCTGCGAACCGGCGTCGAAGGTGCCGGCGAGGTCCCAGTAGGAGGCGGTCCTGAAGGCGATCCGCTCGCGCTCGCGGTCGACGACCAACCGGGTGGCGACGGACTGGACCCGCCCGGCGCTCAGCCGGGGCATGACCTTCTTCCAGAGCACCGGCGAGATCTCGTAGCCGTAGAGGCGATCGAGGATCCGTCGGCTCTCCTGAGCCTCCACGAGGTCCATGTCGAGCTCGCGCGGGTTCTCCGCGGCCGCGAGGATCGCGGGCTTGGTGATCTCGTGGAAGACCATCCGCTTGACCGGGATGCCCTTCTTCGGCTTCAGCTCGTCGAGGAGGTGCCAGGCGATCGCCTCTCCCTCGCGGTCCTCATCGGTGGCGAGGTAGAGCTCGTCGGCGTCCTTGAGGAGCGACTTGAGCTTGGCGATCTGCTTCTTCTTGTCGCTGGGCACGACGTAGTAAGGGGTGAAGCCGTTGTCGACATCGACGCCGAAGCGTCCCCACGGCTTGTCCTTGATCTTGGCGGGAGTGTCTGCCGCGCTCTGCGGAAGGTCGCGGATGTGCCCCACGGAGGCCTCGACGACATACCCCTGTCCGAGGTATCCGCCGATCTTCTGTGCCTTCGCCGGGGACTCGACGATCACCAACTTGTGTGCCACTGACGTCCTTATCTCACTGCAGCAGAGCCTGGCACCACTGACAAGCTCTGGCGAGCCACGTTAGCGCGTGTCTCCAGCCGGCATGGGTCCAGTCACCGCGGTTCATGCGGCACTGAGCTCTCGGACAACATGGCGTGTTGCCTTGGGCGCCGCGAAGACAATACCTAGCACGCTCAGGAGCGGGAGCGTGAAATCGGTGTCTCATCGTGGTCACCGCCGGATTGCCTCCGAGACGGCCGAAGAGCGGCTCGAACGGTTCTGTCGGTGGTCGTCCGTATGGTGTCTTCCGAGGACGGCGAGACCAATCAACCGAGAGGTCTCTGCTGATGAACGACACCGAATACATCGACGCTGAATACATCGACTACGTGGAAGGTCTGGCCACTCCCCCGGAGCATCTGGTGTGCTCCGAGTGCGCGCAGCTGCTCACCCGGACCAACCTGATCCTGGAGCGGCTGGAGGCCGAGCTGACCAGGCCGCGCTGGGTGGAGCCGGCGACGCCGTCGCGACCGGATCACGAGGTGGCGCTGGACTGGCTGGCCGCGCTGTGCGGCGGCCACGAGGCGGTCACCGCGCTGGATGCCGCGCCGCTGACCGAGGACGCGCTGGATCTTCCGATCGTGGAGGACTCGGCGGGGCGTACGCAGCTGGAGGCGGTGGCCGCCCTGCTCGACGAGGTCGCGGCGGACTTCCCGGTCGAGGTCGGCTTCGCGCTCCGGCGGGCGCTGCTGCGGCTGTGGGAGATCGACCCACTCGTCGTCGACCGGCCCACCCCACCGGCTCATGTGGCAGCCGGGATCGTGTGGACGGTCCTGGGCGCCAACGGACTGGCCGGGCCGGGTGGTCTGGTCACCGCGACCGCGCTCAAGGATCGGCTGGGCGTGAAAAAGATGCCGTCGGCCTACGGCAAGCAGCTGGCCGCCGCGCTCCGCGGTTTCTGGCCGTGGCAGACCCAGCGACCGTGGGGTCTGCGCGACCTTCCCGACCTCGAGCCGCTCGGCTATCCAGACCTGCTCGTCTCGAGCGTGCGCAGACGCCTGATCAGGCTGCGGGACCAGGCGTGCCTTGTGCGGGACGGAGGAAGCCCTCGCTGACCAGCTCCCGGGCGATCGGCAGATAGCTGCTCCGCACGACCGCGGGGTCGCGGTCGAGGATCTGCGCGAGCGCGTCGAGGATCTGGCCGACAGCCAGGTCACCGTCGCAGGCGCCCGCGAAGGCAGCCTCGATCGTGTCGGCCTGGCGGGCGCGCCGCAGGCCGCGCTGCTGGCGCAGCACGACGGTGCTCGGGTCCTCGGCGCCGGGCTGGCCGAGAGTCTCCTGCTGGACGTCCTCGGCGAGCACCAGGATCGACTCTTCGGTGACCTCGACGCGAGCGGCGTCGCCCCATGCCTTCAGCGCCGGCGCGATCGGCTGCTCGACGTCGTAGGGCCACTCGAGGAGTTCGCGCTTCGGGTTGCTGACGTCGGTGCGGTGCAAGCTGATCCAGCCGAACCCGACGCCCTCGATCCGCTGCTCCTCGAACCACGAGAGCCAGGTGTCGTAGCGGGTCAGGTAGTCCTCGGAACCATGGTGTCCGGAGTCCTTGAGCCAGAGCTCGACGTACGACGCCGGGTCGAGCACCTCACGCTGGACCACGAGCGCGTCGACGTCGTTGCCGAGCCAGCCCTCGAGGCGGTCGTCCCAGGGCTGGTCCTCGGAGATGATCCAGTTGCCCAGGATCTGACACCAACCACCCTCGGTGAGAATCCCCGGCGCGGCCCTGACGATGTCCTCGACCACCCGGTCGCCCGGGAGGCCGGAGTCACGGTAGACCAGGCGCTCGCCGGTTGCCGGGCTGATCACGAAGGGCGGGTTGGTGGCGATCAGATCGAAGCGCTCACCGGCGACGGGCTCGAAGAACGACCCGTTGCGTACGTCGATACGGTCTGCGACGTCGTTGAGCGCGGCGTTGAACGCGGTGATCCACAGGGCTCGCTGGTTCACGTCGGTCGCGACCACTCGGTCGCTGTGCGTGGCGAGGTGGAGGGCCTGGACACCGCAGCCGGTGCCGAGGTCGAGCGCGGTGCCGACCTGGTCGCGGATGGTCAGCTGCGCGAGCGAGGTCGAGGCCGGGCTGACCCCGAGCACGTGCTCGGGGCCGATGCGCTGGGGGCCGCCGTCGAGCCCTGGGGTGAGGTCGGAGACGACCCACAGGGCGGTGTCATCGGTGGCGTACGGGCGGACGTCGAGACGGGCGGCAACCTCGCCCACCGACTGCTCGAGGATCCCCTCGACGGCAAGCCGATCGACGAGCCCTGGGAGGGCCGCTTCGGCGTGGTCGAGCGGCACCGTCGTCTGCAGCAGGAAGAGTCGGATGAGGGTCTCGAGCGGCGAGCCACCGTGGGTGCGCCGACGGCCCGGCAGGGTCTCGTTTCGGCTCAGCGCGCTGTGAGCGGTCGGACCGAGCAGCTCGGCGACGGAGTCGTAGGAGAAGTCGGCCTGCTGGAGGGCTTCACGAAGTCGGTGCGGGAGATCACTCACACCTGGAGCCTAATGCGCTACCAGCGTCAGCCTGCGGCCGCGCCCTCGGCGCTGGCGTGGATGTCGAAGACCTTGGCGAGGCCGGTGATCCGGAAGATCTTGAGCAGTCGCTCCTGCGTGCAGACGAGACGGAGCATGCCGTCGTGCTGGCGCACCTTCTTCAGTCCACCCACCAAGACGCCGAGGCCGGTGGAGTCGAGGAACTCGACGGCTTCGAGGTCGACGACGATGTCGTAGTGCCCTCTGGCGACGAGCTCGGTGATCTTGTCTCTCAGTTTCGGCGCGGTATAGACGTCGATCTCGCCGCCCACGGCCACAACGGTGGCCGAGTCGAGCTCGCGAGTCGCAAGCGTCAGATCCACTTCGAAGTTCTCCTGCCAAGGAACGTGAGACAACCGGCTCAGGTATCGACCATCCGCGAGTCCGATACCCGGAGTCGATCGTAATGTAACCACGGCTCACCAGGATGCGCGCAAGAAACTCGCAACGTCATCCGCTAGATACGGGACCGCAGGCGTGGCGGCCATCCGGATTCTGGGAGAATCATGAAGGTGTTGACGACAGCGACCGGTGATCTCGTACGCCGGCTGGCTGCCGTCCCGGGCCGCGAGGACCGGCTCGCCCACCTCGAGCAGGTTCCGCCGAGAGAGGCGGTCTACGCAGACTGGCCGACCTGGGCTTCGGCCGAGGTGGTCGGCGCCTTCACCGCTCGCGGGATCGAGCGGCCCTGGCAGCATCAGGCGGTGGTCGCCGAGGCCGCCCACGATGGCAGCCACGTGATCGTCTCGACCGGCACCGCCTCCGGGAAGTCGCTGGCCTATCAGCTGCCCGCGCTGACCGCGATCCGAGACGGACGTGGTCCACGTGGCGAGCGCGGCGCCGGCGTCCTCTACCTCGCTCCCACCAAGGCCCTCGCCCAGGACCAGCTGAGCGGGCTGCGCGAGCTCGGCGTCGACGTGCGCGCGGTGACACACGACGGCGACAGCACCCGGGAGCAGCGGGACTGGGCACGCGACTTCGGTGAGTACGTCCTGACCAACCCCGACATGCTGCATCGGTCGCTGCTTCCCGGTCATCAGCGGTGGGCCGCCTACTTCCGTTCGCTGCGCTATGTCGTCATCGACGAGTGTCATCACTACCGTGGCGTCTTCGGGGCCCACGTCTCGCACGTGCTGCGGCGGCTGCGGCGCATCTGCGCCCTCTACGGCTCGTCGCCGACGTTCATCCTGGCCTCGGCGACGGTCGCCGAGCCGTCGACGACAGGCGAACGGCTCATCGGCCTTCCCGTGCTCCCGGTGACCGCCGACGCCTCGCCGCGCGGCGAGCTCTCGATCGCCCTGTGGCAGCCGCCGCTGACGACGTACGCCGGGGAGAACGGCGCCCCCGTGCGCCGCGCGGCCTCCGCCGAGACCGCCGACCTCCTCGCCGACCTGGTCTCCTCGGACGTGCGCACCCTGGCCTTCGTACGCTCCCGGGTCGGCGCCGAGCAGGTCGCCCTGACCGCAGCCGCCGAGCTCGCCGAGGTCGACCCCTCGCTGCCGGGCCGCGTCGCTTCGTACCGCGGCGGCTACCTGCCCGAGGAACGCCGGGCCATCGAGGCGTCGCTGCGCTCCGGCGAGCTGATGGGCCTGGCGGCGACGAACGCCCTCGAGCTCGGCATCGACATCAGCGGGCTGGACGCTGTCTTGCTGGCCGGCTATCCGGGCAGGCGATCGGCCTTCTGGCAGCAGATCGGCCGTGCCGGGAGGGGCGCGGGCGACGCACTCGGCATCCTGGTCGCCCGCGACGACCCGCTGGACACCTACCTTGTCACCCATCCGGACGCGCTGCTCGGCCAGCCCGTCGAGGCCACCGTCTTCGACCCGGCGAACCCCTACGTCGTCGGTCCGCACCTCTGCGCCGCCGCGCAGGAGCTGCCGCTGACGGAGCCGGACCTGCCGCTCTTCGGGCCGGGCGCACGCGAGATCCTGGACAACCTGGTCGCCTCGGGGCTGCTGCGCAAGCGGACTCGTGGCTGGTACTGGACCGACCGACGCCGAGCAGCCGATCTTGCCGACATCCGCTCGTCGGGCGGCTCGCAGGTGCAGTTGATCGAGGCCGAGACCGGCCGGGTCGTCGGCACGGTCGACGCGGCAGGCTCGCACGCGAGCGCTCATGCGGGCGCCGTCTACGTCCACCGCGGCGAGACCTATCTCGTGCACGAGCTCGACCTCGACGAGAACGTCGCGGTCATCTCCCGCGACGACCCCGGCTACTCCACCTTCGCCCGGGAGATCACCGAGATCTCGATCGTCGCCGAACGTGAGCATGCCGGCTGGGGAGAGTGTCGTCTGGCGTACGGCGATGTCGACGTCACCCACCAGGTCGTCTCGTTCCTGCGCCGGCGCCAGCCGAGCGGCGAGGTGCTCGGGGAGGAGCTCCTGGACCTCCCCGAACGTACGCTGCGCACCTCCGCCGTCTGGTGGACCGTGCCCGCCTCGGCCCTCGAGGCGGCCGGCCTGGAGAAAGCGGACATCCCGGGCGCCGCCCACGCCGCCGAGCACTGCTCGATCGGCCTGCTGCCGCTGATCGCGACGTGTGACCGCTGGGACATCGGCGGCGTGAGCACCGCCTCCCATCCGGACACCGGCATGCTCACTGTCTTCGTCTACGACGGTCATCCCGGTGGCGCCGGGTTCTCCGAGCGCGGGTTCCGTGCCGCCCGGGAATGGCTGGGCGCCACGTTGGAGACCATCGAGGCGTGCGAGTGCGACGACGGCTGCCCCTCCTGCGTGCAGTCGCCCAAGTGCGGCAACCAGAACAATCCGCTCGACAAACAAGGTGCGATCGTGTTGTTGCGGCGACTGCTCTCCGAATAGGCCTACTCTGGGGAAATGTTGATCTTGGGCCTAGTGCTGATCGTCGTCGCAGCAGTCCTCATCGTTCTGGGTCTCTTCACGACCGGCAACGGCAATCTCGATGACCCGACCGCGACCATGCTCGGCCTGCCGGTCGGTTCGACGCCGATCTTCGTGATCGGCCTGGTCGCCGGTGTCATGCTCCTCTTCGGTATCTCGCTGACCAAGTGGGGCGGCAAGCTTCAGATGAAGTACATGAAGCAGAAGCGCGAGATGCGGACCATGGCCAAGACGCTCCAAGACGCCGAGACCAAGACCAACATCGAGCCCAAGTCCGAGCCCCGGCCCGAGGACATCTAGGATGAGGGCGGACCCGTCGGGCCCGCCCTTGCCTTGGCGATCGGATCTCCGGGTTGACCGAGCCAGCGCGGTCCCTCGACCCGCACGGTGACGGTGACGTCCTCTCCTGCGATCTCACAGGACTCCAGCGTGGCCCCGTTTCGGTCGGTGATCGTCGCTGCTGCCGCGCACGCGTCGCCGGAGACCTGGAGCGCGTCGGCTCCCGCCAACGCAGCCAGATCGGCGGCGGACTGGGCGGTGCGGTGGGCAACGAAGACCGCGCCCACCACACCCAGAGCCGCACCGACGAAGAGCAGCAGCCCGATCGCGCCGACGGCGAACGGCGCTGCCGATCCACGCTGGTCCTGAGCCACTCGAACCGGCCTCACTGCTCCCCCTGCCTCGTCTCGGTCGCAGCGACCGCCTCGCCCCGCACGGTCACACCCGGCAACCAGCTGAAGATCCCACCCGGCCCGGCAACCCGGGCGCGGGCCGAGGCCACGACCTCCTCGGCACCGGCGCTGACATGCACCTGGGTGCCCGCTGGTCCGACCCGACGGCCGCGAGCGACGGCGGCACCGCTGTCATCCCCGCGGGCGACGGCCCGAGCGGTCTCGCGGGCCGCGTCGACCACCTGGATCTGCGCTGCTCCCACCGACAGCAACCACACCAACCCGATGGTCACCGCCACCAGGAGCGGGATGACCATCACCAGCTCTGCGGTGGCGGCGCCTCGTTCGTCTCGCCGCGGAGGGATCACGGTTCAGATCCCCAGGAGACTGAGCACGTGCTGGAACAGCCTGTTGAGCAGGTCGTTGCCGAGGCCGCCGGTGAGCAGCTTGTAGAGCAGACCGGCAAGCCCTGCACCGGCCGCCGTGCCCACTGCGTACTCAGCCGTCGTGATCCCCTGCTCGCCCTTCTGAAGATGTGCCTTGCTCATGATGGTCCTCTCTGGTCGATGGCCGTCCGTACGGCCGTCCAAGGACGACGATGGCCCGCGCCATCGACATTCGCGACCGCCATTCCGCGACCTGTGGACAACCCCGTCCCGAACCTGCCCTGTGGACACCAATCGGCCCGCTGACCAGGGCATACAGCAGCCGGCCGAGGCGTCATCTGACGCCTCGGCCGACGCGGGTGACGTCTCGGCAGGCTTCTCTGCGGTCAGATGCCGATGTTGGCGAGGAGGCCGCCGACGACCGGCACGACGCCCAGCAGCAGGAAGGCAGGGAGGAGGCAGATCCCGAGCGGGACGGCGGCCTTGACGCCCACTGCACGGGCGCGGTCCTCGACCTCGGCGCGGGCGTTCCTGGTCAGGTCGTCGGCGAGTCGCTCGACCGTTGTGGCGACCGGGGCGCCGGTGGCCTGAGCTCGGGCCAGCGCCCGACCCAGGGGCGCCAGGGCCGGGTCGTCCACCAGGGTGCGCCAGGTCTTCTCCGGATCGGCTCCCAGGCGGAGCCGAGAAGCCGCCGGCAGCAGCCGGGCAGCTGCCGGTCCGGGCAGCGCCGCCGCCACGGCGACCAGGGCCTCGGCAGGCGCCGCACCGGAGGAGAGCGCGGCGGAGAGGAGGCGAACCAGGGCGGGCAGCTCGGCCTTGGCCGCCTCGCGCTCGCGCCGTACGTCGGCAGGCTCGACCCGGCCGATGACCAGCCAGCAGACGGCGCCCGCCGGGGCGGCGAGCACAGCACCCACGGCGCCTCCGACGAAGGAGTAGACAGCGCCGGCGGCAAGCAGCGCCAGGAGCGGCCGCCAACGCATCATCCAGCCGCCCGGATCGTCGCGGGTCTCCTCGACGACCGCGCCTACGCCAGGAAGACGCGGGGTCGGCGCCGGCAGCAACGCTGCTGCCAATCCGAGCGCGATCGCGGCAAGCCATGGAGTCATGCCGCTTCGACCCCACGCGCGAGGCCCTCGATCCACCACAGCCCCAGCCAGCCGAGCAGCAGCCCGAGGCCGAGGCAGGCCAGGCCGACCGGCGATCCGAAGAGGAATGCCAACGGATCACCGCCGACCCCGCTGCCCATCGCCAGAGCGGCCACAGGCAGGCCGGCGATCAGACGAGCGGTGGAGCGGGCCGATCCGAGCTCGCCGTCGACCACACGCTGGGTGGCGGCGGCGGCTCGCAGGTCGAGCGCGACCCGGTCGAGCGCGTCCGCGAGACCGCTCCCGGTCTGGTGCGCGATCTGCCAGGCCGCGGCGACCACACGAAGCGATCCCGCGCCAGGAACCTCGGCGACCTTCCGCCAGGCGGCGGGGACGTCCGAACCCATCCGCTGCGCCTCCGCGACCGGCTCGATCATCGGCCACTCCGCGGCGAGCTGTGACAGCGCCGGTCCGGGAGGGTGTCCGGCTGCGAGCTCGGCCGCCATCTGCTCGCAGGCCTCGACCACGCGGTTGGCCGTACGCCCCGCCTCGATCCGCTCACAGCGGCGCCGCCACAGGGCGACCCCGCCGAAGCTGGCGATCCCGAGCAAGACAGCCGCGACGACCGCCTTGCCCGGGAAGACGATGGGGATCAGGGCGACCAGGAGGAGCGTCCACCGCGGCACCCGCCACGCGGGCGACCGCGATCCGACCGCCGCGGGTGGACGGAGCATCAGCGCGGCGGCGGCACCTGCCAGCAAGGCGACCAGCCCGAGACTCGCCCCGCTCACCGGTCCGCTCCCAGCAGCGCCTCGAGCCGCCCCGAGGCAGCCCCCGCGATCACGTCGCCGTCAGCGGTCACCGAGCAGGCGGTCTCCATCCGGACCAGCCCGTCGGCTCCGCGACACGGGACCGCGATCTCGGTCAGCACCCGGCGGCCGTCACGCCGACGCAGATGCACGACCACATCCACACCGGAGGCGAACTGGCTGTGCGCCGCCTCCCGCCCCAGCCCGGCAGCGAGCGCAAGCGCCTCGACCCGCGCCGGGACGTCGGCGGCTGAGTTGGCGTGCAGCGTGCCGCAGCCGCCCTCGTGCCCGGTGTTCAGCGCAGCGAGCAGGTCGACGACCTCGGCACCACGCACCTCCCCCACCACCAACCGGTCCGGTCGCATCCTGAGGGCCTGGCGGACCAGGGTGTGGAGCTCGACCGCGCCGGCGGCCTCGATGTTGGCCGGGCGCGCCTCCAGTCCGACCACATGCGGATGGTCCGGGCGCAGCTCGGAGGCGTCCTCCACCAGCACCAGCCGCTCCTCGGGCGGCACCAGCGACAGCAGCGACGCCAGCAGCGTGGTCTTCCCGCTGCCCGTTCCTCCCGAGACCAGGAAGGCGGAGCGCGCCAGCACCAGCCGTCGCAGGAGATCCGCGACGGTGGGAACGACCATCCCGGACGACTCCAGCTCGTCGAGCGTGAACGCCCGCGCCGAAGGGACCCGGAGCGAGATCACCGTGCCTGGTCGGGCCAGCGGAGCGAGCACCGCGTGGAACCGGCTGCCGTCACCCAGCCTGAGGTCGACGTAGGGCGAGGCGTCGTCCAGACGACGTCCGGCGCCGGCCGCCAGCCGCTGCGCCAGGCGCCGGACAGCATCGTCGTCGGGAAAGGCGACCGGCGCGGGCTCCAGGCCGGAGCCGCGGTCGATGAAGACCTGATCGGGCCCGTTGACGAGGACGTCGGTCACCCCGGGCAACCGCAGCAGCGGCTCCAACGGACCGGCGCCGACCACGTCACGACGCAGCATCTCGAAGACGCCCAGCACGGTCGCGTCACCGACGATCCGCCCCTCGGCGCGGAGCGCTTCCTGGACCCGGTGCGGGGTGAGCTCTCCCGGCGTACGCGCCAGGTGGTCGCGCACCAGGTCGACGACCTGGGGTGCGATGTCGACTGCCCCGAGAACGCCCGTCATGCCGCCACCGCCCCTGCGCGAAGGCGGCAGCGGGTCAGCACCTCGGCCGCAGCCCGGGCCAGCGGCGCCCGCTTGGAGCGGATCGGCCCCAGCCCCAGGTCGATGGCCTCGGACAGCCCGCGCTGGTCGGACAGCGCGGCGATCACCGGGACCCCGAGCGCTCGTCCGACCGCCTCCGGTTCGGCCGCGCGGCCTCGGACGACGATCCGCACCCGGTCCCGCTCGGGAAGACGGGAGATCAGACGCGCAGCCGACGCCGTGCCGGTGACGTCGGCGCGGACCACGACGAGGACGACGTCGCACCCGGTCAGCAGCGCCTCGATGCCCTCGTCCGACTCGCGTGGCAGGTCGACCACGACGAGGTCATGGCCTCGCCGCGCGGCGGCCAGCACCTCGCGCGCGACCTCCGGTCGCGGTGGGACGGCGTCGCCACCCGGCCAGCCCAGCAGGCCGAGCGAGCCGATGTGCGGCACCGCCTCGCGCAACGCCCGGGCACCCAGTCGGCCGGCGGTCTGACCGAGATCACCCCAGGTCACACCCGGGATCTCGTCGAGACCGAGCACCCGGCCGGCCCCCGGCCCGAGCCGGTCGGCATCGACCAGCAGGGTCGGCCCCCGCTCGGCGCCCAGGCTGGCCAGGGCCGCGGCGTACGTCGTCGCACCGGCGCCACCCGACCCGGCCAGGACACCGACGACCATGCCGTCGCCGCCTTCGCCGTCGCTGACGTCGGCGAGCAGGCCGGCGACCACGGTCTCGGCCGAGGGCAGCTCCAGCATCGTCTCGGCGCCGACCTCCAGCGCGGCCCGGAGCAGCGGCTCACCGGTCGCGCCCCATCCCACGACGTACACCCCATCTCTCCGGGGCGGACGCAACGACGCCACCTCCACCAGGAGATCGGCCCCCACGAGGATCAGCGGTGGTCGTTGCCATCGGCGCAGGGCGCCGACGGCGTCGCCGCACTCCTCGACGGTGACGCCGGAGGCAGCGGCCAGGCGAGCCGCCTCAGCGGCCAGCAACGAGTCCGAGGTGATGACAAGAGGTTCCGAGGTCATGACAGCAGGATCCGTCTGGGCGCCGACATTTCCACCCGCATTTCCAGAGCCTGTGGATAACCCCGTCCCGGACCCGCCCTGTGGATGGCGAACGGCCCACCCAACGGGCGTCTACGATGAGCCCATGACACGCATCGCTGCGTTCTTCGACCTCGACAAGACGATCATCGCGAGGTCGAGCACGCTTGCGTTCTCCAAGCATTTCCAGGCCGGTGGCCTGATCACCCGGGCGGCCATGATCCGCTCGGCCTACACCCAGTTCGTCTACGTCGTCGGCGGAGCCGACCACGACCAGATGGAGAAGATGCGCAAAGCGCTCTCCGAGATGGTCACCGGGTGGGACGTCGCCACGGTCAAGGCGATCGTCGCCGACACCCTCCACAACGTGGTCGACCCGCTCGTCTACGAGGAGGCCGTGCAGCTCATCGAGCAGCACCACGCCCAGGGCCACGACGTCATCATCGTCTCCGCGTCCGGCACCGAGCTGGTCGAGCCGATCGGCGCGATGCTCGGCGCCGACCACGTCGTCGCCACCCAGATGGAGATCGAGGACGGCCGCTACACCGGCGAGATCGCGCTCTACGCCTACCGCGAGGAGAAGGCCCGCGCGGTCCAGGAGCTGGCCGAACGCTTCGGCTACGACCTGGAGCAGTCCTACGCCTACTCCGACTCGGTCACCGACACCCCCATGCTGGAGGAGGTCGGGCACGCGTTCGCCGTCAACCCCGACAAGGATCTCCGCAAGATCGCCAAGGAGCGCGGCTGGGACATTCTCGTCTTCGACAAGCCGGTCGCGCTGCGCAGCCGGGTGCTCACCCCGTCGACACCGACCCTGGCCGCTCTGGCTGTCGGCGGCGCCGTGGCGATCGCCGGCGGCGTCATCTGGGCGGGCACGAAGCGTCGTCGCCTGGGCGCCTGACCCGCCCGGCACCGAGGTCGCGCAGGAGCGAAATCATCCTCCTGATCCCGCAAAAATTCCAGCCTTGAATCTCGCCGCCGATCGGCGTAGAAACGATGTCGTAACAAGACGTACACGAGCGCCAAGGCACCCACGCGGCGATCAACCCATCTGATGGGGTGCTGTAGCCGGGGAGAAATCCCGGCGCAGTGACCAGACCCTGCACGCTTGGTAACCAGACGGCCTCGTGTCCGTGGTGGCATCCGGTGTTCACAACCCACCGGGTGCCACCTTCATTTCGCCCGAGAGCTCGCGCCTGACCTACTCGGCGGCGTCCACACGCAGCGGCGAGGCCTCGGCCCCGGCGGCGTACGCCTCGGCCGCATAGAGCAGCCACGAGTGCGCCCCCGCCTGGCCGCCCTCGCGGAAGCCACGCAGGTTCGACTCGTAGGCGGCACGCAGCGCCAGGTGGCCGGCCTCCGGCACGACCAGCGACTTCTCGTCCACGCCGCGCGCGACCAGGACGAGCCGCTCTGCGGCACGCGCGACCAGACCGTTGTGGGAGGCGAACGGCGCCGACGTCGCCAGGTCGGCGTGCACGAATGCCGCCACGGCCAACGCCGGAGCCGACGTCGGGGCGAGCAGCAGGTCGGAGAGACGCCGCAACCGCTCGGCCGCGGACGAGGACCGCGGCCGCCCCAGCTCCTCGGCCTCGAGCGACGCGCCCGCCACCAGCGCGTGCATCCGCGCGAACGCCTGCATAGGCGTCTGCTTCACCACCGGCACCAGCGCGAGCAGCTCGGTCGAGAGCCGCACCGCGTCCTGGGCGATCGCGTCACCGCCGGAGGCACGCACCTCGCCGAGCGTCGACCCGGAGCCCTCCAGCACGGCGGACGCGTGTGCACCGCGCAGCAGCGATTCGGCGGTGGTCTCCGGGGACGTACGCCGCAGTCCCCGGTCACGCAGCATCACGTCGATGCCGTCGCGAGCAGCGGCGAACCCCGACGCCACGCCTTCGAGCGACACCAACCGGGCAAGCGGATCGTCCTTCACGCGTCAACCTTAAGCGCGCGTTACCCTGACCGAGATGACGGACCCAGCGAACCCCGACCCGGCACGCTCCTTCGGAGGCGTGGCGGACAGCTATGACCGCGGGCGCCCGTCCTACCCGGAAGCTGCGGTGAAGTGGCTGGTCGGCGAGGAGCCGTGCTCGGTCCTCGAGCTCGGCGCCGGCACCGGCAAGCTCACCGAGGTCCTCGTCGGCCTGGGCCATGACGTCTTCGCGACCGACCCGGACGACGCGATGCTCGACATCCTCTCCGGGAAGCTCCCCGACGTACGTGCCACCAGCGGCACCGCCGAGCAGATCCCGACCGGTGACAGTCTCTACGACGTGGTCGTCGTCGGCCAGGCCTTCCACTGGTTCGACCACACCAAGGCGCTCGCGGAGATCGCCCGAGTCCTGAAGAGCGAGGGCCGGCTGGCGATCATCCAGAACGACCGGGACGACCGCATCCCCTGGGTCCGCAGGCTCGGCAACCTTCTGGGCCACCTCGACCACGACTTCGACCACACCCAGGCCCTCGACGACTCCGGTCTCTTCTCGGCGGTCGAGTCCCAGACCTTCCGGCACTGGCAGGTCGTCGACCGCCGCACGATCCAGGACCTGGCCGTGTCCCGGTCCAACATCGCCTCGCTCGAGCCGGAAGCCCAGGACCGGAAGCGGCGCGAGGTGCTGGCCTTCTACGACGACTACGGCCGCGGCATGGACGGCATGCAGCTGCCCTACAACTGCCGCGCCTGGCACGCCCAGGTGCTCCCGCACGCCCAGGTGGTCTCGACAGGCTCGACCACCGGCGCGCACGAGGTCGACGGGGCAGACGAGGGCGACGAGACCGACGGGCCGGCGGTGCCGCTGGCCAAGCGCACCGACACCGCCGTACGCCTCCCCCGGGTCGTCACCGACCCGGAGAACGGCGACGACGACCTGCTCATCGACTTCCGGTGAGGCCCGCGCTCAGGGCAGGGGCCGCTGACGCGTGGTGAGCGCATCGCGCGTCGGGTCCATCAGGTCGAAGCTCTGGAGGATCCAGAAGATCGTGAAGCAGACCAGCAGCGAGACCTCGGTCGCTAGCAGCCAGTAGTCCCAACCGGCCAGTCCCAGCACGATACCCACCGCCAGCAGCACCACCATCGCCACGACCAGCGCCCAGTAGGTCTTGTCGAACCGCGTACGCGCCTTGTCGGCCTCCTGCGCGATCTTCCGCACGCCCCAGTCGGTGTTGAGCACCACGGCGAGCGCGAACGGCGTGAACGTGAACACGGCCGCGAGCCCGTGCGCCTTGCTCGCGAAGCCGTCCTGGTCGATCAGCAGCCAGACCACGCCGACCACCCACGCTCCGGCGACGGAGCCCAGTCCGATGGCGGCCCAGCGAGAGGGCCAGGCTCCGGCGACGGAGCGCTTGCGCAGCCCGAAGATCAGGACGACGACCCAACCGATCGCCATCACCGCCAGGTAGCTCCAGGCGTTGTTGACGATTGCCGCCTTGTCGATCTCCTGCCCGATCTCAGGCGTCGGGACGAAGCCCACCATCGGGGCCGAGAGCCCGGCGAGGTTGAGCGCGGTGTCCTCGGCGTCGGTGTAGCCCCGCAGCACCACCAGACACACGCCGAGCGCGCACAGCACAGCGGTGAAGACCGGACCTGCGGGGGTGTAGTAGTACGACGAGATGGAGGTCTGCCACTGGCCGCTCGCGACCGTCTCGGCGCCCACCGAGATCGCCAGGCCCGCGAGCAGACAGCACAACGCGAAACGGACATAGCGGTACGTCGTCACCTCGGTCGTCATGCTTCCTGAACGTAGCGGGATTCGGGCACCCCCGCGCCGCTATTCACCCGCGCGTCCGAGACCCACGCCAACCGTTCACCAAGCATTCTCAAGCACGCTCAACGTGATGAATGCCACACTCGACAACGTAAATCGATCGGGATACCTCGCCATATCGGTAAATCGTCCGTCTCCTCTCCGATATGCGCGTGAAGATGACGATCACGTGAAATCCTTCGCCCTGGGCCGCAGATGCCTTGGGATGCGCTGACGGACGCATTAGCGTCCGGAGAAAGCCGCATATCTCTGCCGTAGCCCCACCACCATCACCGCTCGGGGGATGCCTCCTGCGGAAAAGTGAGGTCGACATGTCCACCGTGACGTATCTCGAGGACGGCCCCTCCGTCCTCTCCCTGTACGAAGGTTTCTTCGCCGGTGGCGCGCGGATCCTGCACACCGCAGTCGTCCGCTCCCTCGACGCCACCACGGCTCAGCGACACAGCGTGCTGAGCCTGAGCGACCGCGTGCAGCGTGAGTTCACCGCCCAGCGGATCTCCTCGGACAACTCCTACCGGCGCCTGACCTCGGCCGGCGTGCCGGTCAGGGCGTTGAGACGTACGCCGACCGGCCCCATCACCACCAGCCAGCTCAAGCGGGTGGCGCAGTCGGTGGCGAAGGCGGACGTGGTGCTGTCCCTCAAGGAGCAGCCGCTCACGGTGCTGGGCAAGGTCGGCACGTCGGGGACCCCGCTGATCACCTGCTTGCACCGGTCCGACCCGGAGCACCAGGGGGCCGGTGTACAGGAGCTCATCGACCTCGACCGGGCCGGACTGCTGACCGCGGCGGTGTGCTGCGCGGAGTCGACCCAGCGCGCGTACCACGAGGCGACCGGCATTCCGCTGAAGCGGCTGCCGGTCTTCCCCAACGGGGTCGATCTCGACAGGTTCCGCACCGACGCCGACCTACGGACGGGCAAACGGGCCGAGCTCGGCGTGATCGGCGACGCGCCCGTGGTGATGATCGCCGCGCGCTTCGACGCGATGAAGAACATCCCGCTCTTCGTCCGCGCCGCGCGTCGGTTCGTCCAGGAGCACCCCGACGCCCACCTCGTCATGTGTGGCGCCGGGATGACGGCCGAGAACCCGGCCTTCGCGGCGCTCGTCGCCGAGGAGCTCGGCTGGTGGCCGGCTCTGGAGACCAACCTGCACGCCCTCGGGATCCAGAGTCAGATGGCGCCGCTCTACAACGCCGCCGATCTGATCACGCTCACCTCGGCGTTCGGCGAGGCCGCTCCGCTCTGCCTGCTCGAGGGCATGGCCTGCGGCGCGGTCCCGGTGACCACGCCCGTCGGGGACGCCCCGGCGATGGTCGGCGACCTCCGCCTGGTCGCGGGCTTCGACCCGGTCGAGATGGCCGAGTCCTGGAAGGCCGCCTTCGCCCAGCGCGAGGAGCACTTCGAGCGCATCTTCCGCAACCGCCATCGCCTCTCCGAGCAGCGGCTCTTCGACGCGTACGCCCGGCTCATCAAGGAGTCCGCGGACTCGGCCCTGATCCCGGTGGCGGTCTGACCCACCGCCGTCTGGCGGTCTGACCCACCGCCGTCGGTTGAGCCCGGCGAGCGCCAGCGAGCCGGTGTCGAAACCAACACGGTCCCCTGGAGCGCGACAGAACCGTGTTGGTCTCGACACGCCTCCGCCTAGCGGCTCCGGCGGCTCGACCAGCGGAGGGCTCGACCGACGGAGAGGCTCAGTAGATGTTGACGCCGTAGGCGTTGACGGCCTCGCGGACCGGCTGGAAGAAGGTGGTCCCGCCGGAGGAGCAGTCGCCGGTGCCGCCGGAGGTGATCCCGAGAGCGGTCGAGCCGGCGTAGAGCGGGCCGCCGGAGTCTCCCGACTCGGCACAGACGTCGGCCTGGATCATGCCGTGGACGGTGCCCGACCCGCGGTAGCGGACCGAGACGTCGAGTGCCTCGACCCGGCCGGAGCGTACGCCGGTGGACGAGCCTTCGCGGGTGACGCGCTGGCCGACCCGAGCGTCACCGACGGTGTAGCCGCCCGAGTGGGTGAGCGAGGAGTTGCCGTAACGCACCAGGGCGTAGTCGTTGCCCGGGAAGCTCGACTTGGTGGTCGGCCCGATCCGGGTGGTCTCGCGGGAGTTGGTGTACCACGTCCCCACCTCTTCGGCGCAGTGGCCGGCGGTGAGCAGGTAGTGGGTGCCGCCGCTGCGTACGTTGAAGCCCAGGGAGCATCGGATGCCACCGCCGTAGATTGCGTCACCGGCGCCGAGGAGCGGCTTGAACTCGCCCTTGGCGCGCTTGACCGTGATCGCGTCGGCATCGACCCCGATGGTTCGGGTCAGCCGGTTCAGCGCGTCGTCGGGGACGGCAGAGTCCGCGGTCACGACCACCTTGCCGGTGGCCTCGTCGGTGTACCACGCGATCCCTGCGAGGGCCGACCTGCTGACCGCGGAGTCGACCGCGGAGTGGACGGCCGCGAGCGCCTTCGCGCTGAGTTTCTCCTCCGGAGGTGCGGATGCCGCCGGCGCGGCTGCGGCGGTAGCCGCCAGCCCTAGCCCGACCGCTGCCGCAAGCAGACGGCTGCGTGACCTGGTGTACCCCATGCGTTCCTCCTGCGTGCCCGAACACGATCACAGTGAGTATGTCGTTGTCGGCACCTCCTCGCCAGTGCTGGGCAAAAAATCTTTCGTAACTGCAACGAAACCAGGCAACGCCACGGGGCGGAGTGGATCGATCGACCCACCCCGCCCCGCGGCATACCCGTGCTCTATCAGTAGATGGTGGCACCGTAGACGCTGAGCGCCTCGGTCACCGGCTGGAAGAAGGTCGTCCCACCGGTCCTGCAGTTGCCGCTGCCGCCCGAGGTCAGGCCCAGCGCCGTCGACCCGGAGTAGAGCGCGCCGCCGGAGTCACCGGGCTCAGCACACACGTTGGTCTGGATCAAGCCACTGACGGTCCCCTCGGCGTAACGCACGCTCGCGTTGAGCGCCGTCACGTAGCCGCTGTGGACACCGGTGGTCGAGCCGTCACGAGTCACGTACTGGCCTACCCGAGCGTTGCCCGCGGTGAAGCCGCCGCTCTTGGAGATCGACGAGCGGTGGCGGACGATGCCGTAGTCGTTGCCCGGGAAGCTCGAGCCGGCGGTCGAGCCGAGCAGCGTGGTCTGGGAGGAGTTGGTGTACCAGGTCGAGACGCCGTTGGTGCAGTGGCCCGCGGTCAGGAAGTAGTCCGCGCCGCTGACCTTGACGTTGAAGCCGAGCGAGCAGCGGGAGCCGCCGCCGTAGATCGCGTCACCAGGGCCGATGAGCGGGGTGAACTCGCCCTTGGTGTGCTTGACGGTCACAGCCTGGTCGCCCTGGCTCGTCTTCTCGGCAGCAGCCTTCTTGACCTTCGCGATCTCGGACGCGGAGACCGTCTCGTCGACGGTGACGACGACCTTGCCGGAGGCCGGGTCGGTGTACCACGACGAGCCGACCGGGGCGGACTCGTCGACAGCCGACCTGACCGAGGCGACCTCGGCCTTGCTGAACTCTGCCTTGCCGGATCCGGCATCCGCGGCAGCAGCCGGCACGGCCACAGCGGCGGAGGCCGCGAGACCCACACCTGCTGCGAGAGCGGCGATCGTGCGGGGACGGAAAGTGGTGCGATCGAACCTCATACGTCTCCTCCTGGGGGAATGGCCCGCTTGTTGCGGACTCCTGCACCCGAACCACGGGTTCCGTGGCTTACCGGGTACGGGTAACTGAGTTTCGTGTTCTTTCCTCGGCTGCGCAGCACATTCGAATCCCCAAGATTCTGCATTGCAACGACTGGCTCTTCGGCTTCTTGCAATGCAGCAACACGCACTTCTCCAGACTGCTTTCAGCATTTGCCCACCGAAGAGGATTGCGAAAGCATTGCGAAGTTGTAGGTGCCCGAGTCCTGGGCCGCGTACGGTAGGTATTTCGTGTTCATCTCGCTGCTCGAGCGAGGGATTCGGGCAGGAGATCGCCCGTCTTCCAAACCTTCGGCGTGGCGACCGGATAGATGGTAGACAAACCCCATGCCGTATCCGCCGCCCTCAGGCTCCCCCGGTTCGGGCGCGCCTGACGAGGAGCCGCAGAAGCAGCCTGCACCGTTCGACTACAACGAGCGCCTGATCGGGCTCTCCGTGGACGACGGCGGCGACCGGCCCGCGTTCAACGCCCGCAAGGAGCGCGCCGCGCGCGGTGGCCCGCTGGGCCAGGTCATGACCATCGCCGTGTCCCTCGCTCTCGTGGTGGTGTGCGGCGTGGTCGTCTACACGCTCTTCAACCGCGGGGACGACGCGGCCACGACCGCCGGAATTCCGACGGTGAGCGACGCGCCCTCGACCGGGGACGGACCGACCGACTCGGCGAGCCCCGACGGCGGGCGCTCCGACATCAGCGGCGAGTCCAGCGGCAAGCCCGGCTGGCCCGGGACGAGCTCACCGGGCGACCCCAGCGACGGCGCCACCTCGCGTTCGACCATCGGCCCCGAACGCCTCTCCAAGGCCGACGTCCCCCGCCCGTGGGAGTTCACCTACGGCGACGTCACGCTGAAGGCCCGTTACCTCAGCGGCAAGGACTACGCAGGCTGCAAGGCGACGCTCAAGCGCGTGGTCCGCGACCTCGGCTGCGACTACGCCGTCCGGGTCTCTTACAAGGCTCAGCAGAACAACGTGCGGATGACCCACTTCGTCTACGACTTCAGCACCGTCGAAGCCGCAGGGGCGGCCGCTGCGAAGATCGAGCCCAAGCACGTGATCCCGCCCACGGAGGCGTACCTGCCGGGCTACACCCAGGGCTGGTTCAAGGTGAAGGACTACGGCAAGTACGTCGTCTACACCATGGTCACCTCCACCGGCGCCATCACCGAGGCCAGGGGCAAGGAGTACACCTCCTACGGCAACACCGACCTCGGCGCGGAGATCCTCTTCCGGATGTGAGGCCGGATCAGGGGCTCGGCTGATCCGCTCCCGGCGGCGGCGCCTCGCTCGAGCCGCTCTCACCGGTGCCCGGCTGCTCCGTAGGCTCGGCGCTCGGCGTCTCCGACGCCGGGGCGCTCGGCTCCACCGGCACGGCGGGCTCAGACTGCTGTGGGGCCTGCGAGGGCTCGGTGGACGGGGTCGACGACGGCTCCGAGGTCGCGGTCTCGCCCGGCGCGGGATCCTGGCGCGGCTTGCGGTCGCGCTCGTTGGAGCCACCGCCGGTCACACCTGAGATCGTGGTTCGCTTGTCTTCGCCACCCACGATCGAGCTGACGCTGCGTCCGGCGACCAGCTCGACGATCGTGATCGCGGCGACCACGACCACGAACATCGCCAGCGAGGCCAGTCCGATCCGCTTCCAGGGCAGCGCGCGGAGACGCTCTCGCCACCCAGACCCAACCTCCGTGTCGCTGGACTCGTCGGGCGCGGCGGCAGCGATGCTCTCGGAGACGGACTCAGGAGTGGGCTTCGAACGGCCACGTGCGCCGGCGAGCCCGGCCGATCGCCAGCGGGCCAGCGCCTGGGCCCGGGCCACCTTCTCGCGGCTCTTCGCCAACCCCTGCGAATAGAGGTTGGTGCCGATCGTGGCCGCGATGCTGCCGACCGCGGCGCCCGCCAGGGTGCCCACGGCACCGAGCGTGGAGAGCAGCAGCGCGGAGGTGACCGCAGCGAGCGCGCCAGCGGTGGTCGCGAGCCAGTCGATGCCGGACCGCCTCGACTCCTGGAGATCGCTCCGATGATCACCGGAGGGTGCGCTGTCACTCATTCACTCCAGGTTAACGGGTGCCACCCGACGCAACCGGAGTCGCGTTGACGCAGGTCACCCTTGGCTCAGGTCACGCTCCAGAGCCGCGGCGCCGGACATCAGGGTCGAGACGAGGCTCGGCAGCGACGCCTTGTCGTAGCGGACGCTGGGCATGGAGATCGACATCCCGGCGACGACGTCACCCCCAGCGCCTCGGACGGGGACCCCGACGGCGACCACTCCACGCTCGGTGCGGCCGTCGTTGAAGGCGAATCCGCTGCGGCGTACCCGCTCGAGCTCGGTACGCAGCGCGTCGAGGTCCGGGCGGTCGGCCGGCTGATCGGCGTACCTGTCCCGGGAGTAGATCGAGGCGAGCTCCTCGTCTGCGATCTGAGCGAGCAGCAGGAGGCCGGCGGTGGTGCGGTGCGCGGGGAAGACCATCCCCTCGCGAGAGCCGACCTTGAGCGACTGCGGCGACTCGACCGAGGCGATGAACCGGCAGGTGTCCCCGGCGCGTACGGCGACGTTGGCGGACTCGCCGAGCAGGTCGACCAGGCGCTGCAGATGCGGCAGCGCCACCTGACGGAGCCGGGACGCGGTCGAGCGGGAGTGTGCGGCCAGCTCCAGCACGGGGCCTGCTCGGTAGACCTTGTCCTCGTCCTGGACCGCGAAGTCGCGGTAGACCAACATGGCGAGCAGCCGGTGGGCAGTGGAGCGGGCCACGTCGAGCCGAGCCGCTGCCTCGGAGACGGTCAGGCGACCTTCGACCTGAAGGATCGCCGCCAGCTCGAGCGCGTGGTCGACGCTGGTGATCGCGTACGGGGGCCGGGTCTTGATCGGCTTGTCCATCCCACCTCTTCCTGATCACACCAAACCAAGCATCTATCGCCTGGCTTCGCAGGAGATTCACGGACCTAGTTGTTCTATTGCACAGAATCATTTGTTCTGTCGGCACTGAACCAGCACTCTGTGACCATGACCATCCTGATCGACGCCACCCCGGCGCGTACGTTCGACGATTCCCGCCGCTGGATCACCGAGGGCACCGCCCTGCTGACCGGTGGCATCGACCGGCTCGAGCTCGCCGATTTCGACGGCGCCTCGCAGCTGCCGGGCTGGACCCGCAAGCACCTGATCGGCCACGTCGCCGCCAACGCCGACGCCCTCGGCAACCTGGTCTCCTGGGCGGAGACGGGCGTGGAGAAGCGGATGTACGCCTCCCCCGAGCAGCGCAACGCCGACATCGAGGCGGCTGCGACGCGACCTGCCGACGAGCTCCGGGCGTGGTATCTCCGCGGAGCCGAGGAGCTCGAAGAGGCCATGGACCGGCTGAGCCCCGAGCAGTGGGAGCACGAGGTGATCACCGCGCAGCTCGTCACCCGGAAGGCCGGCGACGTCCCGTGGATGCGTGTTCGGGAGGTCTTCGTCCACGCCGTCGACCTCGGCGTCGGGATCACCTTCGCGGACCTTCCCGACGACTTCCTGCTCGCGCTGGCCGACGAGATCCGTACGAAGCGGGCTCTCTCCGACGACGACCTGCGCGGCGTCACGGGGCCTCTGCCCGAGGTCGCCGCCTGGCTCGCCGGACGGCCGCACGGCCTGGTCGACGCGCCGGAGCTCGGCCCCTGGCTGTGACCGACGCCGGGATCAGCGCCAGCCGCCGAGCTTGTCCGGGTTGAGGACGATCCAGACGTCGGTGACCCGGCCATCGACGACCCGGAGGTTGGCGACACCGCGGTGAACGTCGCCCTCGACGAGCGTGAACCCGAGGCCGTCGGCGGTGGCCTCCGTACGGATCGTCCAGGTCGGCCGCTTCGTGAGCACGCCCAGCAGGAACCGGGCCACCTTCTCCGGCCCCTCGATCGGATTGAGGGCGGATCTGACTCGGCCACCACCGTCGGATCGGAGAGTGACCGACGGGTCCAGCAGCGACACCAACCGGCCGAGGTCACCGCCCGCGGTCGCGGAGACGAAGGCACGGACGACGTCGTCGTGCTCGGGCAGCGGGGCGACCTCGCCGCGCTGCTCGGCCACCCGGCGTCGCGCCGAGGAGGCGAGCTGCCGCACCGCCGCCGGGGAGCGACCGACCACACTGGCGATGTCACCGAACGGGACGGCGAAGATGTCATGGAGCACGAACGCGACCCGCTCGGCCGGGGTCATCGCGTCGAGCACGACGAGCAGCGCCGTGCTCACCGTGTCGTCCAGGGTCGCCCGGTCGGCCGGATCCTCGGGGGCGGCGAGGAACCCTGGCCTGACCGGCTCGGGCAGCCAGGACCCGACGTACCTCTCCCGGCGCGAATGCGCCGACTTGAGTACGTCGAGACAGATCCTGCTGGCAACGCGGCTCAACCAGCCGGCGGGGTTGTCGATCGCCGCTCGTTCGTCCTCCGAGAGGCGGTACCACCGCAGATAGGTCTCCTGGACCGCGTCCTCGGCCTCCTCGAGGGTGCCGAGCAGCCGATACGCGAGCGCGATCAGGCGACGACGCTCGACCATCGCGTCGCCCAGGTCGTCCATGTCGGTCATCGTGGCATCTCCTCCGGGTTCGTCCTGTGTGACGAGCCAGGCAGCGCGAATGTGAGGCTGCGACCTCACATTCCCCCGAGCCACCTCGTCAGTCCGGTGAGTGCCCGCGCTGTGGCGGGCCCGACCCGAAGGAACCCGATGCTCGCCCACGTGAACCTCACCAAGCTCTTCCCCGCTGCGTACCAGGCCCAGATGGCGGTCGAGGAGGCGGTCGAAGAGGCCATCACCGTCGCCGGCCTCGACCGGCTGACCGTCGATCTGGTCAAGCTCCGCGCCTCCCAGATCAACGGCTGCGCCTTCTGCCTGCGGATGCACACCGAGGACGCTCTCAAGAACGGCGAGACGACCGACCGCCTCGCCCTCGTCGCCGCCTGGTGGGAGTCGCAGTACTTCACCCCCGAGGAGCAGGCCGCGCTCACCATCGCCGAGCAGATCACCCGCATCGGCGACCTGCACACCGCAGCCGCTCCGAAGGTCGACGTCGAGAGCATCCTGGACGAGAAGCAGATCGCCGCCCTGACCTGGGTCGCGATCACGATCAACTCCTGGAATCGGATCGCCATCTCCAGCCACTACCCCGTCGCTCCCTGAGCGAGACGGGTTCGGAGGCGTAGGAGAGAATGGGGAATCACGTGGGAGTCTTTCTCCCACGTGATTCTTCACTCGCGCAGGGGGACCGATGAATACGCCGACACCGCCACCACCGCCGCCGGACGGCTATGGTGCGATGCCGCCAGCGCCGAACCTGCAGCCCGCGATCCAACAGCCTGTCCACCCGCCGAACGAAAATTCGTTCGGCCCAGCCGGGCCGCCGCCGCCCAGGCCCCGGTCGCACAACCCGTGGCCCCTCATCATCGGGATCGGCGCGATCGCCGGCGTGCTGATCATCGGCGTGATCCTCACGGCCGGCATCGTCCTCCTCAGCGGCGAGGACGATCCCACCGCCGGGCCGGGACCGCTGACCGTGACGGCGACACCGAGCACATCGCCTGATCCGTCGGCCACCGATCCCGCAGCCGGTGGGCTGGCCGCAGAGCTCTTCGAGGGCGACTGGAAGTTCAAGCTCGGCGACGTGAGCATGAACGCGACGTACGGGGCCTCCCAGGACTACCCGGACTGTGGTCCGATCGCTTCGGCGGCCCTGGACAGGAAGGGCTGCCGCTACGCCGCGATGGGGATCCACGACGCCGAGGGCGGCAAGGTCCGGATGCTCCGGATCGTCTACGTCTTCGGCAGCGAGGCGGAGGCCACGGCGGCCGCGAAGTCGGTCAAGGAGACCGACTTCGACCTACCCACCGGCAGCCTCATCGAGGACGACGTGATCGGAAAATGGGTCGCCAAGGACTCCTCCAAGGCGGTCGTCGTCGGCTTCGTGACTGCCCAGGAGGGCGTCTCGGAGAAGAGAGTCGACGACTATCTCCACTACGGCACCGCCGACATCGCGGGTGCACTGATCTTCATGGACCTGTGAGCACCCACCCACACTCCGGACGTCACTGAACCGTTCGGTCGGTGCCTGCGCCGCCGACGAGACGATCGCTGCCGGAGCCTCCGTACAGCCGGTCGGCGCCGTCGTTGCCGTAGATCCTGTCGTTGCCGGAATTTCCGTAGAGCAGGTCGTTGCCCCTGCCACCGTAGATCTGGTCGCTGCCCGCGCCACCCCAGATCGCATTGGCGCCGGAACCGCCCTTGAGTACGTCGGACTTCGCCGTGCCGCTGAGCCGCTCGACGCCACGCAACGCGTCCCGTCCGGCTCCGGTGGACTGCGGCGCAGTCGTCGCCAGCGAGACCGTCACCCGCGTGGCGCTGTCGTAGTAGGAGACCCGGTCGACGCCGCTGCCCGCTTCGACGACGTCGTTGCCGCCTCGGGGAGCGATCACGTCGTTGCCCGCGCCCGCGTAGATCGTGTTGTTTCCGTTGTTCCCGTAGAGGGTGTCGGAGTGGTTGGTGCCGGTGAGGTTCTCGAACTCCGTGATGGTCTTGTAGCCGGCCCCGACGGTGTTCTGCTGGGACCTCGCCAGGAGCGAGACCTTGACCGCCCTGGTGATGTTGGAGAACGTGATCCGGTCGGTGCCGGTGCCACCCAGTACGCGGTCCGTCCCCGTCCCGGGGAGGACGACGTCGTTGCCGCTGTCTCCAGCGATGTTGTCGTTGCCGGCGCCGCCGTCGATGAGATCGTTGCCGCCGCCGCCGAAGAGGCCATCGGCACCGGTCCCGCCGACGAGGGAGTCCTTGCCGTCGCGCGCTGTCAGCGAGTCGTTGCCGGTGCCACCGTCGAGCCTGTTGTTGCCCGCGCCACCGACGAGCATGTCGTTGCCGCCGTCGCCCCGCATCACGTCGGTCCCGTCGCTGCCGTGGAGGTAGTCGTCTCCGTCGCCACCGGTCATCGTGCTCGCAGACCCGTCGGGCGCCCACAGCTCGTCGTCGCCGACACCGCCGTGCATCGTGTCGACGCCACGACCGCCACGAAGGACATCGGCACCGTCGCCACCCTCGAGGATGTTGTCACCTGCGGTGAAGGACTCGTCCAGCCTGTCGTTCCCGGCGCCGCCGATCAGGCGGTCGTGACCGTCCCCGCCGGCGACCGTGTCGTCGTCGGCGCCGCCGTCGAGGCGGTCGTCGCCGCCGCGCCCGGCGAGGTCGTCGAGGCCCGCACCTCCGAGGAGCTGGTCAGCACCTTGGCCGCCGACGAGCCGGTCGTTCCCGGCGCCGCCGTCCAGCGTGTTGTCGCCCGCGCCCCAGTCATCCAGGCGGTCGTCGCCGTCGCCGCCGACAAGCACATCGTCGCTGGCACCTTCCAGGTCGCCGCCGTTGACCGTGTCATTGCCGGCCCCACCGTCGATGTGATCCGCCCCGTTGCCGCCCTGGAGGAAATCGGCGCCGTCTCCGCCGAGGATCGTCTTGGGATCCGTCCCTCCCGCCGCGATGTGGTCATCGCCGGCACCGCCGTCGAGAAGATCTCTGCCGTGCTCACCACCCAGGCTGTCGCGGCCGCCCTCGCCGAACACACGATCGTCGCCGTCGCCGTCGACGACCCAGTCGTCTCCCCAACCCGCGCAGACGACGTCGTTCCCGGCCCCGGCGACGATGGTGTCCGCGGCATCGGTGCCGCGGATGACGTCGTCACCGGAGGTTGCCGAGTCACCGGCAACCAGGTCGACCGTGACCGCCAGCCCCTGGCAGGTGCCGACCGCCGCGGCGGGGCTCGCCGACAGAGCAACTGCGGCGGCGGGGGCGATGAGAAGGCCACTGACGGCGTACGTTGCCAGGCTGAGACGCATGGGGACTCCCGTCCGAGTAGGTGGGTTCGCACACCTCCCGAAAGGCGCAGGACGGGAAGATAGCAGCGCTTCGCAGGTCCCGCACCGCCAATTCGTCGTGCCGAGCCGCTGACCAGGTTCCCTGGTCGTTCATCTGGGGTTTCGCGGGATTCGAACGCGTTTTGGTTGAGCGCACATGACTCGTGCCTACCGTTGAAGATGTGTCCCCCAACGCACCGTTCGCCTCGGGTTCCGCTTCGGACGGACCCGACCGGACCGACCCGCGATGGCGCGCCGGCGTCATCGCCGTCGCGCTCTGCGGCGTCCTCGCTGCCGGCCTCAGCTTCCTCGTGCCGACGACGGCGTCGGCAGGCCCGACCGTCAGGGTCGCCCAAGCCGAACCGGTCCAGCCAGGCTTCCAGCGCTTCGCCTGGCTCAACGCCTGGGCCGACCACCACACGGCACCCGGAGGCGCTGCTGCCGGCCGGCTCGACGGGGTGCCGCGGATGCGGATCGTGGTGGGTCACCTGCGGCGTACGCTCACCGACTTCGGGGTGCTCGCCGAGGTGGAGGCTCGACAGCGGGAGGCGTTCGAGTCCTTCGGCGGGGAGTTCGCCCTCGTCTCCACCCCCGATCCGACCGACGACGCGGTCTTCTACCGCCGCTCGGTGTTTCGGCTGGTCAGCAAGGACACGGTCACCATGTACTACCGCGACGGCGCGCGCGTCAGCGCACCGGTCGTGGTGCTGGAGGAACGTTCCTCGGGTCAGCGCGTCGGGGTCCTGCCGGTGCACTTCCCGGCGAGCCTCCCCTCGATCCCCGAGCAGAAGAGTTGGCGCGACCTGAACACCCGGATCGTCAAGGCCGTGGTGGCGCGCGCCGAGGTGCCGATGGTCGTCGCGGGTGACTTCAACCAGCGCAACGACATCCTGTGCGACCTCACCTCGCCCGGGACCGGTCTGGTGAGCCCGCTCGCGACGCACGACGGGTGCGCCGCCGCCCCGCGGGCACCGATCGACCAGGCGTTCCTCAGCCCGTCGCTGCGACCCGACCGCTACCGGGTCTACGCCGGGCCGTCGGCCCGTCGGGCCACCGACCACGCCGCGTTCTACCAGGTCAGGGTGCGGATCCCCGACAGCTTCTGAGCCCTTAGAAGTACGTCCGGACCAGGTCGGTCACGGTGTAGTCGAGATCCACGACCGGGATCAACCGCCACTTGTCGAACGCCGTGCACGGGTGGGAGATCCCGAAGCCGACCAGGTCGCCCGGCCTCAGCCCGGCGTCGGCGCGCAGGAAGGCGTGCTGGTCGCCCAGCTTCTCCACGGTGCCCTCGATCTCCTCCGCGGCGCCGCTGCCGTTGCCACCGCCGTTGCGCCGAACCGCGAGCGGGACGGGCAGCCCGTTGTCATAGGGCGCGTCTCGTCTGCCCATGCCCACGATCACCAGCCCCTCCTCGGGGGCCGAGAGCACCTGGGCCCAGATCTCGATGGCGGGTTCGAGGCTTCCCTCGATCCGGTTGAAGGGCGTCTTGTCGGCATAGAGGCTGTGGTCGTGGGTGATGTACGCACCGCTGCGGAGCACCTTGCGAGGTGTCATCCCGTCCGGCCAGCCCGTCGACCAGCGCTCGGCGAGCACGTCGAAGTAGGAGCTCCCGCCTGCGGAGACGATCGCATCAGCAGCGACCAGACCCTCGGTGAACAGAGTCGAGGCGAGCTCCTTGAGGCGGTCGAAGTAGTCACCGACAGCCGCCGCCGTCCCCAGCCCACCCTCGTAGCCGGCCACACCCGCCAGGAGTACGCCCGGCGTGGAGTCCACCACCCGCGCGAGCTCGACGGCCGCCTCGACGGAGCGGCAGCCGGTGCGCCCGCCCGGGAAACCCAGGTCGATCAGCACCGCCAGCGGCCGGTCCTCGTCGCCCACCAGGACCGAAGCCTCGGCCGCGGCCTCGACGCCCTCGAGCGAGTCGACCCAGTGCAGGTGGAGGAACTCCGGATCGGCCGCACGCTCGGAGGCGACCCAGCTCAGCGCGCTGTGGTCCAGGATCTCGTTGGCGACCAGGACCCGGCGTACGCCGGCGTGGCGGGCGACCAGGGCCTGGCTGGGTGAGGCGACGGTGATCGCCCACGCGCCGGCGTCCAGCTGGCGCCGATAGAGCGACGGGGCCATCGTGGTCTTGCCGTGCGGGGCGAGCAGCAGGTCGTGCTCCTCCGCGAAGGCCGCGAGGGTCGCGATGTTGTGCTCCAGCGCACTCTTCTTGAGCGCCATCACCGGCCAGGTGAACGAGCCGTCGAAGAGATTGCGGCCAGAGGCTGCGTACGCAGTGAGATCGACGGCTTCTGCTGGCACCCAGAAGCCCTTGTCCGCCCAGGTCACGTGATCATCCATCGGGACAGAACCTACCGACGGGCCAAGCGCGAGACACCGGGTTTCAAGAAAACGTGGAAATCCCCAGGGAGGTATCGACGTCGCTTATCGTGACGCCATGGCCAACCTCCGCGCAGCTCAGAGGGCGATGACTCGCCAGCTCCTGCTGGACGCGGCGATGGACCGGTTCGTCGCGAGCGGCTACGCGGCCACGACGATCGATGAGATCGCCTCGGCGGCAGGCACCACCCGGGTGACGTTCTATGCCTACTTCGGCTCGAAGTCCGAGGTCATCAAGGCCCTGATCGCCGAGCGCCTCGAGGAGGAGCTGGCCCAGCTCCGCTCCCCGCAGGGAAGCTCGCTCGGCGGCCTCGCCGATGCGGTGGCGGCCGGCACCCATGAGCAGCTGGGAGCCTGGATCCGGCAGGCCGTGGCCCAGTGGCCGGGGGTGCGTCCGATCATCACGATCGCCCGGGCCGCTCAAGCCGTCGATCCCGATCTCACCCACATCGTCGACGCGTGGACGGACGAGACGATCGAGGACGTCAGCGCGGGTCTGGACAAGGCGGGCCGGTTCGACGCCGACAGCCGTCGGCTCCGCGGCGCACTGGCGGTCGGCCAGCTCGACTACCTGTTCCAGCGCTGGGCAGACGGGTTCTGGGGTGTCGAGCAGGACCGTATGTGCGACCTCGTCACCGAGAGCTGGGTCATGCTCCTGGGCGACCCGGCCTGAGCCGGCGGGTCACAGGAACGTCTGGCCCTCGCCGCGGTAGGTCGGCGCGACGGTGATGATCGAGTCGCCCTCGATCAGCTGGAGGACGTCGAGCCGCTCGCAGACCTCACCGGCCTTGGCATGGCGGAACCAGACCTTGTCTCCGATCGCGAGCTGGGCGGCGGCATGCCCGCGCAGCGGCGTCTGGACCTCCCCGGCGCCTTCGGTTCCGACGTACTCCAGCCCGAAGGGGTAGGTCGGGGTCGGGACCCGGTCGTGCCCGGGCGGGCCGGAGGCGATCCAGCCGCCGCCGGCGACGGTGACGATTCCGGCCGCGGGGCGCCGGACGACACTCAGCCCGAAGTAGGCCGCCGGATGGGGCGTGAAGGCATCGTAGCGGTCGAAGAGGGTCGGCCCGTAGAGCCCGGACCCGGCCGCGATCTCGGTCACCGAGAGGTCGGCGCGGGTGGACTCGATCGAGCCCGTGCCGCCGCCGTTGACGAACTCGAGGTCCGCCAGCGAGCGCACGGCGGCGACGATCTTCCCGCGCCGCTCGGCGATCTCGGCGATGGCGGCCCTCTTCATCCTTCTGATGACGGCCGCGGGCGGGTTGCCGCCCAGCGGACGGTCGACGGCGCCGGCGACCTGACCCTCGTAGGCCATCAGCCCGACCAGCTGGAAGGCCGGATCCTCGGCGACGATCCGGGCGAGGGCGACGGCGTCCTCGGGCGTGCGCACCGGGGAGCGGCGGGCACCGAACCAGATGCGGTGCGCGATGACCAGGGCGGCGTCGAGGTCGATGGCGACGCGTACGGGAGCGGCCGGAGTACCGATCTCGGCCTTGACCAACGCCAACCCCTCGGCGCTGTCGACCATCAGCGTGATCCGGGCGAGCTTCTCCTCGTCGTTCGCGAGGGCCGCGAGCCCGGCGCGGTCCGCGGTCGGATAGCCGATCACGATGTCGTAGTGCGTCTCGGCCAGCCACAGCGCCTCGGCCAGCGTGAACGCCAGGATCCCCTCATATCCCTCGCGGGCGAGCACGCGGTCGATCAGCGCCCGGCAGCGTACGGACTTGCTCGCCACCCTGATCGGGGTTCCGGCGGCGCGGCGCACAAGGTCGTCGGTGTTGGCGTCGAAAGCCTGCAGGTCCACCACCCCGACGGGCCCGTCGAGGCAGGCGGTCGCGCGGTCGAGTCGTTCGTGCTGCTGGGCCGAGAGATGGTGGGAGCGTTGGATAGAGGGCTTAACCACGACGCACGTGTCTATGCCCCGCGCGGCACCCGCGTCAACGTCCTTCGGGCAACTGTTCCGCCCGGCGGCCAAAGCGTTGACCTCCCCGCCGACGTGGGCTAGGCGGCGGCCGGCTCCGGCTCGTCCTCGCGCGGGAAATGGGCCTGCTTGAAACGTACGGCCATCCTGGTCGACGGACCCATGCCGGCCGCGGCGACGACGATGATGGCGGCGATGACGACCCAGCCGGCGCCGCTGTAGAAGTCGGGATGCCAGCCCATGGCGAGGAACGTGAACAGCGCCGGGGCCCAAGCGCCGCCGAGCTGGCGGCCGATGCCGGCGACGCCTTGGTACTCACCGCGCCGGTCGGGGTCCATGAGCTCGGCCTGGAACGCCCACGAGGCGGAGCCGACGGCGAGCTCGGCGCCGGTCACGGCCACATGGCCGACCCAGACCAGGAAGATGGTGAGGAACCCGCGGGTGTCGTGGGTGACCAGCGTGATCGCGCACGCGGCGACGAAGAACGCACTGCTCCACCACACCCGCCGCAACGCGTCGCGGACGTTGCGGACGCCCTTCGAGGTGTAGGCCGGAAGGATGATGCACAGCACCGTGTTGGTGGCGAAGAGCCAGGCCAGGAGCCAGCGCGGCGAGTCGGTGTACTCGACCAGCCACAACGGGATCACGGTGTGCAGCAGCACCTGGTTGGACCACAGCGTGCCGGTGAAGGTCGTCACCAGCAGCCAGCCGACGTTGCGCAGCGCACCCGGCCCCGGCAGCTTCTCGACGATCTCGCCCGCGGCGCGACGTACGTCGTGGGGAGCCATCGGCAGCCGGGTGATCCAGACCGAGTTGGCGATCCCGATGGCCAGCGCGAAGAACGGCACGCCCCACTTGAGGACCGTGTCGGTCTCCATCGCGAGCGCGATACCGGCGATCAGGGCGCCGATGGTGAAGCCGAGGTTGAGGCTGGAGTACATGAACGCCTGGGTCTGGACCCGCTCCTTGTCGGGGAGGACATCGAGGACGTACGCATTCCGGCCGGCGCCGCCCGCGTTGTTGACCACCTCGAAGACGACGATGACGCACAGGTAGGCCCAGAAGCCGTGGATGAACGGCATGGTCGCGAACATCAGTGCGCTGATCAGCGCACTGATCGCCCAGACCCGCTTGGGACCGATCAGGTCGGCCAGCTTGCCCATCGGGTAGGCGGTGAGGAACGACGCGATCCCCGCCACCGTCAGGCCCACACCGATCTGCGCCGGGCTCAGGCCGACGAACGCGACCAGGTAGAACGCGGCCGCGGTGTTGAAGGTGCCGTCCCCTGCCGCGAAGAGCAGCGACTGCGTCGCCAACCGCCGCGACAACGGCGTCGGCGGGATCAGGTTCTTGAGGAAGGCTGGCATGCCTGGCACCGGCTGATTCCATCACTGCACCCGGGCCGTTGACACCTTGTTTTAGGCGAGACGTCACCCCCGTCGGCCGAGACGTCAGGCGCGTCGGCCGAGGTGGCATCGGTGTGACGCCTCGGGCGACGTACGTGACGCCTCGACTCAGGGGAAGCGGCGGGAGGCGAGGGCCTCGACGGCATCGCGGGCGGTGGCAGCGACGGCGAGGTCGACGTCGTTCTGGATCCGGGCCGTACGGTCGGAGTCGGTGAGGGCGGCGATGGCGACTCGGCCACCGGGGTGGGTGACGACGGCGATCTCGTGGCGCAGGGTGAGGAACCCACCGGTCTTGCCGGCGAGCTGGATGTCGTCGGCGAGGAGATCGGCGGCGATCCGATGGGTGAAGACCTGCTTGCCCATCGTCTCGCGCAGCATGGCGGTCGCCTCGGGCTTGGCGATCTCGTCCCGCCAGACCCGCTCGAGCAGGTCGACGCAGGCGCGCGGCGAGCCGACGGTGGCGCGGTCGACGTCGAGGGAGTCGATCACGTGCCGGCCGCCCGGGCGACGACCCTCGACCGCGAGCTGGGTGGCGAGGGCGAAGTCGTGGCCGGCGAGGCGGGTGGCGTAGTCGTACATCGGCTGCATCCGGTGGCGCACCCGCAGCCCCTCCACACCCCACTCGGCGAGCTGCTCGTCGACCTCGCGGGGCAAGACCTTGTCGAAGAGCGCATCGGCGGCGGCGTTGTCGCTGAGACTGAGCATCATCAGCATCAGGTCGGCGACGGAGCAGGTCACGTCGTGGGTGAACGCCGAGAAGCCGAAGGGCCCATAGCTCCGCCCGTCGGCGGTCAGCGTCACCTTCGCGGCAGGGTCGATCTCGCCGCGGGCGATCCGGTCGGCGACGACCAGGGCGAGCGGCACCTTGGCCACCGACGCCAGCGGCAGCTGGCGGTCGACGCCGACCCCGACCTCCTGACCGGTGTCGATGTCGCGGGCCAGGAACGCGATCCTGACCTGGAGGTCCCGGAAGCGCTCCTCGGTGGCCTCGGCGAGGTCGATCAGTCCTCGGTCGCTGCCGATCAGCGGGCTCATCCGCGCCCCTCCTCAGGTGCGCCGACGCACGCGCCGAGAAGGGCGAGCGCCTGCGCTCGCACCTCGCCTGCAGCCAACGGCCCCGGCACCGGCTGCAGCTCCGCCAGCCGATGACCGCGAGCCACCGGGTCGATGAAGGGCGACCAGCTCAGTCCGTACGTCACCGCCTCGTGTCGTGCGCAGACCATGGTCCCGCGCCCCGCCAGGGTCTCGGCCACCGCGAGCTGGTGCGGCGTACGACGCAGGGCGGTCGGGCCGATGCCCGCGCCGTCCGCCAGCCGCCGCAGCCGGCCGGCGGGGTCGTCCAGGTCTCGTGGGAGAGCCAGCACCTGCGTACGCTCCCCGCCTCTGCGGGGGCGCAGGGAGCCCAGTGACACCGGCGGCGGCGTGTCCCCGGTCGCGGCAGGCAGGTTCTCGGCGGGCCGAGTCGCGGCGCCGAGCGGGGTGACCCAAGTGGCCGCGTCGGGGTCGCACGCGTCGACCAGCCAGGCGGACGACTCGGGCGCCTCCTCGCCGTCGCTCGCGAGGCGTACCTCGACGCCTTCCGTCTCCAGCAGGGCGACCAACCGGGCCAGCGGGGCCGGGTCGCACCCGGACGGCACTCCGACCACGAAGCGCTCCCGGTCATGGCGGCGGATGCTCCGCAGCAGATGGTCGGCCTGGTCGAGGAGATGCCGGGCGCGCGGGAGCAGCGCGTGCCCGGCCGGGGTGAGCGCGATCCGACGGCGGCTGCGATCGAGCAGCTCGACGCCCAGCTCCCGCTCCAGCGCACGGAGGCGACGGCTGAGCAGCGGCTGGTCGACGCCCAGCTCCAGGGCGGCCTCCGAGACGCTCATCTCGTCGGCGACCGCGGCGAAGCCGCGCAGATGAAGCAGTAGGTCCACGCGTACAGGATGTCCGATCGGCCGCAGAACGTCCCATGTCACCAGCGCATACGTCCATGTCGGATCGTCCTTGGACGCCGTCGCCGCGGCGGCGGCACGATTCCCGCACCACCTCAGGAACGACCTCCAGCAAAGGACTCCCATGACTCACCCGAACCTCAGCCGCCGCGCCGTCCTGGGCGGAGCCGCCGCTGCGGCCGCCGTCGCCGCGACCGCAACTGCGACCGCCGGCGGTGGCTCGATGGCGTACGCCGCCGGCAGCGCCTCGATCGCCGCCCTCGAGCAGAAGCACGGGCGTCTGCTCGGCGTCTGGGCGAAGAACACCAGGACCGGACGCACGATCGAGCACCGTGCCGAGGAACGCTTCCCGATGCTGTCGACCTTCAAGACCCTGCTCGCCGCGCAGATCCTGCGAGACCTTCCCGCGCGTACGCTCCAGCAGCGCCTGACCTGGGACCCGAGCGACGTCGTCGCCAACTCGCCGATCACCTCGCTCACCACCCGCAACGGCCTGACGGTGGCGCAGCTCTGCGAGGCGACCGTCACCCGGTCCGACAACACCGCGGCCAACGTACTGATGCGTCTCGTCGGCGGGCCGGCCGGCGTCACCGCCTTCGCCCGCTCCCTCGGCGACGACGTGAGCCGCTTGGACCGCTGGGAGCCCGACCTCAACAGCGCGATCCCCGGCGATGTGCGCGACACCACCACGCCGCACGCGATCGCCCGGTCCTACACCAAGCTGCTGCTCGGCAACGCCCTCGATCGCAGGGATCGCGACCAGCTGACCACCTGGATGCTCGCCAACCAGTCGACCGTGACCCGGTTCGGTGCCGGGGTCCCCGCCTCCTGGCGCCTCGCCGACAAGACCGGCGGCGGCGAGTACGCCACGCGCAACGACGTCGGCGTCACCTGGACCCCCGACGGTGCCCCGATCGTCATCGCCGCGCTGACTCGCTCCGACGACGCCGCCGCAGTCCCCCTCGACACGCCGCTCGCGGACATCGCGACAACGGTCTGCTCCGAGCTCGCCTGACCCGCGACGGCGGCCACGCGACGTGTAACACGTCGTTTGTAGGACTACTCGCCCGTTATAACGACCGGATAGACCTACAAACGACGTGTTACACGCCCGGCGTCGGCCTGAGCTCGGCCAGCTCAGGCTCCGTACACCTTCTCCGGCACCGGCGCCTGCGCGAGGAGCTTGCGCAGCGCCGGGCCGACGTCGGCGGCCTCCCACCGGGCGCCGGCGTCGGCCGAGGGGCCGTGGGCCCAGCCGTTCTCCACGGTGATCTCGGTCCCGTCGATCTCGATGACCCGGCCGGTGATGTCACGGGCGTCCTCCGAGGCGAGCCAGGCGACGACGGGGCTGTTGTCCTCGGGGAGCGCCATCGCGGAGGTGTCGAAGGCACCCTCGGTCATCCGGGTCTTGGCGACGGGCGCGATCGCGTTGACCGTGACGCCATGACGAGCCATCTCGGCGGCGGCGACGAGCGTCAGCCCGGCGATCCCGGCCTTGGCGGCGGAGTAGGTGCCCTGCCCGATCGAGCCCTGCAGGCCCGCGCCGGAGGAGGTGTTGATGACCCGAGCGGCCCGCTGGCGGCCCTCCTTGGACTCCGCCCGCCAGTACGCACCCGCGTGCCGCAGCGTCGCGAAGTGGCCCTTCAGGTGCACCCGGATCACCGCGTCCCACTCCTCCTCGGAGGTGTTGACGAGCATCCGGTCGCGTACGAATCCGGCGTTGTTCACGAGGATGTCCAGACCGCCGTACGCCTCGATGGCCTGTCGCACCATCGCCTCGGCAGCCGCGAAGTCAGCCACGTCGGCGGAGTTGGCAACCGCCTCCCCACCTGCGGAGACGATCTCCTCGACCACCTGCTCCGCGGGAGAGTCGCCGGTGCCCTCACCCGCCAGAGAGACGCCGAAGTCGTTGACGACGACCTTCGCGCCGTGGCGGGCGAGCTCGAGCGCGTGCGCCCGGCCGATGCCTCGCCCCGCTCCGGTGACGATCGCGATCCGGCCTTCGAGCAGTCGAGCCATGGTGGCGTCCCTTTCCAGTCTTGCGTTCAGAAACCAAGCAACTGCTAGGCTACCAAGCAATCGCTAGGTTAGGAACGGTCCATGGGCATCTCCACCGAGGTCACCGACGAGCAGATCGCCGTCGTCACGATGAACCACCCACCGGTCAACGCGCTGCCGGTGAAAGGCTGGTTCGAGGTCGCCGACGCCGTCACGACCGCCGCCCACGACGGCGCCCGGGTCGTGATCATGCGCGCCGAGGGCAAGGGCTTCAACGCCGGCGTCGACATCAAGGAGATGCAGCAGATCGAGGGGTTCGAGGGCATCCTCGGCGCCAACCGCGGCTGCTACGCGGCCTTCAAGGCGATCTACGAGTGCCCCGTCCCCGTCATCGCCGCGGTCAACGGCTTCTGCCTCGGCGGCGGCGTCGGCCTGGTCGGCAACGCGGACACGATCGTGGCCAGCGACGACGCCTTCTTCGGCGTACCCGAGGTCGACCGCGGAGCCCTCGGCGCCGCCACCCACCTGAGCCGGCTGGTGCCACAGCACATGCTGCGTACGCTCTATTTCACCGCTCAGACCATCACCGCCCAGCGCCTCCACGAGCTCGGCTCCGTCCACGCCGTCGTCCCCCGCGAGGAGCTCGACGAGGCCGCCCTCGAGGTCGCGCGCCAGATCGCCGCCAAGGATCCGCGGGTCATCCGCGCCGCCAAGGCCGCGCTCAACGGCATCGACCCGGTCGACGTCAACGCCTCCTACCGCTTCGAGCAGGGCTTCACCTACGAGCTCAACCTCGCCGGCGTCGCCGACGAGCGCCGCGACGCCTTCGTGAAGGAGGGGCGATGACCACCGCCCCCACCTTCCGTACGCCGCTGACCGAGCTCACCGGGGTCGACCACCCCATCGTCCAGACGGGGATGGGCTGGGTCGCCGGCCCGCGTCTCGTCTCGGCCACCGCCGAGGCGGGCGCGCTCGGCATCCTGGCCTCGGCCACGATGACCCTCGACCAGCTCGAGAAGGCGATCGTCGAGGTCAAGGGCCGGACCGACAAGCCTTTCGGCGTCAACCTCCGTGCCGACGCCTCCGATGCCCCGGACCGCTGCCGGCTTCTGATCGACCACGGCGTCAAGGTTGCGAGCTTCGCGCTGGCCCCCAAACCCGAACTCATCAGCAAGCTCAAGGAACACGACGTCGTCGTGATGCCGTCGATCGGCGCGGCCAAGCACGCCAAGAAGGTGGCTGGCTGGGGTGCCGACATGGTGATGATCCAGGGCGGCGAGGGCGGCGGCCACACCGGCGCCGTCCCGACCACCCTGCTCCTCCCGAGCGTCCTCGACGCCGTCGACATCCCGGTCGTCGCCGCGGGCGGCTTCTTCGACGGTCGCGGTCTCGCCGCCGCACTCTCCTACGGCGCGGCCGGCATCGGCATGGGCACCCGGTTCCTGCTCACCGCCGACTCCGCGGTCCCGGAGGACGTACGCCGCCGCTATCTCGACTTCGGCCTCGACGGCACCGTCGTTACGACGAAGGCCGACGGCATGCCGCATCGTCTGCTCCGCACCGAGTTCATCGACACCTTGGAGAAGGAAGGGGCGACCGCGAAGCTGCTGCGGACCCTCAAGCGCACGCTCCAGTTCAAGGAGATGTCCGGTTCGAAGTGGTCGACGCTCTTCAAGGACGGTCGCGCGATGGTCCACGGCGGCGACCGGACGTGGGCCGAGGTGGTCCTGGCCGCCAACACCCCCATGCTCCTCCGCGCCGGGCTCGTCGAGGGCGACACCAACGCCGGCATGCTCTCCAGCGGCCAGGTCGTCGGCCTCCTCGACGACCTCCCCACCTGCGAGGAGCTGGTCGACCGCATCGTCGCCCGGGCCGCCGACCGCCTCAAATATCTGGACGAGGCCCGAATCTGAACCTCAGGGTGGACCCATGACGATCGAGGTTCGCGCGGCAGAGGTCTTCGACGACGTACGCACCCTTGTCGGCCCCAAACGCGACGACGCCAGCGTCTGCTGGTGCCTGAGCTACCGGATCCCCTCGACGGTCAACAACAAGATGCGCGGCCAGGAGCGCGGGGAGTTCGTCCGCGACCTGCTCGCCTCCGGGCCGCTCGGCGTGCTGGCCTACGAGGGCGACGAGCCGGTCGGCTGGGCCGCCGTCGCCCCGCGTGCGGACACCACCTTCGCCCGCAACCGGAAGATCCCCCACGTCGACGACCTGCCGGTCTGGTCGGTGTGGTGCATCCGCGTCCGGCCGGGCTACCGCGGCAAGGGCATCTCGCACGCGCTCATCGAAGGTGCCGTCGACTTCGCGCGCGACCGCGGCGCTCCGGCCATCGAGGCCTACCCGCTCGACAACCAGGGCGCCAAGGTCGACGTGACGATGGCGTACGCCGGGATCCGCAAGAACTTCGAGGCCGCGGGCTTCACCTGGGCCGCCGACACCACCTCGGTCCTCGCGGGCCACCCCCGCATCCTGATGCGGCGCGACCTGAGCTGAGGCCCCGGTTGGCCCGGATCGGTACAGTGGACGTCGTGAAGGACGAGACGAGCCGCGTGCGCGTAGCGCTGGTCGCACTTTTCACGCTGATGCTCCCGGCGCTGCTGAGCGTCGACCTCGAGCACGCGGTGCTGACCATCGCGGTCTCGACCGCGCTCGCGGCGCTGGCGGTGGGAGCGCTCCACAACGCCGGATCGTTCGCCCTGGTCAGGGCACGTTCGACGGTCCGTCGGGACGTCTCCGACGGACCTCGTCATCTGGCTGCCCGGGTCACCGACCCGGTGTGCTCCCCGTGCCGCCCGCGCGCTCCTGAGCAGTTCTGACCGCTCGCCCACCGGCGAGCTCCGTCAGGCCTACCCACTCGTCTCAGGAGCACACCCATGTCCGTTCTCGCCCCGCTGTCGCATGCCCTCGCGGCCGTCCTCGCTGGCGCCCACCACGTCCTCTCCGCCATCGGCCCCAACGCCAGCTGGCTGCTCGCCATCGCGGCCCTCGTGGTGCTGGTCCGGCTCGCCCTCCTGCCGCTCACGGTCCGCGGCGTACGCCACGCCCACGCCTCCGCCCGGGCCCGCCCACAGCTACAGTCGCTGACGAAGAAGTACACCAAGAAGAACTCCTCCGGCAGCCCGAGCCAGGCCGACGTGATGGCGATGATGGCGGAGCGGCGCAAGATCAACGAGGAGCACGGCGTACCCCGCTTCGCGATGCTCGCCGCTTTCGCTCAGCTGCCGATCTTCCTGGCGCTCTACCACCTGCTCTCCGACGTCAGCCGGGACACCGCGGTCGGCGCGATGAGCGACTCCCTGGTCGCCTCGCTCGGGGCGGCGACCTTCCTCGGCACGCCGCTGACCGGCCACGGCTACCTCTCCGGCGACACAGCCCATCTGGTCATCACCCTCGGCCTCGCCGCGACCGCCGCCCTGGTCAGCTATCTCAGCCAGCGGCTGTGGGTCCTGCCCAACATGGTCATGGCCGACATGCCCGAGACGATGGTGCGCGTCCAGGAGCTCATGCCGGTCATCTCCGCCGCCGGCATGCTCCTCGCCGGCAGCAGCGTCCCCCTCGCCCTGCTGGTCTACTGGGTCATCAGCGGTCTGTGGACCGCCGGCCAGGCCGCGGTCATCCACCGCTGGTTCCCCACCCCCGGCTCCCCCGCCGCTGAGCGCCGAACGCTGAAACTGCAGCCGGCCTGACCCAGCCGGCGCGGGAGCTGTGAAGCTGAGAGTGGTCTATAGGCCACGCTCAGCTTCACAACCGCGAGATCAGAGTCGCTCGATGATGGTGACGTTGGCCTGGCCGCCGCCCTCGCACATGGTCTGCAGGCCGTAGCGCCCGCCGATGCGCTCGAGCTCGTTGAGGAGTGACGTCATCAGCCGGGCACCGGTGGCGCCGATGGGGTGGCCGAGGGCGATGCCGCCGCCGTTCACGTTCACCTTCGAGTGCGGGACGTCGAGCTCCTTCATCCACGCCAGGACGACGGAGGCGAAGGCCTCGTTGCACTCGAAGAGATCGATGTCCTCGATCGACAGGCCCGTCTTGGCCAGAGCGTGACGGGTCGCCTCGATCGGGCCGGTGAGCATCCAGACCGGGTCGTCGCCGCGTACGGAGAGGTGGTGGATGCGGGCGCGCGGGGTGAGGCCGTGGTCGCGGACGGCCGCCTCGGAGGCGACCAGCAGAGCCGAGGAGGCGTCGCAGATCTGCGAGGCGACGGCCGCGGTGATCCGGCCACCCGGAGCGAGCGGGTCGAGGCCGGCCATCTTCTCCAGCGAGGTCTCACGCGGGCACTGGTCGACGGCGAAGTCGCCCACCGGCACGATCTCCCGGTCGAACCGGCCCTCGGCGATCGCGGTCTTGGCGCGCTGATGGGAGGCGAGCGCATAGGCCTCCATCTCCTCGCGCGAGATGTCCCACCTCTCCGCGATCATCTCGGCGGAGCGGAACTGGGAGATCTCCTGGTCGCCGTAGCGCTTCACCCAGCCGGGTGACTCGGCGAAGGGCGTCGTGTAGCCGTACTGAGCACCGACCAGCATCGCCGCCGAGATCGGGATCGCCGACATGTTCTGCAGTCCGCCCGCGACGACCAGGTCCTGCGTCCCGGACATCACCCCCTGAGCGGCGAAGTGGATCGCCTGCTGCGAGGAGCCGCACTGCCGGTCGATGGTCACGCCAGGTACGTGGTCAGGCAGCCCCGCCACCAGCCAAGCCGTCCGCGCGACGTCGCCTGCCTGCCCGCCGATGGTGTCGCAGCACCCCATGATCACGTCGTCGACGGCGCCCGGGTCGATCCCGGTGCGGTCGACGAGCGCGGCGAGCGAATGGGCGCCGAGGTCGGCCGGGTGGACGCCCGCCAGCGCTCCTCCGCGCTTCCCAACCGGCGTACGAACGGCGTCGATGATGAATGCCTCAGACAATGTTCCTACTCCTTGACCCACGTCGGTCGAGCCGACGTCGTGAGGTACGAGCGACGTCGTGTCGAGACCAAGACGGTCCCTTCGGCGCTCGGTGGGGCTGTGTTGGTCTCGCCACGCTCGGCCATCGGGGTGCTGCTACGCATGCTGACTCGAGACGGAAAGCACCTCGCCGGTCATGTAGGACGAGTAGTCCGAGGCGAGGAAGACCATGACGTTGGCGACCTCCCACGGCTCGGCGGCGCGACCGAAGGCCTCGCGGCCCTTGAGCTCGACGAGCAGCTCGGGCGACGTCACCTTCTCCAGGAACGGGTGCATCGCCAGGGACGGCGAGACCGCGTTGACCCGGATGCCGTGCGGGGCGAGATCGGCGGCGGCCGAGCGGGTCAGAGCCATCACGCCGGCCTTCGCCGCGGCGTAGTGCGCCTGCCCTTCCTGCGCCCGCCACCCGATCACGGAGGCGTTGTTGACGATGACGCCGCGCTTGCCTGCCGCGACGAACCGCTGCCCGACCGCGCGAACGCACCGGAACGTCCCTGTCAGCGTGATGTCGAGGACCTTGGACCACTGGTCGTCGGTCATCTCGAGCACCGACGCGGTCCCGCCGAGGCCGGCGTTGTTGATCATGACGTCGACCCCACCGAACGGCTCGGCCGCGTCGAGCAGCGCCTGGACCTGGTCCTCCTGCGTGACATCGCAGGTCACCGCCGTGATCCGATCCTCCCCGAACTCCTCGGCGAGCGCGTCGCGCGACTCCTTGAGCCGCCTCTCGTGAGTGTCGGAGACGACGACCGCCTTCGCGCCCTCCTCGAGCACCTTACGCACCACCGCCGCGCCGATCCCAGCACCGGCGGCAGCGGTCACCACGACGACGCGCCCTTCCAAGAGAGAGTGGCCCGGGACGTACGCGGGGGCGGGCTGTTCTGGATTCATGCACGGGCCTCTCGTGGCAGGCCGAGCACGCGCTCGGCGATGATGTTCCGTTGGATCTCGTCCGAGCCGCCGTAGATCGTGTCGGCACGGGAGAAGAGGTAGAGCGACTGCAGCCGGTCGAGCGCGTAGTCCGCGCCGGTGGTCAGACCGGCGAGCCCGACGACGTCCATCGCCAGGTCCCCGAGGTCGCGGTGCCAGCGGGCCCACAGCAGCTTGGAGACGCTCGCCTCGGGGCCCGAGGATCCGGAGTCGTACGCAGAGAGCGTCCGCAGCGCGTGCAGCCGGAGCACCTCCAGCCCGACGTGAGCCTGGGCGAGGCGCGAAGAGATGTCGGGGTCGTCGATGGTGCCGTTCGACCGGGCGGCCGCCTCGACCGACTCCAACTCGCGCGCGAACCCGACCTGCTGGCCGATCGTGGAGACCCCGCGCTCGAACCCGAGGGTCGCCATCGCGACCTTCCAGCCGTCGCCGGGCTCACCGACCACCAGGTCGGCCGCGGTCACGGCGCCGTCGAAGAAGACCTCGTTGAACTCGGAGGTGCCGGTCAGCTGCTGGATCGGCCGCACCTCGACGCCAGGCTGCTTCATCGGCACCAGCAGGTAGGACAGTCCGTGGTGCCGGGAGGACCCCGGCTCGGTCCGGCACACCACGAAGCACCAGTCGGAGAGGTGGGCGTTCGATGTCCACACCTTCTGGCCGTCCACCACCCACTGGTCGCCGTCCAGCCGGGCGCGGGTGCGCACCCCGGCGAGATCCGACCCGGCGCCGGGCTCGGAATAGCCCTGGCACCACAGCTCCTCCACGGCCACGATCTTCGGCAGGAACCGCTCCTTCTGAGCGTCGGTCCCATGGGCGATCAGGGTCGGCCCGAGCAGCTCCTCGCCGAGATGGTTGATCCGCACCGGGGCGTCCGCGCGGGCGTACTCCTCGTGGAAGATCACCTGCTGGAACAGCGGCAGGCCGCGCCCGCCGTGCTCCTCGGGCCAGCCCAGGCAGGTCCAGCCGTGCTCGGCGAGGTAGCGGTTCCACGCCAGCCGTCCCTCGTACGACTCGTGGTCGCGCCCGTTCCCACCGGTGCCGCGCAGCGCCTCCCACTCGCCGACCAGGTGATCGGCCAGCCACTCGCGCACCTCGGCACGGAACGCCTCGTCCTCGGCGGAGTAGGTCAGGTCCATGCCGGACAACCTACCAAACCAAGCACTTGTTTGGTAGCGTTGAAGCATGAGCGCCACTCCCGCCGAGACCAGTGTCGTGACGTACGAGACCCACGGACCCGTGGCGGTGGTCCGGCTGAACCGCCCCGAATACCGCAACGCCCAGAACTCGAAGGTGACCTACGCGCTCGACGCGGCCTTCACGCGGGCGACCAACGATGACGAGATCAAGGTGATCGTCCTCGGCGGCAACGGCAAGCACTTCTGCGCCGGGCACGACATCGGCACCCCGGGCCGCGACATCGACGAGAGCTTCGAGCGCAAGGCCGTGATGTGGTGGGACCACGTCGGCAAGGAGGGCGTCGACTCCCGCTTCGCGCGCGAGTCCGAGGTCTACCTGGGCATGTGCCGCCGCTGGCGCGAGCTGCCGAAGCCGACGATCGCGATGGTGCAGGGCGCCTGCATCGCCGGCGGTCTGATGCTGGCCTGGTCCTGCGACTTCATCGTCGCCTCCGACGACGCGTTCTTCTCCGACCCGGTGGTCAAGATGGGCATCCCCGGGGTCGAGTACTTCGCCCACCCATGGGTCACCAACCCCCGCGCCGCCAAGGAGATGCTCTTCACCGGCGGCCGGTTCTCCGCCGAGCAGGCCGAGCGCTGGGGCATGGTCAACCATGTCGTACGCCGCGACGACCTCGAGTCCGAGACGCTTGCCCTCGCGGAGCGGATCGCCGAGATGCCGCGCCTGGGGCTCGCGCTGGCCAAGAAGGCGGTCAACCAGGCCGAGGACCTGATGGGGATGCGCGCCGGGATGGACTCGGTCTTCGGCCTCCACCACGCCGCCCACGCCCACAACGCCGAGGTCGGTCAGGATTCGCTCGCTGGGATGAACGCGAGGTCGATGAAGTCGTGACGCTCGAAACCAGCCTGCTTCGGCCGACGCACGCCCCGTGTAACACGTCGTTCGTAGGACTACTCGCCTTTTATAACGACCGGAAAGACCTACGAACGACGTGTTACAGCGACCAAGGAGCGCAATGAGCACGCTCGAGTTCACCGAGGCCGAGGAGGCGTTCCGCCTCGAGGCCCGCGACTGGCTCGCCGCCAACAACCCCGGTCGGCTGCCCTCGATGGACACCGCCGAAGGCGCCGCGGCCCACCGGGAGTGGGAGCGCACCCTGGCCTCCGGTCGCTGGTCTGTGGTCGCCTGGCCCGAGAAGTACGGCGGGCGTGACGCTTCGCTGACCGAGTGGGTCATCTTCGAGGAGGAGTACTACCTCGCCGGCGCCCCCACCCGGATCAGCCAGAACGGCATCTCGCTGCTCGCGCCGATCGTCTTCGGTCACGGGACGGAGGCGCAGAAGGAGCGCTACCTGCGCGACATGACCGACGGGACGCTCGTCTGGGCGCAGGCATGGTCCGAGCCCGAGGCGGGCTCCGACCTGGCCTCGCTCCGCGCGACCGCCACGCGGGTCGATGGCGGCTGGAGGCTCAACGGACAGAAGACCTGGAGCAGCCGGGCGCCGTTCGCCGACCGCGGCTTCGGCCTCTTCCGCTCGGATCCGGCGGCCGAGAGACACCGGGGCCTGACGTACTTCCTCTTCGACCTCTCCGCCAAGGGCGTCGCTGTCCGCCCGATCGACCAGCTTGACGGCACCCCCGGATTCGCCGAGATCTTCTTCGACGACGTCTTCGTGCCCGACGACGACGTGCTCGGCGGCGTCGGCGATGGCTGGAAGGTCGCGATGTCGACGGCCGGCAACGAGCGCGGCCCGTCCCTTCGCTCCCCCGGGCGGTTCTGCGCGGCGGCGGAGCGGCTGGTCGAGCTGTATCGCGAGGGTGGTCTCGACCAGCTCGACCACCGGGGGTCGAAGGTCGTCGACGCCTGGATCGGCGCGGAGGCGTACCGCCTCTACACCTGGGGCACCGTCACCCATGTCGAGGCCGGCGGCTCGGTCGGCGCCGAGGGCTCGATCAACAAACTCTGGTGGTCCGACCTCGACCTCTCGCTGCACGAGACCGCGCTCGAGCTGCTCGGCGTCGACGCCGAGCTCGAAGGCCCCTGGCTCGACGACTACCTCTTCTCGCTGTCCGGTCCGATCTACGCCGGCACCAACCAGATCCAGCGCAACATCGTCGCCGAGCGAGTGCTCGGACTGCCGAGGGGTAGCCAGAAAGGTGGGGCACAGTGAGATTCGGACGTACGCCGGAGCAGCATGCCTTCTCCGAAGCACTCGACGACCTGCTGGCCGCCGCCGATGTGGTTTCCTCGTCCCGCGCCTGGGCCGCCGGCGATCACTCGCCCGGCCTGAAGCTGTGGCAGCGGCTTGCCGAGCTCGGCGTCACCGGACTCCTGGTGCCGGAGGAACACGGCGGCGTGGGAGCGACGCCGGTCGACCTCGCCGTGGCCTTCGAGCGGCTCGGCTACCACGGCGTGCCCGGGCCGTGGATCGAGTCCGTCGCCGTCGCGCCGGCTCTGCTGGCCGGTACGCCCGACTCGGACATTCTCCAGCGGCTGGCCTCCGGCGAGGCGCTGGTGTCGGTGGCGCACGCCACTCGTGCCCTGGATGCCGATGTCTCCGAGCGTACGTACGCGGTCAGCGACCGTGTTGGTCTCACTGCGTCTGATTCAGCGGGGCCTCCGCCTAGCGGCTCCGGCGGCTCGACCAGCGGTGCTCCCTCGCTGGTTGAGCCCGCGAGCGAAGCGAGCGGTGTCGAAACCAACACAGCCGCGTCCGTGACCCTCCTCCACGCGGTTGTCGGCGCCGAGCGGAAGTCGGTCGACCCGACCCGGCGGCTGTTCGACATCACTCCCGGCGAGGAGGTTGCGGCGGCGGTCGACCCGGGGGCGATCGACCTCGGCACCCTCGCCTGCTCGGCGATGCTCCACGGCGCGGGGCTCCGCCTGCTCGACGACTCGGTCGCCTACGTGAAGCAGCGGACGCAGTTCGGGCGTCCGATCGGTGAGTTCCAGGCGGTCAAGCACCTGCTCGCCGACGTACGCGTCGCCCTGGACTTCGCGGCGCCGCTGGTGCACAACGCGGCCGTCGAGCTCGAGGCGGAGGCGCCGACGGCGGCGCGCTCGGTCTCGGCCGCCAAGGTGGCCGCAGGCGACGCTGCGTACCTCGCCTCGCGCACCGCCCTCCAGGTCCACGGCGCGATCGGCTACACCCGCGAGTTCGACTTGAGCCTGTGGATCCTCAAGGTCCGCGCGCTGGTCGGCGCGTGGGGCACCCCGGCCGAGCACCGCGCGCGGATCCTCGAGTCGCTGGTCGCGACCGCCGGGGAGGGCGCCTGATGAGGTTCGCGCTCACCGAGGAGCAGTCCGACCTGGTCGCGACGGTGCGTACGCTGGTCGCCAAGCGCGCGACCTCGATGGATCTGCGCGCCGCGATGGCCACACCCGAGGGCTATGACACCACGCTGTGGCAGACGCTCACCGAGCAGATCGGGGTGGCGGCGCTGGCGATCCCGGAGGAGCACGACGGGGCCGGCTGCACCTACCTGGAGGCGCACCTCGTGCTCGAGGAGCTCGGCGCCGGACTCACCCCGTCGCCGCTCCTGGGCGTGCTGCTCGCCACCGAGGCGCTCCTGACCGGCGGCAGCGACGAGGCCAAGCGGCGGCTCCTCCCGCAGATCGCGGCCGGCACTACCGCGGCGCTCGTCCTCGACGACGATCTCGTCCTCGACGCTCCCGGCGCCGAGATCGTGCTCGCGCTCGATGGCGACCAGCTGCTCGAAGTCACCGACGCCGAGATCACCGCCGTCGATGGTCTCGACCAGACGCTTCGCTTCGGCAGGGTCCGCTTCGACAGGGCGAACGCGATCTCGATCGGCACCGCCAACGCGGCCAGGATCGACGCCGTCGGCGCGACCGCGATGACCGCCCTCCAGGCCGGCGCCGCCGCACGCGCACTCGAGATCACGGTCGCCTATCTGAAGGAGCGCCACCAGTTCGGCCGCCCGCTCGGCTCGTTCCAGGCGTTGAAGCACCGGTGCGCCGACCTGCTGGTCCAGACCGAGACCGCACGCACGATGTCCTGGGCGGCGGCCTGGTCCGTGGGACAGCCCGAACAGGGCGTACGGGCGTCGTTGGCCAAGGCCTGGTGCAGCGACGCGTTCTCGCAGGTCGCGGCCGAGATGGTCCAGCTCCACGGCGGCGTGGCCATCACCTGGGAGCACGACGCCCACCTCTACTTCAAGCGCGCCCACGCCACCGCCCAGCTCTTCGGCCGAGCGGCCGAGCACCGGCGCGCGGCAGCAACCCACCCCACCACCATCGAGGGAGCCCGATGATCGACAAGACCCTGCCGCTGTGCGAGGTGACCAGCAAGATCGAGTCCGGCATGACGGTCGGGATCGGCGGCTGGGGCTCCCGCCGCAAGCCGATGGCGCTGGTGCGCGAGATCCTGCGCAGCGACATCACCGACCTGACCGTGGTCGCCTTCGGTGGTCCCGATGTCGGCCTCCTCGCCCGCGCCGGCAAGATCCGCAAGCTCGTCTACGGCTTCGTCTCGCTCGACTCGATCCCGCTCGACCCCAATTTCACCCGCGCCCGCGAGCGCGGCGAGATCCCGGAGACGAGCGAGTACGACGAGGGCATGTTCGTGGCCGGGCTCAAGGCGGGTGCCAACCGGCTCTCGTTCCAGCCGATCCGCGCCGGCCTCGGCAGCGACGTACTCATGATGAACCCGGACCTGAAGACGGTGAAGTCGCCCTATGACGACGAGGAGTACGTCGCCGTCCCCGGTCTCCGCCTCGACGTCTCGCTCATCCATCTCAACCGCGCCGATGCCGCGGGCAACGGGCAGTACCTCGGCCCCGACCCCTACTTCGACGACCTCTTCGCGATGGCCGCCGACACCACGATCATGTCCGTCGAGCAGGTCGTCTCGACCGCCGACCTCACCACCAAGGCCCCGCCCCAGACGCTCCTGGTCCCGCGGATCTTCGTGAACCACGTCGTCGAGACCCCGGGCGGCGCCCACTTCACGCTCTGCGAACCGGACTACGGCCGCGACGAGGCGTTCCAGAAGGCGTACGCCGCGGCAGCCAAGTCCGACGAGGACTGGGCCGCCTTCGAGCAGCGGTTCCTCTCCGGGGACGAGGCGGCCTACCAGGCAGCCGTTGAGACGTTCACAAATGAAGGAGACACCAAGTGACCACGCTGACCGCGACCCGGGCCGACGTCTGCGTCGCCGCCGTCTCCGACGCCTTCAAGAACTCCGGCGAGGTGCTCGCCCACGCCGTCGGGATCGTCCCGGCCATCGGCGTACGTCTGGCGAAGGCCACCCACACCCCCGAGCTCGCGCTCTCGGACGGTGAGGCGTTCATGATGTCCGAGGCTCCCCCGCTCCTGAAGACCGCCGCAGCCGGCGGCACTCCCGAGGCGTGGGTGCCCTTCCGCAGCATCTTCGACATCGTCGCCAGCGGCCGCCGGCACTCGATGATGGGCGCCAGCCAGATCGACCGCCACGGCAACCAGAACATCTCCTCGATCGGCGACTGGCGTCAGCCGAAGCGGCAGCTGATCGGCGTACGCGGCGCTCCGGGTAACACCGTCAACCACCGCGTCGACTACTGGGTCGCCAAGCACTCCGCCCGGATCTTCGTCGACCGCGTCGACGTCGCCAGCGGCATCGGCAACGACCGCGCCACCGGGACGGCCGGACGATTCCACGACCTAGGCGTCGTCGTCACCAACCTCGCCGTCTTCGGCTACGACGATTCGGGGCTGATCAAGGTCGACTCGATCCACCCCGGCGTCACCCCCGAAGAGCTCCAGGAAGCCACCGGCTTCGAGATCGACGCCGCCGATGCGCCGCTCACCCGCGATCCGTCGTCAGAGGAGCTGGCGATCATCGAGGCAGAAGACCCCAAGGGTCTCCGCTTCAAAGAAGTCCCCGCCTGACCCGCTGGTCGAGCCGCGAGGCTGGCCCCGCTGGTCGAGCCGCCGGAGCCGCTAGGCGGAGGCGTGTCGAGACCAACACCGTCCTATCGGCGCTCGACAGGACGGTGTTGGTCTCGACACGCTCGGCCGCAGGCGGCCTCGCGGCTCGACCAGCGGGGTCGGTCGACTGCTCGACCAGCGGGGCCGGCCCACGCTCGACCAGCGAGCGAGTCAGGCGAGGATGCCGGCGTGGAGCAGCTTCAGATACTGCTCCGCGAGCGTCTCGGGGGTGTGCCGACCCCCAGGCCGATACCAGGAGACGGTCGACCACACGCCGTCCCGGATGAACCGGTAGGTCAGCGCCGGGTCGAGCGAGGCCTGGAAGACGCCGGAGGCCTGGCCGGCCTCGATCACCCGGATCCACAGGGCCTCGTTGTCGCGCGAGCGCTCGGCGACGAACTCGAAGCCCTCGACGGTCGCCAGGAACGAGGCCTCGTTCTGGTAGAGCGCGACCGAGAGGCGCTCGCGATGGATCGTCCTGAACGACTCGGCGATCAGTCCGTCCAGGTCGGCCTGTGGGTCGACGCCGGCCTCGACGATCTCGGTGAACCGCGCGTTGAGCCCGTCGAGGAACCCGGACAGCAGCTCGGTCAGCATCGCTTCCTTGGAGCGGAAGTGGTGGTAGAGCGAGCCGGAGAGGATCCCGGCGGCATCGGCGATGTCACGTACGGTCGTCTGGGCGAACCCCTTGGTCGCGAACATCTCGGCCGCCAGCGTGAGCAGCTCGGCTCGTCGCGACGAGCCCGATGCCGTCCCCCGCCTTCGCGGCACAACCCCCGTGTCAGTCATGGACGAAGCCTACCAAACAAGCAGTTGCTCAACTACGCTTGGCAGGATGACCCCGCGCACGATCCCCGCCCTGATCGAGAGGGCCAAGCAGACCTACGCCGACCACCCGGCGATCGTCGACGGCCCCACGACGCTCACCTACACCGAGCTCGCCGACGCGGCGGACAAGGCTGCGCGCGCCTTCCTGGCCGGCGGCGTACGCAGCGGCGACCGCGTCGCGATCTGGGCGCCCAACCGCTGGGAGTTCCCGGTCGCGGTTCTCGGCGCGCAGACCATCGGGGCGACCGTGGTGCCGCTGAACACCCGCTACCGGGGGCATGAGGCCCGCGAGATCCTCGAGCGGTCCAGGGCCACGGCGCTGGTCACGGTCAACGGCTTCCTCGGCACCGACTACGTCCAGATGCTGCACGACGCCGGACCACGCCCCGAGCACCTGCTCACGATCGTCGACCTCGCCGGACAGACGGCCTCGGGCGCCGACTCGGCCATCGGCTGGGACGAGTTCCTCGCCAACGGCCAGGAGATCTCCGACGAACGGCTCGAGGGCGCCAGGTCGACCGTCACCCCCGACACCCTCGCCGACCTGCTGTTCACCTCCGGCACGACCGGGAAGCCGAAGGGCGTGATGAGCGCTCAGCGCCAGACGATCGGCATCGCAGATGTCTGGGCGCGAGGCGCCAAGCTCACCCCAGAGGACCGCTACGCCATCGTCAACCCGTTCTTCCACGGCTTCGGCTACAAGGCGGGGTTCCTCGCAGCCCTCACCTCGGGCGCGACGATCTACCCGATGGCGACCTACGACCCCGCGCAGGCGCTGAAGCTGATCCAGGACGAGCAGATCACGGTCCTCCCGGGCGCTCCCACCATCTTCACCACGCTCATCAACCACCCCGACCTGAAGGCGTACGACCTCTCCTCGCTGCGCTTCGCGATCGCCGGTGCCGCGAGCGTGCCGGAGAGCCTCTTCGCCGACATGCGCGAGGTCCTCGGGATCGACGAGGTCAAGGGCGCCTACGGCCTCACCGAGTGCCTGGTCGCCACCACCACCCGCCCCGGCGAGGACCCTGAGCACGTGGCCAAGGTGGTCGGACCCGCGGTCGAGGGCGTGGAGATCCGCACCGTCACCGCCGCCGGCGAGGACGCGGAGCCGGGCGAGGACGGCGAGGTCTGGCTCCGCGGCGACAACGTCATGCTCGGCTACTTCGAGAATCCCGATGCCACCGCCGAGGCCATCGACGAGGATGGCTGGCTCCACACCGGCGACGTCGGCTTCCTGGACGAGCACGGCTGCCTGAAGATCACCGACCGCATCAAGGACATGTTCACCGTCGGCGGTTTCAACGTCTATCCCGCCGAGGTCGAGAACGCTCTCGCCGATCACCCCGGCATCGTCGAGGCTGCGGTCATCGGCGTCCCCGACGCACGCCTCGGCCAGGTGGGGAAGGCCTTCGTCGTCGTACGCGACGGCCTGACCGCCGACGCGATCGACGCCTGGCTCAAGGACCGACTCGCCAACTACAAGCAGCCGCGGGCGTACGTCCTGGTCGACAGCCTTCCGCGCAACGCCAGCGGCAAGGTCCTCAAGACCGATCTGCGCGACAGCTCGAGATAACCCCGAAATTGGTGAGACACCATCCGGGGCAGGGTGTAGGTTTCCGGAGCCCATCTTTACTTCCCCCACGGAGGCTTCAATGCCCCGACGCGCCAAGATCGCGTCCATCTCAGGCATCATCCTCGTCGTCGGTGCCGCGACCGCGGTCGCGCTGCCGACCACGTTCGACCTCGACCTCACCCGCCCCGGATCGAGCACGACCAGCTCCCTGGCCGCCTTCCAGGCGGCCTCGTCGAAGCCGGCGACGCTCCCGGACGGCCCGGTACAGGCCCACGTCGACGAGATCGACCTGACCACCAAGACCGGCGAGAAGACCGGCGGCACCACGCTGGCGACCGAGCCGCGCCGGACCGTCCTCACCAGCGTCCCCCAGGACGTCACCGGCTTCGGTGTCGTCGGCATGACCTGGTCCCCGGACAGCGACGTCGACCACGACACCTTGAAGGCCAAGGTCCGCACCAAGACCGACGGCGAATGGTCGAAGTGGCGGCCGATGGAGGTCCACCCCGACGAGCACGGACCCGACGCGGGCAGCGCCGAGGCGAAGGGGAGCCGCGAGGGCACCCGGGAGTTCCTCGTCGGTCACGTGGACAAGGTCCAGACCCGGATCGTCGTCCCGGCGAAGGCCGAGGTCCCCGAGGATCTCGAGCTCGCCGTCATCGAGCCCGGCAAGCCCGCCGACACCGTCGAAGAGCTCCCGCAGATCGACACCGGCGAGGGCACGGCCAAGGCCCCGTCCACCCACAAGAAGAAGACCGACGCCGACCTCGAGCTCGCGGCCAGCACCTACACCCCCAGCCCCAGGATCTACAGCCGCGCCCAGTGGGGTGCCGACGAGTCGCTCCGCGAGCAGGTCGCGCCGACCTACCGCACGATCCGGGGCGGCTTCGTCCACCACACCGCCGGCACCAACGACTACACCGCGGCCGACGTGCCTGGGATCATCCGGGGGATCTACGCCTACCACGTACAGACCAACCGCTGGCGCGACGTCGGCTACAACTTCTTCATCGACAAGTTCGGCCGCATCTGGGAGGGCCGCAACGGTGGCGTCGCGAGGCCGGTCGAGGGTGCCCACACCTCCGGCTACAACACCGACAGCTTCGCCGCCTCCGCGCTCGGCAACTTCGAGACCGTCCAGCCGACCCCCGAGCTGATCCAGGCCTACGGCGCCCTCTACGCCTGGAAGCTCTCCCTCCACGGTGTCAGCGCCGGGGCCACCAACGTCAAGATCAACAACACGACGTTCTCGCACGCCATCAAGGGCCACCGCGACGCGGGTAACACCCTGTGCCCCGGGGCGAACCTCTACGCCAAGATCCCCGCGATCCGTACGCTGTCCGCCAGCCTCCAGAAGAGCTGGGCCGGACGCGACCTGGAGTCCAACATCGCCGGCACGAGCCACTCCGACCTCGTCGCGCGACGGAAGTCCGACGGCAAGGTGTTCACGATGCGTACGGGTGGGTTCGCCGGCTTCAACAGCACCAAGAAGTCGACGACCTTCGGCAGCACGGTCCGCGCCCAGCTCGTCACCCCGGACATCACCGGCGACGGCAAGGCCGACCTGGTCCTGGTCCGAAAGAACGGCTCGGCGGGCATCCGCAAGGGACGTGGCAACGGCACCTTCGCGCCGGTCTACAAAAACCTCCCCTCCACCAAGTTCCGGGGCGTATCGCTGATCACCGCGGTCGGCAACATCGGTGGCACCCGGCACAACGACCTCGTCGGCAAGTCGTCGTCAGGCAAGCTCGTCCGCTTCCTCGGCAACGGTCGCGGCGGCTTCGAGCGGAAGACGACCACCCGTTCGCTGAGCGGGTTCGGGCTCCTGGCCGCGACCGGAGACGTCAACCGCGACGGCAGGCGCGACCTGATCGGCCGCAAGTCCGGGGCGCTCTACTACATCAAGGGCACCGGCCGAGGCACCTTCACCACCGCCGTACGCCTCCCCGCCCGTAGCCCGTCGTGGTCGTCGCTGGTCCAGATCAGCGGCTACGGCGACTTCACCGGCGACGGCCGTGGTGACCTCATCGGTCGCGACAGGTCCGGCCGCGGCTGGGTCTACCCCGCCAGCGGATCCGGCTTCGGCAAGCCGCTGGGCCCGTACGCCGGGGTGAACCGCACGCTCCTCGGGGCTGCCAACCTCACCGGCAACCGCCTGCCGGACCTGATGATGAAGACCGGCTCGACGCTCTACGTGAAGCCCAACAACGGTCGCCTCAACCTCGCCAAGCCGATCTACTCCGGACTGCGGCTCACCTCGGCCAGGATCCTGATGAACGCCGGCGACTGGAACCGCGACGGCAAGGGCGACCTCCTCGCCAAACTCTCCGACGGCACGCTGCGGCTCTACCGCGGCAACGGCAGCGGCGGCTTCTCCAGCGGCGTCGTGATCGGCAGCGGGCTCGGCTCCGTCGGCGTGCTCGACGCCGTCGGCGACGTCACCGGCGACGGTTACCCCGACGTGATGGGCCGCACCTCCGACGGGCGGATCAGGCTCTGGCCGGGCAAGGGCACCAGCAAGGTCGGCGCCTCGATCGTGATGCGTTCCTCCGCCTCCGGCACCCGTCTGGTCGGGGTCGGCCGCTGGAACTCCGGCAACACCCCGGACGTGCTCTTCGTCAACGGCACCTCCCTGGTCGTCCACGAGAGCAACGGCCCCGGTGGCCTGGTCTCCTACCGGACCCTGTCGGTCAACCTCTCCGGCTACAACGCCGTCCTCGGCGTCCGGGACCTGCGCGGTGGCGCCGGTGGCGACCTGCTCGCCCGTTCGGGTGGCTACCTCTACGCCTTCCAGCGTGGGGCCGGCGGCACGAGCGTGAGCCGCACCTACCTCGGCGAGGTGTCGACGGGCTACGACCTGCTCGGCTGAGCAGCAGACCAGCAGACGTAGCAGGGCCCGGGCGGTGACGCCCGGGCCCTCGTACGTTCTCGGCCGTCAAGGCGTTGCCCGGCGCTCCTGGTTGACCCGGAGCGCCTTGTCGGCGAGGTCGGAGCCGGCGGAGGCGTACAGGTTCAGGACGGCGTGGGCACCACGCTTCTTGAGCTCGTCGCGCTCCTCGGGGCGCATGGCGATGGCAGCCACGGTGCCTTCGAAGCCGAGCTTGTCGAGCAGATCCATGGCGAGCAGGTTGTCGCCGTGGAAGGGCATCGTGAGGACGACCAGCTCCATGCCGGCACCCTTCTTGACGCGCTCCCAGAAGTCTTGGTCGGTCGCGTCGGCCTCGACGACAGCGAAGCCCTCCGCCTTGAGCGAGTCGGCCCGCAGCGAGTCGTGCTCGATCCCCAGCACCTGGTAGCCCTGGGTCTCGCACAGCTTCTCGTAGGTCGTACGTCCCACCCGGCCCATGCCGACCACCAGCGCCTTGGCGCCGTCGAGGTGGATCGGCCGGTCGGCCTCCTGGAGCCGCGCGGACTTCCGCTCCGGCAGCACTCGGTTGAGCAGGTTGACGAACCTCGCGGCGTACGCATTGAAGACCGCGGCCACCAGGAACGAGAGCGAGGTGGCCACCGCGAGCACGGTCTGCCACTCGGCCGACGCCATCCCGGTCGCGGAGGCGATGACGATCACGATCAACCCGAACTCGGAGTAGTTGGTCAGCGTGAACGAGGCCAGGGTCGCGGTGCGGTAGCGCAGCCCCATGAACGCGAAGATCACGATGTAGGCGGCGGCCTGGAGCGGCAGCAGGATCTGCAGCACGGCGGCGAGCGCAAGGTCCTCGAGCGATGGCACCCCGGTCAGCCCGATGCTCAGGAAGAACGCGATGAGCAGGAGCTCCTTGATGCTGAACAGCACCTTGGTCAGCGCCGGCGCCTTGGCGTGCGACCCGAGGAGTACGCCGATCACCAGCGCCCCGAGGTCGCCCTTGAGACCGACGGTCTCGAAGAGCCAGTAGCCCGGCACGAGCGCCATCGCCAGGCCGAAGAGCGCGGTCAGCTCGGTGGAGGTGATCCGGTCCCACATCCGGTGGGCCAGCCAGGCGCCGGGGAGGAGCAGCACCAGCGCGAAGACCCACGGCGAGGGCCAGTGACCCTTGGAGATGGTCAGGAACGCCACCGCGACGATGTCCTGCATGATCAGCACACCGATGGCGATCCGGCCGTAGAGGGTGTTGTTGTCGTGACGCTCGTCGAGGACCTTGATCGCGAAGACGGTCGAGGAGAACGAGAGGACGAAGGCGATCAGCGCCATCTCGCCGAGGTCGGCGTCGGTGAGGAGCGCGAAGCCGAGCGGCGCGATGCCGGCCAGCAGGCCCACACCGATGATCATGCTGAAGCCCAGGTGGGCGAAGGTGCTCAGCCACACGTCCGGCCGGAGCAGCGATCGGACGTCGAGCTTGAGGCCGATGCCGAACAGGAGCAGCGTGACGCCGAGGTCGGCCAGCGTCTCCAGCCCGTCCAGCTCGCCGACGCCGGCGGCGTGCAGCCCGAAACCGGCGGCCAGGAAGCCGACCAGGGGCGGGAGCCTGAGGAACATCGCGACCAGCCCCGCTCCGAGTGCGACGAGCAGATAGAGCGCGGTCAGCGACATCTTGGACTTCCCCCAGGCTGAAACTCGACGTTTCCGACGAGCGAACGATACCGCGTGATACCACCACCGGTTACGCTGGGTCCATGGCAATGACTCTGCGACTCAGCGAGGCCGACGACCGGCTGCTGTCCGACCGCGCGCGTACGGAGAACCGCTCCAAGCAGGAGATCGCCCGCGAGGCCATCCGGGCATACCTCAACGACCACGACCGGCGCGTCGAGGACCTCGAGGACGATCTCGCCATCGCGCGCTACTCCCTGCGCCGCGAGCTCGGTGAGGTCAGCTACACCCCGCACACCGAGGCTCGCCGTGCCCTCGGCCTCGACCGCCCCGTCGGCCAGTGACCTGCCGGTGACCTACCAAGTCGTCTGGGCCGACGAGGCGTTGCGGTCGGCCGAGGCGTACGTCGACAACGACCCCATCGGCCTGATCCAGGTCTTCGACACCATCGACACCCTGGCCGAGACCCCTCGTGATGTGGGCGCCTACGCGTGGGGCAAGGACCGCTACCGCCTCCGCGTCGGCCGCTACCGGATCGTCTACGTGATCGAGGAGCGCCACATCACGGTTGCCGTCATCCACCTGGGGCGCCGGAGCGCCTGACCCCGCTGGTCGAGCCGCCGGGCCCCGCCCCGCTGGTCGAGCCGCCGGAGCCGCTAGGCGGAGGCGTGTCGAGACCAACACGGTCCTGTCGAACGCGGAGGGGACCGTGTTGGTCTCGACACGCTCGCTGGCGCTCGCGGCTCGACCGACGGGGGCAGGTCAGCTCAGCCGCTCGATCACCAGAGCCATGCCCTGGCCGCCGGCGGCGCACATCGTCTCCAGGCCGTAGCGGCCGCCGGTCTCCTGAAGCCCGTGGAGAAGCGTGGTCGCGAGTCGCGCTCCGGTGGAGCCGAAGGGGTGACCGAGGGCGATCGCGCCGCCGTTGACGTTGACCCGCTCGGGGTCGAGACCGATCTGGGCGATGCTGGGCAGCACCTGGGCGGCGAAGGCCTCGTTCATCTCGACCAGGTCGATGTCATCGGCGGTGAGCCCGGCGCGAGCGAGCGCCTGGCGGGACGCCTCGACCGGCCCGAGCCCCATGATCTCGGGCGAGAGCCCGGAGACTCCGGTCGACACGATCCGGGCCATCGGCGTGATCCCTAGCTCGGCGGCGCGGGAGTCGCTCATGATCACCAGCGCGGCCGCGCCGTCGTTCAGTGGGCAGCAGTTGCCGGCGGTGATGGTGCCGTTCTCGCGGAAGACCGGTTTGAGGCCGGCGACCTTCTCCAGCGTCACCCCGGCTCGCGGCCCGTCGTCGGTGGAGACGACCTCACCGGAGGGCAGCGTCACCGGCGTGATGTCCCGCTCCCAGAAGCCCCGGGCGGCGGCGGCCTCGGCGCGGTTCTGGGAACGTACGCCCCACTCGTCCTGAGCCTCCCGCGTGACGCCGCACATCTCGGCGACGTTCTCGGCGGTCTCACCCATCGCCAAGTGGTAGTCGGGAAGCTCGCCGGCCGCGCGAGGATCGGTCCAGGCCGTGCCCGCGGCCACCCGGGCGGCTCCACGCTCGCCCGCCGCGAGGAACTCCGGGGCCTTGGTGTCCGGCATCCCGTCTGCCTTGCCGCGCTCGTAGCGGGACACGCACTCCACGCCGGCGGAGACGAAGGCGTCCCCCTCGCCCGCGCGGATCGCGTGGAAGGCCATCCGAGTGGTCTGCAACGACGATGCGCAGTAGCGGTGGACGGTGGTGCCGGGAACGGCGTCCAGACCGAGGCGTACGCCGACGACCCGGCCGATGTTGTAGCCCTGCTCCCCCGCGGGCTGGGCGCAGCCCATCATCAGGTCGTCGATCCGCGCCGGGTCCAGCTCCGGAACGGCAGAGAGCGCGCTGCGTACGATCTGCTCGGCCAGCTCGTCGGGACGCAGGTCCTTCAGCGATCCCTTGAAGGCGCGGCCGATCGGTGAGCGGGCGGCCGAGACGATGACTGCTTCGGGCACGGTTTCTCCTCAGGAGTTGGGGGTGTGCTGGAGGAAGGCGGGCCACTCCCCGCCGCCGTCGACGGCGAGGACCGCGCCGGTGATGTGCGCGGCGAGCGGCGACGCGAGCATCAGGCAGGCGTCCCCGACCTCCTCGGGGGTCGCGAAGACCCCGCGCGGGATGGTCGCGGCGACCGCCGCCCGCTGCTCCGGGCTGCCGTAGTGGTCCTCGGAGCCCGGGGTGGCGACGATCCCGCAGGAGACCGCGTTGACGCGTACGTCGGGCGCCCATTCCACCGCGATCGACCCGGTCAGGCTCTCGACAGCGGCTTTCGCCGCCCCATAGATCGCGGTGCCGGGGCTGGGGCGCCGTGCCGAGATCGAGCTGATGTTGACGATGGACCCGCGCGAGGCCTTCAGGGCGTCGTATGCCGCCTGGCAGACGTAGGCGGTGGCCAGGAAGTTGATCGCGGAGATCTTCTCGTGGAAGCGCGGGGACGCGGTCGCGAAGTCGGCGTAGGGCGCGCCACCGGCATTGTTGACGACCACGTCGAGCCGCCCGAGCCGCGCGGTGATCGCGGCGATCCACGCCGCGACCTGCTCGGGATCGCGCACGTCGACCTGGGAGAACACCGGCGTGCGCCCGTCGACGACGGGAAGCTCCTCGGGCTCGGAGCGCCCACAGATCTCCACCTCCGCGCCGGCCTCCAGGAACCGCGCGACGATCCCGGCACCCACACCACGGGCGCCGCCGGTCACCGCGACCACCTGGCCGCTGAAGTCGATCTCGACTGCCATGCTCGGCAGTCTAGAGCGGCTACCAAGCAAATGCTAGGTTGATATCCCGGTGACCGGTTCCGAGGATCGTGACGTCAGACGCAGTGCACGTCGACCCAGTAGGTGTGATCACCGTTCATGTGCTTCTTGACCTGCACCGGGACGGCGACAGAGCCGTTCGCGTTGGGCAGGAAAGTCCGCCCGGCGTAGTGCACGTCATCGATCTCGCAGCCGGCCTGATCGGTCACGGTGATCTTGTGCAGCCCTGCCTCCGCCGCCTCGACGTGCGCCTCATGGAAGGCGAGAACCGCCGGGTTGTACTCGGAATACTTCACGTTGTGCGCACCCAGCGTGTCGGTCCACTCGGCAGCCAGGCCGTCGATGAACGGCCCGCCGTGCCGCGAGAACCGGGTGTCGATCTCGACGATCGCCCGGGCCCGGACCTTGAAGTTGTCGGTCTTGCTGTCGGCCGGGACGAAGCCGTGCCGGCTGCCCGGAGCGGTGGAGTCGAGCGCGTCGTACGGAGTCAGCCAGACCTTGTACTCGCCACCGTTGTTCGGGGTGTCGAGGAAGGGGAACAGCTGCACGGTGATGCCGGCGTCCTCCGCGTCGGTGCCGGTCGCGTGAGCGCAGTCGCCGCTCGGCGCGACACTGACGAAGCGGCCGCTGGCGTCGACCTCGACCCGGCGGCAGGCGACTGGATCGGTGGAGAGCAGCGACTTCCCGGAGGGATCGGTCACCTGGAAGGCGTAGATCCCGGCAGGCAGGCCGGCCGCGTCATCAGGCGCGTTGATGCCGGGACCGCCGTTGAGATAGACGTCCTGTTTGGCGGCGTAGTGGTTGAGGTTGACGGGCGCACCGGACACGTCGGTGGTGAAGATCGCGCCGGAGAGCTGCAGCAAGGGCGCAGACGAGGCCGGCATCGACCAGAGCGCCGCCGCGGCGACCCCCGCCGCGACCGCGCAGACGAGCTTTCGGATCATGGGTTTCCCCCTCAGATAGGTCGGACCTCGAGTCTTCGTCGCGCCGCGGCAAAGGCCTCCGTCCGATCCCCGGGTATCACCCGAACCGGGTAGGACCTGGGACTGTGGGATCGGCCACCTTCGCACCGCCCTCGGAATACCGGAGAGTCCCTCCGTCTTTTGTCAGGAGTGGATCGAGGCGATCAGCCTCGGCAGACCTGAGAGGACCTTCTTGTGACCACGACCGCCGTCGACACCTTCACGGACGTGATCCGTTCGCGCCGTTCTGCGCGAGCGTTCCTACCCGACCCGGTGCCCGCCGACGACATCCGCGGTGTGCTCGAGGACGCCCAGCGCGCCCCGTCGCACAGCAACACCCAGCCGTGGGAGGTCCACGTCTTCTCCGGCGACGCCCGCGAGCGCCTCAGTGAGGCGATGCTCAAGGCGTTCGAGGCTGGCCAGATGAGCCCCGACTTCACCACGACGTACGGCGACGACGACAGCGTCCACGTCCAGCGCTCACAGCACGCCGGGGCCACCCTCTACGGCGCCCTGGGCATCGCCCGGGACGACCAGGAAGGACGCGCCAAGGCCGTCGCCGAGAACCTTCGCTTCTACGGTGCGCCCCACGTGGCCCTGCTCTTCGTGCCTCAGCTCGGCGACGTCGTACGCGCCGCCAACGACGTCGGCATGTACGCCCAGAACTTCCTGCTCTCCCTCACCGCCCGCGGCTACCACGGCGTCCCCCAGGGCATGCACGGCCTCTTCGCCGACACCGTCCGCGCCCACCTCGGCCTACCCGCCGACCGCAAGCTGCTCTACGGCATCTCGTTCGGCACCGCCGACCCCGACGCCTCGGTGAATCGCGTCGATATCGGCCGCGCACCGCTCGACGAGCACATCGTGCTGCACGACACCTCGCTCTGAGCCTCCGCGCCGAGCTGTAACACGTCGTTCGTAGGTCTACTCGCCTTTTATAACGACCGGATAGTCCTACGAACGACGTGTTACACGTGCCCCACACCGGCACCGCTCAGGCAGAAACCGCCGCCCCACGGATCTCCGCCACCGACGTACGCTGCGCCCGCCCGGCCGCGAAGACGCTGACCGCGAGCGCCAGCAGGAGCCAGAGCACCAGGCCGGGGAGCGAGGCACCCACCGCCGCTCCGCTCTGCGCGACGGCGACCCCGCGCAGCGCCTCGGCGGCGAGCGGGACCGGAAGGATCCCGGCGAGTGCGTCGAACGGCCCCGGCGCCGTGGTCACCGGCAGCAGTCCGCCGAGCGAGACCAGCTGCAGAGCGAGGAAGGCCAGCGAGATCAGCCAGCCCCGACGCTGACCGGCGAGCGCGACCGCAGCCTGGTGCACCGCGACGAACACCGCCGCAGCGAGCATCGCGATCCCAGCCGTGGCGACAGGCTGGGATAGGTCGGCGCCGAGCGCACCGACCACGACGACGATGAGCACCGCCTGCACCAGCCCGACTGCCACGGCGGGCCACAGGCCGAGCAACGCGAGGCGACGTGCCGGGAGCGCCTCCCGCAGCCGCCTGACCGGGAAGGCCGAACGCAGCAGATAGATCGCGAACGCACCCAGCCACAGCGCCAGCGCGATCACCGCCGGCGCCAGCCGGGTCGCCCCCGAGGTGGTGGTCTCCGAGGCGACCGAGACCTGCACCGGGTCGGCGACGACCTCGGCCTGCTTCTCACCCGGGACCGCGATCTGCGAGGCACCCTCGTCGAGCCCGGAAGCCAACGAGGACGCGCCCTCGGTCAACGAGGAGGCCCCGGCGGACAGATCGTCAGCGCCCGTGGCCAGCGACGCCGACCCGCTCTCGAGCTGCTTGGTCCCGGAGGCGAGCCGGTCGGCACCGGAGGCCAGCGAAGAGGCGCCGTCGCCCGCCTTGCCGAGACCGCTCTCGAGCTCACGCGCCCCCGCAGCGAGCCGGGCGTTCGCGTCGGCGACCTGCGAGGCCCCGGACGCGACCTTCTCGGCCCCGTCCGCCGCCGTCGAGATCCCGCCGGCCAGCTCGGGAGCCGCCTGCGACAGCGCCGATGCTCCTGAGGCGACCGAAGCCGCACCGGCGGCGAGCTGGTCGGCCTGCCCACCGCCGGGTCCGACCGCCGCGCCGGTGGCGCCGCACAGCTGCGGCTTGGAGGCCGCGAGCAGCGGGTCGCTCGCGCACGCCTGCGCCCAGCCCTTGGCGAGCTGGGTGTAGCCGTCCACTCCGTCCGACACCTGCGCGGCGCCGGTCGCGAGCGCCGAGGTCTGCGCCGGGAGCTCCGCGGTCGAGCTCTCGAGCCGACCGAGACCACCAGCGAGCGAGTCGACTCCGGCGGCCAGCGAGGAGGCCCCCTTCGACGCCTTCCCCGCACCCCTCGCCAACGAGCCCGCCCCGCTCTCGAGCCGGCCGAGACCACCGGCGAGCGAGTCGACCCCGCCCGCGACCTGCGCGGCGCCATCGGCTGCCCCGGAGGCACCAGAGCTGAGCGACCTGGCGCCGTCGGCGACCTTCCCCGCCCCCGAGTCGGCGGCAGAGGTGCCGTCGGCGAGCTGGTCGGCACCGTCAGCGGCCGAGGTCAGGCTGGACTTGAGCTTCCCGGTCTGGTCGCGGACCCCGTCGAGATAGGTGGTGGTGACCGTACGACCCAGGGTCGATGCCGACTGCCGCGCGACCTGCCGTGCGATCTCGGCGGTCAACTCGCTCGAGGCGTCGGACGCCTCCACGCTCACCCGGCCGGCGCCGGGGTCGCTCCCCTGAACCCCGGACAGCGTCTTGGACAGATCCTCCGGGATCGTGATCACCGCCGCGTACGTCCCGTCGGCGTAACCCGAGCGCGCGTCCTCCTCGTCGGTGAGCTCCCAGCCGAGCGTGGGGCTAGACGACCCCGAGGAGGAGACGAGGTCGGCGGCCAGCGCTCTCCCGGCGTAGATCGTCTGCTTGTTCTTCCCACTGCCCGTCGTCACCGGTTCGTCGAGGTTGACGACGGCGGCGGGGACCTGGTCGAGGTTCTCGGTGCGGTCGCCGAGCGCGACGAGCGCGAGCGCAGTCACGACGACCGGCAGCAGGATCGCGGCGGCGACCAGGCGGCGGCCGCCCCACCATGATTTCGTACGTTTCATCGGACTGTCTCCAGGTCGGCGACCGGAGCAACGGCATCAGCGAGCTCGGTCTGAGGTTGGGTGTCGGCAGGCGGCACGGCGCGAGCGATCGCATCCGCGACCTGTGGCACGGCGGGCAACGACGGCATCCCGAGAAGCACCGTGGCGCCTCGCGAGGTCAGCGCGGACAGGGCAGCGATCTGGCCGCTGTCGAGCGAGGAGGGACTGTCGATCGCGACCAGCGCCGGCACCCGCCGGGCCTCGGCGAGCCGAAGCGCCTCGGCAACGCTGCCGACGAGAGCCGCCCGGGCGCGTACCGCTCCGGACTCCTCGGGCAGCAGCCGGTCGAGCACCACCAGCTGCCCCTCGAACCCGAGCCGGCCGGTGACGGCAGCGAGCGCGGCAGAGCGCGCCACGGGATCGGACCCGTGGACGACGCCGATCCCGGCCGGCCGAAGCGTCAGGTCGAGCGGAGCGAGCGCACCGGGCACCGCGACGTGCCGCCCCCGAACCGCGACCTCGCCGTGCGAGTCCACGAAGTCGGCGTGCTCGAGATGGTGGACGAGCGCCTCGCCCTCGATGTCGAGGACCGGCATCCGGCGGTCCAGCCAGCGCGGCAGCCACCAGGCCCGGGGCCCGAGCAGGGCGAGCACCGCCGGCACCAGCGTCATCCGCACCAGGAACGCATCGATGAGCACCCCCACAGTGAGACCGAGTGCCATCGGTTTCACGATCGGGTCCCCGTTCGGGACGAAGGCTGCGAAGACGGCGATCATGATGATCGCCGCGGCGGTGACGACGCGGGCGCTGGCGGTGAACCCGGTGTCGACTGAGCGCCGCGCATCCCCGGTGTGGACGAAGTCCTCCCGCATCCGGGAGACCAGGAACACCTCGTAGTCCATCGCGAGGCCGAAGAGCACGCCCATCAGGATGATCGGGAAGAACGCGATCACCGGGCCGACCTTCGCGACGTTGAACAGGTCGGCGCCCCAGCCCCACTCGAAGACCGCGGCGACGACGCCGAACGACGCCGCCACCGACAGCACATAGCCCAAGGTCGCCTTCAACGGGACCGCGATCGAGCGGAACACGATCGTCAGCAGGATCAGCGACAGACCGACGACGACAGCGCCGAACGGCAGGATCGCGCCGGAGAGGCGGGCGCTGACGTCGATGGCGACCGCGGTCTGCCCGGTGACCATCACGTCCTCGATCCCGAACCGCTTCTCCAGCGAGGCGTTGTCGGCACGGATCGCCTCGACCAGCTCCGCTGTCGCCGGATCGCTCTTCTCGGTGGTCGGGTAGATCACCACGAGCCCGAGGTCGGCGGTCCGGTTCGGGGTGGCCAGCGCTACCTTCTGGACACCGTCGTAGGCCCCCAGCGACTCACCCAGAGAGTCCATCACCCCGATCGGGTCGGTGGTGTCGATGATGTCCGCGGTCACGAACAGCGGCGCGTTGTAGCCCGGCCCGAAGTCACGGCTGATCAGGTCGTACGTCTCCCGCTGGCTGCTCCCCGGCTCGGCACTGCCGTTGTCGCTCAGTCCCAGTGCGAGGTCGCGCGCCGGGATCGCCAGGACGGCGATCACCAGCAGCGAGACCACGACGGTGAGGACAGGCACCTTGGTCACCAGCCGCACCCAGCGAGCCCCGAGAGTGGCGTGAGGCCGCCCCTCCGCGGCAGCCTCACGCCGATGGGCCCGAGACCCGAGCTTCGGTCGGAGCCGCTCCCCCGCGAGCGCAAGAAGAGCCGGCACGGCGGTGAGCGCGACGAGCACCGCGACCAAGACGGCCGAGGCCGCTGCGTACCCCATCACCGCCAGGAACGGGATGCCCGCGACCACGAGGCCGCACAGCGCGATGATGACCGTGACGCCCGCGAAGATGACCGCGCTTCCGGCGGTCGCGACCGCCCGGGCGATCGACTCCTCCACCCCGAGACCGGTGGCCAGCTGGCTGCGGTGGCGGGCGATCACGAACAGCGCGTAGTCGATGCCGACCGCGAGCCCGATCATCAGCGCGAGGGTCGGGGTCGTGGCCGAGATCGTGGTGACCGCGGCGACGGAGAAGATCCCGGCCATCGCGATCGCCACCCCGAGCAGCGCGGTCAGGATCGGCAGGCCGGCCGCCAGCAACGACCCGAACGTGATTGCGAGGACCAGCAGGGCGATCAGCAGGCCGATTGCCTCGGTCGCGCTGACGTGCACCCCCGTGACGGAGTACGCATCCCCGCCGATGTGGAGCTCGACCGGAGACCCCTCCGGCAGCTCCGCGGCCTTCTCCAGATCCTCGGTCACGCCCTCGGGGAGCTCGTCGAGACCGCGGTCGAGCTGCACCGTCGCCAGCGCATCGCGGCCGTCGTCGCTCACCGTCCGGTTCTCCGACGCCAGCGGGTCGGTGACCGTCGCGACGTGGTCCACCTTCTCGACCTCCGCGAGCACCGCCCGGACCTCCGCGCGGTGGTCCTCGATCTTCTCCCCCTCGGGAGCCACGAAGACCAGCTGGGCCGAGGTCCCGGAGACCTCGGGGAAGCGCTGCGTGAGCGCATCGAGGCCCTGCTGGGACTCCGTGCCCGGGATCGTGAAGTCGTTCTGCAGCTTGCCGCCGAGCGAGACCGTCAGTGCGCCCAGCAGCACAGCGAGCAGGAGCCAGAGGGCCAGCACGGTCTTGGCTCGGCGCGCGACCTGCCGGCCGAGGCGGTAGAGGTAGGAGGACACATTCGATACATTAACGCATTCAATACAAAAACGTATCGTCGGTGTATGTGAGGATTGCTACATGACCGAGGTGAAGGCCCCCAGGCGACGTACGAACACCCGCGCGCGGCTGTTGGCCGCGGCCGTCGACGTCTTCGTCGAGCGCGGGGCGCGCCGAGTCACCGTCGACGACCTGGTCAGCGCCGCCGGCTACACGCGCGGAGCCTTCTACTCCAACTTCGGCAGCGTCGAAGAGGTGCTCCTCGAGGCATTCAAGGAGGAGTCCGAGAGGCTGATCGAGGCCGTACGCACCGCCGTCGCCGAGCACAACGACGCCGACTCGAGCGGATCGCTGATCAGAGCGGCCTTCGATGCGGTCGGCCCCATGCAGGACCGCTGGTACGTCCTGCAGAGCGAGGTCGTGCTGCAGAGCCTGCGCGACCCTGATGCGCGAGAGATCAGCTCGGCGACCTTCACGGCGCTCAGCGAGCAGCTCGTCGAGGTGGTCGAGCTCGCCCTGGACCGCCTCGACTGCACCTCCACGATGCCGACCGACCTCCTCGCCCAGACGATGATGGGCGTGTTCCTGCACAGCCTCACGATGCGAACGATCCGGCCCGACGACCCTCGTGCCGACCGGCTTCTCGACGACGCGCTCCCCCAGATCCTCGATGGGGTGTCGATCCCGCGCACCTCCGCCTAGGCTGAACCGCGAGTCTCACTCGGACCGACTCGCAGATCGACTCTCAGGGGGTTGTCAGCATGGGCACACCGACATGGGTGTGGGTGGCCACCGTGGTCGCGATCGTCGGCCTGCTCGGGTTCGACTACTTCTTCCACGTACGCAAGGCCCACACGCCCACGCTGAAGGAGGCGGCCGCCTGGTCGGCGCTCTACGTCGCGATCGCGCTGCTGTTCGGCGTCGGCGTGCTGATCATCGGCGGCGGCACGATGGGCGGGGAGTACTTTGCCGGCTACATCACCGAGAAGGCGCTCTCGGTCGACAACCTGTTCGTCTTCCTGATCATCATCACCAGCTTCCGAGTGCCCCGCGAGGACCAGCAGAAGGTGCTGCTCTTCGGGATCACCTTCTCGCTGATCGCGCGCACCGGGTTCATCTTCGTGGGCGCCGCTCTGATCAACAACTTCGCCTGGGTGTTCTACCTGTTCGGGCTGATCCTGCTGCTGACGGCCGGCAACATGCTGAAGCCCGACGACGACTCCCACGGGGAGAACTTCATCGTCCGGCTGGCCAGGAAGATGTTCCACGTCAGCGAGCACTACGACGGCGACAAGCTCTTCACGGTGGAGAACGGCAAGCGCATCCTGACGCCGATGCTGCTGGTGATGGTGGCCATCGGCGGCACCGACATCCTGTTCGCGCTCGACTCGATCCCCGCGATCTTCGGGCTGACGCAGAACGTCTATCTCGTCTTCACCGCGACGGCGTTCTCCCTGCTGGGCCTGCGCCAGCTCTACTTCCTGCTCGACGGCCTTCTCGACCGGCTCATCTTCCTGTCCTACGGGCTGGCCGCGATCCTCGCCTTCATCGGCGTGAAGCTGGTCCTGCACGCGCTCCACGAGAACAACGTCCCGTTCATCAACGACGGCGATCCCGTGCACGTGGCCGAGATCAGCACCGGCCTGTCCTTGAGCGTCATCCTCGGCGTACTCGTGGTCACCGTCGTCGCCTCCCTCTTCAGCAAGCGCGGCCGGGCCAAGAACGCCATCGCCAACGCCCGTCGGCACGCCGCCGCATACCTGGACTCGGAGTACACCAGCGACCCCGCCGAGCGCGAGCGCATCCACAACGCCCTCCTCGCCGAGCGCGACCTCATCGTCTCCCTCGGCCCGGACTACCTGCAGATGGCGCGCGAGGAGACCCCTCTCATGGAGCTCCTCGAACGCGCCCTCACCAGCCACACCGCCGCCGTCGAGCGCGGCGAGGCGTCATCGGCGGGGCCGCCGAAGATCGTCCGCGAGGAGTAGGCCAGGGCCTCAGGCGACATGGCGGCTCCGGTAGGAGGTCGGCGAGGTGCCGTGGACGCGCTTGAAGGCAGCGCTGAGCGCGAACGGGTTGGCGTAGCCGACGCGGGCGGCGATCGCCGACAGGGTCAGGTCCGTGCCGACCAGCAGGTCTGCGGCCAGAGCGAGCCGCCACCGGGTCAGGTACGCCAGCGGTGGCTCGCCGACCTGCTCAGTGAAGCGTCGCGCCAGAGCGGCTCGCGAGAGACCGACCTGCTCACCGAGACCAGCGACCGTCCAGGGCAGCTCGGGGTGCTGCTCCATCGCCCGCAGCACCGCGGCCACGGCGTCGTCGGCCGGTAGTGCCGGTGAGTCCGCGAGCACATCCCGCACAGCTTTGACCACGAGTACGTCCAGCAGTCGGTCGAGCAGAGCCGCCTGTCCGGCCTCCTCACGCACCAGCTCTGTCGACAGCAGGTCGAGAACGGCGGTGTCGAAGCCACGCAGCACCACGCTGGTCGGCAGCTGGGACAACAGCAGCGAGCCCACCGAGGTCTCGCGCTCATAGGTCCCGATGAGCATCACGGTTGCCTCAGGCGAGCGGCTGTTGCCCCAGGTGCGTACGCCCAGCGCCAGCTCCTCGGCCAGCAGGGCACCGCTCGGGTCGACACAGACCTGGCCGGGCAGGATCCGGATGTCGGCAGGGCGATCGGCCGAGTCGGCGATGACATAGGTCGCCGGCCCGCGGCACACGATCACGTCCCCTGCCGCCACCTCCTGCGGTCCCTCGCAGCCGGTGAAGACTGCCTCGCCGCGTGCGATTGCGATGACCGTGAGCGGCACCTCGTCCTCGGCGGTGATCGACCACTCGCCGGCGAACACCGTCTTCAACAGGAAGGCGGCCTGGGCCCGCGGGCCGTCCATGAGCAGATCGAGTGACGACATGGTGAGACGATAACGCATGGCACCTGGAGCCATGCGTATTCCAACGTCTCTCCTGGTGAGCCAGATTAGAGGCATGACAACTCTCGTCACCGGCGCCACCGGCAAGACCGGCCAGCGCGTCGCCCGCCGCCTCCAGACCCTCGACCACGACGTACGTGGGGTCACCCGCCACTCGACGCCCCGGTTCGACTGGCACGACCAGACGACCTGGGCCGAGGCCATCGACGGCTGCACGTCGGCCTATCTGACCTTCCAGCCGGACCTCGGTCTGCCGGGTGCCGACGAGAGCATCGGCGCGTTCGCCGCTCAGGCGGTCGCCGCGGGCTGCAGCCGTCTCGTACTGCTCTCCGGCCGCGGCGAGGACGGTGCCCAGCGAGCCGAGCAGGCCATGATGGCCTCGGGCGCTGAGTGGACGATCCTGCGTTCGGCCTTCTTCGTGCAGAACTTCACCGAAGGTGCGTTCGCGGACGAGCTCGCGGCCGGGTCGCTCACCATGGTCGAGCACACCGTTGCCGAGCCGTTCGTCGACGCCGACGACATCGCCGACGTCGCCGTCGCGACCCTCCTCGACAAGGCGTACGTCGGCCGGGTCCTGGAGCTTACCGGGCCTCAGCTGCTCACCTTCGAGGAGGCCGCGCACGCCATCGGCGGGCCCACCGTCACGTACCGCTCCATGCCCACCGAGGACTACGTCGCAGTCCTGACCGCGGCCGGGTTCCCCGCGCCCGACGCGGCCGGGCTGGCGTACCTGTTCGAGGAGGTTCTCGACGGACGCAACGCATACGTGACCAGCGACGTCGAGGCAGTCCTGGGCCGCGCTGCTCGGAGCATCGATGATCTCGACCGGGGTGAGCAGGCATGAGCGAGGCGGTACTCACCGGCGCGAGGCTGCTCAACGGCGTCACCGCCGGCATCTACATCGCCTTCCTTGTCGCATTCATGCCGGCGCTGCACGGCCAGCCTGACGATGTCTACGCCCGGGTGATGAACCGGCTCAACGTGGTCATCGTCAACCCGGTGTTCCTGGCCTTCTTCCTGGGCGCCCCGCTACTGGCCCTGATGCTCCTCGGATGGCACCGGAGCCACCTCGCCATCGCCGCCGCCTGCCTCGCCGTCGCCGCCGTCGTCATCACCTTCGCGGCGAACCTGCCGCTGAACGACGCCCTGGCGAACGGCGGCTCCGTGTCCGCGTTCGAGAAGCCGTGGCTGATCTTCCACACGCTCCGAACCCTCGCCGCAACCGGCGCCTTCGTGCTTCTCAGCCTGACCGGGACCGTCACCCGGATCTCGGGCTAGCAGCAGACGACCGCCTGCACCTTGAACAGGGTGTCCTCCTGGCGCTGCATGTTGACGTAGCCCTGGTCCACCCAGACCACCCGGAAGAGCCCGTCCCCGAGGTCCTCGATCCGCCGCTCGCCGGCGGCGTCGAGGTCTTCGAGGATGTGGTAGTAGAAGCCGTCGCCGCCGTTGGCGTCGTCGGTACAGTTCCACGCGGCCGGGTCGTCGAGGTCAGGCATGTAGAGGCCGGCGGCCTCGCATTCACCTGCCTGGAGCGCGTCGATGAACCGAACGGCCGCGGTCTCCGCTCCGCTGACCGGCTTCCCAGCCGCGGTCTCCGCGCCGCTGGCCGGATCCTCGGCCGGACCGCCACGCGCCACGAACCAGGTCGCCGCACCGCCAAGCACCAGCGCCAGGCCGACTGCGGCCGCGACGAGGACGGCGGTGCGCCGGCGGCGCGCGGGCGGCGCCTGCGTCGGCTGAGGCTGGGGCTGCGTCGAGGCCGGCGAACGGAGCACGGTCTGCGCGTCCGAAGGAGGAGGTACGACGACCGCCCGCCCATCGGCCGCAGCGGTGAGCGCTGCGGCGAAGCTCCCCGCATCCGGCCAGCGGTCCTCGGCCCTCGGCTCCAGGGCACGCATGATCACCGCGGACACCGTTGCCGGCACGGGCGCGACCGTGCCGAGGTCGGGAACCCGGGACACGACCGTCAACGCGGGCGCAGGTGAGCGACCCGCGAACATCGCCCACGCCACCGCGCCCAGGCTGCGTACGTCGGCGCGATGGTCGATCGGCAGCGACTCGTCGAACTGCTCGGGCGCCATGTAGGCAGGCGTCCCGATCTGCCGGGTCACCTCCGAGAGCTGGTCGAGCGCGCGGGCCACACCGAGGTCGGCGACCATCGCACGCAGCCGACCGTCGGACCCGCCGGTGAGCAGGATGTTGGCCGGCTTCACGTCGCGATGGATGACCGAGAGCGCGTGCAATGCGTCGAGGCCGGACGCGGCCTGTGCCACCACGTCGGCCACCGTCTGCGGTGGCATGCCTTGCGGGTGCTGGGTGATCAGCTCCGCGACGCTTCCCGCGTCGGCGTACGACATCACGAAGTAGGGCGCACCCGACGGGGTCTCGCCGATGTCGTGGACCGAGACGACGTGGGGCGAGTCGACCGACCGCAGGAAGCGCGCCTCCTGCAGGAACCGCTCCCGGATGTCGGCCGCCTGAGTCCATTGCGCGCTGAGCACCTTCACGGCCACCAGCGAGTCGAGGACCGGGTCGCGGTAGAGCCACACCTCGGCGAATCCGCCGGAACCGAGAGGCTTGACCTGGCGCAGGCGCCCGAGGAGCTGGGGAAGGGTCACCGGGACATTATGGGGCCGGGTCGCGACCTCGAGCGCGCAGGCGGTGACGTACAGCGCTTCGAGCTGGGTGCTCCGCAGCCGCCTCGAGACGGCCTGAGCCGTTGTCGTCCTGATCCGCGGCACCTGCGGCGCACATCGAACACGTGATTCCTGGGTGTGCGCCCTTCGCGAACATGGGTGTACGACGTCCTGTTTGCGGCGCGACTTCCTCCCTACGTTGGCGGCATGGCAGCCGAACACGACACCGATCTTCTGGTCCGCGACGCACGAATTCTCAGCCTGGATCCCGCGTACGACGGCCTGGTGAGCAGCGTCCGAGTGGTGGGCGAGCGGATCACCGCAGTGACGGATGCAGAGCTCCCCGCAGGGTCGCAGACCCTGGAGATCCCGGCAGCCGGCGCGACCCTCGTTCCCCTGCTCGACGCGACCGTGCTGAGCGAGCACCCCGAGCGGGACGAGTCCCCGGTGCCCACCCCAGGCAGCCAGGCGAGCTTCGTGGTGGTGGCCGGCGGCGTGACGCGCAGCGCGGCGCTCCACCAGCTCGTGGTGACTCCCGAGCGTCTGGTGCTCGCCGTCGTCGACGGGCGGATCGTGGCGCGCGACGGCGAGCCGATCATCGACAGCCTCGCCCACGCCGACGCGGCCGGCGCCCGCGACCCGCGGTGGGGCACGTGGGTGGACCGCACCGACTACCTGCACCAGCACCTGCACAGCAGCGGGCGCTACGAAGAGACCCGTGCCGGACGGCCCAACGCCTACATGGGTGCCTTCTGGCTCTACCGGGACCGCATCGTCTACCTCGACGACTCGGGCTTCTGGGCCTTCGGCCGGTTCGTCGACGAGGAGCTGCACCACGCCGGATTCGTGATGGAGCCGGCCTAGGAACGCTGCCGACGGCTCGTTTGCACGGCGTTGTCCGAGCGTCCGTCGACTCCCATCTACCGGCTCCCTAGGATCACGTCATGACGGCAACCACGCTTGGCAGCTTCCTGCGGGCGCGCCGCGCAGCGGCGAGTCCCGAGTCGCTCCCCTTGCCCACGTCAGGCGCACGCCGCGTGCCGGGCCTGCGGCGTGACGAGGTCGCGCTCATGGCGGGCGTCAGCGTCGACTACTACACCCGTCTGGAGCAGGGACGCGAGGACAGTCCCTCGCAGCAGGTCGTCGACGCCCTGGCCCGCGCGCTCCAGCTGACGAGCCACCAGACCGAGCACCTGTACGACCTGGCCAACCTCAGGTGGGAGCCGCTGGGCGGAGCACCGCAGCAGGTGGACCCCGCGCTGCTCACCATGATGGAGTCCTGGGAGCGGTCGGCGGCGTTCGTGCTGGACCCTCTCCTCGACATCGTCGCGATGAACCGCACCGCCGCTGCGCTCTTCGCCCCGTTCCGCAACACCTCCAACCTCGTCGAGATGGTGTTCCTCCACCCGCTGGGGCGCGAGTTCTACGCCGACTGGGACCGCGCGGCCGAGTCGTGCGTCGCCGCGCTGCGTGCGACGGCTCGACTCTCGGCCTCTCCCGAACGGCACCGCGAGCTGATGGACAACCTCCTCGCCGATGCCGACTTCGCCGCCCTGTGGGAGGCGTACGACGTGGAGCCGAAGACCCGCGACGAGAAGGTCCTAGTGCACGTCGTCGGCGGCGAGATGACCATCAACTTCCTCACCTTCCACGTGGCCCACCAGCCCGGGTTCGAGCTGGTCGTCTACCAGGCCGCGCCGGGCAGCGTGAGCGAGCGCCGACTCCTCGGTCTCGCCGAGCACCTTCCGCCGCAGGAGGCTGCCGCCCTCGACGAGGCGTCGGCCGGCGACGCCGGCTGACGCGTGGGTGGGTGCAGCACGCCCCTCCTCTGGAGGCCGTCGTCCGCCTACCGTTGATCCGTGGTCAACCAGCTCGGCGACCTCCTACGACGCCATCGACTCACCGCCGGGGGCTCGATCCTCGACGGGCGGACCAAGCTGCGCCGCGAAGACGTCGCGGCACGAGCCGGGATCTCGACGGGCTACTACGCACAGCTCGAGCAGGGACGCCGGCGCAACCCCAGTCGCCGCGTGCTCGAAGCCCTCGCCGCGGCCCTCGGTCTCTCGGACGGTGAACGGCGAGAGCTCCTGGCGCTCGCTCCCCGACCGGCACGGCCTCACTCGCGACCCCACGACGCGCTGCCCGCCCTTGCCCGCGCCCTCGCCGCACTCGAGCACCTGCCCGCGAGCGTCCTCGACGCCGGCCTGAGGGTCGTCTCCGCCAACTCGCGGTGGCGCGGGCTGCACACCGGATTCACCACCGACGAGAGCCTCGCGGACATGATGTTCCTGGACACGGCCGCGCCCGACTTCTATCCCGACTGGCACCACGCCAGCTGCGCCGTGCTCTCGCTGCTCGCTGCGGCGACCGAGGGAGAGGGCGGCACCGACACCCGGGCGGCCGCTTCGGAGATCCGCCGTCTCCGCACCGAGAGCGCGGCCTTCGAACGCAGGTGGACCGCTGACCCCGCCCCCGCGGTCCAGCGCCAGGTGCGCCTGCGGGTGCGTCATCCCGTGCTCGGCCGTCTCAGCTACCGCCACGACCTGCTCTTCAGCGACCAGAAAGGCCGCACCAGCCTGCACGTCCTCTTCCCGATGAACAGCCAGACCACGGCCCTCACCGCCCTGCTCGACCTCTACGCCCCGCCGTCGGCACCGCGTTGAGGTGACGATGCGAGGATCATCGCTCCGGCAGCTCTTGGGCCGAGGACCGCCCACCTCCCGGCCAGGAAAGACCGTGCTGCGTCAGTGGGTCGGTGGACGTGTGGCTGATCGTGTTGCTTCGATCTGCTCGCGGAGTATGTCTGCGTGGCCAGCATGTCGCGAGAGTTCCTCGATCATGCGCTGGTAGATCCATCGCAGCGTCATCGGTCCGCGCGTCGGGTGGTGGGTGGTGACGTGGTCCAGGTCAAGGTTTGCGGTGATGGCGCGAGACTCTGCGCACGCTTGCTCGAACTCGGCCGCTGCGCTCGGCCTGGTCGACGAGGACGACGGGAGCACCTTCCCGCCGAGGTGGCCGGCAACTACATCATCGTGTCAGCCTCTCCGCTTGTGGGTACCTGGTGACTGCCTGATCGGCACACATCCAAGGAGAAAGGGAGCACAACCATGTCCAAGCCTTCAGCACTGGTCGACCTGGACGACACCGACCTGACAGTGGCGAGCATCGCGGACGACGTGCGCGGGTTCTCGGTGATGGACAGCAACGGTGACGACGTCGGCGATGTCGATGGTCTGCTCATCGACGAGGACGAGCGACGGGTCCGGTTCCTCAAGGTCGGCTCGGGTGGCTTCCTCGGCATCGGCAAGGAGAAGCGCCTCATCCCTGTCGACGCGATCACCGACATCGAGGGTGACCGGGTCAAGGTCAACACCACTCGGGAGCACATCGCCGGAAGCCCCGACTACGACCCGGACCTGGTCGAGCAGTCGACCTACCCCGACTACTACGGCTACTACGGGGTCGCGCCCTACTGGGCACCGGGCTACATCTACCCGCCCTACCCCTACGGCGCGGCGGGCCGTCTCTAAGCGACGTCGCGCCGGCGCTCAGCCGCTCGCCACGCCGCCCGTCAGGTACATGGGTGCTACGGAACCAAGGGCGACAGGTGACGAGCATGTTGAACCCCGATCGAGGTCACCGACCCAGCCCTGGCCAGCGAACTGAGCGCAAGTGCCCCGGTTGAGGGTCTCCTTGCCGACACAGACAAAGACCCCCGTTCGGCGTACTGCCTAGTCAGGGGTCTTTGTCTCATTTGCACATGTTCTGCGCGCCTGTAGGGATTCGAACCCCAAACCTTCTGATCCGTAGTCAGATGCTCTATCCGTTGAGCTACAGGCGCAGTGTTACCGAAGCAACGTGTAGAAGATTAGCGG